>CAZMVL010000052.1:28776-29385 GCA_964569335.1 uncultured Paraperlucidibaca sp.
CGTTGGCTACGCCATAGACCGGATGATCGCCTACCTAACCTCCATCTCGACCGCCGAAGGTTGGCTCCAAATTGCCGTCGACCAATTCTGCAGTCGGCATCGTTGGCTGGGCGATGAACACGGAGATAGATGCGCCAGCCCGGCATGGGCAATCCAATCCCTGCGCTCTTGGCCAGAGGCGAGTTGTCGGAAGCTAATCTGAACAAGCGCGGTGAGGAGCTCGAACTCAAGCAACGGGAGGTAACCGCGGCCCACTCATCACTCCGACGGCAGTGTGCAATACGTGTCTGACGTTGCCACGAAGGTTTGGAGGCCATGAGTACCTCTGATCCTCTAATCGCCGTCCAATTCAAAGCGCCTCAGCCAAAGCGTGCCCCTCAGAGGTGGGTTGGAAGACTTGGCCAAGCTGACCAAGCGCTACATCGACATCATCGAGTGGGGAAAAGGTCGCCGAAACTCGATACTGTGGCCAAGATGCGGCATCACTCAATGTAAGCCCCAAGACCTAGTGAGAAAGGTACCTGATTGCGATACTCCAAGAAGCTACAGCAGAGCCCCGCCGGCTTGCGCCAGCGGGGTCCGGATGATCCAGAGAGTGGATCAGAAGGC
>CAZMVL010000053.1:0-29280 GCA_964569335.1 uncultured Paraperlucidibaca sp.
AGCGGGCGCCGCTGTCCGCGGTGCGGATGCTGGAGCTGACCGAGCTGCCGGCGGGCGTGCTCAACCTGGTGCTGGGTGACCGCCGTGCCGGCGAGCCGCTGGCCGACCACCCGGACGTCGGCCTGGTCCACTTTACCGGCTCGGTGGAGTCGGGGAGGGCGGTCGGCCTGGCGGCGGCACGGCGGCTGCGGCGCGTCGTGCTCGAGCTGGGCGGCAAGGATCCGGTGGTGGTCGACGCCGGCGTCGACCCGGTCGCGACCGCGCAGGCGGTGGCCTTCGGCGCGTTCGTCAACACCGGGCAGATCTGCACGTCGATGGAGCGGATCTACGTGCACAAGGACGTCGCCGACGCGTTCGTCGACGCGTTGGTCGCCGAGGCGGAGCGGTGGACGATGGGCGAGGGCCACGAGGACGGCGTGCGGCTGGGACCGCTCGTCGACGCCCGCCAGCGGCGGATCGTCGCGGAGCACGTCGCCGAGGCGGTCGGGCGCGGAGCGCGGGTCCTGGCCGGCGGCGAGGCGCCCGATCGCGAGGGGTTCTTCTATCCGGCGACGGTGCTGGTCGACGTCGACGACGAGATGCTGGTGATGCGCGAGGAGACCTTCGGGCCGGTCGCGCCGATCGTCGTGGTCGACGACTTCGACGAGGGGCTGCGGCGCGCCGCCGACTCGCGGTTCGGCCTGGCCGCGACCGTCTACACGCGGGATCCGGACCACGCCGAGCGCGCCGCGCGGCTGCCCGTCGGGGTGGTCTGGGTCAACGAGTGGCAGGGCGGCGGTCTGAACCGGACCTACGAGCCGGCGAAGGAGAGCGGCCACGGCGCGACCGGTGGGCACGCGGCCTACGACGCGGCGACCCGGCCGACGACGGTGGTCCGGACGGCGGTCTGACCGCACCCCACCAGCCCCGCTGATGCGGATCCCGCCACGCTGGTCGGCACGATCCGCATCAGTCCGGGGGCCACGCCGCGCTGATGCGGGTTCCGCCCTTGGTGGTGGCGGAACCCGCATCAGCGGGGCGTGGGAGGATGCGGACGTGTACGCGGATTCCCGGTCAGTCCACCGTCCAGTTCGTCGATCTGGCGCGGCGCTCGCCCTGCTCCTGGCGCTGCTGCTCGTCGTTGCCCCGCCGGCCGGTGCGCGTGCGGTCGACGACCCCGACATCGGCTGGCCGTCGGCGCTGCGGAAGGAGCTGCGGCTGCCGAAGGTCGACACCAAGCGGTGCGACAAGGAGCACACGCGCGCGACGATCCGGCGGCAGAACCGGATCATGCGGCGCGGTGATCCGCGCGACGAGCTGTACCGGATCCTCCACCGCAAGTCCGAGCGGAACATGTGGGGCAGCATGTGGGTTGCGGTCTGCGCGGGCGGATCGGAGCGGGTCGGCGTCGCCTACGCGGGTTCGCCGCGTGACGCGCGCCGGGCGGTGCGACGGGCGCGAGCGGTGTTGGCGCGCCGCAAGCTGAGTCGTGACGTGCGGCTGGTCGCCGTGCGGTCGACCTACCGGCAGCTGGAGCAGGAGAACGGTCGGCTGTCGAAGCGGATCGGCAAGCTCGCGGGGCGGGAGTGGATCGCGTCGGGGATCGACACCAGCCGTAACACGCTCGACGTCGACGTCCTCCACCGGGTGCCGGAGGCGACCCGGATGGTGCTGCGGGCCTTCGCGCGGCGCTCGCCGGTCGCCGTCGTGCTGAACGTCGAGCCGGCTCCCGACCCGAACGCGCCGATCCCGACGTACTCCGGCGCGATCGTGCTCGACCCGGCGAGCATCGACCGGGCCGCCGCGACCGTGCGGGTGGCGGTCCACGACCAGAGCTGCGCCGCGGACGAGTCGTACGACAGCGCCGCGCGGTTCACCGGCGTCGAGGTCCGGCGGGACGGAGCCGCCTACGCGCTGAGCGCGCGGTTCCGGATCAACCGCGACTGGCCGCTGATGTCGACCTGCGAGGGGGATCACGACCCGCGGTCCCGCGTCGAGACGACGGTGACGCTGCCCGAGCCGCTCGGCGACCTGGGCTTGGCCGTCCCCGGTGACCCCGACGAGGGCGACCGCGCGCTGGTGCTGCTGCCGCCGGTCGGCGACGAGGCGATCCGCTCGCTCGTCCCGCGGTACGTCTACGCGGGCGACCTTTGCGACGCCCCGGACGTCCGGCGGGCGTTCGCGGGACGCAAGAAGACGACGTGGTGCTTCTTCTAGGACCCGGCCGCCCCGCCACGCTGATGCGGATCTCGCCCGGCTGGCTGGCGTAACCCGCATCAGCTCCTGCGCCGGCTCATGCTGATGCGGGTTCCGCCCGTGGTGGTGGCGGAACCCGCATCGGCTTGCGGTGCGGCGGTGCGTCACACATCGCAGAGCGTAAGTGGACTATGGTCCGTTTGGGTGGTCGCGACGGCGCGGGTGCCGGAACGGAGCAGCGGATGACGCACAAGAAGCGGATCGGATTCCTGTCCTTCGGGCACTGGCAGCGCGTGCCGGGCTCGCAGACGCCGACGGCTCGCGAGGCGATCCAGCAGACCGTCGAGCTGGCGGTCGAGGCCGAGCGGATCGGGATCGACGGGGCCTACGTCCGGGTCCATCACTTCGTGCCGCAACTGTCGGCGCCGTTCCCGCTGCTCGCGGCGATCGCGGCGCGGACCGAGCGGATCGAGATGGGCACCGGCGTGATCGACATGCGCTACGAGAACCCGCTGTACATGGCGGAGGAGGCGGGCGTCACCGATCTTCTCGCCGACGGGCGGCTGCAGCTCAGCGTGAGCCGCGGGTCCCCGGAGCCGGCCTACCGCGGCTACGAGGCGTTCGGGCACGTGCCGCCGGAGGGCGTGTCGGCTGCCGACGACGCGCGGGAGCGGACACGGATCTTCCGCGAGGCGATCGCCGGGGCCGGGGTCGCCCACGTCGACGCGGGCGGGGCGCCGTCGGACGCGACGCTGGCGATCCAGCCGCGCTCGCCGGGGCTGCCGGAGCGGATCTGGTGGGGCTCCGGATCGACGGAGACCGCCCGCTGGGCCGGGCTGAAGGGGATGAACCTGATGAGCTCGACGCTGCTGCTCGAGGAACGCGGCGTGCCGTTCGACGAGCTCCAGGCGGGCCAGATCGCGGCGTTCCGCGACAGCTGGGACGCGGCGGGCTGGAAGCACGAGCCGCGCGTCTCGGTCAGCCGCAGCGTGTTGCCGGTGACCTCCGACGAGGACCGCCGTCTGTTCGGCCGCGGCGGCGGTAGCGATCAGGTCGGCGAGCTCGATGGCGCGCTGTCGCGGTTCGGCCGCACCTACACCGGCGAGCCGGACCGGATCGCCGAGGAGCTGGCGCAGGACGCGGCCGTCCAGGCGGCGGACACGCTGCTGCTGACCGTGCCCAACCAGCTGGGCGTCGAGTACAACGCGCAACTGCTGGAGACGATCGCGGAGCACGTGGCCCCGGCGATCGGCTGGGAGCGCAACCTGCCGGCCACCATGACGGGTTGATGCGCGTTCGGCCGCTCGGGGCGGCGAAAGCCGCATCGGCTCAGGAACGCGCTGGAGCTGATGCGGGTTGCACCGCCGGGGGTGGCGTAACCCGCATCAGCTCGGGGCTCCCGGCCGTTCGCCCGTAGGATCGGCTCGTGAGCCTGACGCTGATGCACAACCCCAACTGCTCGACCTCGGTCCATGCCCTGGACGCCCTCCAGGACGCCGGCCACGAGGTGACCGTCCGCAAGTACCTGCTGGTCGCCGAGAAGCTGTCGGAGCCCGAGCTGCGCTCGCTCGCCGAGCGCGTCCAGGGCGACCCGGTCGACGCACTGATCCGGCGGGACAAGAAGTACAAGGACCTGGGCCTGGACGCCGACGGCCTGGGCATCGACGAGGTCGTGGCGATTCTCGCGGAGCACCGCTCGCTGCTCCAGCGCCCGATCCTGGACGACGGGACCGATGTGGTGATCGGGCGCCCGCGCGACCGCCACGCGGCGTGGGCCGCCGCCGGCCGCGCCGTCGTCGTCTAGCCCGCTGATGCGGATTGTGCCCGCTGGGGTGGCGAAACCCGCATCAGCGTGGGTGGTGGCGCGGCTGATGCGGATCGTGCCCGCGGCGTGGGCGAAATCCGCATCAGCGTGGGTGGTGGGGGGGCTAGAGGACGATCCGGATCGTCAGCCGGCGGTTCAGCGCGCGGCCGCGGTCGGTGCGGTTCGACGCCCGCGGCTGGGTGCTGCCGCGGCCCTCGACCGTCCGCGTGGCTCGCAGGCCGCGGGACGCCAGGTATCCGCAGGCCGCGCGCGCCTGGGCGACGGTCAGCGCCCGGTCGGCGGCGGCGTCGCCGCTGGCGTCGGTATCGGCCGTGCAGCGCACCGCGGTCGCCCGTCCCCCGACGGTCCGCACCAGACGCCCGAGCAGCAGCCGCGCGCTCGGCGCCAGGGTCCGGGACCGGCCGGGCAGCCGGATCGTCAGGCTGTCGCTGGTCATCAACCGGATCAGCGAGCTGCCCCGGACGACGGCGCCGTCGGGGGTCGTGCCGATCACCCACAGCCGCGCGGTCAGTCCGAGCGGATGGGTGGTCCGCGCCGCCCGACCGTGCGCGGTCAGCCGCAGGTCGGCGGCGAGCCGCGCGCCGGCGGCGGCGCCTGGCGTCGACGCCCCGACGGCGAGCAGCGTGCCGACCGGCAGGCGCCGGCCGGACGCGGTGGTCAGGCGACGGGTGCTCCGCGCCTCCAGGCGGCACCCGCCGACGCTCCCCCGATCGGCGGCGCATGCGATGCCGCTCTGGCCGGCGACCAGCACGACCGGCCGGCGTCCGGCACCGTCCGCGTCGCCGAGGAGCGCGCGCATCGCGCTCGGTCGCGGCTCGGGGACGGCCGGCGGATCGACCGGCGGATCGACCGGCGGCGCGGCGGGCGGCGGATCGACCGGCGGCGCGGCGGGCGGCGGATCGACCGGCGGCGCGGTCACGGTGAAGGTCACCGTCAGGGCCGGGCTGCGCAGCCCGGAGACGTCGATCTGGTGGATCCGCACCGTGTGCGCGCCGGCGCCCAGGTCGCGCAGGACCAGCGGTGAGCTGCAGGGCGCCGCGGGGCCTCCGTCGACTTCGCACTCGAAGGTCGCGTCGGGCTCCCCGGCGAAGGCGATGCTCGCCGTCGTCGCGAGATCCGCGGCCGGCGGACCGGCCAGCAGCGTGGGCGCCGCCGGAGCCGTGTCGTCGATCCGGGCGGCGGCGCTGCTCCGGGTGTCCTCGAGGTTGCCGGCGACGTCGACCGAGCGGTACGCGATCCGCTCGCCGTGCTGGAGCAGGGGCTTGCTCGCCGGGTCGTAGACCGGGCTGGCCGGCGACGGGTCGGCGGGGGAGACGCCGATCTCGTAGTAGGTCGCGGCGACCCCCGAGCGCGCGTCGGCGGCGTCCAGCGTGACCGGGACCGGAGCCCGCTGCCAGTCGTCGGGCACGTCGTCGGTGGTGGCCGGTGGATCGCCGTCGACGCGGGCGGCGACGCTGATGCCGACGGCGCTGCGGTTGCCCGCGACGTCGAGGGTCAGGTAGCGGATCCGCTCGCCGTGGTTCAGCCGCGGGCGGTCGGTCGGGTCGTAGACCGGGCTGGCCGTCGTCGGCTCGTCGGGGGCCGTCCCGATCTCGTAGTACGTTGCCGCGACGAACGATCCGCCGCTGTCGGACCGGGCCAGCGCGACGGTCACCGGCTGGGTGCGCCAGGCGTCGGTGACGTTGTCGGACGTGACCGGGGCGACGGTGTCGACCTGGACGGCCGCCTCCGCCGGCTTGGACGCCTCGACGTTGCCCGCGACGTCCTCCGCGCGGAAGCGGATCCGCTGCCCGTGGGTCAGCGTGGGCTTGCTGGCCGGGTCGTAGACGGCGCTCGTCGGGCCCGGCACGCCGGGGTTGCTGCCCACCGTGTAGTAGATCCGGTGGACGCCGGAGCCCGCGTCGGTCGCGGACAGGGTCACCGCGACCGGGGCGTTCTGCCAGCCAGACGGCAGCGACGCGCTGCTGACCGGGGCGACGTCGTCGACCCGGATCGCGCCCGAGGTCCGGACCGGTTCGGCGTTGCCCGCGTGGTCGACCGAGAAGTACTTGACCCGCTGTCCGTCGGTCAGCGTGAGCGGACCGGAGTAGACGCTGCTCGCGGTCGTCGGATCGGCCGGATCGCTGCCGACCGTGTAGTAGGTGCGGTCGACGCCGCCCGCGTCGGTGGCGGTCAGCGTCACGCGACCGGTTCGCGACCAGCCGGACGTGATGTCGTCGACGGTCGACGGCGGCTGGAGGTCGGTCGTGCCGAGCAGCACGGCGATCGTCTGCTGGGTGTAGCCGGGGGCGACGATCTCCGACCGGCCGTCGCGGTCCAGGTCGGCCACGGCGACGCCGTAGGCCGCCGTGCCGACGGCGTGCGACGTCGCGGCCGCGAACGTGCCGTCGGTCTGTCCGCGGAGCACGCCGACGGTGCTGCCCGTCCCGTCGCTGAACACGACGTCGGGGATCAGGTCACCGTGGACGTCGCCGACGTCGAGGCCCCGCGGGGTGCCCCAGACCGCATGGTCGTGGCGCGTCGCGAAGCCGCCGCCGACGTTCGGCAGCACCGACACCGTCGCGTTGCCGTGGTTCGCGATCACCAGGTCGAGGTCGCCGTCGCGGTCCAGGTCGACCGCCCGCACCGCCTGCGGCTGACTGCCCGACGCCAGGTTGACGGTGCTGGCCTGGAAGCTGCCGTCGCCGTTGCCGCGCAGCAGGTTCAGCCGGGCCGAGAAGCCCCCGCCGATCGCCGCCAGGTCGATCCGTCCGTCGCGGTCGAAGTCGCCGGCCACGATCGCGGTGATGTTGCCGCCGGCGGTGGTGATGGTGGTCGGCGACGAGAGCGTGCCGTCGCCGATCCCGCGGAAGACCGACACCCGCTGGCCGTCGCCGTTGGCGGTGGCGACGTCGGGAATCCCGTCGCGGTCGAAGTCGCCGACGGCGATGCCGACCGCATTGTGGAGGAACGGCATGTCCTGCGTCCGCGGGTCGTCGAAGGTCCCGTCGCCGCGGCCGATCAGCACCCCGATCGTGCCGCCCAGACTGTGCCCGACCACCAGGTCGGGAATGCCGTCGCGGTTCATGTCGGCGGGCACGATCTGCGACGGGCTGGAGCCGCCGGCCCAGAAGTCTCCGCGCGCCCCGAAGGTCGCGTCCCCGTTCCCCAGCAGGACGCCGACCCGTGACGCGGTCTGCTGGGCCACGATCAGGTCCGGGATCCCGTCGCGGTTCAGGTCGGCGGAGGTCGCGTAGGCGGGGCCGCGCTCGGTCGCGGGGGAGGACGGCAGCCGCGGGAAGACGTTCGACGCCGGGCGGAGCACGCTGACGTTGCGGGCGACCTGGAGGTCACCGTCGCGGCCGAGCAGGACCACGTCCGGGCGGCCGTCGCCGTCGACGTCGCCGGTCGTCACCGCCGTCGCCCACGCGGCGGTCTGTCGGCTCAGCTCCACGAAGCCCGAGTTGCCGTCGCCCTCGAGCGTCGTGATCCCGAGGCGGCCGGCGACGACCAGGTCGACCCGTCCGTCGAGGTCGAGGTCGTCCAGCACCAGGTCCACGGCGTCCGCGAGCGGGTACCCCGCGAACTGGAGGCCGGTGAACGACCCCGAGCCGTTGCCCCGCATGTACAGCAGGCGGGGCGTCGCCTCGGCGGTCAGGCCGATCACGTCGAGCTTGCCGTCGCGGTCGGTGTCGGCGACGGCGACCCGCTGGTACGACGCGGCGGTCGGGATCGAGGCCGCGACGGTGAACGTGCCGTCGCCGACCCCACCGAGCACGGAGACCCGGCCGCCGGAGCCGCCCTCGGCGACCACGACATCGGGGATGCCGTCGCGGTTCATGTCCGCCAGGGCGATGTCCGCGGCCTGGTCGGTGACCCCGAGGTCGCTCGACACGGCGGGGGCGAGGCCGCCCGCTCCGTCGCCGCGCATCGTCTCCAGGCGGTCGGGGCACGCGACGACCACGTCGAGCACGCCGTCGCGGTCGACGTCGGCGGTGGCGATCGCGACCGCGCACGCGGTGCGCGCGTCGCCGTAGGTCGTCGGAGCGCCGAAGGTCCCGTCGCCGTGGCCGGGCGCGACGGTGACGCCGCTGTCGGTGACCCGGATCAGGTCGGATCGCCCGTCGCGGGTGACGTCGCCGACCGCGAAGATCCGGGCGACGGCGTCGGTCCGGGTCGCGGTCGGCCCCAGCCCGTCGCTGGTCCCCAGGGCGACGGCGGTGCGGTCGGTGCCGGTCCCGGCGACGGCGTCGGCCCGGCCGTCGCGGCTCAGGTCGTGGGTCAGCACCCGGGGACCGGCGAGCACGGGCCCGGGCGTGCCGTCGTAGACGACGGCGCCGGCCGGGGATTCGAGGGTGATCGCGGCGGAGGCGGAGCCGGTCGTGGCCCCGGCCAGCAGGATCGCGAGCGCGATGGCGCGCGCTAGTCGGTCGGTCCGTGACATCTCTGCGTATCTCCCACGCGATCGAACGGCGGCGCGCCGGGCGACACGACGACCGGGGCGGTGCGAAGGCGCCGTCCCGGTCCGCGGAGTATCGAGTGGCCGTCGGGGGCCGGACAAGCGATCCGGCGATCTGCCGTAGTGGCTACTGCACGCCGTCGCCGACGGCGGCCGCCAGCTCCGCGCGTGAGCGCAGTCCGAGCCGCGTGCTCGCCCGGTAGACGTGGGACTCGACGGTCCGGACCGACAGCGAGAGCCGTTCGGCGATCTCGGCGTTGGTCAGGCGCAGCGCGACCAGCTGGGCGACCTCGCGCTCGCGGGGCCGGAGCGCGGCGCGGGCGTGCGCGGCGCGGGCGCTGGCCGCCGGGAGCCCACGGTCCGCCGCCAGCCGCGCGGCGAGCGCACGGACGCGGTCCGCCGATCCGGGATCGTCCCGCTCCGCGTAGGCGGCGATCGCGGCCGTCGCGGCCTCGCCGGCCCAGCCGAGCGCGCCGACTCCGACCCACGTCGCCGCGGCGGCCTCGAGCGCGGGCCCCGAGCCGAGCGCCTGCACGTGCCGGTGCCAGGGACCGACGATCGTGTCCGGGGCGGCGGCGGCCAGCCGCCCGAGTCGGGCGACGACCGTCGACGGCCGGCCGCCCAGCCGGACGTGCTCGAACAGCGCCTCGGCTTCCCACAGCAGCGCGTCACCGGCTGCGTCGGCGGCGGCCAGCGCGCGCCGCTGGGCGGCGACGGGGTCGCCCTCGGCGGCGAGCACGGCGGCCTCGGCGAGCGCGCTGCGGTGGGCGCTGGGCAGGCTGATCGGCCACCGTCGCCGGCGGCGGTGCAGGTCGTCGAGCAGGCACCGGGCATCAGCCGGCCGGCCCGCGGCGACCGTCGCGATCGCCTGTTCCGCCCGGCAGGTCAGCACGTGCTCGCGCGGGTCCATCAGCGTGAACCGCTCGGTCGCGTCGTGCGCCAGGCGCTGGGCGCCGGCGGCGTCGCCGCGCAGGTTCGCCAGCCGGGCCAGGTGCATCTCCACGTAGGCGGCCCGCTCCTCCTCGTCCTCCTCGAGCGCCGCGCCGCGCACGGCGTCGAGCGTCCGGGTGGCGTCGGCCCAGCCGGTGCCCGCGGCGGTCGCGATCGCGGCGAAGGTCGTCTCGTACGGCCACTCGATGCGGATCTCCGGGCGGCAGCGGTCGAGCGTCCGGGCGACCACGTCGCGGGCCTCCTGCGGCCGCCCGACGAGCGGCAAGGCGTGGCCGAGCACCAGCATGATCCGCAGCCGCAGCGGGTCGGAGAGCCCGTCCAGGTCGATCAGCGGCGCCGCGAGCGCGATCCCGTCCTGCAGCCGGCCGCTGGTGACCAGCAGACTGGCGGCGATCTGGTGGATCGTCGCGCGCCACTCGCCGTCGGCGCGCCACGGAGCGACGCGGCGGAGCAGCGCGAGCGCGTCGTCCTGCCGCCGCAGGCCCCACTGCAGCCCCGCCGCCCGGTTGAAGGCGTAGGCGGCGGCGTGCGGGGTGTCGCGGAGCGCCGGCTCGTGGGCGGCCAGCAGGTGCTCGGCCTCGGCGAAGGCGCCGGTCGTGCGCAGCGCCGTCGCGTAGGGGACGACCGCCGCGGGGCCCGCGCCGGCGGCCAGCGCGGCGCGACCGAACGCCACGGCCTGCTCCGGGTCGAGGCGGGCGAGCGCGTCCTCGAGCCCGGCCACCAGCAGATCGGGGTCATCGTCGCGTCCGTCCTCGAGCGCCCAGGCCGCGAGCCGGCGGCGGACCGCCGGCTGGTCCGCGGGCAGCGCGGCGGACAGCCGGCGGCGCAGCTCGCGGCCCTCGATCGCGCCGAGCCGGGCGCGGACGACCTCGCCGTGCAGCGGGTGGGCGACGCGGACGGCGGCGGGGTCGTCGGGGTCCGCCACGACCAGGCCGCGGGCCTCGAGCTGCCCGGCGGGCGCGAGCGCGTCGAGCGACTCCAGGACCGCGACGGCGAGCGGCTCGGCGAGCGCGATCAGCGCCAGCGCGCGGTGCTCGTCCGCGACGAGGCGTCCCAGCCGCTCGTCGATGATCTCGCGCAGCCGCGGGCTGGGCGCGACCGGGCCGACGCGCTGCCAGGTGCCGTCGACGCGCGCGAGTCCGCCGCCGTCGCGGGCCGCGCGCAGCAGCTCGTCGAGGTGCAGCGGGTTGCCGCGGGTGGCCTGCTGGAGCCAGCGGAGGGTCGGGCGGGCCACCGGTCCGGGGAGCCGCTGGGCGACGATCGCGCGCACGTCGCCGTCGGAGAGCGCCGGCAGGTCGACCCGCTCGGCGCCGGCGTCGCGCCACAGCCGCGTGAACGCGTCGGGGACGGGCTCGCCGCTGCGGACGGTCGCGAGTACCTGGGCGTGCTCGTGGACCACGAGGTACAGCAGCAGGGCCGCGGAGGCCGGGTCCAGCCGGTGGGCGTCGTCGACCAGCAGCAGCACCGGGGCGGTCCCGTGGCGGGCCGCGAGCTCGCCGACGGTGGCCCGCATGCGGTCGAGTGGACGCTGGTCGGCGCCTGCCGTGGCCGGGAGCAGTCCGGCGACGGCGGCCAGCGGCACCTCGCGGGCGGCGTCGCTGGCGACGACCGGCTCGACCGCGAACCCGTCGTCGGCCGCGGCGGCGGCGAGCACGCGGGCCACGCTGGTCTTGCCGATCCCGGCCTCGCCGCCGATCACCACCCCGCGCCCGGCGCGCAGGGCGTCGCCCAGCCGCGCCAGGACGCGGGAGCGGCCGACGAGCGGCGGGGGAGCGGATGGTCGGTCGCTCACGCGCCCATCATCGCGGCTGACGCCGGACACGGCGCGGAACCTCGGTCCGGGGTCGGCCGGCGCCGCGCGCTCGGCGCCGGTCGCCCGTCACGGGTCGCCTCCGGGCACGATCCGGGCGACGACGGCGCGGTGGTCGCTGCCGGGCAGGGGCAGCACGTCGGCGGACTCGCTCGTCCAACGGCCGCTGGTCAGCACGTGGTCGAGCATCGGTCGCAGGAACCCGAACGGGCCGCCGGTCCAGGTCGCGCGCAGCCCCTCGCCGGCCTGGACGGCGGCGCTCCGGCATCCGGCGGCGTGCAACGCCCGCATCAGGGAGTGGTCGGGCGTGGCGTTGAGGTCGCCGGCGACGACGTCCCCCGCGCGGCAGAGCGGACGCAGGGCGGCGAGGTCGTCGCGCCAGCGGGCGTTCGAGCGGAGCAGGCGCGGGGACCGGGGGTGGACGGCCGACAGCGCCAGCGGCTCGTCGGTGCCGCGCACCGTCAGTCCGACCCGGACCATCCCGTGCGCCCCCTCGGGTTGGGGCGGCACCGGCAGCCGCCGGGGTCGCAGCGAGGCCTCGACGACGATCGACGTCGGCTGGGCGGTCAGGTCGGTCGGCCGACCTCCGCGAGCGTCGGTCCAGGTGACCCACGACAGCGTGGTGGCCGCCTCCAGGGCGCGGACGTAGCGGGCCGCGGCGACGGCGTTGACCTCCGGCAACGCGATCACGCGGGCGCGGGTGCGGGTGACCAGCGAGGCGATCGTGGCCGGCGCGACGTTCGACTTCTTGGCGTTCGCGACGAGCACCGTCACGCCGACGCCGTCGCCGCTCCGTGCGCCGGACGCGGCGATTGCGCGCGGGACGATCTGGGCGCACGCGGCCAGGCCCGCCGCGAGCAGCACGATCGCGGGGAGGGCGACGCGGCCCCGGAGCAGGCGGCCGCTGAGGAGCCATCCGGCCGCGACGGCGGTCAGCAGCACCGCCAGCGCTGGTCGCAGCGCGACGAGCGCGGCGAACGGCGTGATGCCGTCGAGGCGGCCGCCGCCGGGGATCGGAATCTGCGGCGCCCAGAGCACGACGATCGCGCTCGCCGTCGAGAACCACGCCGCGCCGCGGCAGACCAGCTTGCACACCCCTGCAGCATGACGGGGTCCGGCGCTTCACCGGACGCTCACGCGGTGGCGGGAGTCGGCGCCGTATCGTTGCTGCGATGCGTATACGTGTACTCAGCCGGATCGCGTTGACCGCCGCCCTCGGCGTGACCTTGGCCGGGGCGCCGTCGGCCACCGCCAAGACGACGACCACCACCTGCGCCAAGCAGACCCGTGCGGTCGCCAGCGCCAAGCAGGCGGTGACCAAGGCGGAGAAGGCCAAGGCCTCGACGCCGGCGGCCCGCAAGCAGCGGGCGAAGCGCGTGAAGGCGGCGAAGGCCAAGTACACCCGGGCGCGCAAGGCTCTGCGGACGTGCAAGGCGAAGGCGGCGCCCAAGCCGGCGCCGACGCCCGCTCCGACGCCGGTGCCGGCGCCTGCCCCCGTTCCGGTCCCTGCTCCGGCCCCCGCTCCTGCTCCTGCTCTGCCGACGCTGTCGGTGAAGGAGACGACGATCAAGCCCTCGGGTCTCTGGATCGTCGCCGTGTCGGCACCCGAGACGCCGGCCGGAACGCACTACCGCGTTCGCTACGTTCGACCGGTCGCCGAGGCTACGGAGCCGAACTCGCCGTGCGTGGCGGAGACGATGGCGCGGATTCCGGGTACGCGTGGGGTGCTTCCGCTCTTCAGTCGCACCCCGTGGTGCATCGGGGCCGGCACGATCTCGCTGCATCGGGTGCCCGACGGCGCCGGCAACTGGGACCTCGGGGAGACGCTCGCCTCGATCGCGGTATCCGTGGTCCCGTAGCCGGGACCGCCGGCGCCCCGACCTCTCGGGGCACCGACGTGCGCATGCGGTGGGCTCCGGCGGGACGGGGCGTCGTGACCAGGCGCCGCGCCTGGCCGCATGACAGGATTCGGCTACCCGAACCTGGAGGATCCCATGTCCGTCGTGAAGATCAACGCGATCGAGGTCGACCCCGAGCGCGGTCAGGAGCTGGAGGAGCGCTTCGCCAAGCGCGCCGCCGAGGTCGAGAAGATGCCGGGCTTCGAGGGCTTCGAGCTGCTGCGTCCGGTCGAGGGCGAGACCCGCTACTTCGTCTACACCCGCTGGGAGAGCGAGGAGGCGTTCCAGGCCTGGGTCTCCAGCCAGGAGTTCCGGCGCGGACACGCCCAGGCGGCCGCGGACCAGGGGCAGCGCCCGGTCGCCCACGGCTCGTCGGTGCTCGGCTTCGAGGTCGTGCAGCGGGTGCTCAAGGCGGAATGAGCGGTCCGTGCCGGACGGTGGACCGACCGGCCGGACGTTCGTCGTACGACGGATCGTCGTCGCAGCTGCTCGCTGCCGTGAAGGGGATTGCCAGCGGACGAACGCGGGTAGGGCCCGTGTATGACCGACGACGCTCACTGCCCCCACTGTCGGACCCTGATGCGCCGGGCGGCGCCCTATCCCTGCCCGACGAGCCCAACGCGGTGCGCGGCCTGCCTGCTGCTCGTCGGTCCCGGCCGGTCCTGCACCGGCGCCGGCCAGCGGCGGGCCCTGATGGCCTCGGGCACCGGCCCGGTCGCGCTGGCCGCGGCGCGCCCCGGTCCGGCCGCCGGCAGCCAGCCGATCGACGCGGTCGCCGCCGCGCTGCGGGAGGCGCACCTCACGCATACGTCGGTGTTCTGAGGGCGGAGCGGTCGTGGGGATCTCCCTTCCGCACAGGGGATCCGCGGGCGAACGCACGTTCGCTTGCATGGCGTCCGACGCCGTCCGAAGGATGGAGCGCACGATGAGCACGTTCGCCCCGTCCCTGCCCACCACGGCCCGCTGGCCCCGTCCGTCGCTGCGGCTGCTGGCCGTCGCCCTGCTTCCGGGGGCCGCCTCGGCCGCCGACGAGGTACCGGCGATCAGCGCCGCCGACGCCCAGGACCGGCTGGTCGCCCTCGGCCTGCTGCCCGTCGCCGCCGCGACCGGCACCTGGAACCCGTCGACCGCCGACGCGCTCCGCCACTACCAGGCGTCGTGCGGGCTGGAGCCCAGCGGGGTCGCCGGGTCGCAGACCGCCCGCCGCCTGCTCGCGGCGTGAGCGGGGCAGGGCGAGCAGCGTCGTTCTCTGCCGGGAGCACGGCGCTCGTAGACTCGCGGACGGAGCCGGCGACGCGGTGGTCCGTCTGCCGGGCACGAGCGTGCCCGGGCCACGGACGCGGCCGATCCGGCCGACCACGACCGCGAGGTACCGATGGAGACCGAACCGATCCACCTGCGCCTGCCCTCGACGGTCGCCGTCGGGGCCGGGGTCCGTCGCACCGTCGGCGAGCACGCCCGTCGGCTGGGTGGCCGGCGCGCGCTGCTGGTCGCCGATCCGTTCTTCGTCGCCAACGGCCTGGCGGCCGAGCTGTCCGCGGCCCTGCAGGCGGAGGGGCTGGCGGTCACCGTCTTCGACGGCGTCGAGCCGGACCCGACCGACGCCTGCGTGCGGGCCGGCGCGGCGCGGATGGCGGAGGGCGACGCCGACCTGCTGGTCGCGGTCGGTGGCGGCAGCGCGCTCGACGCCGCCAAGATGATCGGCGTGCTGCGCGCCCACGGCGAGCCGCTCAGCGGCTACCAGGGCTACCACCGGGTTCCCGGGCCGGCGGTGCCGCTGATCGCGATCCCGACGACCGCGGGGACGGGGACCGAGGCGACCCAGGTGGCGGTGATCACCGACGTCGAGCGGCGGACCAAGATGATGATCTTCGACCGCCACCTGGTCCCGGACGTCGCGCTGATCGATCCGGAGCTGAGCGCGACGATGCCGCCGGCGCTGACCGCGCACGTCGGCGTCGACACCCTGACCCACGCGATCGAGGCCTACGTCTCGCGGATCGCGACGCCGCTCAGCGACCCGCTGGCGCTCTCCTGCGTGGCGCTCGTCGGCCGCCACCTGGAGCGCGCGTGGACGACCCCGGACGACCACGCGGCGCGGGCGGGCATGGCGATCGCGGCGTTCCAGGGCGGCGCGGCGTTCTCCAACGCCAGCGTCGGCCTGGTCCACGGGATGAGCCGTCCGCTCGGTGCGGTCTTCCACGTGCCCCACGGCCTGTCGAACGCGGTGCTGCTGCCCGCGGTCACCCGCTTCTCGCTGCCCGGTGCGACGGAGCGCTACGCGACGGTCGCACGGACGCTCGGCGTGGCCGGCGCGTCCGACGACGACGCGCGGGCCGGCGCGGCGCTGGTGGCCGAGCTGGAGCGGCTCAACGTCCGGCTCGGCGTCCCGCGGCTGGGCGAGCTCGACGGCGTCACCCGCGCGCGGTTCGACCGTGAGGTCGACAAGATGGCCGAGGACGCGCTGGCGTCGGGCAGCCCGCAGCGCAACCCCGTGGTCCCGGCGCACGAGCAGATCGTCGCGCTCTACCGCCAGGCGTGGTGAGGGCGCGGAGCCCGGTGGGGTGCGGAGCGGTCCGGCGGCTCCGCTCGACCGGCTCGCGCCGTCCCGCGCCGCCGCACCGGTGTGCGGTTGGCCACCGCATGGGTGGCAGAACGCACACCGGACCGCGCTCGGTCCGTGCACCGCGCCTCTTGCGCCCCGGTGCGTGGCCCGAGAGGCTGGGCGCCATGAGCGCGACGCCGGAGCTGCCGCCGAGCTTCTACCAGTTCGAGATCTACGGGAAGGGGCTGTCCGGCGAGCGGCCGCTGCTGCCGACGACCTACGAGGGGCTGCGGGCGCGGGCCGAGGCCGAGCTGTCCGACGCGGCCTACGGCTACGTCGCCGGCGGCGCGGGGGACGAGCGGACGATCGACGCCAACCGCGAGGCGTTCGACCGCGTCCGCCTGCTGCCGCGGATGCTCGGGGAGGCCGGCGTCCGCGACCTCTCGACCACGATCCTCGGCACGACGCTGAACGCGCCGGTCCTGCTCGGACCCGTCGGGGTGCTGTCGATCGTCCACCCGGACGGCGAGCTGGCGGTCGCGCGGGCCGCCAACGCGACCGGCGTCGCCCACGTGCTCAGCAACGCCGCGTCGACCACGATCGAGGACGTCGCCGCGGCCACCCCCGATGCGCCGCGCTGGTTCCAGCTCTACCCACCGAACGACCCGGAGGTCCGCCGCAGCCTGGTGGCGCGCGCCGAGGCCGCCGGCAACCAGGCGATCGTCGTCACGCTCGACACGCTGTCGATGCCGTGGCGCCCGCGCGACCTGCAGAACGCGTACCTGCCGTTCCTGCTCGGCGACGGGATCGCCAACTACACGGCCGATCCGGCGTTCCGCGCCAAGCTCGAGCGGACGCCGGAGGAGGACCCGCAGGGCGCGATCGGGATGTGGGCGGCGACGTTCCCCAACCTCGGCATGTCGTGGGACGACCTGGAGGCGCTGCGTTCCGAGACGTCGCTGCCGCTGCTGGTCAAGGGGATCCTGCACCCCGACGACGCCCGCCGCGCGGTCGACCGCGGGATCGACGGGGTGATCGTGTCCAACCACGGCGGCCGTCAGGTCGACGGCGCCGTCGGTGCGCTCGACCAGCTGCCGGCGGTCGTCGACGCGGTGCCGGACACGGTTCCGGTGCTGGTCGACTCCGGCGTCCGGACCGGCTCGGACGTGCTGAAGGCGCTGGCGCTCGGGGCCAAGGCGGTCCTGGTCGCGCGCCCGTGGGTCTGGGGTCTGGCGCTCGAGGGCCAGGCCGGCGTCGAGCAGGTCGTCCGGTCGCTGCTGGCGGACCTCGACCTGTCGCTGGCGATGTGCGGGCTGCGCAGCGTGGCGGAGGTCGGGCCGGAGGCGGTGGTGGGGCGGCCGTAGGTCCGAGCGTCGGCGGCCGTAACGGTGATGCTGCGGGGCGCCGGCGCGCGGGGCGGTCACGTCACCTTCGGTACCTCAGAGGTACCGAAGGTGATGTGCAGGCCCGTCGGGTTTTCCTACTATTGGTCGGAAGTTCGCTACCGTCCCGGGACGATGATCGAGATCACGCGTACGCGCGACGTCCCGGGAACGCCGGAGCAGGTCGCGGCCACGGTCGCCGACCTGGAGGGCTGGCCTGCGTGGTTCGCGCTGCACAAGGGGTGGGCGGGGCCGATCCCGGACGACGCGGCCGTCGGGGTGCGGTTCAAGCACCGGGTCCGGGTGCTCGGGGTGCCCGGCGACGTCGCCTGGACGGTGACGCGGCTCGATCCGCCCGGGCGCTTCGCGCTCGAGGGCAAGGGGCCGAGTCGCTCGAAGATGGGCATCGACTTCCGGGTCGCGCCGCGCGACGGCGGCAGCACCGTGTCGTTTACGGCGACGATCGGCGGGCTCGCGCTCAAGCCGATCGAGGGCCGGCTGAAGGGCTGGATCGAGGTGCGCGCCGATCGCACCCTCGACGGCTTGGCGCAGACGCTCGCCGCGGGGTAGGGCCTCCCCCGCCGCGGACCCGCTGCCGGTGCGGTGCGGCCGTACGGCGTATTCGGGCTGGTCACGCCCGGCCCGGGGCGAGTTCGTGGTTTGGCATGACCTGGGCCCCGGGCGTTCGGAATAGGATTTCCGATCCAGGTGGGGGGCGGACGACCAGAGGTGCGGATGAACGACGTCGGTGCGACTGCGGACGCGACGTCGGGGACCGCCCTCCCGCCGCAGGAGGCTCCGTCGGCCGGGTCCGAGAACGGCCGCGGCGCGACGATCACGCGCGTGATCGCGGCCGTCACCGCCCGCGTCGACGTGGCCGCCGTGGTCGACGAGCAGCTGACCCGAACGCTGGCCGACGCGCCGACGATCGCGGCGCTGCCGGCCGACGTGATCGAGGGGCCGCTGCGCGGGGCGCTGGACGCCGGCACTCGGCTGGCGCTCGCGGTCCTCGCCGAGCACCGGCCGTACACGGACGACGAGGCGGAGCTGGTGACCGGCTCGCTGCTGGAGATCATGGCCGTCTGGGGTCTCGGGATCGAGGACGTGCTGACGTTGTTCGCCGTCTCCGGGGCGACGGCCTGGGAACACGTCGTCCGCCACGCGTCGGTGTCGGAGGTCCCGCAGATCCTCGGCGCCGCCAGCTGGGGCCTGGGGTTCGCCGCGATGGTGGCGGACATCATCGTCAGCGCGCCCGCGGCGGTCGACGCGGAGCGGGTCACGCTGGAGCGCGAGGCGCACGCCACGCTCGCGACCGATCGCCACGACGCGCAGCGCGATGCGGAGGTCGGAGCCGACCTCGGCGGTCGCGTCGCGGTGATCCGCTGCGCCGGGGCGACCGTTCGCGACCACGCGCGCGTCGCGGCCGACCTGCGAGCCGGCGGCATCGTGGCCGCCACGTCGAGCGGCGACGTCGTCGCGAGCGTTCCCGAGGGGGTCGAGCTGCCGCCGATCGACGGCGCGACGATCGTCGTGGAGACGACGGCGGTACCGGGCCCGACCGCCGCGCGGACCGAGCGACTCCGCGAGATCCTGCGGATCGCCGTCGCCGGCCAGCGCCCGGGCACCTGGACCGATCGCGATTTCGTCGCCGAGCGCCTGCTGCGGTCCAACCCCACGATCGCCCGTGGCCTGGCGGGCCGTCTGCGCGGCCTCACCACGACCCCGTCGGGGCACGAGTTCCTCGCCACGGCCCGCGCCTACCTGGACGCCGACTGCAGCGTGCGGGCGACGGCGGACGCCCAGCAGCTCCACCCGGAGACCGTGCGCTACCGGCTGCGACGGCTCGGCCAGCGACTCGACCTCGACCTGGGCACGTGGCACGAGCGGAGCACGCTCGCGCTGAGCCTGGTCGCAACCCAGCTGCTGGCCGACGGACACGAGCTCCCGCCCGCAGGACCGGGTGACGACCACGTCGCCGACGACGAGCTGACCTCGCTGCTGGCCGACGTGGTGGCCCGGATCGACCGCCCGGAGCTGGCGCGTCGCCTGGGCGTCTTCCGGCGGGAGCGCCTGGCCGCCGCCGGGCTGGTCGCCGACGCGTTCGACTCCGCGGCATCGCTGGACGGCGCGATCGACGACGTGCTCGACCTGGTCCAGACCGACCGGCCGTACCGTGAGCTGGATCTCTCGCGGGCCGGCAACAGGATGCTCGGGTACCTGGCCGCCGGCGTCCCGGCCAACGTGATCCTCGGGTCGGCCGAGGACGAGGCCCGGCTGGCGTGGGACGCCATCATCGACGTGGCCGACGCCACCGAGAAGACCCTGCTCGCGCACGTCCACAGCCGTCTCTGTCACTACCTCGGAGCGATGCCGCTGGTGGTGCGGGTCCCCGCGTCGTCGGAGGGGTCCGGAGGGGCGATGGACCACGTGCGCCTGATCGAGATCCTGCTCCGCGAGGACACCCAATACCGGATCGAAGCCGTCGCCGCAGCCGCCGTCGGCCTGGGCATGGACACCGTGATCCGGCCGGTCGTGGCGGTGGCCGACGAGAAGCGCCGACGGGGAATGGCGATGGACCTGCGCGCCGCCGGCTGCGTCGCCGCCGCCCACGACCGGTGGGTGATCGGCCTGGTCCCGGCGGGCGTCAGCGACGAGGCCGTCCGCGCCCTGCTCCCCGATCCGTGCGTCGCGGCACTCGGCGACCCGCAGACGGTGGCGCAGGCGGGCGACGCGCTGCGACGGCTGGTGCGCTTCGTCGCGCTCTCGGCGGCGTCGGGGCGCCGCGGCTTCGTCGAGCCGATGCGCTTCCTCAGCGAATGGCTGCTGATCGGCCGCCCGGACCTGGCCGAGAGCTGGCGGCAGAGCGTGATCGCACCGCTGGAGCGCCACGACTCCGCCCGCGGTGTCGACCTGGTGACGACGCTGGCGCAGCACGTCGACTGCGACCTCCGCCGGACGCCGACCGCCGAGGCGCTGCACCTGCACCCGAACTCGGTCGACTACCGGCTGCGGGCGATCTCGACCGCGACGGGGCTGTCGTTCAACGTCTCCGCGGACGTGCTCGTGCTGCAGCTTGCGACCGCCGCGCTGCGCATGGAGCGTTGAACGGGGCCGGCACGCTCCGCGGTCGGCGTAGGACCGGGCGGACGGCCCGGCACCACGAGGGTGCCTGGCCGCGTCGCCGAGCCCGACGGCGTCATCGCGCGGGCTTGACGGCGAACGACGCCCCGCTGCCGGTGCTGAACGTGGCGCTCGCCGCGTTCAGCTTCCAGGGGCTCGGCAGCCGTCCGCTCGGTGCCTGCAGGAACCGCGCCAGGGCGCGGGACGCGGTCGCGCACGACGGCTGACCCGATCGACCGAGCGTGATCGTGTACGCCCCCTTGGGGAGCCGGAGGGCACCGATCCGGTCGTCGTGCTGCACGCGGAAGGTGCCCGGGCAGCGGCGCCCGGAGGCGGGGTTCACGGGTCCCGGAGCGGGGTTGACCGCCGCAGCGATCCGGAAACCGGCCCAGGCGGAGCCCTGCAGGAAGGTCCCGGTCACCGGGTCCAGCAGCCAAGGCGCGGGGAGTACCCCGTCGAAGTCCGACAGGAACGCCAGGAAGCGGCTGACCACCTGTCCGCAGCTCAGCGGTCCGACCGAGAGCAGCGTGAGCGTGTAGTCCCCGGCGGGCACCCGGAAGCGCCCGATCCGGTCGTCGTGCTGCACCTGCACGACGCCGGGACAGCGCGTTCCTCCGGCCGGGAACTGCCCACCACCACCACCACCACCACCGCTCGGCGCGGCGGCGGGAACGATGCTGAACGCCGCCCCGTTGGCGCCGGTGAAGGTCGACGTGGCGGGATCGAGCGTCCACGGCGCGGGCAGCCGCCCGTCGAAGTCCTCCAGGAAGAGGCGGAACGCGTCGGACGCCGCCGCGCAGGTCAGACGTGAGGGGTCTGCGATCGTGACCTGGTAGGGCCCGGCCGGGACGGCCAGCGGGCCGATCCGGTCGTCGTGGAGCACCGAGAACGTGGCGGGGCACGCGCTGGGCGCGGTCGCCGCCGCGGCGCCGGATGGGCCCAGCAGCGTGACCGCGGCGACCGCGAGCCCGGTGGCGATCCAGGGCCTCACGCCGAGCCTCCGCGCAGATGGCGGTAGACCGACAGCGGCAGCAGGACGACCAGGGTGGCGATCAGGATCATGAGGGCACCTCGATGAAGTGGGGTTCGGGGGCGGGGTTGGTGAGCACGCTGAGAGCATCGACGCGCGTCGCGTCCGCGTCCTCAGTACGGCGCTACTGCACTTCGGCGCGGTGGCTACGTCGGGCGATCGGCGATCGGGCATCCCCCGGCGGTGGCCGATCCGCGCCTACGCCGTCAGGGCACGGGCGAGCCAGGCGATGGGATCGCGGTCGGACAGCTCGTGATCGGGCCCGGGGAGGCGCGCGTGGAGTCGGCGGGCCTGTCCGCTCCAGTGCCGCTCCCGCGGGTCCTCACGCACCAGGATCGGCGTCGTGATGCGCTCGATCTCGGCGCCCAGCCGGAACTGGCCGATCCGCGCGTAGACGTCGAACGGCGTGTGGCCGCCGACCCCGTACCAGCGTGCGCGTCGGCGCAGGGTGGCCTCCGCCTGAGGATCGAAGAGCCCGGCCAGGTGCAGCTCGCGGTCGAAGACCCTGCGGTCGCCGGTCCGCAGCGCGGCCCGGGCCTCGGGCGCCAGGGCCGCCGTCCACGGCGCGGCCAGGTCGAGCACGCCGGGGTCGGCCACGGCCGCCGTGAGGCGATGCTCGAAGGCGAGCGCCCGGACCACCCCGTAGCTCGCCTCGCCGACGCCGACGATCGCCAGCCGCGCCGGGTCGACGTCGGGCCGCGCGAGCATCGCATCCACGACCGGGGTGATCACCGCCTCCCAGTCCGGGCGCAGGGCCGGGCCGGCCCGGCGCATGACCGCCTGCCGGCCGGGACCGTCGAAGGTCATCCAGTGGTAGCCGCGATCGTGCGCGGCCGCGCCGGCCCGCAACCAGGCCCGCGACGCCTGCTCGCGCCCACCGTGGTCGACCACCACCAGCGGGCGTCGTCCCCGGCCGCCGCGGAAGAAGGCCCCCGGCAACGTCCGGTCCTCGTACGGGATCCGCAGGGGGACGCCGCCGAGCAGCCCGACCGCTCGCTCCCAGCAGGTCCGCTGGCGGATCCGGAGCGCGGTCTCGGAGACGGAGCCGTCGGTGGCGGCGATCAGCTCGAGCGGGGCCGCGTAGTAGGTCGCCGCGTGGAGGTAGCGGCGGGCGCTCGGCCGTCGCGTCGCCGCCGCCCACGCCGCGCCGCCCGCCGCGGTCCACTCGCGCAGCCACGAGTCCGCGTCGCCGTCCTGCACGCGTGCGGCCGTCTCGACGACCTCGCCGAGGTCGGCGGCTCCGCCGGCGACGGCGGCCAGCAGCGCCTCGAGCCCCTCCCGGAACGTCTCAGTCGCGAACTCCATGACGCCACCGTCGCCGCTTTCCCGCGCCGTGGCATCCGTGGTGCGGTACGTACGTGCCGCTCGCCGGCCACGCAGGGCGAAGCACGGGGCGGTCGACGGGTAGGATCGGCCGATGTGCCCGCCCGCCCTCGGCTCGGCCCGCTCGCTGATCGGTCGCGACGCCGAGCTCGCGGAGCTGCTGGACGCTCTGGGCAGCATGAGCGTGGTGGTGGTCGCGTCGGCGGGGGTGGGCAAGTCGCGTCTGGCGCGGGCGGCCGTCGAGGCGAGCGAGCGCGACGGTGCCCTCACGGCTTGGGTCCAGGCCACGCGCAGCGCCGCGGAGGTGCCGCTCGGGGCGTTCGCGCAGCTCCTGCCCGACGACGCGCGCAGCGACGAGCTGGCGCACCTGTTGCGCCAGAGCGCCGAGGCGCTGCGGGAGCGTGCGGGAGGCCGGCCGATCGTGCTCGGCGTCGACGACGCGCACCTGCTGGACCCCGTCTCGGCGGCGATGGTGCTGCACCTCGTCCGCCAGGACGTGCGCGTCATCGCCACCGTGCGCACGGGCGAGCCGGTCCCGGACGCGATCGCCGCGCTGACCAAGGAGGGGGACGCGCGGCGGCTCGACCTCGGGCCGCTCGACGATGCGGCCGTGATGGCGCTCGTCGAGGCCGTGGTGGGCGGACCGGTGGGGGAGACGGCCCGGGCCTGGGTCGTCGAGACGGCCCGGGGCAACGCGCTCTACGCGCACGAGCTGGTGGCCGGCGCGCTGTCGTCCGGCGCGTTGGCGTGCGCCGATGGGCTCTGGCGCCTGGTCCGCCGCCCGAGCGTGAGCGCGTCGCTGCGCGAGCTGATCGCCGGACGGCTGGCCGATCTCCAACCGGAGCAGCGCGTTCCGGTGGAGCTGCTGTCGGTCTGCGAGCCGCTGACGGTCCCCGAGCTGGTGGCCCTGAGCTCGCAGGAGGCGGTGAACGACGCGGAGACGCGCGGTCTGGTCGTCGTCGACGCGAACGACCGGGTGCAGCTCGCGCATCCGCTGTTCGGAGAGGCCGTCAGCGCCGCAGTACCCGCGCTCCGGGGGCGCACACTACGGAGAAACCTGGCCGCGGCTCTGGGGCGCCGCGAGCCGCTTACGCCCGACGATGCACTGCGCATCGCCCGACTGCTGTTCGACGCCGGCGCCGAGATCCCCGAGGATCTGCTGCTCGACGCCGCCGGAGCGGCCAACCTCGCCGGCGATCCCGACCTCGGTGCGCTGCTGGCCGAGCGCGCGTTGCAGCGCGGTGGGACGGCCGCAGCGCTGTTGCTCGCCCGGGCGCACATGCTGCGCAACCGCAACCAAGACGCCGAGGCGGTGCTGGCCGCCGTAGAGGTACGCGTGCCGGGAGACCCGCGGGCGTTCGACTACCTGCGCGTGCGCGTCTGGAACCTGATCTGGGGCTTGTACCAGTTCGACGCTGCGATCGCGGTGATCGATCGTGTGCTTGCCTGGTCCGATCACCCGGAGTGGGTGGCGCGGGTCGGCCTGCTCCGCAAGCTCCACACCGCTCTCGACGACGGGTTCTCGGCCGTGGCGGAGATCGAGGGTGCATCGCGGGATCCCGCGCTCGAGGGGGAGGCCCGCATCATGCTCCAGGCGTACGCGGGGCAGACGGCACTGTTCTCGGGCGACGGCGACAAGGCGTCCGAGATCGCGCAGCGGATTCGCCCGTCGATACCGCTTCGCTCGCTCGGCGATTCGGTCGCGCTCGCGGTCTCTACGCTCGTGCCGATCGAGACGGGTCACGCCTGGCCCGACGTCGATGGGTTCATGGCCGAGACGCTCAGGACGGCCGTGCGCACGGCCGATCACGAGGCGGCGGGCGCCGCGTCCTTCACGATGGCCGCGTTGTTGTACCTCCGCGGGCGCTATCTGGACGCCCGACGGTGGCTCGCCGAGGCCCAGCTGCACTACACCCAGCAGGATACCTTCGGATCGCTCGTGCACGTTCATGCGTACGGCGTCGGGGTCGATGCGGCGATGGGCGAGTTCGAGGCCATGGCATCGAGCCTCGATCGGATCGACGCGGTCCTCGCCGGACGCACGCCGCTGCCGAGTCAGCGGCCGTACATCCTGCGTGCCCGGGGCTGGGCCGCGCGGATGCGGGGTGACGCGGCGGGCGCCGAGCGGTTCCTGGCGGGCGCGGAGGAGCTCGAGCGCACGCCGATCTTCGCCGCGCAGATGCTCTACGAGGCGCTGCGCGCCGGGGCCAACGTCGCACCGCGGATGCGGGAGCTGGCGGGCCGTTGCCACGCCCCGCTGGTCGCCGCCTACGCCCTGCACGCGGAGGCGCGGGCCGAGGGGGACGGGACGGCGCTGCTGGCCGCGTCGGAAGCGTTCGCCGCGATCGGCGCCCTGCGCTACGCGATGGAGGCGGCCGCGGAGGCTTCCGCGGCCTTCCTGGCGGCCGGACGCGAGGACTCCGCCCGTCGGGCGGCGGTTCACGCGCGCGAGCTGCACCAGCCGGACCAGGGCACCGATCCGCCCGAGATCAACGGGCTCGGTGGCACCGCGATCGACCTGACGCCCCGCGAGGCGCAGGTCGTCGGCCTGGTGCGCCGCGGGCTCACCAACGCGGAGATCGCCGATCGGCTCGTCGTGTCGGTCCGTACGGTCGAGACCAACGTCTACCGCGCGATGAACAAGACCGGCGTCCGCGATCGCCGCAAGCTCTGAACGAGCCGGCGGGGACCGCACGGACGCACGCTACTCGCCGCCCGCGGCCGGGTACGCGGCGGTGAACGTCAGGCGGACCGTGGTCGCCACGTCGCCGCCGCGCAGCCGGCAGGTGAACGCGGCGGTGTCGCCCTTGACGCGGGGGACGCAACTGAAGCCCTGGCTCTGGTAGGGCCGCTCGTAGCCGCCGTTGACGCCCTTGCGGACGACCTGCTGGACCGTCGAGCGGCTCCAGAAGCGGCGGACGGACGACTCGGGGTTCGTGACCTTGACGTTCGCCTTGACGGTGCGCTGGCCGTCGGCGAGCGCGCCCTGGTTGACCCAGATGCTGTACGCGTGGGTCTGCGTCGGGGCGGTGGCGGCCGATGCGCCGGGCGCGGCGACGGCACCGAGGGCGGTGACCGCGGCGGCGGTGGCGAGGAAGGTACGAAGGTGCATGGTGTGGGTCCTTGGTGGTGTTGTCGTGGGGAGGGGAACGCGGCAAGCTTCCCGCGTCCGGCGCCCGCCGCCTTCAGTAGCTGGCTACTGCTTTCGCGGGGGCGCCGGTACCTACTCCGGTGACCCGGTCCTGAGTGTGGCTCGGCTACCCGGGCTGGCAACCGAGCGGGGAGCCGTTGTGCCACTGCTTCTGCGGGGCGATCAGCGGCCACTTGAACGGCAGGTAGCGCAGCGCGAAGTACGGCATCACCGCCCCGGCGTTGGTCGACGCCGAGGGCGGGTCGGTGCGCGAGATCGGCTGGCCGAACAGCTTGTCGGTGATCGCGCCGGGCAGCCCCGCGTCGTTCAGGCCACCGTCGTCGCGGATCGCCCAGCCCCAGTTGTCGGCCGCCTGGGAGTCGAAGCCGAGCAGCCAGTTCGACGTCGTGTTCCCGCCGCCGATGCCGATCGACGAGGCCCACGAACCGGTCGTGCTGAGGTTCTCGAACGGGTGCCCGAGCCCGCCGTTCGGGACCACGCAGAAGGGATTGGTCCCGACGGCGGCCGGGACGACCCAGGTGGTGTAGACCGGAGCGAGCAGCGTGCCCCACAGCCACTGCTGAACGCCGTACTCGGCCGCCAGCGTCAGCCTCGAGTCGTTGGCGGTGGTATTCGACGCGTAGCTCGCCAGGTAGCGCGCCCCCTGCTGGATCTTGCTCGGATCCGCGACGAGCAGATCGCCGTAGGCGCTCAGGTTCTCGGAAGCCGACTGGAGCGCGGCCACCAGCGTGGCGGCGGCGGTGTCCTGGGTCACCGAGACGACGTCGAGGCTGGCCTGCGGCGTCCAGTCGGGCTCGAACGTGCTCTCCAGCCCGAAAACGCCCTTCACGAAGGTCAGCGCTTGGCCGACTTCGGGCACCGGGATGAACGACGCCATGTCGTCGAGGGCGCCGAGCACGTTGCCCAGGTTGGCGTCGGTGGTGGCCGCCGTGGACTTCTTGATCGCGGCCGTGATCTGCTCGGCGATCGGGCCGGCGTTCACGGCGCTGTCGATGCTGGCGGTGCCGAACAGGCCCTGATAGGCGAGGATCGTCGCACGGATGTTGTCGACGTCGCCGAGCTCGTCTTCGATCGTCTGCTGCACGGTCGTCCAGTCAGCAGCCGCGTAGCGACCGCCGGCTGTCGTGGCACTGAACGTGAGGTTGGATACGCGGGTGAAGAAGGTCTCCATCTCGGTCGCGTTGGTGTTGCAGTAGTAGCCCCGGATCGCGTCCGGTGCGGCCGGGCAGAGATTCGTCGGCGGTAGCCAGTCGTGCGCCTGGACCTGCGCGAGCAGGTCGGCGTAGGCCGCGCTCTCGGCCGCGGACGGTGCGCGCAGCGGGGCGTCGCCGTTGCGGATCCAGGTCGACCAGCTGGAAGGCGCGGCGTAGGCCAGCGGCAGAAACGCGTAGCGGCTGCTGCCGGCGGCATCCGGTGTCCCGGAATCGCTCGTCATCGGGATGTAGTTGTTGGCCGCGGCGTCGCGCACCAGCAACGCGCTGAGCGATCCCGTGCCCGCGCGCTCGGCGCTGGCCTCGGCGGACGCGAAGGCGCTCCACGACTGCTTGGCGGTCGGCGACCGGCCGGCGATCAGGGCGTAGACGCCTCCGGTGCCGTCGGTCTTGCCGTTGAAGCGGTCGACGACGTCGGCCCGGCCGCCGATCGCCTGGATCGTGTTGGCCAGGTTGTCGTCCGCCGGGATCGCCGGCAGCGTGCCGAATCCCTGCAGCAGGAACGTGGTGTCCGCTGAGGCGTTGTTGATGTCGTAGGCGATGACGTCCAGGGTGTGCGCGTCCGCGGTGGCATCACCGGTGATCGCGTAGATCTGGCTCCACTTCGGGGAGCCCGCGTTGTCGAGCTCGAGCAGGTGGTACCCGCCCTGGGCCCCCGCGGGCAGGCTGACGGCGCGCGTCTGCCCGCCGACCTCCATCGTGTTGGTCGTCGCGGTGTCGGTCGGCAGCCGGGTCTTGACCGGCAGCGTGTCGCTGTCGACCCATGTCGCGTCGTCGCTGCCGGTGACCGAAGCGGGCTGGAGCCAGCCGTGGAGGTTGGAGGTCGGGTTGCCGCCGTTGGACGAGAACGGGTCGCTGGTGCCGTTGAGCGCGACCATCTGCGTGCCGATCCAGATCGCCGAGCCGGACGTGTAGCCCGAGAACGGCAGGCTGACGTTGCCCCACGTGCCGATCGTGATCGTGCCCGCCTGCGGTTGGATCTGGTCGTAGGTGCCGGCGTTGCGCACGACCAGGGTCGTCTCGTCGAGCTGGACGAACGTGTTGGGGTGCTCGTCGTCGGCTCCGGCCCCGTATGACTGGCCCTCGAGCCACATCGCCCGGAGCGGCGGCTGGGTCGGAACGGCGCGGCCGTAGAGCCCGGTGTCGACGTAGAGCCCGGAGGCGCCGAGCGGGGACACGACGTCCAGCGTGATGACGTCCTCGGCCGCCGAGCTGGTGGCCGGGCTGGCGGCCGCGCGGGTGGTGGCGCGGCGGGCGGCCCGGGTCTGGGTGGCCCGGAGCGCGACCTGGTAGACGCCGGGTTTGTCGGTGCTGAAACGGGGTTTCACTGCGCCGGCGTTGCGCAGCCGCGGCTTCGCGCCCTTGGGGGCGCGGACGACCCGCCAGGCGTAGCTGAGGTTCGCGCCCTTGCGCGTCGCCCGCGTTCGGGAGCCATCGAGCGTGGCCCAGCGCCGCGGGGCGACGACGCGCTCGCGCGGACCGGCCTCGGCGAGCGGGCGGCTGCGGTCACGCTGGACGATCCACCGCTTGACCGCGTAGCGGCCCCGCGCGTCCCAGGTCTCGACCGCGATCCGGTTGCGGCCGACCTTCAGGCCGTCGCGGACCGACACCAGCCAGTCGTGGCTCTTGCGGGCGCGGTTGGCCCGGAGATCGCGCACGCGACGGCCGTTGACCGTCAGTCGCGAGAAGGTTGCCGTCTTGGTACGCACGGACACCGGCACCTGCCCGCGCGCGGGCTGGTAGCTGACGGTGCCGGGCGGTCCGGCGCTGAGCAGGGAGGACGCCTTGGGCCCGCTGACCGCCCGCAGCATGAGGTTCTTCGCGGTCCGCGGAACGATGATCGAGACCGAGGCGGCCCCGCCGTTGCGGGCATGGACGAGCAGCTTGCTCGTGCCGCTCCTGAACAGCGAGCGGGGAAGCTTGGCGGTGTAGGCGCGGCCGTGGCGGGTGAACCGCCGGGTGACGTCGCGGTTGTTGGCGAAGACCTTGACGGCCTTCACCCGCGAGCCGACCTCGATGCGGACCGGGACGAGCTTGGAGCGCACGAGGGCGTCGTCGGCTGGCGCGGTGAAGCGGACGACCTTGGTAGCTGAGGGCTTCGGTGGCGCGGCATCGGCCGCCGCGAGGCCGGCGAAGGGAACCAGCGCGGCGGCCATGGTGCCGAGCACCACCGCCCTTCTGCGCCAGCCATCGAGTTTCGGAGTCACGGGGAGCCTTTCGGAACGAGAGAGGAACGACCCGCATGCTCACGCCGGTCCGGCGTCGCGTCATACGTGTGGCACTACTGCATCGCGACGGACGCTACGTAGGACGGCGGCGCCATCGGTGGTCGGCCGCACGGCGCGTCAGTGGGCCAGCACCGGCTCCGCCGAGGGATCCGGCACCGGTGCGGCGCCGGGTCGCAGCAGCAGCCCGGTGATC
>CAZMVL010000054.1:0-28320 GCA_964569335.1 uncultured Paraperlucidibaca sp.
GATCAATGTCGCAGGGAATTCGAAGTAGTGAAAGTCACCGACCCTCTGAAGACGGTTGACGACATTCACTACTTTTCCTCAGAATTTCCCCGACATGGCATCCAAGCGCAAACAGAAGCCAATGAAACGGGCATATTCGTACGTGCGATTTTCGCGCGCCCATCAAATCGAAGGGGACTCGCTGAGGCGTCAAACGACCTCGACCGCCGAATACTGTAAGCGGCACAAGCTCATCTTGGATGATAGCCTAAACCTGCGTGATCTTGGAGTCTCGGCCTTCAGAGGCGGAAATGCCAAAACGGGCGCACTGGGACGATTTATTGCGGCATGCGAAGCCGGGATCGTTCCTGCGGGGGCAGCTCTCATCGTGGAAAACCTCGACCGGCTCAGCAGACAGACCGCCCGAAAAACCGTGCGGCTCATGACCGAGTTGCTCGATGACCACGGCATCGAGATCCACCTCACGATGTTGAACAAAGTTTTTCGACCTGAAGTCGAAGACGGGGTTGATCTCATTTACGCCGTGGCCCTAGCCATGCGGGCCAACGAAGAGTCCGAAACAAAATCCAAGCGGCTCAATGAAGCATTCGCGAAAAAACGCGAACTCGCCAAAGAAGGAGAGGCGAAGGTCTCCAGCGCCCTTCCTTGGTGGCTGACTTGGGACAAAGCCGGGAAAATCATTTGTCCACCAGATCGCCAAGCAGTCCTCGAACGGATCTTCAATGACGTGGCCAGCGGCATCAGTTCCCAGGATGTCGCCCGAGCACTCAACGCCGAGGGCACCCCAACCTGGCGATTTAAGGGACGCAAAAAAAAGGAAGATGGCACGCCCTATGGGCCACCGATACCCGCAACGGTCTGGCTCGACAACCGCGTCAGGGCCACAATTCAATCCGACGCCCCGCTAGGGACAATCACGGCAACCCGCAAAACCAAGAAGCTCGGGAAGGCCTGGAAAATCGACAATTACTACCCTGACATCATTTCGGCGGACGTAGCAGCCAAAGCCCGAGCCGTCATCCTTGGCAATCGAAAGACCGGGCGTCCGTGTGTTGGTGTACCAAACCTGCTTCGGGGAATCCTCCGTCACAAAGAACTTTGGTGCCGCTTCTCAGTCCACCGACCGCAGATCGGCGGCTGGAACGGATACTACGAAGCTGTCGACCAGGAGCGACGAATGCCGTGGTCAATCGCGGCCAGTCATTTGGAACCCATCCTGTTGACCACCATCGCTGAGCTAACGCCAGAGACGATCCAGCCGCCCTCTGGAGGTGCCGCCGAAGTTTCCCTCCTCCGCGCCTTGGTCAAAGACCTCGAAACCCGCATCACCAACATTGCTGCGGCCGTCGAGGCGGGATCGTCCACCATGGCCACCCGTCTCGTGGAACTCGAAAAGGAACTCGTCACGGCGAAAGAACAATTTGAAATCGCCGAGGCATCCTCGAACGTCGCAATCGACACCAAAGCGCTTACCCAGTTGTCCAGGTATGCCCTCGCCGATTTGAAGCTCCCGGAAAAACGCACGGTGATCGCCGCTACAATCCGCCGGCTAGTCAACCGGATCGACATCGGCAGCACCTTGGACGATTTAATCCCCAAGGGACAAGATACCGTTCTTACAATCGAAGACGGCGACACCATCGTCGAGGACGCCTTCGGCGATCCAACCGGCAGCCGCGGGAAAAGGCCGCTCGCTATTCTCATCAATTTTCACGGCGGGGGGCAGGTAGCCATCCAACGCGGAACAGAAGACGCCCCTGTCGGCGGAATTCTCTTCACCCGCATTTTCCGCGATGGACAGCCCATCGTCCTCTGAAGGGGAGGGGATTACTTCCAATAAAGATCACCCCCACCTGTCCAACAGGCTGGGGGTTTTTCGTTTCCTCAAACCCCTCCACCGAAACGAGCACTTGTCGCAATCTGGATAAACCCAGAAAGCCACAATGCCATGACTCCCACCGACCCCATTACCGAACTCACCGCGTCCATCAAACGCCAGCGTCTGCTTGCAGGCCAGGCTCGCATCGACATCGCCGCCGCCACGCCGACTCTCGTCACCGCGATCCGCCACGGCTCGGGTCAAAGCCGAAAAATCGAAGCCCTGCTTTGGTCGCTTTGGAATGACGATCATCCGGTAAACTTATGCGATACCTTGAGCGGACTCGATACCCGCATCGCCGTCGCCGTGATCGCGATGATCGCTGCTCGTATCCACCTCGGCGGCGACGCCGACGACATCCTCAAAACAATCATCGACGAGAGCGGGAGCCAGCCGCCAACCCAACCACCACCATCCCCATGAAAACCTACCTGCTCGGCGATCACCACGCCAATTACGACGACCTCCTCAGCAGCATTCGCCAAAAAGGATTTCGTGATGCCCGCCTCATCCACGTCGGCGACGGAGAAGAGGGTTATCCGTCCTGGTGGACGGCCGATACCGCCGAACGGCTCGACCGCGAATTCGCCGCCCTCGGCATCGAGTATCTCAGCATCCGCGGCAACCACGCCAACCCTCACGTTTTTGACGGCAGCGTGATGCTCCCGCACTTCAAACTCGTGCCCGACTACACCCGACTCGAAATCAACGGCCAATCGTGGCTGTTCATCGGCGGGGCCGTCAGCATCAACCGCATCGACCGCCAGGAAGGAATCAATTGGTGGCCAGAAGAAACCATGGTCCTTCGGGAAGACCTCGCCCAGCCTGCCGACGTGCTCGTCACCCACGCCGGCCCGACCATGGCAATCCAAACAGAAAACGCCATGGTCCGGTGCTACGCACGTTTCGAGGAGAGCATCGGCAGCGACTCACTCGTGCAAGAACTCATCGACGAGCAACACCGCCACGACCGCCTGTTCGACCTCGTAAAACCAAAGCATTGGTATTACGGGCACTACCACCACAGCGACACTCGCACCCATCAAGGCTGCACAATCCGCCAACTCGACTGCGGCGAACTGGCGCTACATGCACCACCCGCCTGATTCTCTCAGCATCGATGAGACACCGCCCCGCCTGAGTCAATCAGGCGGGGCGTTTTTCGTTCCCCGTGTAGATCAAATGTAATTCGTCGATTCTCGTACTTGTCCGATAGCGTGGAACGGGGATATAGATAACATGTCCACCCATAACTCAGAAGAAGACGCCCACGGCCCAACCGAAAATCCCAAGGAGGCCGCCCCGGAAGCCACTACGGAAAATCCAACCGCCGCCGGGGAAACCGCCGAGGCAGGGCAGTCGGTAGAGGCCAAGAATCCAGCGAAGAAACGCGGCAAGAAGCGGAAAGGAAAACGAACGCATTCGTCCGGTGATCAAAAGTCCCCTGATCCCGATGCCGAGGAAAAGCCCAAGCGCACCCCCCAGCTTAATACCACCCCTCACATACGAGGGATGTTGGCAGCCCTGCAAGCCGACCGTCCCGGAGTGACATTCACAGAGATCGTCGCAGGCGCCCTTCGGCGGGAGTGTGATCAAACCTCAGCCCTCCCGCCCATCCACCTCGCACGAATCGAGGCGGAAACACTGCGGATCCAAGCCGGCATCTCCGCCGATGCCGAAGCGGCCTGCAAGAAAATCATTCGAGCCATCATCAAAGCGAAAGGGAATCGCGAGGTGCAGGCCAAGCTCACCGACGAGCTCGAAGACGAAGTCGCCGCATTCGGCGAACTCCGCCGCACTATGATGCGCCAAGCGGCAATCCCGATGGTCCCCAGCCTTCCACAGAAGGTGAACTTGGGAATCGAGGTGCTAACCGCGGTGATGGAACACGAAAAACTGGAAAGCCCGCATACGGCGCACCAAGAAGGATACCAGACGTGCATCGAGATCCTGAAGGCCTACCGACCACCCGAATACGACCTCCCCGAAGACCTTCGTGACCAACTCTCCAAGGACGATTCGGAGTAACACCCAATTTCCCGCCACCACACTGCCATGGCCGCAAAAATCGAATACCAACGCAACAAGGACAATACCGCGTCTATCGACGCAATGTTGGCACACGACGATTATCTCAATGACCCAACGCACGACGACCACGCGGGCTACACCATGATGCCCGGCAGAAACTACAACTGCCCCGGACAAACGAGAGACGACCTAGTTGCGGCCATTGAGCTTGCCCACGCCAACCATATCCGCCGCAAGCAAATCCTGAAACACAGACGACGAACCCACCAACTGTGGGGAGAGGCCATTTTCAACCTCGGTCCCAAATGCTTCATCAACGGGGATGAACGAGACAAAATCGAACGCGAGTTCATCAAGCGACTGTTTCCGGATGCGGCGGCCCGCGCCACCTGGCACGTAAACGAAGAAACCGGCGAATGCGACCTGCACATCATTTTCGCCCACTTACGCCCCTGCGGTAAGCTCACCCTCGAACGCATTGAAACCGGGCTCATGAAACGCATGCAAGCTCTCGACCGATACGCCGCCGATTTACTCAACAACAATCCTGACAAACCTTTAAATCGCATCCCAGACATCCGAACATCCGAAGATGTCGCCGAGGCAAATGCTCAAAAATACTCACAAATTCGGGAGGACAAAGAAGCCGAGGAACTGGCAGAGAAAGAGGCCCAGAATCCAAAAAAGAAGTCGCCAAAAAAATCGCCAAAGAAGTCACCGACCAAGAAGAAAAGCCCCGCCCCGTCGCGGAAACTCGCGGCTCAGGTTGCCCGCCAAGCTGAAAAGGATGCCATCGACGATGTTGAAGTCCATCACCTGCGCGGTCTCCTCGAACGCCTCAAAATCAAAATCCTAGGCTTTTTCGAAAACATCATCAAATACGAGTCGAGTCGGAAGGTGCGTAAAGGCAAGACCATTGACGGCGAGGTTCGCATAGCCCGAAAAGGCACTATCCGCATCCACGACTTTTTACTCGATGTGCTCGTCGCCCAGGTCGACCTTCGCATCGAACGCGAACGCGACCGCGAAAAAGCCGAACTCGCGGCCAAATCCACCAAGACCGCTGCCGACAAGGCCGCTACCCTGGAGGCTTACCTCAATGCCAGCCTCGGTCGCACCAAGGTCAGCGCCCGGAAACACAAGTCACTCACTGCGGCGACCAAGCCCATGCTCAATGCCGATGGGACCATCGCAGCCAACCTGCTCAAATCACTGAGCGACGACCAAAAGGCCAACCTCATCCCACTCGCCGCCGAGTATGCCCAGCAAAGAGAGTAGCACCGCTCACCACGATACTCAGCTCCACAACCCCGGCCCGCAAGGTCCGGGGTTGTTTGCTTGGGAACTCAGCCCTCAATCGGGCTCAGAATATCTCGCGCAATCGCTCGTCTCGCCGGTCAACCCGTCGATCATGGTCGCGCAATCGCTCCCTCGAATAGCCACCTTCGCTAATCGCTACGGTCATGGTCGCTTAATCGCTCCCTCCGCCGGTCAACCCGGCCAATAGTACACCCTCGTTCCTGCACCAGAATCGACGATTTGCCCTCTCTGACCTTCGAAGGTTAAGGTCAGGAATTAACGTCGCGAAAATCACACCCTCGCTTCTGCACCAGAATCGACGATTTATCCCCTTTGACCTTCGAAGGTTAAGGTCAGGAATTAACATTACACCCTCGTTCCTGCACGAAAAGCGACGATTTGCCCTCTCTGACCTTCGAAGGTTAAGGTCAGGAAAAGGGCATTCGGCCTCTCAAAAAGGCCGGGAAATACGCCCAAAATTTGGGCCGTTTTTTTTACGCAAGATGCCGATAGCGAAATTACAACACGTAGACACGGTTTTCATTTCGGTATCGGCACATTGCGAAGGTATGGGCATCCGCCCCTGCCTTTCGAAACCAACCCTTGGCGTGATGCAGCCGAAAACTCTCGTTTTCGATCCACCCGCCTGCCGCATGATATGCGCTAACGTCATTGATAAACAATACGTTATGGAGATTTCCAGTCAAGGAGAACCTGCTGGAAAATGCTGATGGATCTCTCGGGGACGACCCGATCCACAGCAACGATGGGCGAAAATAGCCCATCGATCCGCGAAATTGCGGCCATCATTCTTCGAAATGATGACAAGATCGCGACGGATCCTACGCGTATCCGACGCATGCTGCCATATTATGCCGCCATTGAGACAGATAGCGCCACCATTGCACAAAGATAGCGACAAGATAGCGACATTTTCTACCAAGGTAGCGACATAAAAACGACGGCTAACACCGAGCGCTTTTACGATGGCTGAGGTGATGGATCTCTCGGGGGCGACCCGATCCACACCCAGCAAAGCGTCATTTCCGACGCGATTACGACCAATTCCCGCGAAATAACGACAATTGGCGACATCTTTTGCAGCTTTGCGTCACATTTCACCGGATATTACCGACGTAGCGACAGGTTAAACCTGAATTGGGACACATTAGGACAAAATAGCGACATTATTGCGACATTGACATACAACGATTCTGACGCTATAAACCAGAATATGACATTGCTCCTACCAATTTCCGCCAGCGAGGTCCTCGATGCCTACGAACAGTCCGTTCGGAAGAATCCAGAGACGGCCATCCGAATGGTGATGTGGTTGATGATTTACGACGAACTGCAAGTCACCTGGGCTAGGGATTTTCTAGAGGAAGTCCGAATCTTTGCCAAACCAGAGGCAGGGGAGGCAGAAACCATCCGGGCAAACCAACTGCGGAAGGTGCATCGGTTGAGAACCAATGCTGAAAAATCCATCGGATTACCTGGGCGGGGGAAAAAAGGAGCATCCGAAACCTATCGACAGGCGCTGAATAAATGGCGGGCACTCAACCCACGCCCATCAAAAGAGCAACTTTTGGCGGGATGGTCACCGAAGCCAATTGATCTTGGCGACAGCCCATCCGTGGAATCCACCGCGATAGCGACACAATCCGCGCCGATAGCGACAGCGGAATTGTCACCAACAGCCGCGCCGGACACGACCGAGGTTCATGAACCGGCTCCAGACAAAACCGCCTCAAAAAAACCACCCGTGCCCAAGTCGCCAACGCTTCCAACATTCGTGGCGTTCGCGGATCCAAAGAATCCCACCCTGGAAGAACTCCAGGCGCTTTCAAGAAAAGCCGATGAAGACGCACGGCAACCGACGAAGCCGAAGCCGACTGCGCCAATACCGCCAAAGTTTAACGGACCGCTTGCGCCAGCGAACGGGACCAAGGCGACTGCGGAGGAAAACGCCGAGTTCAAAGCTGCCAATCTGGCAGCCAAAGAAAACTATATTTCCCAGATTGAAGCTGATCCCAACTGGCGGATGAAAGACAGCTGGAATGGACGCGGCGACCCGGACGACTACGTCGAGTATATCGGGCCTCCTTGGGAATAAATTCAAAAGGACAAACAAAAGTTTGCTATATCCCCCGGACTTAAAAGTCCTGGGGATTTTGTTTGTCTTCAATTAGCATTACTTTGTTTTGGAACTTCGCTTTCGAACTATTGCTTTCGATAGTTTGTTTTGAAACTTTGTCTTCGAACTTTGTTTTGGGTAGTTCGTAAGAGCTGAAAGGGCCATTTCTTCCCCAACTAAGCCTTCCAACCCTATAAGCCGAAATTATTTTCGCGGGGATGAAAGCGGCGGTAATCGTTGATACACAGCTATTTGCAATTTGCTTGGCAGTGTTGGAAATTTCCCAGTTATCTTAATTTGCATAATTCCCCTTGTTTTTCCATTCGAAGGTTAGAAATAGGAACCATGACTTCTAATCTTGTAATTCCCCGACGCCGCTATGGTGCGCTTCGCCCACATCACGCTCTACTTTTGGAATGGTGCGCTGAGGGCGTTGAAATGGCCCTGATGACAGCCCGGCTAAACGATATGGGTGTCGCCGTTACCACTCCGAACTTGTGGTCCCACTGTGAACGCCATGGCTGGCTGCTCATTCATCCTTATTCGACTCACTACAATTCGGTGGTCGCTTATCAATTCTCACAAGGCGACCTCACCGTTGAGGACCTCCAAAAAACACGAAACCAACAAAACTGAACCATAAACTTATGAAACTCACTCCTGGAGTCCACCTGCTGCTCACTGCCAATGATAAAGGCGGTGCCTCGAAATCGACATCTGCTGCTGAGGCACGTATCGCGTGCACCATGCTAGGCATACCCTTCCGACTGGTCACCTTCGACGGGTCCAATCAGACTCTCAACCTGATCTTCCGCGAAACCGGCGTGAATTGCCTCGCCAAGCCGAACGGGGATGTCCTCCTCGATTCCTTCGGCGAACATATCGACGGAGCACGCCAGGCTGGCGAAATCATCATCGCGGACATGCCCCCAGGCATCACCGACGCCGACAATCCGATCATGAAGGCATTCGCCGACTCGCAAATCCATGCGGATTTCGCATCGATTGGATTGATCGTCCCCATCACCACGGACCACAATCATATTAAGGGGGCGCTCGACGCGCTTGCGGCCTTCAAGGCTGCCGGGATCAAGCATGATCGCGGACTCGTCCGCGCCTGGCGGCCCGAGCCAACCAGCCCGAAGTGGGAAAGTTTCCCCACATTCGAAAGCCTGAAGGCACTTTTTCCAATTTGGGATTGCAGTTCCTACATGCAGTCGATGGCCGATATGATGCAACAGGCTGGCAATTTCAGCGCTTACCCCGCCCTCGACAAGCTCCCCAAAATGTTCGCCGAGGACGCTTCGGCGATGGGCACACGCGAGCGCGGACAACTTCGCGCTGCCGTCGCTCACCTCGAAAAGGCCAAGGAGGCCATCTTCGAACATTTGCTCAAGCCAATCCTCGAAAAAACCGCGAAATCCGCAAAACCCGAATGAATCCACCCATGAAAACACCCCATCACATTTCCGGAGCTCATCTTCTCCTTGTCGCCAACAATTCTGGCGGCAGCGCAAAAACGACCTACGCCGCCGAGGCTCGCGTGGCATGCGCCATGCATGGCATTCCCCACCGGCTGGTTACCTTCGACGCATCCAATCAGACTCTCAACGGTATCTTCCGCGATGATGGCGTGAATTACATTGCCAAGTCCAACAGCGAGGCCCTGCTCGAATCTTTCGCATGGCACATTGCCGAAGCTCTGAAGGCTGGCGAAATCATCATCGCGGACATGCCTTCCTGTATCGCCGACCCCGACAGCCCAATTATGAAGGCGTTCTCGGACTCACAAATCCTTGCAGGTTTCGAATCGATTGGATTGCTCGTTCCCGTCACGGCTACCTACCATTCGATTGAAAGTGCGCTCGAAGCACTCGCCGCCTACAAGGCGGCCGGCATCAAGCATAATCGCGGACTAGTCCGTGCGTGGCATGCCGATCCGGCCCGCCCGACTTGGGACAGTTTCACAGGTATCGCTGAACTCAAGGCGCTCTTCCCGTTCTGGAATTGCAATTCATACATGCAGTCGATGGAAGATATGATGCAGGCCCGTGGCGATTTCACCGCGTATCCGGCCCTCGACAAGCTCCCAAAAAAGTTCGCCGAGGACGCTTCGGCGATGAGCACACGCGAGCGCGGACAACTTCGCTTTGCCGTCCGCCACCTCGAAGAGGCCAAGGAGGCCATCTACGAACATTTGCTCAAGCCAATCGTGGAGAACCCCACAAAATCCGCAGCCACCGCATGAGCACTCCCGATCAACTAGGCGATGGGGATCGCAAGATCCCTATCGGCGAACGATCCCGAAAAAGGATCGGCAACACCCTCTACGAATTGCTTGCTGCAATTCGGAGGAAGGATGGTGCCGATCCCGAGCGATACCCATCTGTCGGGTCGGACATCCAGTATGACATCAGGCGGACAATGTATGGCGCCGAAATGGCGGCCCGCGAAACCGCCGATCTGTTGATGCCGGCCATCCTCACCGGCCACGCCCCCGTAAATTTCCGCCGAACACGCGCCCTGCTCCGTCACCCACTGACCGCCGCGATGGTCATTCTTGCCGTCATGTTTGGTGAGCGGGAATTCAGAAGATCCAAATCCGCCCCCCGCAATGAACCTGCTGTACAGCAGTATGAGGCAGCAGCAGAGCAAATCCAAAAGCTAACCGAAGCCAACAAAACCCTGAATTCCGATCTCGTCACGGTGAAAGAAACTCTGAGGAGGGATCTGGCATCCGCCCGCATGCGCCAAACATCATCGGAAGTCATCGGTGACGCGGTCCTGAAACAGGGAATGGTCCTCAAAATCAACACCAACACAGTGACTTTGACGATCCCCAAGGCGTCAGCAAAAGCCTCGGGGCAAAATTGGTTGCTTGAACTGCAACACAAGATGAGCCCCGATCAAATTGAAACCCTGAAAGAGTCGCTTCAGGATTCGAAAAGCATCTCCCCGGAATAGCCACGCCCGACGGAGCGGACTTTCGCCGCCGTCGCTGGCGGTAAAGAGGCGGCTGGTGTTATGGAACCACTCCAACACCAAGTCGCCGCACTCGACGAAATCGTTGCCAGGGCGCGAGCATTTTACGACGGGAGAGGACGAGGGCTGTCCATAATTCCGAGATTTTTTTCATTGCTAGTCGCTCCGACGGGCACGGGAAAAACCGCAGTGGCGACGATGGCCGCCGAGGCAATCGGAGCCGAGTTGCTCCGCGTCAGCGCACCGGGATGGATGCCGTCCGGGGCCACAAAAAGCTCGGTAAAGGAAACTATTTTCACCATCGCCGAGGCAGTCGCGGGCAACTCCAGCACGCTCCTGGTCATCGATGAGATCGATAAAATCGTGGACCGGAACGGCGACAACTCGTGGAAATCGTATGTGAGGGGAGAGATTTTCGACCTGTTGGATGGTCGCTGGCCAGTCGGACTCACTGCCCCCGACGATGAAAACGAGAATGAAATCCCCCGCGAAGCTCTCACGAAAAAGCTTCAGGAGACCGTTTTTATTCTCGGGATCGGGACGTTTCAGGACTGGTTTGACTCCGCCGGTAGCCGACGAAACATCGGATTCGGCGCGGAAATCGATCCGGGAAACGACGAACTCACCAGCGACATCGTGGCCGACCTCCTGCCGCGAGAATTGGCCGGCAGGTTCAATGGCAGCCTTATCCGGCTCCCGGAATTGCAACCGGAGCACTACCGCCGAATCGCCCGACAAGCCGAAGAGTCGCTCCCAGAAAGAATGCGGGACGCATTCCGAGAAGCCGTCGCCGCCCGGATCGGGGCGGCCATCGAGGCAAAAAAGGGGGTGAGGTTTCTGGAGGAAGCGATGATGGAGACCCTCAAAAACCTCCCGCCGGAGCCGATGCCTAAATTCATTCTCCCAGCGAAATCCGAACCCGTACCCCCCGACCCATTCGACTCATGCACGCTATAATTTCCTGCCAGATCGGCCGTGTCCTTCACGCCGCCAGCCACGCCGCGCTTCGCAAAACCCGCCCGACCTACGCCTTCATCCCCGAGGAGTTTTTCGACGCGGATGGATTCCAGAGGGGCCGATACCTGGTCAGCCAGTGGCCCTCGATCAACTGCGGAGCCAACCCGCTTGCCATCGGGAGTCACGTAATCCCCGACCCTGAAAACCCCGTCAACATCCGCTCGCGCTGCCCCGTTCTCGCGGAATTTCTCCGCCGAATCGAAACCATCGCCGCCATCAAAAACCAACACGCCGCATGATCAAAGTAATCTCAGCTCACATGGAATGCTGCGCCTGCCCGACGATTTTCGGCGGAAAAACCGATACCGGTGCGACCGTTTACGCCCGCTATCGGTGGGGACATCTCTCGGTCCGGATCGATCCCCGCGATGATCCACCGCACGGCGGAGCCGAGGGAGCATGGTTTTTTGAAGAGGAATACGGCGACCAATACGACGGCTGCCTTGGCTTCGATGAACTCAAAATAATCACCAAGGGCAAGGTCGAATGGCCTGCCGAACTCTCCGAATCGCCCCCTCAGGATTACGATTACCTCGAAATTAAATTCGAAGAATGAAAATGACCAAGGCCGAAAAGCTCATGAAAAAGGCCAAAGCCGGTGAACTGCCAGCCGCCGTCCCATTCGATGATCCGCCATTGGATCATCCGTATAGGGCGCAGATCTGGCCCGAGCAATACGTCGTGGATTACGACGCCAAGGGGCCGGACGATAGCTATTGGCACTTGGTAACGCTCGAAACGTGGTGCGCAAAACGTCGGGATTCCCACGATGACGTGGAGCGGGCATGCATCGCCTATCACCAGGCACGGGGAATCCAGATCCACATCCGCCGGGTTCTATTTTGCTGAATTGAATTCCGGGAGAGACGTAAACCCAAGCCAGCAGGCAGGCTTTCGCCCGCCTCCCCGGTCCGTAAAAACCTGAATTTGTATGTTAGAAGTTACCATCACAGGATCAGTCGGCAGCGTCAAACTCGTCACGACACCGGGAAAATCTTCGGTGCTCAACGTCAATATCGCCACAAACCGCCGCGTCGGCGACCGTGAATACACGGACTGGACCTCCGCGAAAGTTTGGGGAGAGCGCGCCGAAAAACTCGCGCCCCACGTGCAAAAAGGTGCCCGCCTCCTCATCAAAGGCCGCCCGGAAGCTCGCGGTTACACTGCGGCGGATGGCACCGCGAAAGCCGAACTCATTGTCCACATCAACGAGTTGGAGTTCCTCTCGGCCAAGCCCAAGGACGATTCCGGGGAACCACCGGCCCACCACGAGGAAGCGGCTGAACTGGCGCTCGAAACCGCAGCGTAAGCCGCAAAAAACTCACCAGGAAAACAAATGCGGACGGGGCACCGTCCGCATTTTCTTCTGTACTGTTCAGAAAGACTCAAGCGCCCGACAGGCGGACTTTCGCCGCCCGTTCTGGCAGTCACCTCCTGCGAAAGCCCGCTCGGAAAAAACCACCGGACGGCCCGCAGCAAGGCTCGCTTTTCTCAAAGTGTTCTAGTGAACACTTAATGGATTGACAGCCCCCGGCACCCGGATTCACGGTGGCCGAGCCGTGGACCGACCGCTTACCGCCCTTTTCATCGACTGCGACAGCTTTTTCGCAAGCGTCGAACAACACCTCGACCCCGCACTTCGGGGGCGACCGGTGGGAGTGGCTCCGGTCATGGCCGAATCAAGCTGCTGTATCGCTGCCAGTTATGAGGCCAAGGCATTCGGGGTAAAAACTGGCACCCGCGTCAGCGACGCCCGGATCATGTGCCCCGGTATCGCCATCGTGGAGGCAAAACCCCCGGAATACATCAAAATCCACCATCGCATCATTGAAGCCGTTGAGGAATGCATCCACGTCGAGGCCGTGCTGTCCATCGACGAAATGTGGGCGTGGCTCCCGCTGAACTGGCGCGAACCCGAATTCGTGATGGAACTTGGCCGGAAGATCAAAGACACCGTCACCCGCGACATTTCGCCGTTCGTGAAAGTTTCGATTGGCGCGGCCCCAAACAAGTATTTGGCAAAAATGGCCAGCAAGATGAGGAAGCCGGACGGACTTTTCCTGATCGAAGGAAAACAACTCCCGGAAGTTTTGTTTGAACTGAAACTCAGGGATTTCACAGGGATTGCCCGCAGCATGGAAGCTCGACTCCACGCCGCCGGCATCCACACCACCGAGGAATTGTGCCGGACAAAAAAACAAGTTCTCCACGGCGTTTGGGGCGGCGTGATGGGCGACCGCCTTTTCCATCTTCTGCGGGGCGATGAAATTCCCGACATCGTTTCAGCAAAGAAAACAATCGGCCATTCTCATGTCCTCCCGCCGGATTCCCGGCACCCGGACTCTGCATGGCCCGTCATTTGCAAACTGCTCCACAAAGCGTGCGAGCGCCTGCGATCCCACGGGCTGCTCACCGGCTCACTGACCATGCAGCTCGCTTTTTTCCGGGGAGTCGCCTGGGGACCGGAAATCAGGTTTTCCGAGACCGATTCGACGATTTTCCTCATGCGGATGCTCGACCGGCTCTGGAAAGAACGGCCTGAACCACGTTCGCCAATCCTTCAGGTTGGAGTGGTTCTCTCCAAATTTTGCGAAAAGGGCAATTTCACCCCGGAATTGTTCTCCTCAGCCATCGCCGATGTCATGGCCGCCGGTGACAAAAAACAGCAGCGGCTCGACGCGACCATCGACAAGCTCCGCGCCCGATACGGTCGATCCGTCGTCTATTTCGGCGGCGTCCACAACGCCAGGGACAACGCGCCGATGCGGATCAGCTTCACCCACATTCCTGACGAACGAGTCGAGGGCTAGGAAAAAACTACCCCAGCCCAAAGGAAAAATAACGGCATTTTTCCTCAGAATCGGAAACGGAGAGGACGGGTTTCCCCGTCCTTTCTTGTTTTTAGACGGCTACTCAGCCTCGCGCAGAAAAACTGTCGGCTCTCGAATCCGCAGCGTGATCGCAAAAAAAGTCACCAGGAAAACAAGGCGGACGGGAAACCCGTCCGCCTTTCTGCTTTCCCGACGTTTTCAGCCTCCAAATCGACGCCACCATGAAAATAATCGCCCACTCCAGTAAAATCGCCCTTGCCCTCCGCCCATTATTGACTGGAGAAGGGCTACCAGAAGATTTTGAAGTCAAAAAATCCTCAACAAATCCGAAACTTTCTCCGCGCCAACGGCACGAGAACCACTTAGAAACCCCCTCAGCAATGCCTACGCTCACCTGGACTGGAAAAGAAGCCGTCGTGAATCATCACCTCGACGTGCCGTTTCGCCTTCTCAAAGATCACCCCGAACTCTCCTGTGGCGACCCGGATTCCGGGAACATCGTCATGGAAGGCGACAATCTGGAAGGCCTCAAGGCCCTGCTTCCCTACTACGCGGGCAAGGTCGACTGCATTTGCATTGATCCTCCTTACAACACAGGAAACGAGGGTTGGGTTTACAACGACAACGTAAATAGCGAGGAAATCAAGGAATGGCTGGGTAAAGTGGTGGGCAAGGAGGCTGAGGACCTCAACCGCCATGCGAAATGGCTCTGCATGATTTATCCGAGATTGAAACTTCTCCGCAGCTTCCTCTCCCCGGAGGGAGTAATCATCATCCATATCGACGAACACGAACAGGCACACCTCACGACTATTCTGGACGAGATCTTTGGTCGCCACAACAGGCTTGGTGAAATTGTCTGGGACAAAGGAAATCCAAAAGGGGATTCGATCAAAATTGCAGCTCAACACGAGACCATCTTGTGCTATGCCAATTCCCTGAATGTCCTCCGCGAACGTGACCGCTGGTTCGCACTTCCAAAGCCAAATGCCGAAGCGATCATCAAAAAATCACGGACACTATTCAAGAGGATCGGGAAAGTGGTTCTCCCAGACGATCTCCAAGCCGTTATCAAGGAATACGGTCTCAAGCCCGAGAATTTTGAACAATTCAAAAAGGTTTACGGACATGAGGACGCACAGGAAGACTTGAAAAACTGGAATAACGCCAACAAGTTGCTCAAAGGTGGTGAAAAACCTTACTTCAGAATCGCCAACGATGGACGCGTCTACCGTTTAATCTCAATGGCGTGGCCGAACAAAAAGAAGGCACCGGACGAGTATTTTGAGCCAATCACAGATCCAACCACTGGAATTAGCTATAAACCGCCAGGCAGGGGATGGCGCTATCCGGTGGACACCGTTGCTGATCTTTTAAAGAGAGGTCTCATTGAATTCCCACCGGATGGAAAGACCCAACCTCAAAAGGTACTCTTCCTGGAAGATAACATGATGGAATCGGTTGCCTCGATTGCCCGATTCGCCGGGAGTGATGACAATTTGCTTTCGGCTCTGGAAATCGAATTTGAGCACCCCAAGCCATACGCTTTTGCCGCTTCCCTTATCGCCGCATTCACGAAACCGAACTCTATCGTTCTGGACTCATTTGCAGGTTCAGGGACTACCGGGCACGCAGTGATGTTACAAAATTCTATGGATCAGGGTAACCGCAAATTTGTGCTAATCGAAGTAAACCCAGAAACAGCGAAGACACGGACACGGAAGCGGCTCGCCAGCGTCACTGAGGGTTATTCTACCCCGAATAACAAGAGTGTTCCGCAGCTCGGAGGCGGCTTCCGTTACGTCAGCCTTGGGGAAACTCTTTTCGACGCAAGCGGCCAGATCCGCAAATCGGTCAGCTTCGGTGATCTCGCTCGTCATGTCTGGTTCACCGAAACCGGCAGCCCGCTCCCAAAAGGAAAAGTTCCCAATACTCCACTTTTGGGAATCTGGAAGGGGACGGGAATCTATCTGCTGTATAACGGCATTCTCGGTGACGAGTCCGTCAACGGTGGAAACATGCTCACCCGCCAAGTTCTCGCCGCTCTTCCAAAGCATGATGGCCCCAAAGTGATCTACGCCGCCGGCACGAAGGTCAGCGATGACATGCTTGCCCGTCAGCAAGCCGATTTCAAACAAACCCCTTACAAGATCCGCACCCGATGAAATTCAAAAAATACCAAGAGTGGGCGCTGGACGCGCTTGCTGACTTCTTCAAGGAAACCGCCGCCACGGGTGACGTGGCGCTGGCATTCGCCAATACCACCGAAAAAACCCAGGAACAACGATTGACCTACATTCCCGTCGCGGTTCCCGGCTTGACTGGTGTACCCTACGTTTGCCTTCGAGTCCCGACCGGTGGTGGAAAAACCGTCATGGCCTGCCAAGCCTCCGGTCATGCCCAACAATTCCTTCTCCAACGGGATGGTGGTGTGATTCTCTGGCTGGTTCCGACCACTGCAATTCTCGATCAGACTCTCAAAGCATTGCGCGACCCAGGGCATTTCTATCGAAAAATCCTAGAAGACGCCTGCGGGAGCGTGACAATTCATTCCATCGCCGAAGCGCTCAGTTTGCCTGCCGGTTCTGGTACAGGATCAACCGCGGTCATCGTTTCCACGGTCCAATCCTTCCGCGTGGAAGACAACGAAGGCCGAAAGGTATTCTCGAAAAACGACAGTCTGATCTCCCATTTCACCGGCGCGGCAATCCCATCCGGCATCGAAGCTACCCTTGAAAGGAATCCTGAAACCGGAATCATCATCCCGTCCCTCGCAAACCTCATCCGGATGCACCGGCCTATCGTCATCGTCGACGAAGCCCACAACGCCCGAACCGAGCTGTCATTCGCCACCCTCGGCAAGCTGCGTCCGTCCTGCATCATCGAATTCACGGCAACGCCGGACATGAGCAAGGCCCCCTCAAACGTTCTTTATCGCGTCACGGCCGGACACCTGAAAGTCGATAACATGGTGAAGCTCCCGCTTCACATTCTCCGCCGCGATCCTTCCCAGGAGGACTCCCTGCTCGCTGACTCCATTCAAATGCGCGCCGATTTGGAGGCGTTCGCCATCACGGAAGGCCAAAAAACCGGAGAATACATCCGTCCGATTCTGCTCCTGCAAGCCTCACAGATTGCCGATTGCGAAGGATTGGCAGAAAAGCTCGTGAAGGAGTATCCGACCATCCAACGAGACCAAATCGCCATTTCTCACGGACAAAAAGATGAACTGGCAGCAATCGACGACCTTGAAGACCCAAGCTGCCCGGTCCGCTTCATCATCACGGTGCAAAAACTCACCGAAGGATGGGACTGTCCGTTTGCTTACGTCCTTTGCTCCCTTCGGAACATGAAATCCAAGGTTGCGCTGGAACAAATCGTGGGACGGGTCCTGCGTCTCCCAAAAACCACACCGAAGGTTACTCCCCAGCTCAACCGGGCATACGCCTACTCGCTATCCAATAACCTGCGAGAAGCGATGGCCGAGTTTGTCCAGGCGCTCGAAGCCAACGGCTTCACCAAGGCCGAGATTGAGCAACTTGCGATTCCGGTCTCCCCAGGACGCCAAGGAGGGCTATTCGACCAACCACGAACTGTCCAACTTGTGCCTGCGACCGAGGTTGACCACGACAAGGTCAACACAATCCGCAATTCTCCGGCCCTCGCCAAAAAGGTCGATATTTCCAACGATGGTTCGAGCATCACCATTTTCTCCGCACCCTCAGCCGCGGAAGAACCTGAAATTCTCGCCCTCGCCACCACCCAGGAGGGAAAAGACAAGATCGCCGACGCCATTGAAGCGGTCCGAGCGATCGAGGCGACCTTCGGAGCAACGCCGTTGGAACGCTCGCCCTTCATGATGGGCGCAAAATTCCGAGTGCCGCTTCTCTGCGTCAATGAAGTCAACCAAGCCACCATGGAGTTTGAAAAAACCTTCCTGTTGGAAAGAGCGATGGGCATTGGCCCGGACACCGACGCTTCACTTGGAACCTACGATCCCGATACCCGCCCCAAAGCCGTGCACGGCACCGTGGACATCGCCAAGGATGGGGGAGTCAGCGAAAATGCCGCCACCGCCCAGGACGAAGAATTCGTTAGAATTCTTCACGATGAAACCTTCCGGTTCACGTCCATGTCCACGGCGTGGAGCCGCGAGGAACTCATTCGATGGCTCGCAGCAAACATCGCCCACCAAGACGTTCTTCCCGCTGACTTCGGCGCCTACCTCGCCCGAGTGCTCAACGGCGTCACCGCTGGCCATGACGAAACCCGCCGCGTGAAGGCGCTTGTCGCCGACCGCTTCCGGCTCGCACGGACCATCCAATCTCGCATTAACGAGCTCAGAGCGATTGCCCAACGCACAGCCTTCAATGAATTCCTGTTCGACCCGGCAGAACTGAGCAAGCTCACTGCCGGTTCCGACAACGGACATGTCGCCGCCTTCGATGCAGTGCCTTACAGCCCGAACTTCCCATATTCAGGCACCTACGCCTTCAAAAAACACTTCTACGGGGCGAAACCCGGCGACCTGCTCGCCAAAGGCGAAGAGCACGATTGCGCCGTCTGGCTCGACGAACATCCCCAAGTCGAATTTTGGGTCCGCAACTTGGCCCAAAAACCCACATCGTTCCGCCTGCTGACTCCCGAGGACTGGTATTACCCGGACTTTGTTGCCAAGCTCACCGACGGTCGGATCCTCGTCCTCGAATACAAGGGCAAGCATCTCTACACCGCTCAGGACGCCATCGACAAACGCGCCGTGGGTGCCGTGTGGGAATCAAAAATGAACGGGCAAGGCCTCCACATCATGACCAACGGCCCGGACTACGAAACCACGGTTGGAAACCCTATCAGATAAATCCCATGATCAAAAACCCATCACTCCTCCATTCGATTCTTCGTCAAGCAGCCGAAATGCCGTCAGGCACTCTGTGCTGTCCCGAGTCCAGCGAGCATTCGCGTGACGAAATTAACGCGCATATTGACATCCTCGCGGAACAAGAGTGCATCGAAGAAACATTTCCACAAGAAATGGGGTTCCCTGGATTCTACCGAATCGCCGGAATCACCGCGAAAGGAATGGAGCTGTTCAAATCATTTCCCCCTGAGCCCCAACTAGCAACAGGCTGAACGACTGATTATGCCACAACGATCTCAGCGAACAAAAAAACCCAAAGCCCCGACTGCTGTCAATCATCCGGCCCGCAGCCAAGGCGGCGGTCGCCGAGTCGGCCCAGGTTGCCTCCCTCATTGATCCCCGGAAATTGGCGACGCTCAAAAGCCGGGGCGCAAACCCAAGAATCCTGAAAATCGTGGCATCCGGGAAAAACCCGAAAACCATCGTCAACGGTGCCATCGCCCAAATCGGATGGGGTGGCATTTCTCATTTGGACGCTTGTTGCAGAAAAGTCAGTCGCTAGGATGCGAGCAAATGAGCCACAGACTCTCCCACGTCCAGATCAGCAATTTCAAGTGCATCAAAACACTTTCCCTCGAATTGGACCACGTCACCCCACTCGTAGGCCAGAATAACGCCGGAAAATCAACGATTCTCAGCGCGATCCAATGGCTGGTCAAACCGTCGGCGCTCGATGAAAACACCTTTCGCAACAAAGGAGTCGCAATCGAAGTCCAAGCCACCGTCGAGGGGTTGAACAACGACCTTATCGACAATCAGCTGGACCCGAAACACGCTCCCCGGATCAAGAAATTCTTGGACGGTGAAAAAATCATTATCAAACGAGTGATGCCTGCCGGTGAAACCAAGGTTAGCTCAGCCAAGCTCTGGCTCTTCAACCCTGAGACAAAAGATTTCGAAGAAAACCCGACCGGCATTTCGTCCGCGATTCAAGATCTCTTCCCTGACCCGGTGCGCATCGAAGCGATGACAGATGCAAACGCAGATGCCGCCACCAACAAGGCCACTACGACCCTCGGCAAACTGATTGCCCAGCTATCGGCTCCTGTAGCAGCGCAACACAAGGATGAGATAGCGGACACCCTTCTAAAACTCGAAAATCTTCTCTCCTCAAATGGATCCTCCCGTTCCGAAAAACTGAAAGAGTTCGATCGCGATGTAACAGAAATGGTCCAAAGTTTTTTCCCGGGACTGGCTCTAAACCTGCATTTCCCAACACCTCAACCATTCGATCTGTTCAAAAACGGCACGGTAAAAGTATCCGAAAATGGGGCTGATGAGCGAAACTTCAACGAACTTGGTCACGGGGCACAGCGGGCGATTCAAATGGCGCTCATCCGCTTTCTTGCTGAACGCGTTCAATCCGAAACAGAAGTGCCCCGTTGCACCCTTCTGTTGATTGATGAACCAGAACTTTATCTCCACCCGCACGCAATCGAGCAGGTCCGGTGCGCCTTAGCTGTCCTTTCAAGCCACGGATACCAAGTCATTTACAGCACGCACAGCCCGCTGATGATCGGAAGAAGTGAGCTGGAGGTCACAAATATCGTCACGAAACCCGATATTGCGACGGGGACCACGGTAAATGTCAGGGCAAAAGACGCCATCGCCAGTGCTTACGAAGACACGGCAGAACAAGCGCGCACTTTATTCGACTTCTCGAATGCCAAAGAAATCTGGTTTGCCAGAAAACTCCTTCTCGTCGAGGGACACGGCGAAGCGGAAATCATGTCCTACCTCTATGAAGGCCTACTGGGGAGGACCATGGCATTCGACCGAATCGGACTCGTAAAGCTCTCAGGATCTGGCGACATGGTAAAATCCCTCAAGATCCTGCAAAACATGGGTCTGGAAGCCTGTGGCCTAGTTGATCTCGATTATGCGTATCGAACAGCCGTAAGGGCGAGCCTCATCGACGCCAACCATCCTTCCCGAATCTCCGCAATCGCATGGTTTAAAGCCAATGAGGTCCAACATGGCATTGACTTGGATTCAGAAGGGCTGCCTACGAAAAAATCCACTAATGGATCGGAAGGCACCTTCAGGCTGATGGCACAGGACCCATTAAACCACCCCGGAATCACAACCCTGCATGAGGATCTGAAGAATCAAGGAATCTGGCTATGGACCAATGGATGCCTGGAAGACGTACTTGGCATTGAATCCAAAAAGAACCGGCAGGAGGTCGCCAAACTTTGCACAGACCTTTCCAAAGGAATTGTTCCGACAGGTTTGAATCAGGAGCACTGCGGCAATTTCCTTTCATGGGTTTCATCGACAGTGGCGGAGTAATTCGCACGATGACCGTCCGCACCATCGCCCTGATCCTGCTGACGTTGTTGCCGTCGGCATGCCGAAAGGCCGAACCAGCACGGCAACCCGAAGCTCCGACGCCTGCGGGTATCGTCCGGCCCGCGGCCAAAGCCGCGGCGATGGCAGAGTCGGCCCAGGTCGCGGCCCTGATCGACCCGGCCAAGCTGGCAACCCTCCGCGAACGGGGTGCCAACCCGCGAATCCTGAAAATCACCGCCATTCTCTACGTGGCGAAGGAATCCGGTAAAAACCCGGAAACCATCGTCAACGGAGCCGTCGAGAAAATCGGCTGGGGCGGCACCGACAAAGGAAAACTCACTGCGGACGCCATGATCCGGAATCTGGCAATCCTCGAAAATCTCGGAAGCACGACCTCCGAAGACATCGCCGAGCTACGAAGGGGCCGCTGCCCAACAGTCCGGCGTGGCCCATCAGCCGGGGACATCGTGAGCGTGGACCACATCATTCCCCGCGCCGCCGTCCCCGAGCTGGATTGCGTAATCGCGAACCTCGAACTCATGCCGTTGAAACTCAACCAGAGCAAAAACGATTCCATCGGCCCCCGGCAACGGGATCTCGCCCGGCAATTTCAGGCGGCTGGACTGCTCCCGGAAAACTCATTCCGACAGCTCAAGTAGCACCTTTGAAAAACTTTTAAAGGATTTGCAAAAAACTTGAAGAGAAATTCAACGCAATCTACTGATAATGTGTTAATTGTGGCGAAATAAAACACGCCACACCCAATAAACAACAAACCACCAAAAAAATCGTCGGTTTTCGAACTTGGGGCGAAGTGCGTCATTCGCCGGGTCCGCCAATTTTTCCCGGATTTAACACATCCCAGAAAAAGGCACCTTCAAGAATTTCCTTCGCCCAGACATAAATTCCGGGAGCTTTCTCCTCGCTCGAACCGGCTACGTTCAAGGTCTTGATTCCGTGCTCGATCACAAACTGCTGAAGCAGCCAGGCAGGATTATTGTGACCGCAGCCGCCTGATTCCTGACTCAGGTGCAGGCACGGCTTGTCGTGTTTTTTGGCAAATTTGATCGTTTGCGCTGAACCACTACTTGGCTTGGTGGATAGTGTGAAAACCACGGTGCCGTCGCTGTCCCGGACATTCCACTCCGTGCGCTCCAAATAGTTAGATTTTGGCGATTCGGTCAGTTGGTAGCGCTCTGGAATCGGCCCAGCCAAACTCCGCCGCCCCTTCGGACACCACCCACCATGGGGGAGCCCAAAACGAATCGCAACGTCCAGTGCGGCAATATCCGCGCCAGTCTGGCCACCTGAAACGAGTTTCTCAATCACCCAAGGGAACCTACAAATTTTTCCCGGTGGATCAAGATAACCTGGCTGAATCATTCCAAGCATCCTGGCCGTTCAGGATTCCGACGACAATCCTTGACGATTCGACCCACTCCCGGCGGAATCGGGCGTGGAAAACGAGTACCGTGAAGCCCAAATAGAAGCCGCATCACTCCTTGGTGACGAAATAAAAGCAGCATTACTTGCTTACGTTAAAACCGGCGAAATAGCCGATGTCCTATTACCTGGATTCGATCAGCGCGGGCGATGGAGTGAGCAATCCCCAATCTCATTAGACAGCGGGGAAGCGGAGGATCGCCTTCGATCCGTCGTGCTCCCAGTCTCCCGGCGCTCGACCGTCAATCCCGATGGCGAACGCATCCTGCTGACTTCCTACATCCTCAAGCGGCCCACAAAAAAACCTTGTCACGAGATCCCATGGCACGAGATCCGGGGACTTATTCATATCGAATCGAAAAAAGAGGTCATTGCTCCAAACTTACGCAGGATCGCGTCTCGCTATAAGGCTTATATCATAGGGCCATCTTTAATCCTTCCGGAACTTCGAACAGCCACTTCAGTTTGGTTTATCGTCGAGAAACTCACAATACCTTCCCTGGAAACTGTCGGGGAAGCATCTTTCTCTACTTCCAATCTCACCGCGCCCAGCCTCCGAACAGCAGTGCTTCTCGAAATCCAATATGTAGTTACTGCTCAACTGCCAGTCCTACAAACCGTTGACCTCGGTATCTTCGGCCTCTGCGTCCTGAACTTCCACGCACCCAATCTCGAAACTGTCAATTCCAAGGGCAACTGGCCTTTCTGTATTGCGTTTTCGTTTGCGACGAGTTTCTACGCACCTAAACTCCGCACAAACGGTAGATGCGCTGTAAATCCCTATGTGCGAGAGCGTATGGCCGCAGCAATAATAAAGCGCTCGTCCGAAGAGATCGAAATCTGAAATAAGCCCCTTGAAAAAGCGGGAGGTTCTTCAACAGGCGAAACGCGCCACGGCTCAAGCCAACCAGAAGTTGAAAAACCCAGATGAAAAATTGTGAATTTGTTAAACCAAGATTCTCAACCAACCATCGCCGCCTTCACTCTTTGAACCGTCGAAATCCCCTTGCCGCAGATCTTGGCAACGTGGCGGACAGAGTGACCGCCGCGCAAATGACGCTGAACGTCCCGATGTTTCGCCAGAAAATCCTCCCGGCTCAACGTCAAACCCGGAGGGCGTCCACAATGAATGCCCTTCCGCTTCGCCGCAGCGATCCCCGAGTTGATCCGTTCGATCAATGTTTCCCGTTCGTTTCGAGCGATCTCGGCCAGAAGCGAGAACATCAACGATGCGGCGGGATTACGCTTCCCAGACGGCAACAAAGTTTCAATCCGCTGGGCGTGCCAATATAAAGAGACGCCCAACACCTCCAGATCCTCCAGAAATCGGTGGGCCGTCGAATTCTTCCGGGCCACTCGCGAAACTTCGTGAACGAGGACTTTCCGAATTTTCCGCCCGCCCGCGAGTTCGAGGGCACGGTCGATCCCGCCGCGATCCGTATCCGCCGCCGCGCCGCTGATCGTTTCGCGGATGATCTCGACGACTTCCCAGCGATTCGCTTCGGCCACCTCGGTCAGCTCGAAAATCTGCCGATCCGTCTCTTGCTCGCCCGTGGACACGCGAACGAGGATCGCCACGCAAATTTTGTCTTTCTCACTTTTTTCCTTCATGACTCGTTTATCCGGCAAAATCGCGGTTAAAGAAACTAGGTCCTTCCTTGAACACGCCGAAGCGGCGATGAGAGGGGCGGAAAATGGGGGATTTGCCCGGAAAAATCGACGAACCCTTTTTTGGACACGCTTACGGAAATTACGAAGGGGGAGAAGTATCTCCCCCGGCGGCACTCCGTTCACTTCGTTGCGCTGCGCTTCACTGCGATCACTCGTAGCCACCTCCCCCTCACAGCGGGGACTCTGCCCCGCAACGCCCCGACCATCGAAATATTCGAAGGCCGCGACACCGGTGCGAAGCTGCTCGTTGGCTACGGCTACCGCCTCCGTCCGCCTCGCACTTCTTACCCGTGTCGGGCGAATCGGCACCAACGGCCAATCAACCGGCGCGGAATCCCACCTCCGCTATCGCTCCGATGGGATACCGCCGACTCGTTCCACCCGCCATCAGGAGGCGGGGCCGCGGATTTGGCCTTGCTGCCAATCCCTCGGCTTGGGGGAGGCTGTTATTTGTAATATCGACCGCCTGCTGAACCCCCAATCCCCCCCCAAAATCATGTTATTCCTCCTAATCTTTGGTGCCTTCATGACCGTTTTGATCGTCAAAGCACTCTTCGAAACCGCTTACGCCGCAGTGATCATGATTTGGGCGATGAGCCTCCTGGCTCTCGGCTACACCCTCAAAGGCATCGCGTTCGTCCTCGAAATTTTCGAAAACCTTCAGGAGCGCAACCAAACCAAAAAAGTTTGTCATGCCTGAAATCGGCACAGGATCACGGAAACCAAACTTTCGAATGAAACCAAAGTTTCCCGGTTGGCCGTCATCGAGGAAAAGAAAAGTTTTCCTACTTCGGGCTGCCAACTTTGACCCGCTTGGCAATTTCGACAAAATCGAGTCCCAAAGCGCGACACCACCGGCAGAGTGAAACAACGCCAGGCTCGGTCAATCCACGCTCGGCCCGAGAGTAATAGCCGGGGTTGTAGCCGGTATCGGCGGCCAACTCACGCAAGGTGACGCCCTTGGATCGCCGCTCAGCAGCTAAAATCGCCACGATCTCGGCCAAAAACCGCAGGTCCTCATCGCCATGCGGCGCTGGTGGAATCTGCGAAGTAGCCATTCCGGCAATTTGATTCCGCCCCGAGATTCAGAGGGAGCATTTTTAGCCTTGGTGCATTTATGCAACCCATTTACAATGCGCGCAGCCCTATTGTCCGTTTTGGACAGGTTTCCGCGCATGTCAGACGAAAGCCCCTCCGAGCCTGTCGGCCCAGCGGGGGCTTTGAACTCACCCAAATATGACTCAACTTATGACTCAAATCTCAGAAAAATTACTGGCGTTGTCGACAACGACCCGTCGCCGCCCCATCGGCAGCATCCTGTCGCTGTGCATGGTGGCCGGCATCGCCGCCACCATCGCCGGCTTCTCCCAGGAGGCAACGACCACCCCGATACCAGTTGCACCGACGCTGCCTGTATCCCGCACACTGACGGCCGCGGACGGCCGCAAGCTCGAAGCCACCATCACCGCAAAGACCGCCACGGCTATCAAAGGCAAGACCGCGGCGGGGAAAGAATTCACCCTGGAGCTCAGCAAGCTGTCGGCTGAGGATCAAGCCTTCGTCGCCACCACTCGGAATATCCGCGTGCTCTACATTGGATTGCAAGATGACATCTATAAGAGCCTGACTCCACTCAAAGAGACTGGCTTCGATATTGTCTCCGCTGATGTGCTGGAACTAAGAAAGCGCATCAAAGCTGGCGACGTATCCATGTTAAAAGACTATGACGTCATTTGGAATGAGGGAGCTGGTGAAACTAATATCCCAGGAACTGACAGCCTAATCGCCCAAGAAGCGAATAAATTGAATCAAATCCTAGTTGTCTCTTCCTTAAAAATGAAAACGAAAGCGGACTTGCTTGCGAATACAAAAACTGAGGAGCCCGACACGAAGAAAGCTAAGAAGGACAAAAGTCTTATATATTCCAAAGTTGATGAAAACTTCATTTTGTTCTTCCCTGCTGAAATGGTAAAACACCACTTCCAGTATGACCCCAAAGTTATTTCCGGCGTGATCGTCAACCTACAAGAGTTGATCAAAACTCATCACCGCTAAAAGGTTCAACAAAAAAGGGTGGCACGGAATTCCGTGCCACCCTTTTTTTATGGATCACTATCGTTTCGAGTTCATCATTTCTGGCAACGATTGAAACGTTGGCAGTTTCACCTTATCGCGAAGAACCGGGCGATACCTGAATTGAACAGTTTCCAAGAATGGCCCCATCTCTTCCGTGTCAACAGTTGCCAAGCTCGATACCACATCATCCGCAAATGATGTCACAGGCACCGCCGACCACTCATAAAATTCCTGAGTACCCAACAGCAAGCTCTTACCATGCAGCACACCCTTGTCACTTATCGTGACGTGTGTGTGCATATCCGGACCAAACCCCCAGGATATTTCTTTGTCCGATTTACCCACCAACGAGCAACTTCCACGTAATACCAACGGCTGGCCATCAGATTCGGTGGAAACCCCCATCACGACTACTTTCCCGGCGACCCAACCAAACCGCAGGTAGCCGCCTTCATGAGAAGGCTTTGGCGCGCCGTCGGCTGGCTTCTTCCGGAAAATGCGGTCCCAACGATAAATGGTCACGCGCTCCTTCTCAATCGAATCGCGTTGCGGGACATAATCTTTCGTAAAGCCTTCGAAATATGAAATGCTCCACCAATCCCATGACCCAACCCATGCACCTTCCACTGCATCTGGCACTCCATTTGCATCCGGTGAATTCACCAATTGAGCACCTTTGGGAGCGTAATAATCCGGACCCAATGGCCGGACAGACAACGCCTTGATATAATGAGTCGCAGGCAAAACCTCGTCGGGAGTGAGTTTCGCATCCGAGTTCGCATCGACCCACATCCAGATTTCCGCAAGTTCGTCACCCTGGAGCACACCGTTGCCGTTGGCATCCAACGTCGCCATGGGTTCATACCCATGCTTCCACTCCTTGCCCCACGTGTGATTGCCAAACAAGTTGGCACCATTAGCCTTAGTCGGTGGTCCGCCCTTAGAATGAACCAGAATGCCAGCCTTCGGCGTCACCCATTCCCAATTACGAGGCCTACCAGGAACCATTTCAAATGACTTGGCGGTAAATACATCCCACCCACGTGGCTTGCGACTCTTCTGCCAGCCAGCAGGGGCCAGCTTCGACACGTCATTCGTGGCGAAAAGATCGACAATCACCGGACTATCGCGATGCCCCCCCCCAAAAATCTCGGGCGTCTCGACCCACTCACCCCGGTGCATCGGAGTAATGATTGTATACGGTGGGCAACAGTAGGTTGCGGGCACTTCATATACAAAATCCTCGATAAACTCCCTCATTTCAAGGTTCCACTCCCTGTAAAACCGGCGTTTACGACGCGACAACAAATCTACTTTCTGTGCGAATCCTGTATTTGAGGTTCTATTAAACTCCGTCTCCATTTCAACCTCTGTAGGCTTCGCGCCTTGATCCATATTCAGTACCCCGTCCGGGGTAAACCCGGAATCAACGAAATAAATAGTAGTCCCCGTATTGGCGGGCAAAGTCGGATTCTCTTCAGTCAAGTACCCCACGTGGATGTCACCTGTATAAGAAGCCCCAGTACCAGACGGTGTGTCGCAATCATCGGCCCCAGTGGGAACCTTCTCCCTTTTAGAATAACCCTGCTTATATTGCTGCTTACCAAAATACCAGAGCTCACCACGTGGTTTTGGACCTGCGGTATCTTTAGCAATTGCCGGCTCCTCCTCAATATCATCCGAGCACGCCATCAAATCAAAGCCCGAGCAGCCAGTGCCCGTTCCAGTGCCCGTTCCAGTGCCC
>CAZMVL010000055.1:0-21493 GCA_964569335.1 uncultured Paraperlucidibaca sp.
GCGGGACGATCACACCGCCCGCGCCCATCACGGGCTCGGCGATGAAGGCGGCGACCTCCGTCCCGCGCTCCTCGAGCACGGCCGCGAAGGCGGCCGGGTCGTGGCGATCGACGACCACCACCTCGCGGACCAGCGGACCGAAGCCGGTCAGGTTGACCGCGATCCCGGACAAGCTGGTTCCACCGCTGTGCATGCCGTGGTACGCATCCTCGCGCACGACCACGACGGTCCGCTGCGGCTCGCCGAGCGCATCCCAGTAGCGGCGCGTCAGCTTGAGCGCGGTGTCGATCGAGTCGGATCCGCCCATCGTCAGGAACGCGCGGGCGTCCTCGAACGGCGCCAAGGCGGCGAGTAGGCGGCCCAGCTCCTCCGCCGGCTGGTTGGAGAAGCGCCCGTAGGCGTGGTACCCGCCGAGCCGGAGCATCTGGCTCGCCGCCGCGTCCGCCAGCCGCTTGCGACCGTGCCCGACGTTGCAGCACCAGAGGTTGGCCGTGGCGTCCAGGTAGCGACGTCCGTCCTGATCGGCGACCCACGAGCCCTCGCCGTCGGTGATCACCAACGGCTGCTCGGACGATCCGAGGTCGGAGAACGGGTGCCAGAAGGACGTATCCCTTATCACGTCATACATATTATCATTCATCCATCGGTCGAAACTCGCCGGTCCGCAGGGCGCCCCGGCGTCATCCCTCGGTCAACGCGATCGCCGGATCCACGCCGCGCGCGATCGCCGTGCGCACGCTCGACGAGCTCGCCTTGGCGGTGCCGTGCACGTTCGGTACGAGCGCATGCACGTGCGTCTCGACGCCGAGCTCCCGCAGGCGCTGCGGCGTCCCGGCCCGGCCCCGGCCCAGCGCAAAGTCCGCGCCGACCCAGGCAACGCGCATCCCCACGCGCTCGACCAGGAAGCGCACGAACGTCCGGTGATCGACGGCGGCCAGCGCCCGCGAGAAGGGCAGGACCACCACGCGCTGCGCCCCGGCCGCCTCGAGCCGCCGGATCCGCTCGCCGACCGAGCAGACGTCCGGCAGCGCCGACGCGGCGAAGACCTGCTCGGGCCGCGGCGAGAAGGTCACGGCCACCAGCTCGACGCCGCGCCGTGCCGCGTCCCGGGCGGCCGCGCGGACCAGCGACCGGTGCCCATGGTGGACGCCGTCGAAGCTGCCGATCGTCGCCACGCACGGGCGCCCCGGGAGCTCCATGGCATCGAGCGCGGGGATGCCGATCGTCGCGCGATCCGACGACCCCTTCACCACGCCCCTCCGTCCTGCCAGCGCCACCGTGGGGCCATGCCCGCCTCCCGTTCGACCGCCGCACGGGTCGTGCGACACAAGAGATCATACATATGACATCGCAACAAAGGAAGGCCAGCTCGTGGTTCGCGGCGAGTCCCGTCGAGGACTCCACCATCCGTCCAATCGGGGGCGACGGGCTGAGAGCCCGAGGCTAGCGTCAGCGTCACCCGCTGCTCCCCCCAACGGGCACGTTTCGCATCCCGTCCACGGGCGCCGCGCAGCGCGCCAGCGCCCGCCCGCCATTCCGAGGAGAGCAGATGGCTTCCGACCCCCGTTCAGTCCGCCGTCGCAAGATCGGCCTCACCGTCGCGGCCGTCGCCGTGATCGGCGTCGCCGGCGGCTACGGCACCTATGCCGCCTTCACCGATACGACCGCACTCACCGGATCGGCGACCGCCGGCACCGTCCAGCTCAACGACCAGGGCTCCGACACCCGCAGCTTCACGGTCTCCGGCCTGCTGCCGGGGGACGCCCCCAGCCTCTGCTTCGACGTCGCCGCGCCCGCGGCGGGCAACACGCAGGACCTCGACGTCACGCTCGTCACGGCCAGCACGACGACGGCGTCCCCGGCCAACACGGCGCTCGCCGGATCGCTGACGGTCGGCCTCGAGTCGGTGGCGATCGCCGGCGACGAGGACTTCCTGACGGAGAACGGTGCCGCCAGCGGCAACCGCGCGCTGACGCGCACCAGCACGTGCGCCCCCGCCACGCTCAACCCGGGAGGCACCGGGACGGTCGACACGCACGGCGGCGCGCTGACGGTCGCGAGCATCGCGGGGCTGGGAACCGCGCACGCGACCCAGGAGCTGGCGCCCGGAGACAAGCGCCGCTACCGGGTCACCGTGACGCTGCCGCCGACCGCCCCGGACGCGGCGCAGGGCGGCACGGCGACCTTCAGCCTGACCTGGACGGGTACCGCCCAGACGAGCTGAGGCCCGCCCCCACGGAGGTCCCGACGTGGCGCTCGTCCCCGCCACGGTCCTGACGCCGGGCCTGACCGACCCGCCGGTGAGCCTCGCCCGCGCGACCGCGCGGGCGCTGCTCGTCGGCGGCGCCGTGGTGGTCGTCGCGCTGGCCGTCGTGCTGCTCGCCGCCAAGGTCGGCGGCTGGCAGACGCTGACCGTGCTGACCGGCTCGATGCGGCCGGCGATCGCCCCCGGTCAGGCGATCGTGGTCTCGCCGATGACCGCGCGCGAGATCGCCCCGGGCCAGGTCATCACCTTCCGCCGACCGAACGCGACCGGCACGGTGACCCACCGGGTCGAGGGCGTCCGCCGGCTCGACGACGGCCGGCTCAGCGTCACCACCCGCGGCGACGCCAACCCGGCCAGCGAGACCTGGCAGATCCCCCCGGACGGCCAGGTCGGACGACTGCGCGCCACGCTGCCCGCGGTCGGCGGCACGATCGGCTCGTTCGTCGCCGGGCCGCGCCGGCCGTACCTGCTGGCGACGACGGTGCTGCTCGGCACCACGCTGGTGCTGTTCTGGATCTGGCGGCCGGAGCCGCGCCGGGAGGCACCCTCCGGGGCCGGCGACGGGGGCACGACGCCGTGACCCGAGACCGCCGGCTCCCGCGGCCGCGTCGCCACGGCCCGCTGTTCCTGCTCGGATTGGCCGTGTTGATCGTCGGCACCGTCGGCGCCGGCTGGGCGTGGGCGGCGTGGAGCACGCCGACACGCTTGACCGCCGCCGCCACCGCCGCCGACTTCTTCCCGCCGCAGCTGGTGCGGGTTCCCCAGATCGCCGGCACCGCCGCCGACAACGAAGTCCTGACCGTGGTACCGGCGCAGTGGACGGGGCTCGCCTCGGGCCCGACCCGCAGCTACACCTGGACCCGCTGCACGCTGGCCGCAGCGTCGTCGTGCAGCGTCGTGGCCAGCGGCCAAGCCGCGACGAGCGTCTCCGTGCCGACCGGGGCGACCGAGACCTGGCGGTACACGGTCACGGAGACGATCACCAACGGCACCCACACGGCGACCGCGTCGTCGGTGCCCACGCCGTCCCAGCTGCCTCTGGACATCGTCGGCCTCAACCTGATCGTCCTCAACCTGACGATCCGACTGATGCAGGTGACGACGACCATGCCGACCGTCGGGGGCACGGCGGCGGTCGGCAGCACGCTGACCGCGACCCCCGGCGCCTGGACCACCCGCAACCTCGTCGGCGCCCTGACCGGCCTGCTGAACCTGGACGCCCAGCAGATCAGCTACCAGTGGTTCCGCTGTGGTCTGGTCGGCAACCCGGCCTCACCGAGCGCGTCCGCGGCACACGCCTGCGAGGAGATCGGCGGCGCCACCAGCCAGACCTACGTCCCCGTCGCGCTCGACCGCGGGCACCGGCTCCAGGTGCGCGTCCGCAGCGAGCGCTCGCTGCTCTTCCTCGGAGTGGCCGGGGTGATCGCCGCGCGGGTGCTCGGCACCTTCCGAGGCGCGGTCTACGCGGAGCCGACCGCGGTCGTCCCGTGAGCGACCCGCGGATCGCCGGCAGCGCGATCGCCCTCGTGCTCGCGATCGGGATCACCACCGTCGGCGTCACCTGGGCCGTGGACTCGACGCCGCCCCGACTCGAGCGGACCTCGGTCGCTGTCCTGTTCGATGCCGTTCACCTGACGCCCGGCGTGCCGGTCTCGCGCTGCGCGGAGATCGTGCCGCGCGGCGCCGGGCTGGTCGCCCTCGACCTCGACGGCCAGGCGGAGGGCACGCTCGCCCCCGCCGCCCGGCTGCGGGTCGAGCGTGGGGTTGCCGGACAGGTGGTGGCCGCCAACTGCAGCGGCTTCGTTCCCGTGACGACGGTCCACGACGGACCGCTCGACACGCTGCCGTCCGCCGCCGCGCCGGCGACCGCCGCGGTCGCGATTCCCGCCGACCGACCGATCGCCTACCGCGCGACCCTGAGCCTGCCGGCCGCGTCCGCCGGCGAGACGCGCTTCGGCCTCCGGATCACGGGGCACTTCGCCGAGAGCTCCACGAGCCCGGACGCCCACCGCCCACCGGGCGACCAGCCGCCGGGCGATCAGCCGCCGGCCGAACCGCCGGCCGCTCCGTGCACGCAGCTCCAAACCGGCCAGCGGATCGAGCGGGCCTCGCACGGCGGCGGCCTGCGCGTGACGGTGCGGACCCCGCAGGCGCTGCCGGTCCAGCGGCTGCGACCGCTGCCGGTCTACGTCACGGCCCGCGGCGGTACGCGCCCCCGGGTCAGCGCCGGCCGCTACCGCGCACCCCTGCGTCGGACCCCCGGCGGACGTTGGCTCGGCCACGTCCCGATCGCGGCGCTGCAGCGATCGCGGTCCGTCCGCGTCGTTGCCGGCCGCGAGGTCGTCACGGTCCCGGTCCGCACCAGGCCCTGCGGCGTCCGGCTGCGGAGCTTCCTGCGCCAGGACGGGACCATCGACCTGCGGATCGACGCGGCGCAGCCCCTCACCGGCCTGCGGCTCAGGCTCCCGGCCGGCCTTGGACGCCCCTCCGGCGGCCGATTGCGGGTCGGCGCCATCGACGAATGGGGGCGCGCCCGCGCCAGCCACGGACGCCTGGGCGCCCGCGGACGGGAGCCGACCGCGCGCCTGCCGCTGGTGACGATCAGCGGCCGCACCGTCGAGGTGCTCGACGTCCCCGACGGGGTTCACACGCTCAGCCTGCGTCTGGCGGTGCGCGACGTCGATCGCCTGCGGGCGTCGGTCTGCCGCAGCACGCACCGGACGACCGGCCACGTCGCGATCCGCGACGTCGACCGCGAGCGACGTGACGCGGTGCGCAGCCCGCTGCGGCTGATCGGCGACCGCTGCCCGTGAAGCGGAGCTACGGACCTAAGCCGTTCGCGATTCGCCCGTTTCAGGCGGGCAGATCGCGAAGCAGCCGAGGACCTGGGTCAGCCGAGGATGCGGTCGATCTCCGCGTTCAGACGCGGCTTCGGCATCGCGCCGACGATCTGACCGGCCGGCTGGCCGTTCTTGAAGACGATCATCGTCGGGATCGACATGATCCCGTACTTGGCGGCCGTCTGCTGGTTGTCGTCGGTGTTGAGCTTGACGACGCGGACGTCGCTCCGCTCGCCGTCGATCTCCTCGAGGACCGGGCTGACGGCACGGCAGGGACCGCACCAGGGCGCCCAGAAGTCGACGATCGTGGCCTGTTCGGACTCGATGACCTCGGCCTGGAAGTTGCTATCGGTGACGTCGGGGACGGATGCCATCGCGTGCTCCTCGTGAGACAGACGGGGGGGTGTGGAACGGCCGGGGCGCCGGAACCACCGTCCCGACACTATACAAAGTGAAGCGTTGGGCCGCAAGGCCGCCGATCGTGCTACGGCGGGCTCAGCTGACCTGCTGCTCGGCCGCCGCGGGCGCCGCCCGGGCGGCCGGCGGCGTCCAACCGGAGAACCGCAGCGCCGGCACCAGCAGCGCCGCCTCGCGCGCGATCCGCCAGTGCATCTTCGAGACCCCGACCTCGCGGTCCTTGAACCAGATCGGCACCTCGACCACGGTGAAGCCGCTGCGGACCGACCGCCAGGTCAGCTCGACCTGGAACGCGTAGCCGACCGACCGCACCGAGTCCAGGTCGATCGCCCGCAGGACCTCGGCGCGGAAGCACTTGAACCCGCCCGTCAGGTCCCGCACCCGCAGGCCCAGCGTCCGCCGCGCGTACCACGACCCCCCGCGCGACACGACGCGCCGCACCAGGCCCCAGTCGCTGACGCCCCCACCCGGCACGTAGCGCGACCCGAGCGCCACGTCGGCACCGTCGTCGATCGCGCGCAGCAGGCGCGCCAGGTCGCGCGGATCGTGCGACAGGTCCGCGTCCATCTCCATCACGTGGGTCGCGCCCCCGTCGAGCGCCACCGCGAAGCCCGCCAGGTACGCCGGGCCCAGGCCCGCCGGGGCCGGACGGTGCAGGACCTGGACCTCGTCCGGGTGCGCGGCGGCCAGCCGATCGGCGATCTCCCCGGTGCCGTCGGGCGAGCGGTCGTCGACGATCAGGATCCGGAACCCGTGCGGACAGGCGGCGGCCAACGTCGTCCGGGCCTTGTCGACGACGCGCTCGATGTTCGCCGCCTCGTCGTAGGTCGGGACGACCAGCCAGGGAACGTGGGCGGCCGCCGTCATCAGCGGGACATGGTAGACGAGCGCACCCGAAGCCCGACGCTGCTCGGCGGGAACCGCGGGAAGCCCAACGCGCCGCCTACGGCTCGATGGAGACGTCTCCGTCGCCGACGACAATCGTCCCGCTGGGACCTCGCACCGTCACCTTGCCATCCTGGACATCGACGCTGCCGCCCGAGCCGTTCACCGAGATCCCGTTGGCTCCGACCGACGCGGATGATTCGCTGCTCGAGTACGTGGACGAGGACGATCCGCTGCTCGTGCTCGAGGACGTAGAGGTCGACGACGAGAACGTCGATTCTTCCTCGATGTCCTCGGATTCGGACTCGGGATCCGACAGGGTCCGGCTGCTCTGGGTGGTCGTCCTACCGCCACGGGACGCCTCCTGCCCTGACCGACGCGGCTCGCAGTCGCAACCCGTGGCTCCAGGGGACCCCGCCCCACGCGATCCGGCAGGCTGGGTCCCCGTCGACGGACTCGACTGCCCCTGGAGCGCTTGACGCGTGGGCTCCGTGTGTCGCGCGGATTCCGTGTGGCGCGCGGCGGAGTTCTTGTGCTCTACCGGAACTGACTGAGGCCGGTCCGTCGTCCCGAGCTGAGGCGAGGCCGTCGCGCCAAGGACCTGCGGGTCTTCGCCGACGACCGACGCCTGAACTGCCGTCCGCTCATTCGGCACGCCGTAGAGCGTCGCCACGCCATACCCCGCCGCAACGAGGACGCCGAACAACGATAGAGAGGCGACCCAAATCAAGTACCTACGCGACATCGTGCAGCTCCCGGCCCGGAGTTTGAACGGGTGTACACCCGTCGTAGGCGATCTACCGTAGCGCAGCAGATCCACGGCCGCGAGCCCGCTCGAGCATCCGTCCCGTGTCCACGAGATGGGTCGCCTCCGCGAAACGAATCGAATGGGGGAACGACCCCTTCGCGCACGCGCAGGCCCACGCTCGACCAGATCGGATACTCCGTGCCAACCCCCGTCACCGCCCCGCCCCTCGAACGGCGTCTGGTCGGCTACGCCGCGCTGCTTGCGGCGTTGAACACGGCTGCCGCCTGGCAGATCGCCACGACGCTCGACGTCGCCGTGCCGACACTCGCGCTGTTCCTACGCGGCGCAGTGACATTCGTCGGTGCCCTCCTGCTAGTGGCCGCGGGACGCTCGAACCGGAGCCTCGCCCTCGCCCTCCCGGCCGCGGCGTTGATCGTCATAGGCGACATCGTCGCGTACCGGATGTCGCCGACCGGACCGGCCTTGACCGCCGGACCATGGACCTTGTTGCTGGCCTTCCTGGCGTTGCGCTGGGCTCGACCCGTCACGGCCGACCGACTTCTAGCCTGGTGGATAGTCCTATCCATCGTCGGGTTGGTGCTCAGCGCGGCCACGCTGTTGCCGGGGATCGGCCAAGCGACACGGGGCCAGAATCTCGTGTCGCCGCTGGGCGGGAACACCGCCGAGCTCGGGCGACTGATCGTGCTCGCCGGACTTGCGCTGGGCGTGGCGAGGGTCGCCCCGACCCGGTCCGCCGCAGCAAACGCCGCTCCGTTGATCCCTGTCCTGATCCTCTGCCTGTTGCAGGTGCTCGGCAACGACCACTCACCCCTCGCCCTGATCGTCGCCGCGGTCGGAATCGCGTACGCATTGCGGTTCGGACGCTTGAGGCTGCTTGCCGTCGCTGGCGGCGTTCTCCTGCTCCTCGCCGCGGCGGTATTTGCCGTCAACGACGATCTCTTGGTGCGGGCCAACGCCGCATTGCTGCCGGTCGACGCCGCCAATCCGGGCCGCGAGACCACGCAGCTCGGCAGCGCCATGCTGGCGATGGCCTGGGGCGGCCTCGGCGGAACCGGATTGGGCGGGGGCTTGGTTCTCGGACCGGGCGCACCGGCCGATCAAGCCACCGACTTCGCACTCGTGGTGTTCACGCAGGAGTCCGGCTTGCTCGGCATGGCCCTGGTGCTCGCCGGCTGGACCGCGATTCTCGGTTGGGGATGGGTCCGAATCAGTCGCACCACGAGTCCGGTGAGCATGCTCACAGCCGGCACGATCTGGGGAGCGATCAGCGTGCAGCTGTTGCTCGTATCCGCGGGCGTGCTGAGCTTGCTTCCCCACGCCGGGTTGACCATGCCGTTCGTCTCGGGTGGGATGTCGAGTCGCATCGCCGTCTGCTTCGCCCTGTTGGTGGTCGTGTCGCTGACCCGTCCGCAGCCGCAGTTGACCGCCAGCGGCCTGCCGGTGGCGAACGACCGCCCGCCGAGCCCCTGGAGCGCCCCGTGGCGGATGGGCGCCCTCGTCGTCGGCGCCATGCTGCTGATCCTGGTCGGCGCGGGGCTGAGAATCGACGGTCTGGCCGACCAGGTCAACGACAGGGCCGGCAACCCGTGGTTCGAGGCCAGCGGCCTCCGTCGGGGAGCGATGCTGACGTCCGCCGACGGCAGCGTCGTCCAGCGCACGACGGGTGCGGCGAGCCTCGACACCGTTCGCCGGCTGCACGTGGGCCCCGGGAACGCCACGGACCACGCGGTGCGAGCGATCACCGGACCGACGCTGGGACGCGCCGACGTACCCGGATTGGCGCGCACCCTCGCCGACGTCATGCGGTGCGGCGGACGCGGCTCGGTTCGTGTGACCCCCGCCGCGACGATCGCTACCGCCGCGGATGGTGATCCGCGAGCGTGCCAGCCCGCGGGCGTCAGCATCAGCCTCGACCGCGCGTTGGTCGGAGCCGCCGACAGCGCCCTCCGGGGCCGCGCGGGCGCAGTCGTCGTCACCGAGGCCGCCAGCGGGCGCGTCCTCGCGCTGGCGGGACGCGCCCCCGGCCGGCCGGACGAGCCGACTCCGCAGCTGGCGCTGCACGCGGCCGTAGCGCCCGGATCGACCTTCAAGGCCGCGATCGGCCTCCTTGTCCCACCCGACGCGCGGGCCCCGTGGGCGGCCACCTACCGCGCCAGCGACGGCACCCCGGTGCCCGGAAGCACCTGCGGCGGCACCCTCGGCGAAGCGATCACCGCATCCTGCAACTCGGCCTTCGCGCGCTGGGCCGAGCAGGCCGGTGCCGCCCGTCTGCGCCGACTCGGGCACGCCATCGGGCTCGACCGGCCGCGAGCGATCGCCGGTCTGCCGATCATCGCTGGGGGCGTGTTCGCCGACGCCCCGCCCTCGCCCGGCCACGTGGCGGCCGCCGGAATCGGCCAGGGGCAGGTGACCGCCACGCCGATCGACGTAGCGACGATCGGTGCCGCAGTCGCGAGCGACGGCGTGGTCCACGCTCCCCGCATGGTGGACGCCGTCTGCCGTGACGACGGGCGAGGCGTCCTCGTGTCAGCGGTTCCCGATCGGGGGACGCGCGTAGCGTCTGCCACCGCGGCGCGAGCGGTGCTCGACGCGATGCGGGGACCACTCGGGGCATCATTGGCACCGCTGGCCCCCGGGGGGACGTTCGTCGCGGGCAAGACCGGTACCGCCGAGGTTCCCGCACGTCGTGACCTCGGGACGCCACTGGGGAACGTCGCCTGGACCCTCGCGGTGACCCGTCCCACCGATCCGGGCGGATCAGCCCTGGTCGTCGTGGCGATGCTGCTCCCCACCCCGAGCGACCCGGCTCCCCAAGGCGCCCGCGACGCCGCGCCCGTCGTGGCACGGATGCGCAGCGCGATCGAGCGTCACTTGCGGCGCGAGCCACGGCAGCTGTGCGAAGCGGCAAACACGGCCGCATAACCCCGTACACCGTCCGCCGGCAGCCGCACCCCGCAAACACGCGACGGTCGAGCCCGGCGAACCTGACACGGTCGAGATCCAACCAGCTGCGACCCGACACGAACCATGACCTCACCGCTCCGCTCCTCGTCCGAACCCGAGACGATCACCGATGCCTTCGCGATGACCGCGCATCGACTGGCCGAGACCACGAGCCGCTGGATCGCCCGGCTCGTCGGCGACACCCATGCCCCAATCGGGGGCCGCGCGGCCCGCACCGAGCGCGTGTCCCCGGTTGATGTCAACGACGTCGTCGACGAGTGCGTCGACCTGGTCACACGATCCGCTCAGCGGATCGTGAACAACGGCGCGATCGTGCTCGGCAGCAGTCGCTGGTGGCTTCATCACCGGACCACCGACGACACCCTGCTCCGATACTGGGGCCCGATCCAGGACGCCGTCCGCGCCGGCATCGATGCGTGGGCCGACCGGGCGCTCGACGGCGCCCGGTTCGACGTGAGCCTCGACGGTCCGGTCGACGATCCGACCCTGTCGGTCGGCCAGGTGGAGTGGCTCGACAACGTCCAGCACGCAGCCCGCGCGTCCAGGGTGGCGGAGCACCAGGCCAAGGCCGGATCGCACGCCCGGACCAACGGCGCACGACTCGAGCTTCTTCGGGGTCGGGGACCGGGCAGCATCGCGTTCGCCGCGGACGGCAGCACCGTCGTCGGACGAGACGTAGCGCTCGGTTCGGCGGCGGTCACCCAGGAGTCGGCCAGCCGGCAGCACGTAGAGATCGCCAGCGGCACGAAACCGCCGACGATTCGGGATCTCGGCTCGGCGAACGGGACCCTCGTGAACGGACGCGAGATCCACGCGCCGTTCGACCGCGAGACCCGGTCGAGGCCAGTTGGCGCCTGCCATCCGCTCGTCGACGGCGACGTCATCCACCTCGGCGCCAACGCCGACGATTCGGTCGCGTACGTCTTTCGCACCGGGACCCCGGAGCCTGCCGGGCCCGGACCGACGGCCCTCCAGCGTACGCTGCATTACGCCGAAATCCACGGCGACAACGACAACGGAACGCACCAATGACCCAGATCTTCGCGCTCGGGTTGCCGCCCACGGCGACCTACGGCAGCCTGGAGCACACACGCAACGGGGAGCGGCACATTGAGCTCCGTCCTGGTCAGGCCCTGCTCGTTGGTCGATCGCGCGGCGCAGCCCGGCGCAAGATCGACCAGGATCCTGCGCTTCGGGCGCTGCTCGAGCAACACGGGGGCACCGATTCCGCGCTGGACCGGATGATCGCCCTGCTGCCCGATCGCGACGGTCCCCAGGTCAACGACTGGCCGCGCGTCAGCCTGGTCCTCTACATCGACTACGGCGAGCCGTGGATCAGCTCGTTCGCGACGGACCGCAAGACCGTCGAGCTGCTTCCGTTCGGGTCCGCGGCGTCCCGTGCGGTGCCGGCGTTCCCTGCTTCCCAACCCCTGGGCTCCGCCACCACCGTCTGGCTCCACGCGTACTCGCCGCTCGAGAGCGTACGACACGCGCGTTTGGCCATTGTCGATGGCCTGCAGTACCAGCGGGAACGTGCGGCGGCGAAGGGCGATCGTCAACGCGACGAGACGGAACTGCCGGTGAGCGCCCACTCGGGGACCAACACCACCCACGTCAAGACCCAGAAACTGACCTCAGGGCAGGCCCGCGCGCTGCTCCTGCGCGCCTCCGACCTGCTGACGTTCCCCGCCGACGAGCGCCACCTCGAGTTCCACTCACTGACGGGCGGCAAGGGCACGCGAAAGAAGCGCAACGACCGGGCCATGGGCCGACTGCGCACCGTCGCGATCCGCCTCGCCCAGGTGCTCCGGGAGACACCGCGAGCGACCAAGAGCGGGTTCCGCGAGGCGCTCCAGTCGAGCGACATCGAACGGCTCCTCGGACGGGACTTCACCGACCCGCACCGACTCGTCGACGCAATGCTGGGGGTCGACGACGAGAAGCGCGAGAGCGACGGCGGTATCTTCCCGATCCCCGGGAACGACGACGCCTGGCAGCGGGCCGAGAGCTGCACCCGCGGGCTCCAGGAGCTGTGCCGCCGCCTCGAGGACGACCACGCAGCGAGCACGCGCGGCGCCGACCAGGCCGCCCGGACGGCCTGACCACGACCAACCGCGACGACGGGCGCTGCGCCGATCGGCTCAGCGCCCGTCGTGCTCGCCCGCCTCGCGGTCGCGTTGGAAGGTCCGGGTGACGAACCGTCGCAGGTCACCCGCCCGGCTCCGGGGAACGTCTGCCTCCTTCGGCCCGTAGCGCGTGGTCGTCGCGCGACGCCGCACCCTCGATCCCCACGCCCGAGGAGCCAGCTGGAGCGCCTGCTCGGCGAGCTGCTCCAAAGCGGTGGTCTCCGCGTCGAGGCGAGCGAGCATGGCGGCGGAGACCTCCGCGGCCAGCAGGGCGGGCGCCGGCGCAAGCTCCTCACCGGCCGCGACGGCGACCAACGCGTCGCGCACGGTCGACGTTAGAGGGCCCGGCGACGACCTCGTCAGCGCGTGATGCGCGTCGTGCAGCGCCAGCAATACGCTGGGGTCGGGCAGCGATGGACGGCCGTCTGCCGGCAGCAGGAGCGGTGACCGCTCCGCGAGCCGTCGGAGGCACGCCCGCAGCTCGTCTCCCGCCACCGGCAGCGGCAGATCGTCCGCGGCAGCGGTGATCTCGTCCAGGTAGGCCTGCACGAGTTGCCGGTCGATCTCGACCGGGATCGCGTGCTTCCCAGCGCCGAGCGCCGCGAGCGCCCGCCTCACCACGTCTGGGGACCAGGGGGGCCGAGACAGCGCGGCACGCAGCGCGTTGTCGACCTGCGGATGCTCGTCGCACCAGGCCATCAGCTCGCCGACGCGCTCCCGGTGCGAAATCGCGGACCACCACGCGGTGTCGGGAACCTGCTCCGGATGCGTCGCAAGAAGCGCTCCCCGGAGCTCGCGCGGCAGGCTCGCGTCGTGGAGAGCCGGGGCCGCCCATTCACCAGCGTTGGCGATCAGCCGCTCGCGGAGGGTGCCCGACGCTTCGCCGCCGACGCGGAGCAACTCCGACCGCTTACGGGGGGCGGGCAGAGCGGCAAGGGCCTCGTCCGAGGCCGCGCCAAGGCTCCGCGCGCTCAGGTCGTTCCTGACCTCCGGCGCCAGCTCGCTTTCGTCGATCAGGTCGAGCTGCTGCTCCAGCGGCCGGCCGACCACCCGCCGCTCGACATCACGACGGCGGAGCTCGGCTGGTCCAGCCTCGATCACCGCCGCGTACGCCGCCGTGCCGACCGTGGCCAGCTCGAACGCCGCGAGCCCTCCGCCACGGGCCGCCAGCAGCGGGAGCCGCGCCTCCGCGTCCTGCTCCAGGAAGGCCCGATCGCGACCGGGCAGCGGGAGACCAGCGCGTGCCGTCCGTTCCAGGCTCGCCCAGGCGCCCAGCAACTGGCAAAAGCGCCGACAGTCGGGATCGAGGCCCCGGAGAACCTCGAGCACCCGCGCGGCCACGAGATCGTCGGGCGCCTCCAGCACAAGGGAGGCTGCAAGTTGCCACGCGGCATCGTCGCCGGTCGATTCGCGCCCTTCCGGATCGATCGCGATCGCGATCGTGCCCGCGCGACGCACGGCAGGCAACTGCGCGCTCACGGTGCACGCCGGAAGCGGCTCCGGCACGGCCCGGACCACGAGGCTGACGATCCGCCACGCGTCTTCCTCGCCCGGCCAACGCGCCTCCACCGCACTGCCCGCAGCTAGCTGGGACAGCAGCGTCCCGACCAGCGCGTGATCGTCCGGCTCCACCCGCCACGAGTCGGGAGCACCGGCCAGGACCAGGTCGGCGAGCTCACTCGGGAGATCGGCGTGCCGCTGCGGCGGCTCGGTGCGGTCGAGCAGCGCGTACGCCTGCCGCAGGCGATCGACGGGCAGCCCCGCCGGGAACACCAGCGCGTGCGTGAAGAACGCCCCGGAGCGACCCGCGTTGTCGAGGCCGTTGTCGGTCCGGCGAAACGCCAGGCCGTAGCCGTCGACCTGGGCGAACCCCACCGCGTCACCCGGCTGAAAGCGGAGCCACGGCCGGACCGCATCCATCAGCTTCGGACGCTCGCGGAGGCGCGACGAGCAGGCCACCAGCTGCTCGCAGTTCGGACCAGCGGGCCCGACGGGCGACCAGCCGTACCACAGCGGCCAGGCTTCGATGCCGAGCGGGCTCGTCACGCTTCGCCTCCGGGCCCGAGCGTGTGACCGACGTCGTCGACGAGACGGGTGATCCCCCACGGGCGATCGGGCCCAGCTGCGGACCGCCCCGCGGCGCGGCGCGGCATCGCCGCCACCGCCCGCCAGAGCACCTCGCCTGGCCACGCGTCGGCGGAGCCTGCCACGAGCCGGTCCCGTTTCTCCACGAGCGAGCGAACCAGGTTCTCGTTGTACACCTTGTCGTCGCTCGGGCCATCGTCGAGCGCCTCGCGGGTCAGTATCGGCCCGATCACGGAGTCCTCGGCAAGCCGATCGACCTTCGTGACGCACACGATCAGCGTCGGCCAGCGACTCGGCGGATCGTTGACGAGATCGGCGTACAGCGCGCTGAGCATCGCTCCGGCGCTGTTGCCCGCGTGGCCCGTCCCACCTTCGTCGTCCGTCTCACGCTCGTCACCCGTCTCACCGCCGGCGGGCGGAACCATCACGACGAGCGTTGACGCCCACGCGATTGCCGGCAGGAACTGCTTCCGCTGCTGCGGATCCATGCAGGTCTCCCCGGCAGGATCGATCACGTGGAGCGTCTCGATCTTGGGCAAGCTCGCGTCCCGACTCCCGCCCACCCGCATCACGCTCAGGCCCACCGGCGGTCGGCGGCCCACCCGGGTCCCTGCTAGGGGCTGCCCCCGTTCGTACTGCCCGATCAGGGACCGGAAGGCCAAACCACTGTCTTCGGACAGGGCCATCCCGAAGCGCCGGTTGAGGTCGGCCCGTGGATCAGCGGCGAAGAGGTGGATCCCGACCAGCAACGCCGTCTTGCCGGCCTGCGGAACGCCGAGCAGCACGACCACCGGCGTATCCCGTCGATCGATGTCGACGGGGAGCGGATGGTGGCAGGTCGGGCACCCGCGCCGCACGCGCTTCTGGGCGTGTCCGAGGCGAGAGGCGGCATCCTCCGCGGGCTCGAGGCTGGATCGCTTCCGAAACCACGGTCTCGGCCCGAAGGCGGGCGGCCCGACGAGGACCTCGCGCTCCAGGTCATCGATCCGTGACGTGATCCGATCACCGGCCGCCAACGGCCGAGCGCGAACGCTCTGTGGTGCCGTCTCAACCTCATCCCACCCGGCGCTCGCGGCAGGGGCATGTACCGCGCGAGCCCCGAGCGCGTCGAGGTTGATGATCGGGGCGTTCCGGAGCAGGATCTCGTCGCCGCACGCCGGACAGTGCCGCCGCTGTTCCCAGGGAGCCACCATCAGCGGCTCCCCCGGCGTCGGTCGTTCGGCCGGCCCACCGCGTCGATCACGCGCTCGAGCAGGTCCGAAAGCGGCTGCCGCGGGAGGCGAGCACCCACCGACGGGTGCAATTGGTCCCGCACCAACCGGACGATCGGGTCGGGGTATCGGGCGTCCGCAAGCGCCTCCTGGGCGAACTCGAACATCCTGCGACCAGCGTTCGGTCGGTTGTTTCGATCCTGCGGCCACGGTCTGTTGGGCACCGAGAGCAGCTGATAGAGCAACAGAGCAGCGAACGCAAACCGATCGCGCGCCACGCCGGTCGACAACGGGTCGTCGTCGCGGAAGCCCGGCGTCCCGTACCCGACGTTGGGCTCCGCGTCGGTCGGGGCGATCAGGCCAAGGTCGATCAGCGTGCCTCGACCGTCCTTCACGATGATGTTGCTCGGCTTGATGTCGCGGAACGACAAGCCGTTATGCCCCATCGCGTCCACGGCCTCGGCGATCGGCTTGAGCACCTCGAGACGCTGCCCCCGCGACCGACCGTCGTTCCAGCGGTCGAGCTGCACGCCCGCTACCCACGCCGTGACAGCCACCGGACGCAGCATCGCCCTGTGGAACAGCGGCGTATGGCGCTCATGCACGGCGCGGAGCCAGTGATGCGGTGCCTCCTTGGCACTCACGAGGAACACCGAGTGCGGGGTCACCAGGCCCGGGTGTCGCTCTCCGCGAATCGCGTGGAACTGATCGACCATCAGGCGGAAGTGTTCGATGAGCCGATCCTCGTCGACCATCGGTCCGAACCGACGATCAGCGATCACCTTGATCGCAACGTCGCTGCTCACCTGCCCGAAGCCCCCCGTGGACGCCAGCGGGTGGCGAGTGGCCCTCCAGGTGACGCCCTCAGCCGCGTGCCTTCGGTCGCTGACGAGCTTCACGAGCTTGTACTCGACGTGCACGTCTGCCCGCGCGTCGTCGGCCGGACCGCGCGGGTCGAGGCGCTCGACGAGGAGCTCCCCCTGCGCACAGCCCTCGGCCGGATCACCGTTCGCGTCAACGACGTCGAACCCCGGATCGCGCATCTCCATGGTCGTACCTCCAACGGGTCGTTGCCGTACGGTCGCCGACTCCGAGCTCTCGGGAATCATCGCCTTCGAGGCTCTCTGGTTTGCCCCGGGCAGCCACCCCGCACACGCGAGACGCCGGCCGGACCGGCCTGCCGCAGCCTCGTCATGCGCTCTCCGCCGTGAGCGTCAGCGGGAAGGTGCGGGGACGGGTCCCCAACCCACGCCGATCGGAACACCGAATCGCCCCGACCGAGATCCGCGGCGGCGGACCGTCACCGGAAGCTGTCCGCACTTCGAACCGTCCCTCAACCCATCCCTTACGGGGTGAACCATTCCGGATCCGATAATGGCGCGAACCCGCGCCCCGGATCGTGTCGAACGACCAGTCCCCCGTCAGGCGCATGGCGCGCACGAAACGTGCGCCGGCAACGTGGGTGCTGACACAGAGCGCCCCGGGTCGAGACTCCGCCACCGGATGCGCGGTCCAGACCACGACGACACGCTCGCCGCGACCGAACGGGCGGACTTCCGGCTTGCCGCCCCGGCCGATCGGGCAGGCGACGATCTCAAGCCGGGCTGGTACGCGAGGTCGGATCCGCGAGCTCCACGCAGCCCGCTCCTGCGCAATGCCCTCGCCAGGCTGATCGATCGCGATCATCGGTCGCTTGGTCCTGCGCTTCCCGTCGCACCGCTGCCGTCGCTCCGCTTGATCATCGACCGTCGCTTGCGGCGTGGCGGTGGTGCCTCCGTGGCCTAGCGGCACGTCGCTCCCAACGTTCGTGGTGTCGCCGTCGCCGACAAGCGCCAACAGGGCACCACCGACGAGCGCGACGAGCACCAGCGTCGCCACGGCAAGCATCGCCATCACACGCCGCCGCGCGGGAGAGGTTCGTGCGATCTTTCCGAGCGACGCCCTGTCTGTCGCGGAATCACCAACGGCGATCGTGATCACCTCGAGTCGGCCGCGATAATGCGACCGCACCGTCGCCTCCACCGACCCGGCGGCCAGTCGAACCAACGGAGCGCCCGGCCACACGCGTTGGCCTGGTTCCCGGTACCACTCCACGACGGTCCAGTCCCGGTGGCCGTCGGGAACGGGTTCCGCGTTGATGTGAACGCTGTCGCCTCGGCCGCGCATGCCGCCGAAGACTAGCCGGCCGAACGCGCGCCGCTTCGCGCGTTCGCGAGACGCCGGCAGCCGGCCGCGTACACCGCTACCCCAGCAGCGCCGGCAGCAGCTCGCGCGCGACGACCGCGTCGATCGCGGCCGCGGAGAACCGCGTCTCCACCCAGCTCCGGGCGCGCTCGGTGTCGTCGGCCGGCGGATCGTCGATCGCGGCCCGCAGCGCCCGGGCCAGACCGGGGACGTCGTCGCCGTCGGCGACCACGCCGTGTGGCGCGACCGCCCGCGCCACCGTCAGCGCGGCGTAGGCGCCCGGCGCCGCGGTCGTCACCAGCCGGCAGCCGGCCGCCATCGCCTCCAGCTGGACCAGCCCGTGGTCCTCGCGCCGCGGCGCGGTCACGAAGACCCGCGCCCGCCGCAGCAGCGCGGCGAAGGCCTCGCGGTCCAGCGTGCCGGCGTCGCGGACGCCCGGGACGCCGATCGGCACCGCGCCGGCCGGGGCCCCGCAGACCACCAACTGCTCGCCGTCCCGCGCGATCCGCCCCCACGCCGCGAGCACCCGGTCGAGGCCCTTCTTGCGGGGGTCGGCGGCGTAGGTCACCGCCGTCACGTCGCGGTCGCCCCACGCCGGTGGCGCGGCGCCGAGCTCGATCGGCGGCGGCACCACCACCGCCGCCGGGCGCGGCACCGGCGTCTCCGCCAGCGCCTCGGCCGACTGCGGCACCAGCAGCGGGCAGCGCCGCAGCAGCATCCGCTCGCGCGGCCGCTGCCAGATCCCGTGGTGGCCGGGACGGTTGGCGGCCATCGCCGCGTCCAGCCGGATCGCCCCCGGCACCGGCCAGAGCAGCGCCGCGCCGACGCTGCCGTAGAGCACCGCCCGTGGCCGGTGCCGTCGCAGTGCGCGCCGGGCCGCCTGCCGCGCCGCGAGCGCCCACACCAGGTCGGTCGCCGCCATCGTCCGGACCGCCGGCGGCGCGGACGGTCGCACCATCACCACCCGCGCACCGGCCCGGAGCATCGACGCGGCCAGCGCGTCGTCGACCGCGCGCAGCCCGGCGGTCGAGCCGAGCGAGACGAACAGCACGTCCGCCGGAAGCTCCGGCGCGGGCCCGGCGAGCAGCCGCTCAGACACCGGCCGCCTGCCGCTTGTGCTCGGGACGGTCGCGCCGCAGGCCGGGCAGCCGGATCAGCTTGAGCGGGGCCAGCAGCCCGGTCCGCTCGACCCGGAACTCGACCCCGTCGCGTTCCTCGACCGCCTGCACCGCCCGCTCCTGCTTGCGCCACGAGAGCGCCCAGATCAGCAGGAAGCCGACGGCGACGCCGGTCACCGGCGGTACGAAGAAGACCGCCGCGCCGGAGACGATCGAGACCAGCAGCAGCGGCCAGAGCCGGTTCAGCAGGGTCCGCAGCGGGCGCGGCGGCTCCAGCTGATCGGCCGAGCGCGCGTCGGCCAGCACGCGGGCGATCTGGGCGTTGGTGCCCTCCTCACGCCCAGCGGAGAAGCCGATCACCGAGGCGATCGCCCACCAGCCGGCGGAGATCAGCACCGTGCTGACCTGGTCGGAGAGCTGGCCGTGGAGGATCACCAGCAGCGCCAGCGCGGAGGCCGAGCCGCTGGAGAGCATCACCGTCGAGTGGAGCAGTTGCCGGAAGGTCATGGGAGCACCAGCGCGTCGAGCAGGCGGCGCATCCCGTCGGTCCCGGCGACCGCCGCGTCCGCCGCGTCCGCCACCGCCTCCGGGGTCTCGGCGTCCCGCACCGCCACGCACGCCGTGCGCTCGATGATGCCCTGATCGCGGAGCGCGCGCAAACCGCGGAAGGCGTCCAGGTCGGTGCGGTCGTCGCCGGCGTAGAGCGCGGCGGCCAGCGTCCGGCCCGCCAGCAGGCGCTCGACCGCGCGCCCCTTGTCGAAGGGCAGCGGCGGGCGCAGCTCGAGCACCTTGCGGCCGCGGTGCAGCGCCAGCCCGTCGGCCGCCGCGGCGGCCGCGATCGCCTCGACCTCGCGCTCGGCGACCGCCTCGTCGGCGGCGTCGCGCCAGTGCAGGGCCTGGATCGGGCCTTTGTCCTCGATCCACGCTCCGGCCGCCGATGCGGCGGGTCGACGGTCGAGCGCGTCGACCGCGAACGCCCGCACGCGGTCCTGCCAGGCCGCGACGTCGGGCAGCAGCTCGGCGGCCGCGGCGCCCGGGGCCAGCCGCTCGGCGCCGTGGTTGCCGACGTAGGTCAGGCCGTCCAGGCCGACGATCCTCCGGGCCTCCTCCGCCCGACGCCCGCTGACGCAGGCCACCAGCGCGTAGCGCTCCACCACCCGCACGAGCGTGTCGCGGGTCGTCTCCGGCACCCGGGCCTGCGCGGCGTGCGGGGTGATCGGGGCGAGCGTGCCGTCGATGTCGAGCAGCACCGCGGTCCGGTCCGGCGCACGGCGCACGACCGCGACGAGCTCCGCCAGGCGAGCGTCGGTCACGCCCCCAGTCTGCCGGTTCCCCCTGATGCGTGTTTCACCGCCGTCGTCGGCACGACCCGCATCAGCCGGCGGCCGGGCGTGGCTCCACCCCAAGCTGATGCGGATTGCGCCGGTGGGGCGGGTGGAATCCGCATCAGCGGGTGGGGCGGGCGTAGGATTCCGCCGCGTGGATCGTCGTCTGCTCCTGCTGACCGCGGTGATCGGCACGATCGCCGGGCTGTTCAGCGGCCTCTTCGGCGTCGGCGGCGGCGTCGTGATGGTGCCGCTGCTGATCCTCTGGCTCGGCTTCGGCGAACGGCAGGCGACCGCGACCTCGCTCGCCGCGATCGTGATCATCGCCACCGCGGCGACGATCACCCACGGCGGCTACGGCACGCTGCACCTGATCGAGGGGCTCGTCGTCGGCGTCCCGGCGATCGCCGGCGTACTGGCCGGAACCGCGTTCCAGCAGCGAATCCCCGCCCGCCAGGTCTCGCTGCTGTTCGCGGTGCTGCTGGTCGCGGTGGCGATCTCGCTGGTGCTCGGCACCGGCGACGCCGAGCCGACCGGCGAGGTCACCCGCAGCGTCGGCAAGATCCTGCTGGCGGGGCTCTTCGGCGTCGCCGCCGGGTTCATCTCCGGGCTGCTCGGCGTCGGCGGCGGCACGCTCTTCGTCCCGGGCCTCGTCTACGTGATGGGACTGGCCCAGGTCGAGGCCGAGGCGACGTCGCTGCTGGCGATCATCCCGGTCTCCCTGGTCGGGGCGTGGCGCCAGCACCGCTACGGCAACCTCGACCTGCGCAAGGCGATCACGATGGGGTCGCTGGCGATCCCGGGCGCGCTGGTCGGCGTCGTGCTGGCCAACGCGCTGCCCGGCCGCGTGCTGCAGATCGGCTTCGCCGCGCTGCTGATCTTCGTCGCCCAGAACCTGGCGCGGCGGGCGTTGCGGTCGCGGGACTGACCGCCCACGTCCGACCGGCCGCCGTGCGGCGGGCGCCGTCGCTCCCCCGGCCGTCGCTCGTCGGGGCGGCGCTCAGCCGTGCCCGAGGCCGTGCTCGAGCGCCTGCTTGACGCTCGCGTCGACCGCGTTCAGCCGGTGCAGGGCGATCGCCTCCGCGCTGCGGAACCTGCCGCCCGCCCGCTCCGGCCCGTGGTGGGTCAGCACGCAGTGCGCCAGGTGCGACCAGCGCTGCTCGTCGAGCCCGGCGCGCTTGGCCGGCTCGGCCAGGATCCGCAGGCCCAGCTCGACGTGGCCGAGCAGCTCCCCGACCTCCGTCCGGCCGATCTCCGCGCCGTAGCTGAACTCGCGCGTGCGGCCCAGGTCGTGGACCAGGCA
>CAZMVL010000055.1:21503-27500 GCA_964569335.1 uncultured Paraperlucidibaca sp.
CGAGCACACGGTGGCGGTCGCGGCGCTCGCCCAGGAGGCCTGCGTGCACCACCGTGTGCTCGAGCAGGCCGCCGAGGTACGCGTGATGGCCGTTGATCGAGCAGGGTGCCAGCCGCCACGCCCGGCGCAGCATGTCGTCCGCCAGCAGGCCACGCAGCAGGCCGCCGAAGGCGGGATCGCCGACCTCGTCGGCCAGCCCCTCCAGGAAGCCGTCCAGCTCGTCCAGGTCGCGGTAGGCGGTCGGCAGGAAGCGCGTCGGGTCGACCGACGCCGGATCGACGGCGCGGACGGCGGTCAGCTCGGCCACCAGCTCGTCGCGGTAGCGGTCGACCGATCCCGCCACCTGGACCACGTCGCCACGCCGGAACGCGCCGTCGAGCCGGTCGACGTCGCGGAAGACCCGTGCCGGCAGGCTGCCCGAGCGGTCGCGCAGCTCGACCGCCAGGTACGGCCCCGAGCGGCCGGCCATCCGGTCCTTGCGGACGCAGGCGAAGGTCCCGGCGATCCGGTCGCCCGCGCCGAGGGCGGCGATCGTCGTATCGGCGGCGGAAGGCACGGCAGCCATCTTGTACCGTGAACCGGATGATTCCCCTGAGCTGGGAGGAACGACCGGACGGGCTGCGCAACCCCGCCCTGGTCTGCGCCTTCACCGGTTGGACCGACGCGGGGGACGCGGCCAGCTCGGCCGTCGGCGTGCTGGCGCGACGGCTCGACTCGCAGCTGATCGCCTCGGTCGACCCCGAGCTGCTGTACCCGATGCAGCCCTACCGGCCGCAGATCACGGTCAGCGACGGCGTCGCCACCGACCTGACGTGGCCCACGGTCGAGCTGCGGATGGCGATCGTGCCGACCGCGTCGCGCGACCTGCTGCTGGTCTCCGGTCCCGAGCCGGGGATGCACTGGCGGTCGTTGAGCGAAGCGCTGATCGAGACCGCGCAGAGCCTGGGTTCGAGCCTGATCGTCACGCTCGGCGGGCTGCTCTCGGACGTCCCGCACACGCGTCCGGTGCCGATCACCGGGATCGCCACCGACACCGACCTGATCGCCCCGCTCGGCGCGATGCTGCCCGACTACGAAGGGCCGACCGGCCTCACCGGGGTGCTCCATCACCGGGCCCAGGAGCAGGGCATGCAGGCGGTGACGCTGCTGGCGCACGTACCGCACTACGTGGCCGGGATCCCCAGCCCGAAGGCGACGCTGGCGCTGGTCGAGGCCGTCGAGGCGCTGACCGCGGTGCCGGTCCCGACGTCGCGCCTGCGGTCCGCGTCCGAGCGCTACGAGCAGCAGATCTCGGAGGCGATCTCGCGCGATCCCGAGCGCCGCGAGATGCTCGAGCGGCTGGAGCAGATGGCCGACCTGCGCGATGTCGTGGGCGAGGACGACGACGAGCTGGGCGAGCTGGCGGACGCCCAGATCCAGCTCAACCTCGGCGAGCTGCCGACCGGCGACGTGATCGCGGACGACTTCCTGGAGTTCCTCCGCGAGGCCGACCAGCGCGGCGAGCTGGACGAGGACGATGCGCCCGGGGAGGATTCCGTCGGCGACGACGAGTCCGGGGACGACGCGGGCGACGGGCCGCGCGACGACTGATCCGCCGCCGGACGACGGACGGTGGGCCGCGCGACCCGGTCAGCTGGCGCTCACGGTGCGCTGCGCTCCGGTAGCCCGGAGTCGCCGTCGAACCGCTGCCAGCGCTGCCGCTGGGGAGTGCACCGGGCCCAGCCGGGATCGCCAGTGCGGACGAAAGCGACCCACGCCGCGTGGATCCGCGCGGCCAGCCCCGGCGGGTAGCCGGTGCCGAGCAGGCCCGTCGGTCCGTGCAACCCCGGCGCGCCGGCCGTCCCGAAGACCGCGGGCAACTCCAGGCAGTGACACGCCCCGAGGCGTCCGTCGACCGCCGTCGACCGCCACGCCAGCTCGTAGCCGTAGGTCCGACCCGGACCGGACGCGTGGGCGGCGAGCAGGCGCCGTGTGGGGGCCCGGAAGAGCGCCTCGGTGACCAACGCGGACGCGAGTGCGCGGGGCGCGGCGGCGGGACGCTCCTCGGCGAGCCGGCGCAGAGCCGCGTCCGGATCGTCGTTGACTCCACCGGCGACGGCTACCGCCTCGCTCCACTCCCCGGACGCCGTCGCGGGCTCGGGGCGACCGGCCAAGTACAGGTTGGCCTCGTCGGTCGCGAAGCCGGCCAGCAGCCCGTCGAGTCCGGCGGTCGCGATCCCCTCGAGCGGCCGCTCGCCGACGAGCTCTCCGTCCCGGGCCGGCAGGAACGTCATCAGTCCGCCGCCGGGCCACGGCCCGTCGCCGTCCGCCAGGTCGGCGGGCGCCACCCGCGACGCGGCGGCGACCAGCGAGCCGGTCGACACGCCCGAGAATCCCTCCCGGGTCGGCGCCACCCGAAGCTCCGTCGCGACCGCCCGCGTGAGCCGCTCCGCTTGCTCGACGCTCAGCGAGAGCTCGACGCCCCCGCTCTGACTGATCGCCCGGCGGACGATCCCGCCGTGCGCCGGGCCGTCGAGCAGGTGCCCGACGGCGATCGCCCCGGCGGACTGGCCGGCCAGCGTGATCCGCGCCGGATCTCCCCCGAAGGCGCCGATCTGCTCGTGGACCCAGCGAACCGCGCAGAGGACGTCGTGCAGGCCGAGGTTGCGTGGTGCGCCCTCGAAGGCGAGGAACCCCTCGCCACCCAGCCGGTAGCTCACGGTCACGCAAACGATGCCGGCCCGCGCGAACGCGCTGCCGTCGTAGAGCGGGGTGCTGGGACTGCCCGAGGCAAAGCCGCCGCAGTGCACGAAGACGAGCACGGGACACCGCGCATCGCGCGATGGCTCGGGCGTCCAGACGTTGAGCGTCAGCTGCGGCGGCGCGCCGTTCCACCCCGAACCCAGGATCGGACGGTGGTCGAGGCCCGGAAGCGTCCGGGGCGGCTGCGGCAGCGCCGGCACGGCCACGGAAGCGTCGCGCCGACCCGTCCACGGTTCCGGTCGGCGCGGTCGGCGGAAGCGCCGCCGACCGACCGGCGGTGCCGCGTACGGCACGCCTCGGAAAGCGTGCACGCCGCCGCGCACCGTGCCGACCAGGCGGCCTGCCCCGGTGACGACCTCGCTGGTACCGCTGGCGTCGGTCACGTCGACGGATCGCCCGCCACGCCGAGACGCCCCGCACCTCGATCCGCGCGCGGATCGAGGTGCGGGGCGTAGAGGATCGCGTCGATCTCGATCGGATACCCGGGGATCACCGAGTGGATCCCGGTGCGCACCGGGAACGGCTCGGGGACGATCTCCCGGTAGATCGCGTTGAACGCCGGCGCGTTCGCCATGTCGCCCAGGAAGACACGGACGCTGACCGCGTCGTGGAGGGACGCGCCCGCCGCCCGCGCCGCCGCCTCCAGGTTGCGCAGGACCCGGCACGCCTGGGCCTCGAAGGTGTCCGGGATGACGCCCGTCTCCGGGTCCTTGGGGACCTGGCCGGCGAGGAACACGAATCCGCCGGCGATCACCGCCTGGGACGCCGGGGAGACGATCGGCGGCACGCCGTCGAGCCCGGTCAGGTGGACCGCTCCGTTCGCCGCCTCGATGGTCACGACCGCACCTCGATCGGCTGCAGCAGCTCGATCAGCGAGCCCTCGGTCCCCGCCACGTAGACCCACGCCAGGCCGACCTCGTGGTTGCGGCCGACGGGGCCCAGGCGGCGCGCGCCGGTGGCCTCGACCGCCGCCAGCGCGGCGTCGAGATCCTCGACCAGGACGCCGAGGTGCGACGCGCCGGGCTGGTTGACGGCGGGCCGCTCGCCGCGGCCGGCGCCGCCGGAGAACTCGAGCAGCTCGAGGTGGAGGTCGTCCCCGGGCCGGGACATCAGCACCAGGCGCAACGCCGCTCCCGGCACCGCGAGGCCGCGCTCCAGGTCGCTCCCGGAGGACGTCGTGTCCGTGTGCACCTCGAAGCCGAGCGAGGCGAAGAGCCCGATCGACTCGTCGATCGACTCGGTGGTGATGCCGTAGTGGTGCAGCGTTCCGCGCATGCGCGCTCCCTTCGTCGTGGGTGGGGGTCCTGGGGTCGGGGCCGGACTCCGCATCGGCCCGCTCATCGCCGGTCGCCGGGTCCGGGGCCGAGCCGGTGCCGAAGCTCGAGGCGCACGTCGCCGGCCCGCCAGCCGCGCCGCTCCGTTTGCACGACCGCGTGGACGGCCGGGCGAGCGGGATCGCCGGAGATCCGCACCGTGCTGGGCGCGGACCACGAGGGCGCGACGGCCGTGGCGGCGTACTCGCCGCCGGCCGGTACGACGTACCCGGACGCGACGCGCGCCGTGACCGCGACCCCGTCCGTCCGTCCTCGATCGACGATCCCGGCGTCCGCGACCTCCAAGACGAACGGGCGCCCGAGCAGCTCGCCGGCCTCGGCGACAGCGCCGGCCGCCAGCAGCCGTCGGATCCGGGTCGAGCTGACGACCGCGTCGCCGACCACGCGCAGGCCCGCCGTGGCCGTGACGAAGCGCGGGTCCCGGCTCAGCAGCTCGGGGCTGCCGGCTCCGCGGTGGCCGAAGCGGAAGTTCGCCCCGACCGCGACGCTCGCGGCCGCCAGCCGCGCGACCAGCACCTGCTCAACGAACTGCTCGGCGCCCATCGCCGCCAGCCGATCGTCGAAGCGCAGGACCACGAGCTCGGCGATCCCCAGCTCGCCGATCAGCTCGGCCCGGCGCGTCAGCGACGTCAGCAGCGGAGGAGCGGCCGTCGGACGCAGCACCCGCAGCGGGTGGGGCGCGAAGGTGACGACGGTGTCGCACGCCTCCATCACCGCACGGTGCCCGACGTGCACGCCGTCGAAGACGCCGAGTGCGATCCGCCGGGGGCCCGAGGGACGGGGGGCCAGCGAGACCACGGCAGCTCGGGGCACGTCCTCGCGGCCCCCACCGCGGCGGGACCTGGGGGCGCTGCTGCGAAGACCGATCGTGCCGTGGCGCGTCACAGCCACTAGACTACCTAGATGCTAAGCAGCTATGTCGGGCGGATCACCTTCGCCCATCGGCCACCGATCCCCGCGGCCCCCTCCCCGCGCTCCGCCCACGTCCGGCAGGTAGCAGCTACGCATGTATCCTGATGACTACTGGACCGGACGCTGGCGGAGCCGGGCTTCGGGGGAAGAACGAGGGACCGCGATGCCGAACGATCACGCCACGACGCCGCTCCACCGCGGCCAGCTGGCCGGTCAGGTCGCCGAGCTGCTCGAGCGGCGGATCGTCGACGACGAGACGCCGGCCGGAACGGTCCTGCCGTCCGAGTCCGACCTCTGCGCCGAGTTCGGCGTCTCCAAGCCGATCGTCCGCGAGGCGATCCGCATCCTCGCGGCCCGCGGCCTGGTCAAGTCGCAGCAAGGGCGCGGGACGGTGGTGCTCGCCCCCAACTCGGAGTCCTACGTCCACGCGATCCGGCTGATGCTGCTCCGCTCGGACGCTACGGCCGGGGACGTGCTCCGCGCCCGGGCCGTGCTGGAGTCCGCCGTCGCCGCGGAGGCGGCGACCCACCGGAGCGCGGAGGACGTCGAGACGCTCCACCAGCACCTCAGCGCGTTCGGTGCCGCGATCGACCGCGCGGAGTACCAGGAGGTGGTGCAGGCGCACTTCGCGTTGCACGCCGCGATTCTCGACGCCGCGCACCAGCCAGCGCTGGCCACGCTGCTGGCGCCGATGACGACCGTCGTGACCCAGAGCTCCGTCCCGGCCAACCCGTTCGATCCCCGCGAGTGGGTGCGGGAGCTGCACGACCCGATCGTCGCCGCGATCGAAGCCCAGGACCCCGAGGCGGCCGCGGCGGCGATGCGGCGCCACTTCACCGCCGTGCTCGACGGCTCGGCCTTCGCCGAGGCGGCAACGCGCCCGTTCCGCGAGAGCCGCCGCGTCGAGGAGCGGCTGTCGGCCGAGGCACGGGACGCCGCCCTGCGCGGTTGACCGTCGCCGCACGGCCCGCCGCGGCGCTGCGTTAGCGTCCTCGGCGTGCGCGACGAC
>CAZMVL010000056.1:0-26005 GCA_964569335.1 uncultured Paraperlucidibaca sp.
GCTGTGCAGCGTCTGGGCGGAGCGGCTGGAGGCGCTCGGCGGCCGGGTCCTGCGCGGCACGCTCGACGGGTTCGACCCCGGGACGCCGCACCGCGTGCGGGTCGGCGACGCGACGCTCATGGCCGACGTCGTGGTCAACGCCGCCGGCGCCTGGGCCCCGCAGGTCGGCGCGCGGCTCGGCCACCGGGTGCCGATGGTCGTCGAGCGCCATCAGCTCTGCTTCGCCCACCTGGAGCAGCCGCTCGGCTACCTGATGCCGACGGTGATGGACTACGCCCAGGGCAGCGGCAAGCTCGGCGTCTACTTCCGCGCCGAGGGCGAGCAGCGGCTGGTCGTCGGCCTGCACTCCAACGACATCGGCTTCGACATCGTCGACGACCCGGACGACTTCAGTCCGGCCTGCGACCCGGAGTTCGTGGAGGAGATGGCCGAGGGCCTGCTCGACCGCCTGCCGACGCTCGAGGGGATGGGGCTGCAGGACGGCTACGCCGGGCTCTACCCGTACAGCCCCGACGGCCGGCCGATCGTCGGCCCGGTCCCGGGCGATCCGCGCGTGGTGATCGCCACGGGCGGAGGTGGCGTCGGCGTCAACCTGGCGCCGGCGATGGGCCGGATCGCCGCCGAGTGGGCGGTCCACGGCGCGGCGAGCGGCCCGCACGCCGCGGCGCTGACCCCCGACCGATTCGACCAGCAGGAGACGGCATGAGTGGAACCGATCCGACGACCGCGGAGCCGGCGCGGTTCGACCGCGACCTGGCGGCGGCGCCGGTCTTCGTCGTGCGTGACGAGCGCGTCGCGCTGCTGGGGTCGCGCTGCCTGCACTGCGCGACGACGGCCTTCCCGCGGCGCACGGTCTGCCTGGAGTGCGGCCGCGCCCACGCGCCGGAGGAGCTCAGCGGCCGCGGGGTGGTCCACGCCGCGGCGACCGTCGGCAACCCCCCGGCGGGCTTCTCGGCCGGCTTCCGCTACGTCTGCGTCGACCTCGACGAGGGTCCGCGGGTGCTCGGGCCGTGCGTCGACGACGGGGTCGCGCGCGGATCGCGGGTCCAGGCGGTCGCCGCCGCGGTCCGGGGCGACGAGGCCGGGTTCCGCTTCGCGGAGGTCGCCGATGCGTGACGTGTACGTGGCGGGCGGGGCGATGACCAGCTTCGGTCGCTTCCCCGACCGCTCGATCGAGGACCTCGGTCGCGAGGCGATCCTGGCCGCGCTGGCCGACGCCGACCTGCGCCAGTCGGACGTCCAGGTCGGCTACGCCGGCCACGCCCGGACCGGCCGCCTGCACGCCCGCGAGAACGGCGTCGCCCAGCTCTGCTTCTGGGCCGCCGGGATCCGCGAGATCCCGCTGACGGGGGTCGGCAACTTCTGCGCCTCCGGCTCGACCGCCCTGCGCGAGGCCTGGATCGCGGTCGGCTCCGGGCTCTACGACGTGGCGATCGCGCTCGGGGTCGAGAAGCTCTCGTCGCGCGCGGAGCGGGGCCAGCCGCTGACCTCGGACGGGATGGAGATGGAGGGCCGGCTGGGGTTCTCGCCGCCGGCGTTCTTCGCGCTCGCCGCCGACCGCTACATGGCGACGACGGCGGCCGACCGCACCACCTTCGCCAAGGTCGCGGTCAAGAACCGGCAGCACGCCGCGCTCAATCCGCACGCCCACTTCCGGACGCCGATCACCGTCGAGGAGGTGCTGGCGGCGCCGCTGGTGGTCGATCCGTTCACGCGGCTCTCGTGCTGCCCGACGAGCGACGGCGCGGCCGCCGTGGTGCTGGTCTCCGACCGGGTGCGGGCGGCCGGGGCGGGACGCGGCGCGGTGCGGATCGCGGCGTCGAGCCTGGCGTCCGGCGGCTACCGGCGTGAGGACCTGGCGACCTTCGCGATCGACCGGCGCGCCGCGGCGACGGCCTACGAGATGGCCGGGATCGGTCCCGAGGACCTGGACCTGGCCGAGGTCCACGACGCCTTCACCTACACCGAGGTCGCGCACTACGAGGACCTGGGCTTCTGCGCGCCGGGCGACGGTCCGCGGCTGGTCGAGGACGGCGTGACCGCGCTCGGCGGCGCGCTGCCGGTGTCGACGTCGGGCGGGCTGCTGTCGCGCGGGCATCCGCTCGGGGCGACCGGGATCGCTCAGGCGGTCGAGGTCGTGCAGCAGCTGCGCGGCGAGGCCGGGCCGCGCCAGGTCGCGGGGGCGCGGGTCGGCCTGGCGCACTGCGTCGGCGGGTTCCTGGACAACGACGCGGCCGCCAGCGCGGTCCACGTCTTCGTCCGCGAGGATCGTCCGCGCGGCTGACCCCGCGGCGGCCCGCGGCGGCTTCCTCCGCGGTCACAACCGGGGCGGTGGGCTTTGGCCCGCCGCAGCATTGGGGGTGCCGGGACCCCCGCCGTACGATGCCCCGCATGATGGCCGGCGCGTCCGTGGCAACCAGCTCGACCTCCGACGGAGCGGTCCGGTGAGCGGGCGCGCGCCCCGCGGCGTCGCCGTCGCCGGCCTCGGCCGGGCGGGGACGGAGATCGTCAAGGCGGTCGGCACGATGCCCGGCCTGCGCCTGGTCGCCGGGGTCGTCCACTCCCCGGCCAAGGCCGGCCAGGACGTCGGCACGCTGGCCGGTATCGACCCGCTCGGCGTCGCGGCGACCGACGACCTGGAGCGGGTGCTCGCCGACCCGCGGGTCGACGCGGTGCTGCACGGCGGGCTCGGCGACCCCGCGGCGGTCGCGACCTTCGTCGGGCGCTGCGCGGAGCGGGGCAAGGACGCGATCACCGTGTCCGGCCTGGTCCATCCGCGGACCGCGCTCGACGCCGACCGCTGGGCGACGCTCCGGCGGCAGGCGGAGCAGGGCGGCGCGCGGATCGTCGGGACCGGCTTCAACCCGGGCTTCATCCTCGACGTGCTGCCGGTCGCGTGGGGCTCGGTGGTCAACGCGATCGAGTACGTCGAGGCGATCCGCGTGTCCGAGATCCGCAGCTGGGGCGCGGGGATCATGGACGAGCTCGGCGTCGGCTGCCCGGTCGAGGACGTCGTCGACCGCAGCGCGCTGTCGGTCGCCGAGTCGCTGTGGGTGATCGTCGACGGCCTGGGGCTGGAGGTCGACGAGGTCCACGAGACCGTCGAGCCGTACCCCAGTGGCCGCACGCGCGTCCACCACGACCGGACGATCGAGCCCGGGCAGTCGGCGGGGTTCGTCCGCCGCGCGACCGCCACCCGTGACGGCCGGAAGGTCGCCGAGGTCGCGTGGTCCGCGGTCCTCGAGCTCGGTCCCGAGGATGGGATCGCGGAGACCGCGCGGCTGGCGATCCGCGGCGACTCGGAGGTCGAGGCGGAGGCCCGGGGGACGTTCTTCGGCGATCCGTACCCGGCGACGGCGGCCCGCGCGGTCCGCGCGGTCGAGGCGCTGGCGCTGCTGCCGCCCGGCGTCTACCGCCCGGACCAGCTGCCGCTCGGCGCGTCCTAGGCTGCTTGCCGCGCGACACAAGCGCTCCCGGCGAGTTCGGGCCCGCCGCCAATTGCTCCGCACCCGGGGCGAGGACGAGAGTGGTAGTCGTCCACCCATCCGCTCGAAGTCGAGGGAGCAGCACCGTGTCGAACGTGACCTACGCCACCGTCTACAGCCAGGCCGGCGATCAGCAGGCCGGCCAGGCCTTCGAGCGGGCGCTGGCCGCGCTGCGTTCGGCCGAGGCGCCGCCGCACGGGCAGATCATCGACGGCGAGGAGCGGGCGGTCGGCGCGGTCTTCGACCGCCACGACCCGGTCGACGGCCAGCGGATCGCCGGGCGCGGCCGCCACGCCGACGCCGACACCGTCCGGAGCGCGGTCGACTCGTCGCGGCGGGCGCTGCCCGGCTGGCGCCGGACCGACGTGGCCGAGCGGGTCGCGATCCTGCTGCGCAGCGTCGAGCGGATCCGCGCCCAGCGGTTCGAGCTGGCCGCGCTGATCTCGCTCGAGACCGGCAAGACCCGGGCCGACGCGCTGGCGGAGGTCGACGAGTGCGTGGCGATCATCGAGCTGTTCGCGGCGCAGATCAGCGCGCCGGGCGCGACCGACGTCGCGCTGCGCGCCCCGTCCGACGACGCGACGGCCAGCGTGGTGCTGCGGCCGTTCGGCGTGTTCGGCGTGATCGCCCCGTTCAACTTCCCGCTGGCGATCTCGTTCGCGATGGTCGCCGCGGCGCTGATCGCGGGCAACACGGTGGTCTGCAAGCCGTCGGCGCTGACCCCGGCGAGCGGCCGCGCGTTCTACGACCTGCTGGCCGACATCGGCCTGCCGACCGGTGCGCTCAACCTGATCCAGGGCGGGGCGGAGACCGGTGCGCTGCTCGCCGAGGCGGAGATCGATGGCCTGGCCTTCACCGGATCGGCCGAGGTCGGCCTGGGCTTCTCCGCCCGCTTCGGCGGCGCCCCCTACGTGCGGCCGCTGATCGCGGAGATGGGCGGCAAGAACCCGGCGATCATCACCGCCCACGCCGGTCCGATCGACGTCGCGGCGCGGGCCGTCGCGCGCTCCGCCTACGGCATGTCGGGTCAGAAGTGCAACGCCTGCTCGCGGGCGGTGGTGCTCGATGACGTCTACGACGCGTTCGTCGAGGCGCTGCGGGTCGAGGCGGCCGCGCTGCGGGTGGGCGATCCGCTCGACGCCACGGCGTTCACCGGACCGGTCGTCTCGGCGGCGTCGGTCGAGCGGTTCGCCGGCGCGGTCGAGCGGGGCCGGCGCGACGGCCGGGTGCTGCTCGGGGGCGGCACCGACACCGCGGCCGGCAACTTCGTCGAGCTGACCGCGATCGACGGGCTGCCGGACGGCCACGAGCTGACCCGCGAGGAGTTGTTCCTGCCGGTGCTGTCGGTGGTGCGCGTCCGGGATCTGGACGCGGCGCTGGCCGAGGCCAACGCGATCCGCTACGGCCTGTCGGCGGGGATCTTCACGACCGACGCGGCCGAGCGCGAGCGCTTCCTGGACGAGATCGAGGCGGGGATCACCTTCGTCAACAACCCGGGTGGCGCGACCACCGGCGTGTGGCCCGGCAGCCAGACGATGTCGGGCTGGAAGGGCAGCGGCTCGGCGGGCAAGGGCGGCTTCGGCCCGTGGTACCTGCAGCAGTTCTCGCGGGAGCAGAGCCGGACGGTCTTCGGGCGGGGCGCATGAGCGCCGACGTGACGGCGCCGCCGGTCCGCGTCGTGATCGCCAAGCCGGGCCTGGACGGGCACGACCGCGGCGCCAAGATCATCGCCCGCGCCCTGCGCGACGCCGGGATGGAGGTGATCTACACCGGGCTGCACCAGACCCCGGAGCAGATCGTCGCGACGGTGATCCAGGAGGACGCCGACGCGGTCGGCCTGTCGATCCTCTCCGGCGCCCACATGACGCTGGTGCCGCGGATCCTCGAGCTGCTCCGCGAGCAGCAGGCGGCCGACGTCTCGGTCGCGGTCGGCGGGACGATCCCGACCCGCGACATCCCGGCCCTGCAGGAGGCCGGGGTGGCGGCGGTCTTCACGCCCGGCTCGACGCTGGCGGAGATCGTGGCCGCCTTCAGCGGCGCCCGGCGGGCGACCGCCTGACGTCCCCGGGGCGCGGATCGCCCCCGCGCGCCCCGGCGGGCCGGGGCGGAGGCGATCGGTGGGGCCGGAGACCCGTCGATCGCCCCCGCGCGGCGCACCCGGCGACGAGGAGGCGATCGGGGGGGTGCGCTGGTCGGCCGGCCGGCGCACCCCGCCCGGTCCAGGCTCAGGCCACGGTCGGGTTGATCAGGTACTCGTCGTCCGGCCGCATCGTCTCCGCCAGCCAGGTCGCGGCGCTCGGCCGGCCCGGCAGCACCAGCGGCCGCTCGACGTCGGCCAGCTCGGCCCGGCGCGCGGCGGTCGCGGCCTCGTCGACGACCGGGTCCCAGTCGTCGGAGAGCACCACGCCGTGCTGCGCGAAGGCCGTCTCGCGGCTGATGATCTCGTCGCGCACGTCGCGCCGGACCTGCTCGACGTCGCGCTCGATCGGGTTGCCGTAGCCCCCGCCGCCGGTCGACACGCTGATCCGCCGCTCGCCGTCGGCGACCACGTAGTAGCTGTTGACGGAGACGAACCGCCGGCGGCCGTCGGCGCCCTCCACGTACTGCCCGCCGCCGATCCCCGGCGTGCCGCCGATAATCCCGTGCGGCGGGTTGTCCTGCCCGTCGCCGAAGGTCACGACGTCCATCGGGGCCCCGACCGGCTCGAGCGAGAAGCGGACGCCGGTGCCGCCCAGGTGGACGCCGACGCCCATCGAGTCGGTCTCCGCCTCCATCTGGTTGACGACGATCGGGTATAGCAGCTCGATCTGCTCGATCGCCAGCGACTTCTGCCCGGCCATCGCGGCTGCGGTGGCGAAGATCGGCCAGCCGTCGGCGCCCTTGCTGCCGCCCCCGCCGCCCGAGCCGTTGAACAGCATCGTGCCCCAGGCGGTGCCGGTCTTCGGGTCGATCCCGCTGAGGCCCGGCAGGTTGGACGCGCGCGCCCCGCCGGCGATCACCCGGTCGGGCGCGGCCGGCGCGAGCGCCATGTTGACGACCTCCTGCATCAGGTCCGCCGGGAAGATCGTCGCCGCCGACGTCGCCGCCGGGTACTCGGCGTTGCAGAGCGTGCCCAGCGGGGCCGACGACTCGACGTGGCTGAGGCACCCGTGGTTGTGCGGGATGTCCGGGTCGATGTAGTACATGAACGGGATCGCGCCGGCCCCGATCGCGGTCGCCTCGGTGCCGTTGAGGCCGCTCGGCGACTGCGGTCCGCTGCCGGTGTAGTCGACGGTGGCGTGGTCGCCGTCGATCGTCACCGCGACCTTGATCGGCACGTCGGTCGCGTCGGCGCCGTCGCTGTCGACCCAGCCGACGGCACGGTAGACCCCGTCGGGGATCGTGCTGAGCTCCTCGCCCATCCGCCGGTCGGCGTAGGCGATGATGTGGTCGACGTAGCTCATGACGGTCTCGACGCCGTACTCGTCGATCAGCTCCAGCAGTCGCATCCGGCCCTTGGCGATCGACCCCAGCTGGGCCGACAGGTCGCCGTTGAGCAGCTCGCGGTAGCGGACGTTGCTGAGGTACAGGTCGATCACGTCCGGGCGGGGCTTGCCGCGGTCGTGGATCTTCAGCGGCGGGATGTGGATGCCCTCCTGCCAGACGTTCTTGGCCTGGGGCACGACGCTGGCCGGGATGAACGCGCCGACGTCCAGCTGGTGGCCCTTGGTCACCGACCAGAAGCGCAGCTCGCCGTCCGCGAAGACCGGCTCGACCGTGACGACGTCGCCGACGTGGGTGTTCCCGCGGTACGGGGCGTTGCACATGAAGATGTCGCCCTCGTTGACGTCGCCGTCGAAGGTCCGCGCGATCTCCGCGAGCACCAGGTGCATCGAGGTGGTGTGGATCGGCAGCGCGTCGAACATCGCGACCTGACGCGGCACCGCGTCGTAGATCGCGCAGGAGTAGTCGTGCGCGAGCGCGAGGTTCGACGACCAGGCCGTGTACTCGAGCGTCAGGGTCATCTCGTTGACGATCTCGTTGAACCGGCTGAGGATGACGCTGAAGGTCACCGGGTCGTACCGGAGCGCGTCTGACGCTGTCGTTGCGGGCGGGACGGTCATCGTGACTCCTGTCGCGGTCTTCCTTGGGGTGCGGGCCGGCGCGTGCGCACGGCCCTCGGGCTACCGTAGGCCGGGCCGCTTCGCCCCAGCAATGCGTGGGCGCCACAAAGCCGCGCGAGCGGCTTGGCCCGCGGGCCAGCGGGGGCGGACGGGAGCGGGCTCCCGGGAGCAGCCGGGCGCACGCTCGCGTCCTCAGGTGGAGACGATCGCGTGGGCCTGGAGCGCCAGCCAGAGCTGGACCAGGTCGGCCATGTTGCCCAGGTCGCGACGGGTGATCTCCTCGATCCGGTTGAGTCGGTAGGAGAGCGTGTGCTTGTGGACGTGCAGCTCCTCGGCGGCGGTCTGCAGCCGGCGGTTGTGGTCGAAGAAGACCTTGAGCGTCAGCAGCATCGTGCTGTTGCGCTCCTCGTCGTAGCGGAGGATCGGTCCGAGCACCTCGTCGACCAGCGTCTCGAGCACGCCGATGTCGGCCGGCAGCCAGTGGATCGCCGAGCCACTGCTGTCGAACCGCAGCACCGACCGGTCGTCGTCGGCGGTCCGCTCGACGGCCCAGGTCGCCTCCTTGCGGGCGATGCTCCAGTTGCGCAGGCCCGGGCGCTCGCGGCTGACCCCGACCCGCAGCGGCAGCCGGTCGGTGACCTCGTCGAGCACGTCGACCGACGACGGCAGGATCACCAGCAGGTCGTCGTCGACCAGCATCAGGTGCGGGACCTGCAGGTCGCAGAGCCGGTGGTGGACCTCGTCGTCGTGCAGGTCGCCGTCGTCGCTGCGGATCACCGCGAAGACCAGCGGCTCGTCCAGGTCGAACCCCATCGCCCGCATCTCGTCGGTGGCGGTGACCAGGTCGACGGTGCCGGCGATCAGCTTGGCGAAGGTCTCCGCGCCGTGACGGCGGATCGCCTCCCGCTCGTAGTAGAGCTTGGACAGCTCGAGCGCGGCGATCGTCGCCATGTGCCGCACCGCGCTCAGCCCGGCCGGGCTGACGCCCTCCTGCTCGAGCGCGACCAGGAAGGTCCCCGAGCGCTGCTCGAGCGGCACCGGCACCGCGTAGCCGCCCGGCACCGCGGGGTTGGCCGAGTCGGGCTCGAAGCCGTCGCCGCCGAGCGCCTCGACGACGTCCGCGGGCGGGCGGCGGAAGCCGCTGATCAGCGGCGCGCCGACGATCGAGATCACGTGCAGCGTGTAGCCGGAGATCTCCTCGAGCCGCCGGAAGATGTCCTGCGACGGCGTCGAGGTGCCGTTCGGGCGCAGCGTGTCGAAGATCCGCACGTGGGTCAGCAGCCGCTGCTGGGCGCTGTTCTGGTTGGCGTCGGCGACGACCCGGGCGATCGACAGGAACGGGATCTCGACCGGCACGCCGAGCAGCGGGAAGCCGCGCTGCTCGGCCGCCTCGAGCATCTCCGGCCGGAACCCGGGAGAGCGGATCCCGACGGCCATCCCGGCGACGCGCCGTTCGTCGAGCCGCTCGATCAGCTCGACCTGGCCGGCCGCGTCGGCGGGAATCCCGAGCCCGTTGGTCATCAGCAGCTCGCCGCCGTCGAGCCACGGCGCGGGGTCCTCCAGCTCCGACACGTGCGTCCAGGTGACGCTCCGGTCCAACCCGCTCGATCCGGCGATGACGTCCAGCTTGAGGCTGTACATCTCGACCAGTTCCCTGATGACCATTGAGCCCTCGTTCTCGGCGACGTCGTCCTCCGCGGCGAGCCGAACGGGCTCCTGCTCGGCCGGATCGGGGGACGTTCGTCGCGTGGACCCGACTCAATGTAGGGCAGTCCCGGAGCAGCGGCAAGGCCCGTTGCGGGGGTCTCCGGCGACCGTGTCCGGACACCAAAGTGGCCGCGCGACGTTTGTGCGACGAACCCATTGCCGCGCCCCCGGCGGCGAATCTAGCGTCGTACCCAACACCCGTCCGCCGAGTCCGCGGCGGGGGCTTGGTGTGCCGCACAACGCACGGAACGAGAACGACGCCGCATGACGCAACAGCCTGGGACGACCGACAAGCGGAGCCGCGGGGCGGACTTCGATCCGGTGACCTTCAGCGTGATGCTGAGCCGGTTCGACAGCATCGCCCACGAGATGACGCTCACGCTCGAGTACACGGCGTGGACATCGATCCTGGCGCTGGCGCGCGACTACTCCTGCGCGATCTACGACGCGGTGCCGCGTCAGGTCGCGATGTTCGACGCGCTGCCGATCCACACGACCTCGATGCACCTGGTGCTGGCCGAGATCCACCGGACGTTCGAGGGTCGGGTCCACGAGGGCGACATCTTCATGTGCAACGCCCCGTACCGCGGCAACACCCACATCGGCGACCTGGTCACGGCGGAGCCGGTCTTCGCCGACGGCAAGCACCTCTTCTGGTCGGTCACCAAGGGCCACCAGCTGGACGTCGGCGCCGCGACCCCGTCGAGCATCGTGCCGGCGGCCAAGGACGTCTGGCAGGAGGGCATCCACATCCCGCCGCTGAAGATCTACGACCGCGGCGAGCCCCGCGAGGACGTGATCGACATGTACCTGACGAACCTGCGCTACCGCGAGCGCCTGCACGGCGACCTGCTGGCGCAGCTCGGCTCGATCGGCAAGGGCCGCGCGCGGCTCGAGGAGCTGGTGGCCGAGTACGGCGCCGAGACGGTGATGGGCTACGTCGACGAGATCATCGACTACGCGGATCGCCGGATGAGCGAGGAGGTCCGGTCGATGCCCGACGGGACCTACGAGAGCACCTGCTGGATGGACAGCGACGGCAAGGACTCCGTCGACATCCCGATCAAGGTCGCGGTCACGATCGACGACGACCAGGTGCGCGTCGACTACGCCGGCAGCGGCCCGCAGTCGCCGAGCGGCGTCAACGGCACCAAGGCGACCGTCCAGGGCGCCGGCGCGATCCCGTTCATGTACTACATCGATCCCGACATCCCGCACAACGCGGGCTGCTTCGCGCACGTCCAGGTGGACGCCGAGGAGGGCTCGATCTGCTGGGCGCGGTACCCCGCGTCGACCTCCAACGCGACCAACTGCCCGTCCGATTCGATGCACGACGTCGTCAACAAGGCGATGGCGGCGGCGGTGCCCGACAAGGTCGTGGCCGGCGGGGCGCGGGCGGCGAACATGCCCAACTGGGCGGGGATCGACGAGCGGACCGGCGAGGAGTGGGCCGCGATGTTCTTCAACAACGGCGGCGGCGCCGGGGCCAGCAAGGGCACCGACGGCTGGCCGCTGATGGCGACGCTGGCGGCGATGGGCGGCCTCAAGTCGCTGGTGATCGAGCAGATGGAGCTGCTCTATCCGCTGCTCGCCGACCACATGCAGGTCGAGACCGACTCGATGGGCGTCGGCGAGTTCATCGGCGGGCCGGGCGTCCGCTGGGCCGTGCGCCCGATCGCCGGCTCGGCGGAGGTCGTGACCTTCGGCGACGGCCAGACCAACCCGCCGCACGGCGTGCTCGGCGGCACGCCGGGGATCGGCGGCGGCCAGTACGTCGAGGGCACCGACGGTCGTCGCCGGTTCGTCTCCTCCGCCGGGCACTACCTGGTCGGGCCGGGCGAGGTCCGGGTCGGCGTGTCGACCGGGGGCGGGGGCTACGGCAACCCGGCCGAGCGCGACGTCGAGCAGGTCCGGCGCGACGTCCGCGACGAGCTGATCAGCCGCGAGGTGGCCTACGAGCTGCACGGCGTGGTCGTCTCCGACGACTGGGACCCGGTCGTCGACGAGGCCGCGACCGCCGCGCGCCGGGCCGCGCTGGCTGGCGTCGAGCGCCCGCTGGTCGACCCGATGCATCCGAGCGCCTCGACCTGGCTCGCCGAGACGATGCGCCCCCAGGACGAGTACCTGCTCAACCCCACCGTGGGCTGACCGCCACCTACCACCGCAACGTTCGCAGCAGAACGAGAAGGACATTCATGGGATATCGAGTTGGCATTGACATCGGTGGGACGTTCACGGACTTCGTGATCATCGATGACGACGGGGAGGTCACCCTCTGGAAGGAGGACTCGACCCCCGACGACCCGAAGGCCGCGATCGAGAAGGGCCTGCGCGCGGTGGCCGAGAACCTGGACGTCGAGCTGCGCACGCTGCTCAACTCGACCGAGGCGTTCGTCCACGGCTCGACGATCGCCACGAACACGCTGATCCAGCGCAACGGCGGCCCGGTCGGCCTGCTCTGCACCGAGGGCTTCCGCGACGTGCTGCTGTTCCGCGACGGCTACAAGCCCGAGCGCTTCAACGTCCACCTCCAGCGCCCGGAGGACTTCGTCGACCGCTACCTGCGGATCGGCGTGCCGGAGCGGATCAACGTCGAGGGCAACGTCCTGACGCCGCTCGACGAGGGCGCCGTGCGCGCCGCCGCGGCGCGCTTCCGCCAGGCCGGCGTCAAGGCGGTCGCGGTGGCCTTCCTGTGGTCGGTCGTCAACGGCGACCACGAGAACCGAGCGGTCGAGATCCTCCGCGAGGAGCTGCCCGGCGTCGGCGTGCTCAAGTCCCACGAGGTGCTCAACGAGATCCGCGAGTGGGAGCGGACGTCGGCGACGGTGCTCAGCGCCTACGTGCTGCCGAAGATCGGCGACTACCTGCGCCGGCTCGAGGAGTTCCTGGGTGAGAACCAGCTCCAGCACCCGGCCCAGTACATGCAGATCAACGGCGGCTGCTCGACGGTCGACGAGATCATGAAGCGGCCGGTCAACACGCTTGGCTCCGGTCCGGCCGCCGCGCCGGCCGCCGCCGCGTTCCACCTGGCCGAGGCGGCCGGCGACGACGATCACGCCAGCGACGGCAACGTGATCACCGTCGACATGGGCGGCACCAGCTTCGACATCTGCATGATCCGCGGCCACCGGCCGGCGATGTCGCGCTCGATCCAGGTCGAGTTCCAGCCGATCGGCGTCTCCGGCGTCGAGGTCCACTCGATCGGCTCGGGCGGCGGATCGATCGCCTGGATCGACAACGGCGGCGCGCTCCGCGTCGGCCCCCAGAGCGCGGGCGCCAAGCCGGGGCCCGCCTGCTACGGCGCGGGCGGCGAGGAGCCGACCGTGACCGACGCCAACGTCGTGCTCGGCTACCTGTCGCCCGAGGCCTTCCTCGGCGGCCGGCGCCGTCTCCGCGACGACCTGTCCGAGCAGGCGGTCGCGTCGCGGGTCAGCGACCAGCTGGGGCTCGACCCGGTCGAGGGCGCCGCGGGGATCATCGAGGTCGTCAACGCCAACATGGTCGGCGGGATCCGCTCGGTGTCGGTCGAGCGCGGCATCGACCCGCGCGGCTTCATGCTCGTCTCCGGCGGCGGCGCGGGCGGCCTGCACGCCGCGCGCCTGGCGCGGCAGCTGGGCATGAGCAAGGTGATGATCCCGCCGGAGGCGTCGACCTTCTGCGCGTTCGGGATGACCGTGACGGACGTCCGCCACGACTACACGATCTCGCACCACGCGCTGTCGTCGACGATGGACATCGGCGAGCTCGACGCCAAGTACCGCGAGCTGGAGGAGCAGGCGCGCGAGCGGCTGCGCCAGGACGGCTTCCGCGACGATCAGATCGTGCTCGAGCGCTCGGTCGACGCGCGCTACCGCAACCAGGTCCACGAGCTGACGGTGCCGATCCCGTCGGCCGAGCGGTACGCGGCCGAAGACCTGGCGGAGATCGTGCGGATCTTCCACGGCGAGCACGAGAGCCAGTTCACGTACTCGCTGGAGGACGTGCCGGTCGAGTTCCTGCACTGGCGGCTCTCGGCGGTCGCGGTCTCGCCGCGCGTGCCACGGCCCACGACCGACACCACGACCGACCCCGACGGCGCCGGTGCCACCGCCCGGATCGGCGAGCGGCTGGCGTACTTCCCGGAGTTCGGGAAGAAGGTCGAGACCCCGGTGTACTCCACGACCAAGCTCGTCCCGGGGGCGCGGATCAGCGGTCAGGCGATCATCGAGTCGCCGACCACCACGCTGGTGATCAATCCCGGCGACGTGCTGACGATGCTCGAGGGCGGTCGCCTGCTGGTGACCATCGGCGAGACCGACTGAGCCACCGGCGCGGCCCTCGTTCGGGCCGCGCCGGGAGAACTTCGGGCGCGCGTGGGGCGCGCCCGGGGCCGCACCCCGATCACCGCGGGTTCCCGGCGTCGCGCCGGGGCACGGTTCCCGCGTTCCGGACGGGGCTGGGGTCCGATGACGTCGGCCGCCTGGGCGGTCGGCGTCGTCGTGCCCACGTCGCGGTCCGGGGCCGCTCGCGGCGGCGGAGAACGCCCCTGCGCGGGCGATTGCGCCCGCGCGTCCGCTCCCGTGAAGGACGGCGACCGGCGGCCTCCATCGGCGAGCCAAACCGCATGTCGCGATCTGTTCGCGCAACCAATTGCTGGGGACCTCAGCGAAGCGGAAGCTGCTGCCACCCCACAACACCACGTTCACCAACGGCGACCACTACTAGGGAAGCGAGTCCCATGATTCGACTCAGCAGACAAGGATTCACCCGGACGGCGCTGGCCCTCGTGGCTGCCGGGACGCTGCTCGGCGCTACGGCGTGCGGGAGCGACGACGACACCGCCACCACCACGGCCGGCGGCAGCGACACGACCGCCAGCACGACGGCGTCGACCGAGAAGGCCACCGTCGCGTTCTTCGGCCTGGCGGCCAGCAACGCCTACACCCAGTACATGTACGAGGCGGCCAAGGCGGCCGGCGCGGAGGCCAACGCCGACGTCGAGTTCTTCGACGGCAAGTTCGAGGGCCCGGCGCAGATCGCCCAGGTCCAGGATGCGATCACGTCGGGCAAGTACGACGCGTTCATCATCATGCCCAACGACACCACGGGCATCGCGCCGGTGGTCAAGCAGGCGGCCGACAAGGGCATCAAGGTCGCGGCGCTGCAGTTCCCGATCGGGCCCGACCCGGTCGATCCGAAGCCGCAGGTCGAGGGCGTCGTGACCTCGGTGATCGAGGACGTCCAGGCCGGGGCGCGGGTGACCGCGGAGAGCATCAACGCGATGTGCGTCGAGCGGAACCCCTGCGAGGTCGGCATCCTCTGGGGCAGCCGCAAGCTGCCGTGGGACGGGGCGGCGAAGCGCCCGGTGCTGGTCGACACGCTCGACGACAACGTCAAGATCGTCGCCGAGACGGACGCCGGGTTCCTGCAGCCCGACGGCGAGAAGGCGACCGCCGACATGCTCCAGGCCAACCGCGGCCTCGACGTGCTGGCGACCCCGTCCGGCGACCAGATGACGCTCGGCGGCGAGCGCGCGATCGAGACGGCCGGCAAGAAGGTCAGCGTCGACCCGGCGCGACCCGAGGGCGAGGTCGCGATCGTCGGCTACGGCGCGAGCAAGGCCGGCGTCGAGCGGGTCCGCGACGGCAAGTGGTTCTCCACCTACGCGCTGGTCCCGGAGTCGATGTCGCGGTCGGCGCTGGAGATGATCCTGGCCTCGGTCCGCGGCGAGGAGGTCAAGAGCGACGGCATCGGGCAGATCGAGATCAGCCCGATCGGCGACAACGTGACCACCAAGATCCTGGAGGAGCACCCCGACTTCCAGGCGGAGTGGGAGGGCTAGGAGGCCCGTGATGACGGCGACCCCACCCCTGCTCGTCGAGCTCCGTGACGTCAGCAAGCGCTACGCGGGAGTCCAGGCGCTGCGCGGCATCACGATGGGCATCCAGGCCGGTTCGATCCACGGGCTCGTGGGCGAGAACGGCGCCGGGAAGTCGACGCTCGGCAAGATCATCGGTGGGGCCGTCGAACGCTCGGGCGGCGAGATCCTCGTCGACGGCCGCCCGGTCGCGTACCGCTCGCCGCGGGAGGCGCTGGTCGACGGCCTGGCCGTGATCCAGCAGGAGCTCTCGCTGGTCCCCGAGCTGACCGTCGCCCAGAACGTCTTCCTGGGCGTCGAGAGCTCGCGCTTCGGCGCGCTCGGCGAGCGGACGATGCGGCGCCGCTACGCCGAGCTGGAGGAGCGCGCGGGCTTCGGCCTGGACGGCGACGCGATCGTCGCCGCGCTCAGCGTGGCGCAGCAGCAGAAGGTCGAGATCCTGCGCGCCGTGGCCCGCGACGCGCGGCTGATCGTGATGGACGAGCCGACGTCGTCGCTCGCCCGCACGGAGACCGAGCAGCTGCACGCGCTGGTCCGCGACCTGCGCCGCGAGGGCATCACCTTCGTCTACGTCTCGCACTTCCTGGAGGAGGTGCTGGCGCTGACGGACCGCGTCACGGTCTTCCGCAACGGCACGCTGATCGAGACCCTCGAGTGCGAGGGGACCCCGGTCGAGCGTCTGGTGACCGGCATGCTCGGACGCGAGTTCGACGCGACCTTCCCCGCGCGGCAGCCGCCGCCGGACGACGCCGACGTGCGGCTGTCGGTCCGCGGCCTGCACCGGCCGGGCGTGATCGAGGACATCTCCTTCGACGTCCGCCGCGGCGAGATCGTCGGGCTGGCCGGGCTGGTCGGCAGCGGCCGGTCGGAGGTCGCCCGGGCGATCTTCGGCGCGGACGCGGTCCAGGCCGGCCAGCCCGACGATCTCGCCGCGGCGGACGTCGAAGGAGAGCCGCTGCGGCTGGGATCGCCGCGGCACGCGATCGCGGCCGGCGTCGCGCTGGCCCCCGAGGACCGCAAGAAGCAGGGCCTGCTGCTGGAGCTGCCGCAGCGCGACAACGTCACGCTGCCGCACCTGGCGGGCCTGACGCGGCTCGGCGTCACCGATCCGCGCCGCGAGTCGGTGGAGACCGCCGAGCTGCTGGAGCGGCTCAACGTGACGCCGCCCGATCCGGCGCTGCCGGTCCAGGCGCTGTCCGGCGGCAACCAGCAGAAGGTGCTCTTCGCCAAGTGGCTGCTGCGGCGGCCGAAGGTGCTGATCCTCGACGAGCCGACCCGCGGCGTGGACGTCGGCGCCAAGCGCGCGATCTACGACCTGATCGTCTCGCTGGCCGCCGACGGGATGGCGGTCGTCGTCATCTCCTCGGAGGTCGAGGAGGTGCTCGGCCTGGCCCACCGCGTGCTGGTGATGCACCGCGGGCGGATCACCAGCCACCTGTCCAACAACGACCTCTCGCCGGACGCGATCGTCCACGCCTCGTTCGGCATCGACGCCCTGGAATCGGAGATCCCGACGTGACCACCAAGCTTCCCGAGAACGCGACGCCCGCGCTGGAGGTCGCGGGGGCGCGCTTCCAGACCAACCGCAGCGCCGCGGGCATCGCCCGCGACTACGGCATCGTCATCGGCTTCGTCCTGCTGTTCGTCGTGCTGTCGATCACCACGCCGAACTTCCTGACCTTCAGCAACCTGACCAACGTCCTCAACCAGAACGCGTTCGTCGGGATCGCGGCGTGCGGGGCGACGCTGGTGATCATCGCCGGCGGATTCGACCTGTCGGTCGGCGCGATCTTCGCGCTGGCGGGCGCGATCGCGGCGTACCTGACGATCCACGTCGATCCGGTCGTGGGCCTGCTCGCGGGCGCCCTCGTCGGCATCCTGCTGGGCGCCGCCAACGGCGCGCTGGTCACCGGGATCGGGATCCACTCGTTCCTGGCCACGCTGGCCTCCGGCCTGGCGTTCAGCGGCCTGGCGGTGGCGGTCACCGGGGGCTTCCTGCTGGACGCGTCGAAGAGCGACACGTACCTCTGGCTCGGCCGTGGCGAGCTGATCCCCGAGATCCCCAACCCGGTGCTGATCTTCGCCGTGACCGCGCTCGTGCTCGGCTTCGTGCTGCGCCGGACGCGCTTCGGACGCTACGTCTACGCGGTCGGCGGCAACCTGGAGGCGGCGCGGCTGTCGGGGGTGCGGACCGGGCTGGTGGTCGCGTCGACCTTCGTGATCTGCGGCCTGACGGCCAGCATCGCCGGCGTGATCGAGGCGTCGAAGGCCGGCGGCGGCCAGGCGGTGCCGGGCGGCTCGGCCGGCCTGGCGCTCGGCACGATCGCCGCGGTCGTGATCGGCGGCACCAGCATCAAGGGCGGGCAGGGCGCGATCTGGCGCACGGTGCTCGGCGTCCTGCTGCTGGCGCTGATCACCAACGCGTTCAACATCCTCAACGTCCAGCCGCAGTTCCGCGACATCTTCACCGCGGTGATCATCGTGCTCGCGGTGGCGCTCAACACGATCGCGGCGCGCCGGTGACGCGATGAGCGACGTCTACGTGGCCGGCGTCGGCATGACCGCCTTCGGGCGGTTCCCGGCGGCGACACCCGCCGAGCTGGGCCGGACGGCGATCGACGAGGCGCTGCGCGACGCCGGCCTGGAGGCGTCGGAGGTGCAGCTGGCCTGCGTCGGCCACGCCTACCCCGGCGGCGCGCGCTCGCTGGTCCATCCGGCGGGGGTCGAGGCCTACGCCGCGGCCGGCGTGCCCGGCGCCGCGGCGACGCCGCTCGACGCGACGACCTCGATCGGCTCGACCGCGCTGCGCGAGATGTGGGTCGCGGTCGGCGTCGGGCTCTGCGACGTCGCGCTCGTGCTCGGGATCGAGGACCCCGTCGCGGCCGCCGAGTGCGGCCCGTACGACGCCGCCACCGGGCTGCCGGCGGCCGGGCCGCTGATCGCGCTGCTGGCGACGTCCGCCCGCGAGTACCTGGACCGGACCGGCGTCGACCCGGCGGTGCTGGCCCAGGTGGCGGTCAAGAACCGGCGTCACGCCACGCGCAACCCGGACGCCCACCTGCGCGACCCGATCACCACCCGCGGCGTGCTCGGCAGCGAGCTGCTGGCCGACCCGCTGACCCGGTTCTCCTGCGCCCCGATCAGCCAGGGCGCGGCGGCGGTGGTGCTGGTCAGCGACACGGTGGCGCGGCGGATCGGCCGCGACCGGCTGGTCCGCGTGCGCTCGTCGAGCATCGCGATCGGGCCCCAGCTGGCCGACGACGTGTCGCACAACACGCTGGTCCGCCGGGCCGGCCTGGCGGCGTTCGAGCAGGCGGGGATCGAGCCGGCGCAGCTGGACGTCGCCGAGGTCCACGACGCGACCACGATCTCCGAGATCCTGCTCTACGAGGACCTCGGCTTCTGCTCGCGCTGGGAGGGCGCCACGCTGGTCCAGGCCGGCGAGACGTCGATCGGCGGGCGGCTGCCGGTGTCGCCCAGCGGCGGGCTGCTGGCCCGCGGCCACGTGCCGGGCGGCAGCGACGTCGCGCAGACGGTCGAGATCGTGCGGCAGCTGCGCGGCGAGGCGACCGGCCGCCAGGTCGACGGGGCACGGCTGGGCCTGGCGCAGGGCGCGGGCGGTAGCGTCACGGACGCCGCGGCGCTCGCCGTGGTGCACATCTTCGAGGCCGTGTCGTAGGTGGCACGGCGGACCGGGACCGAGAGGCAGCGATGTACGTCCACGAGCTGCGCGTCCGCTACGCGGAGTGCGACATGCAGGGCCACGTGTTCAACGCCAACTACCTGACGTGGGCGGACACCGCGCACACCGAGCTGTGGCGCTCGGTGCTCGGCCCGTACGGGGCGTTCGTCGCTTCCGGCTACGAGTTCGTGGTCGCCGAGCTGGGCGCCCGCTACCGCTCGGCGGCGCGGTTCGACGACGACCTGGCGATCGAGGTCCGGCTGGACCCGCTGACCACCAGCTCGATGACCTCGCGCTACCGGATGCTGCGCGGCGACGAGCTGCTGGTCGAGGCCTGGGTCCGCCACGTCTGCGTCGACGGCACGAGCTTCGCCAAGGCGGCGTGGCCGGAGCCGGCGCGGGCGGCGCTGCAGGCGCACGTCGAGCCGCCCGCCGCCTGATCAGGCCATCGTCCCGCCGTCGACCACCAGCACGTGGCCGGTGACGTAGCTGGCGGCCGGGCTGGCCAGGAACAGCGCGGCGCCGACCACCTCGTCGGGCTCGCCGATCCGGCCCAGCGCGGACGCGGTCTCCGCCTCCTCCAGCGCCACCGGGTCCTCGTGCAGGGCACTCGCGAAGCCGGTCCGGATCACCGCCGGCGCGACCGCGTTGGCGCGGATCGCGTGGGGCGCCAGCTCGCGCGCCATCGCCCGGGTCAGGAACGAGGTGGCGGCCTTGGTCGCCCCGTAGACCCCCATGTTCGGCTTGGCCCGCAGCCCGGCGGCCGAGACGACGTTGACGATCGCCCCGCCGCGCTCGCGCATGCTCCGCGCGACGACCTCGCGGGTCAGCGCCAGCGGGCCGAAGACGTTGGTCTCGAAGGTCTTGCGGACGGCCTCGTCGGTGACGTCCATCAGCGGGCCGAAGGCGACGTTGGTGGCGGCGTTGTTGACCAGCACGTCGATCGCGCCGAAGCGGTCGAGCGTGGCGTCGACCAGCCGGGCGGCGTCCTCGGAGCGGCCGGCGTGGCCGGCGACCGCCAGCGCCTCGGCGCCGCCGGCGCGCAGCTCGGCGGCGGCCTGCTCCAGCGCGTCGGCTCCACGGGCGTTGAGCGCGACTTGCGCGCCGCGGGCGGCGAAGGCGGTCGCGATCGCGCGTCCGATGCCGCGGCTGGCTCCGGTCACCAGCACCACCTTGCGGTCGAAGCGGAACGGGTCGTCGGCCGGCTCGATCATCCTCTCAACCTATCGTGTGGTAGGTCAGTGGTGGTTGCTGTCGGAGCATGATCCGGGCGTCCGCGATTGCCTCGCGGCAGCAGTGCGGACGGGGGATCCGGCGGCTAGCGTGGGCCCGGTGAGCGCCTCCCTCCCGACCCCCGTCGCGCTGCGGCTCGCCGAGCTGCTCGCCGCGCGTGAGCTGGACCTCGGCCACAGCGCCTGGGTGACCCTCGACCAGACGCGGATCGACGCCTTCGCGACCGCGACCGGCGACCGTCAGTGGATCCACGTCGACGTCGAGCGCGCGCGGGCCGAGGCGCCGGCCGGAGGGACGATCGCCCACGGCATGCTGACGCTGTCGCTCGCGCCCGCGCTGATCCCGACGCTGCTGCGGGTCGTCGACGCCGGGGCGCGGCTCAACTACGGACTCGAGTCGGTGCGCTTCCTGGCGCCGGTGCCGACCGGCCGCGACGTGCGGCTGGCCGCGACGCTGGTCGACGCCGAGGCGCGCGGCGACGCGGTGCTCTACCGGGTCGGCTGCACGCTGGAGCTGCGCGACGCGGCGCGCCCGGCGGCGGTCGCGACGTTCCTCTCGCTGGCGCAGCCGAGCACCGCGCCGGCCAGCCGCCGGTAGGTCGCGACCAGCTCGTCGAGCCGACCGTCGCGGGGCGGGTGGTACCACTCCTTGACGCCGGTCAGCAGGTCGAGCAGCGCCGCGGTCGCGATCGCCGGGTCGTCGACCGCGAAGGCGCCGTCGGCGACGCCCGCCACGACCACGCGCCGGACCGCCTGGCGGTGGCGGGCGCGCATCGCGTTGATCGTCCGCTGCTTGGCGGCGGGCAGCGAGTGCCGCTCGTGCGCGCTGACCAGCACGCGGTCGAGGTTGCCGGCGTCGAACCGCAGGTGGGCGTCGACGACGGCGGCGATCGCGGCGGGCGGGCCGTCGGCGCGGTCGAGCACCGGCGTGACCTCGGCGCCGAAGTCCTCCATCACGCCGTGCGAGATCGCGTAGAGGATCTCGCCCTTGCTGCCGAAGTGGTGGTAGAGCGACGCCGACTTGATCTCGAGCGCGGCGGCGATGTCGCGGATCGACGTGTCGTCGTAGCCGCCGCGGCGGAACAGCCGGGCCGAGACGGCGATGATCTCGTCCCGGCGGCTCGGAGGTGACGTCGCCGATCCGCTCATCCGGCGCCTCACACTAGTGCCCGCGCCCCGCCGGCGCTCACGCCGCGACCCGGGCCCGCAGCAGCCGCGTCAGCGTGGCCCGGTGCGGGCCGCTGCCGCCGAGCAGCTGGGCGTCGAGCTGGGCACGCTTGTACAGCCAGTGGACGTCGGCCTCCCAGGTGAAGCCGAGCCCGCCGTGGACCTGGATCGCCGAGGTCGTGGCCTCGATCGCGGACGCCGACGCGACCGCCTTGGCGAGGGCCGCGGCGAAGGCCAGGCCGGCCGGATCGTGGTCGCCGGCCCAGGCCCCCTGGTAGACGGTCGAGCGCATGCTCTCGACGGCCAGCAGCATGTCGGCGCAGCGGTGCGAGACCGCCTGGAAGGCGCCGATCGGCCGGCCGAACTGCTGGCGCTCGCGGGCGAACGCGACGGACAGGTCGAGCGCCCGCTGGCCGACCCCGACCAGCTCGGCGGCGACCGCCACCGCGCAGCGGTCGAGCGCGGGCGCGGGGTCGCCGGGCAGCGGGTCGCCACCGCCCGACACCCGTCCGTAGCCGCGGCTCGGGTCCAGCGTCGCCAGCGGCTCGACCGTCGCGTCGGCGGCGGCCAGCAGCCGGGCGCGGCCGTCCTCGACCAGCACGATCAGATCGGCCCGGGGCGCGTCGGGGACCAGCGCGGCGACGCCGTCGTCGACGATCCCGACGGTGCCGACCGCGGTCCCGGCGGCCAGCCGCGGCAGCCACTCGGCGCGCTGCGCGGGGGAGCCCGCGTCGGCCAGCAGCAGGCCGGCCATCACCGTCGCCAGCAGCGGCGGCGAGGCCACGGCGTAGCCGATCCGCTCCAGCAGCACGGCCGCCTCGACCAGCCCCAGGCCGAGTCCGTCGTGGTCCTCGTCGATCGCGATTCCCGGCCAGCCGAGCGCGCCGAGCTCGTGCCAGAGCTCGTCGTCGGGGGCGCCGGCCTCGATCCGCTCGCGCACGCGGGCCGGCGTGGCCCGGGTCGCCAGCAGCTCGCGGGCGGCGTCCTCGATCTCGCGTTGGCTCTCGCTCAGGTCGAACAGCATCGGTGCTCCTGGTGATCTAGGCGGCGCGCGGCAGGCCGAGGACCCGCTGCGCGGCGATGTTCTTGAGGATCTCGGTGGTGCCGCCCTCGAGGGTGTTGCCCTTCGAGCGCAGCAGCTCGTACGACCAGCGGCTCTGCTCCGTCAGCGCCGACGGGCCGAGCACGTCGACGGCCAGCTGGGTCAGCTGCTGGTTGGCGCGCGACCACATCAGCTTGGTCAGGGCGCTCTCGGGCCCAGGCTCGCCCTGGGTCTCCAGCCGGGTCAGGCCGCGGTAGGCGGTCAGGCGCAGGACCTCGACCTGGGCCGCCACGTCGGCGACCCGGTCGGCGACGATCGGATCGTCGAGCCGGCCGATCGCGTCCGCCTCGCGGACCAGCGTCTCCAGCAGCTGGTGCATCCGCACCTGGTGGAAGAACGCCAGTCCCGCGCGCTCGTTGCCGAGCGTCGTCATCGCGACCCGCCAGCCCTCGCCGACGCGGCCCAGCACCTGGGCGTCGGTCGCCCGGGCGCCGTCGAGGAAGAGCTCGTTGAAGTGCGCCTCGCCGGTGATCTGCCGCAGCGGCACGACCTCGACCCCGGGCTGGTCGACGTCCAGCAGGAAGTAGGTCAGGCTCTGGTGCCGGGGGCCGTCCGGGTCGGTCCGCGCCAGCAGCATGCACCAGCGGGCGTGGTGGGCGTAGCTGGTCCAGACCTTCTGCCCGGTGATCGACCAGCCGTCGCCGTCGCGGACCGCCCGCGTCCGGACCGCCGCCAGGTCGGATCCGGCCTCGGGCTCGCTGAAGCCCTGGCACCAGATCTCGTCGGCGGAGAGGATCGGCGGCAGGTAGCGCTCGCGCTGGGCCTCGTCGCCCCAGGTCATGATCGTCGGGCCGGCCAGCAGCAGGCCGAGCACGTTGCCGGGCAGCGGCGCCCCGTGGCGGGCCAGCTCCTCGAAGAAGATCGCCGACTGGGTGATCGTCGCGCCGCGCCCGCCGTACTCGACCGGCCAGTGGACGCCGGCCCAGCCGTCGGCCGCCAGGCGACGCTGCCAGTCGCGGCGCCAGGCGAAGTGCCGCGGCTCGTCGCCGTGCGGCTCGGGCCCGGCGTCGTGGCGGGCCAGCCACCCGCGGAGCTCGTCGCGGAAGGCGCTCTCCTCGGGGGTGAAGGTCAGGTCCATGGGTCCTCCGTCGGAACGCGGGCCGATCGCGCCGTCTGCGCGGGGCCCTCGTCGTCAACCTATCACGCGATAGGTTGATAGGTGTATCGTGCCTATCACCGGATAGGTTCAGGGCCGTAGGTCCTTGGCCCTGCGAGAGCACGGAGGCTCACGATGGACGCACCGCCCGCCCCCCACCACGACGGATCCCCGCCGTCGATCCCCGCGCGGATCGACGATCGCGGCCCGCTCTCCGCCGCGCTCGCGGACCACGGCGTCGTGCCCGGCGACGACGACGCGGCGCTGGTCTTCGACGCCAGCGACCTCGACCCGCGCGGCTGGGACGAGCTCGAAGCCGACCTGCTGCGCGCCTACCGCCTGAGCCGACAGGCGATGACCGCCCGCGCACCGGTCGTCTACGTGCTCGACGGCCCGAGCGTCTACGGCCACGGATCGCCGCTGCGGTCCGCGCTCGCCACCGGCCTGCTCGGCGGCGTCCGCAGCCTGGCCGCCGAGGGCCGGTGCCACGGGATCGCGGCCCACGCGGTCACGGTCGACGCGACCGTCGACGCCCCGGCCCGCGCCGCCGCGGTCGCGGCGCTGCTGCGCGACCGGCCGGCGACCGGCCAGCTCGTCCACTGCGACGCGGTCCACGTCGGCCGCCCCGCCGCATGAGCCGGGTCGTGATCGTGACCGGCGGCGCGCGCGGGATCGGCGCCGCGATCGGCGCGCGGTTCGCCGCCGACGGCAGCACGGTGCTGCTCGCCGACCTGGACCCGTCGGTCGTCGCGACCGCCGAGCGGATCGCCGCCGACGGACCCGGGGACGCCGTCGGGGTGGTCGCGGACATCGCCGACCCCGCGGGGCGCGACGCCGTCGTCGCCGCGCTCGACCGGACCGGCGGCGAGCTGCACGCACTGATCAACAACGCCGGGATCACCCGCGACGCGCTGATCAGCCGCTCCGAGGAGCGCGACTTCCTGGCGGTGATCCGCGTCAACCTGGGGGCGACGATCGCGCTGTCCGCGCGGCTGGCCCCGCGGATCGTCGACGGCGGAGCGATCGTCAACCTCAGCTCCAAGTCGGCCAGCGGCAACGTCGGGCAGTACAACTACGCGGTCTCCAAGGCCGGCGTGCTCGGACTGACCCGCAGCCAGGCCCTGGAGCTGGCCCCGCGGGTGCGCGTCAACGCGGTCGCCCCGGCGTTCATCGCCACCGAGATGACCGACGCGATCCCCGACGAGCTGCGCGAGCGGTTCATCGCGCGGATCCCGTTCGCCCGCCCCGGCGCGCCGTCGGAGGTCGCCGACGTCGTCCACTGGCTGGTCGGCCCGGGCTCCGGCTACGTCACCGGCCAGGTCCTGCCCGTCTGCGGCGGCCGCAGCTACGCGGCCGGCTGACCGACCGTGTTCGGTCCGGGACCAAGGGTGAGCCCGACAGTTGTGGGCGGAACCCATCGTCGGCCCGAGGGGCCGTCGCTACGTTGTGAACCGGCCCCCGGACACGGTCCGGGCGCCACCGAATCCCGATTCCGGAGAAGCGCATGAGCACCAGCATCGTCGACGGATGGACCGCCCGGCTCGAGGGCCTCGACCTGCCGACCCAGCCGTTCGTCGACGGCCGGTTCGTGGACGGAGCGTCCGGGGAGACGTTCTCCTGCGTCAGCCCGGTCACCGGACGCGAGCTGTGCGCCGTCGTCGCCGGTGACGCGGCCGACGTCGACCGGGCGGTGCGCGCCGCGCGGGCCGCGTTCGACGACGGCCGCTGGTCCGGCCTGGCGCCGAAGGCCCGCAAGGCGATCCTCCACGACGTGGCGCGCGCGATCGCCGACCACGCCGAGGAGCTGGCGCTGCTGTCGGTGCTGGACACCGGCAAGCCGCTCGGCGACGCGCGCTTCGAGGTCGGCCTGGCCGTCGAGCAGTTCCAGTACTTCGCCGAGGCCGCCGACAAGCTCTACGGCGAGGTGATCCCGACCGCCGGCCAGCTGGTGGCGACGGTCACCCACGAGCCGCTCGGCGTCGTCGGAGCGGTCGTGCCGTGGAACTACGCGGTGCTGATGCCGGTCTGGAAGATCGCTCCGGCGCTGGCCGCCGGCAACGCGGTGGTGGTCAAGCCGGCCGAGCAGGCGCCGCTGGCGATGCTGCGACTGGCCGCGATCGCCTCCGCCGCCGGCCTGCCCGACGGCGTGCTCAACGTCGTCCCCGGGCTCGGCGAGACGGCCGGCCAGGCGCTCGGCCTGCACCCGCAGGTCGACAAGATCGGCTTCACCGGATCGACCGACACCGGGCGGCGGTTCCTCCGCTACGCCGCGGACTCCAACCTCAAGCAGGTCTCGCTGGAGCTCGGCGGCAAGTCGCCGAACATCGTGCTGGCCGACGCGCCCGGCCTGCACGCCGTCCTCGCCAACTCGGCGGAGGCGATCTTCGGCAACGCCGGCCAGGTCTGCAACGCCGGCTCGCGGTTGCTGGTCCACGAGAGCCGGATCGACGAGCTGCGCGAGAAGCTCCAGGCCGAGCGGCCGCTGTGGAGCCCGGCGGACCCGTTCGCCGACGACACCCGGATGGGCGCGATGATCGACGAGCAGCAGCTCGAGCGGGTGCTCGAGTACGTCGA
>CAZMVL010000057.1:0-25853 GCA_964569335.1 uncultured Paraperlucidibaca sp.
CCCGGCCGGCGACCTCGCCCCCGTCGTCGAGCACGGTGCAGGCGACCACGGCCGGGACGCCATCGCCGCCTACGTCGCCGAGACGGGGGTGCCGGTGGGGACGCCGGCCGACGTGCTGGCCTATCGCCGGTACGTCGCGCGGAAGAAGGCGCTGCTGGCTCCGAGCGCCCGGTAGCGGGCGGACCCGCGTGGCGACGCGTCTCGATCCGTCGTCGGTCGGCGACGCGGGTCTCGCGGACGGCGGCGTGACCGCGGCGCCGGTGCGCGCGCAGCGGGTCGTCGGCGTGATCGTGCTCGCCGCGCTGTCGTTCGCGCTGGCCCAGACCATGGTGCTGCCGGCGCTGCCGGCGATCGGCCGGGCGCTCGATGCGTCGCCGTCCACGACGTCGTGGCTGCTGACCGGGTACCTGATCAGCGCCGCGGTCTGCACGCCGTTGGTCGGGAAGCTCGGCGACATGCTCGGTCGGACGCGCGCGCTGACCGCCGTGCTGGTGATCTTCGCCGGAGGCTCGGCGGTCTGCGCGTTGGCGCCGTCGATCGAGCTGATGATCGCCGGGCGGGCGATGCAGGCGGTCGCCGCGGGCGTCTTTCCGCTGTCGTTCGGCATCATCCGCGAGACGCTCCCGGCCGATACGGCGGCGCGGGCGATGGGCATCCAGGGTGCGGTCTTCGGCGTGGGTGGTGGGGTGGGCCTGCCCCTTTCCGGGGTCCTGATCGCCCAGCTCGGAACGAGCTCGATCTTCTGGCTCGGCCTGCTGGCGGTTCCCGCCGCCGTCGCGGCTCATCGCTGGATTCCCGCGGTGCCGCCGACGGCCACCGGCCCGGTCGACTGGGGCGGGGCGCTGCTGCTCTCGGTCGCGCTCGTCGGCCTGCTGCTCGGCATCACCCAGGGGGGAAGCCTGGGTTGGGGCTCGCCGGTGACGGCCGGGCTGCTCGCCGTAGGCGGGCTCGCGCTGGTCGCCTGGGTCGCCTTCGAGCGGTCGCGGGCCGCTCCGCTGATCGACGTGGCGCTGCTTCGTCTCCGGACCGTGGCGCTGGCCAACGCCACGGCGTTCCTCTCCGGCTTCGCGATGTTCTCGAGCTTCGCGGTCGTGCCGCAGATCGCGCAGGCGCCGACGGTCACGGGGTACGGCCTGGGGCTGTCGGTGGCGCAATCCGGGCTGCTCCTGGCCCCGACCGCGCTCGCGTCGTTCCTGGGGGGTGTCGTCGCGGGTCGGATCGGCGTGCGGCTCGGGTTCCGGGCGACGCTGGTCGTCGGCACGCTCCTGGCCGCGGGGTCGTGGCTGCTGCTGCTGGCCGTCCACGCGGGTCCCCCGGCGTTCGTGGTCGCCGGCGCCCTGTTGGGTCTGGGGCTCTCGCTCACCTACGCGTCGCTGGCGAACATCGTCGTCGGTGCCGTGCCCGCGAGCGACATCGGCGTCGCCACCGGGATCAACGCCGTGAGCCGGTTGGTCGGCGCGGCGGCCGGGTCGGCGGTGGTCGCGGCGATCCTCGCCCGCAGTGCCGGGTCCGGGGGGTATCCGGACGAGGCGGCGTTCGTCGTGGTCTTCGCCCTGGCGGGGACGGTCGGCGTGCTCTCGCTGATCGCGGCGTACGGCCAGCCGCGAGCGGCACGCTGACGGCGTCGCGGCGTCGCGGACGGGTCGCCGTCGCGCAGGTCGCCCCGCAGTCGTCAACACATGTGTGGACAATCGCCCTCGGGCGTGGGATGCTGGCCCGATGCAGCTCGGAGCCTTCGGCGTCTGGACGACCTTCCATGCGATCGGCGAGGAGAACGCAGCGGCGGCCGGCGAGCTCGCGGAGCAGCTCGGATTCTCCACGCTGTGGATCGGCGGCTCGGTGCGGCTCGCGTCGATCCGCCCGGCGCTCGAGGCGTCGCAGCGGCTGACGCTCGCGACGGGCATCGTCAACGTCTGGGACTACGAGCCGGCGGAGCTGGTGGCGGAGTACGTGGCGCTCGAGCGGGACTTCCCGGGCCGGGTGCTGGTCGGCATCGGCATCGGCCACCACGAGGCGACTTCGGCGTACCGGCGACCGGTCACCACCATGCGGGAGTTCCTCGCCGGGCTGGATCCGGCCGAGCCCGGCGGCGTCGGGGTGCCGCGCGAGCGACGTGCGCTGGCGGCGCTCGGTCCGCGGATGCTGGAGCTGAGTGCCGAGCGCGCGGCGGGTACGCACCCGTTCTTCGTGCCGGCGGCGCACGTGACCGTGGCCCGGGCCACGGTCGGGGCCGACGCACTGGTGGCCCCGGAGGTGGCGGTGGTGCTGGACGAGGACCCGGAGCGCGCCCGTGAGACGGCGCGGCGATTTGCGAAGACCTACCTGGGATTGGGGAACTACGTGGCGAACCTGCGGCGGCTTGGCTTCGGCGACGACGACCTGGAGAACGGAGGCTCCGACCGGCTGATCGATGCGGTCGTGCCGCACGGCAGCCCGGAGGCCGTTGCGGCCGCCGTGCGGTCCTACCGTGACGCGGGCGCGGATCACGTCGCGGTGCAGACGGTCGGGCGGCCCGGCCTCCCGCGCGAGGACTGGATCGCCGTGGCGCGGGCGCTCGGCCTGTCGACGTAGCCGCGTGCCCGCGCAGCGTGGAGCGCGAGGCGCCGTTCCGCGGGAGCGTCGGCGGTCTCCGGGACGCGCGGCCCCGGGGACGGCGTGGGACGGGTCGATCTCCGCTACGGCTGCGCGGCGATCACGCGCAGCGAACGACCCTCGAGCCACGCCTCGATGTTCTCGACGATGTCTTCGAACCACCGCGCGTACTGCGTCGTCGCGACGTAGCCGATGTGCGGCGTCAGGAGCGTGTTCTCCGTCGAGCGCAGCGGGTGGTCCTCCGGCAGCGGCTCGGTGTCGAACACGTCCAGGCCGGCTCCGGCGATCTCGCGGTTGCGCAAGGCCGAGATCAAGGCCGCCTCGTCGACGAGCGGCCCCCGCGACGTGTTGATCAGGTACGCCGTGCGCTTCATGCGGGCGAGCTCCGAGCGACCTACGATCCCCGCCGACCGATCGCTCAGCCGGTAGTGGATCGAGAGGAAGTCGGCCTGCGCGAAGAGCTCGTCCTTCGGCACGAGAACGGCTCCGTGACGGGCCGCGCGGGCCGCCGTCAGGTTCTGGCTCCAGGCGATCACCCGCAGGCCGAAGAGCTGCGCGATCTCCGCCATGCGCGACCCCACGTTGCCGAAGCCGAGCAGCCCGAGGGTCCGGCCGGAGAGCTCCGGACCGACCCGTTCCTGCCAGCCACCGCGTCGCATCGACGCATCCTCCGCGGCCACGTTGCGGGGCAGGGCGAGCAGGTGGGCCCAGGCGAGCTCGACGGTCGACGCGGCGGAGAAGCCCGTACCGCTCACGACGACGTCGAGGTCGTCGGCGGCCTCGACGTCGATCGACGCGTTGCGCGAGCCGGTCGTGACGAGCAGTCGCAGGCGCGGCAAGCGCTCCAGCAGCTGCCGCGGGAACGGCGTCCTCTCGCGCATCGCGACCACGACCTCGAAGGGCGCCAGCGCCGCCGCGAGCGCATCGACGCTGTCGATGTGCGCGGTGAGGACCGTGAGGTCGATACACGACCCAAGGCGATCCCACGGCCCGTACGTCCGGGCGACGTCCTGGTAGTCGTCGAGCACCGCGACGCGGGTCACGGCGGCCGACGCGCCCGGCGGTCCGCGGTGCGCTCCGTCGGAGCTCAAGCGGGGCCGCGGGGAGACCAGCGGAAGACGCTCTCGGCGGTCCCCCGCCGGAGCTGGTGCAGCGTCGCGTCGTCGAGACCCAGACGGTCGAGGTAGCGGGTGCCGTCGCGGTAGCCGTGCAGCGTGCTGACGCGGTTGTAGTCGCTGCCCCACATCACGCGCTCGGGACCGAAGCGCTCGATGATGCTGAGCACGGCTTCCCAGATGTCGCGGAAGGGAAACGGCTCGTTGGAGAGCGCCGGCGCGCCCGTCAGCTTCACGTGGACGTTCGGGTGCTTGGCGAGCGCGAGCAGGTCGGGCAGGTAGCGGAACGGCCGCGGCCCGGGAACGGGGACGGTCTGGGGTACCGCTTCCATCCCGAGGTGATCGACGACCAGCGGCAGGCCTTCGTGGCGCGAGGCGACGTCGGCGATGACCGACAGGTTCGTCGGGCCCGGCATCGCGCAGATCGGAACCGTCAGCGCCTCGGCGGCGGCCAGCATCGCGGAGAAGGTCCCTCCCGGTGCCCAATCCTCCGGCACGCTTCGCGGGAGTCGCAGGCCGACCATCCCGGGCTGGTCGATGAACGCCCGCAGGCGATCGGCGTGCTCCGGCGCGACGGGATCGAGCCGACCGACGAGCGCGAGCCGGTCGGGAAAGCGGGCCGCCGCGTCGAGGGCGTAGGAGTTGTCCCACCCGTAGAGACGCGGGACCACGGCGATCGCGGCGGCGACGCCGGCGCCGTCCATGTCCTCGAGCACCTGCTCCGCGGGGTGCGCGGGGACGTCGGTCTCGAAGAAGCTGGTGGGGGTGTCGGGATCCCACGGATAGCGCGCCTCGTCGCGGGGGAGCCACGTATGCACCTGGGCATCGATGATGCCCGCTGGCGACGACGTCACGCGCCCACGCCTCCGGCACCGGGCGAGCGGCGGATCGACGGCACCGGATCGTGGTCCTTGAGCCACTCGCGTTGGTCGAAGCCCTCCCAGAAGTCGGGGTCCGCCGGCTCGTCGCACGAGATCTCGAGGGGGTTCCCGTCGGGGTCGTAGAAGTAGATCCGACCGGGGAGGAACCGCTGGCCGGGCGGGTCCGGGACGACGTCGGAGACCGGAACGCCGTGCTCCACCAAGCGCTCGTGGAACCACTCGAGGTCGGCGCGGGTGTCGACCTTGAAGGCCAGATGATCGAGCTTCTGCGGACGCTCGGCGACCGCCGCGGTCCCGGGCCACAGGCGGCTGACCACGGGCGGCTCGGGCCGCTCGGGGACCGACTCCATCTGGTAGAGCGAGAACATCTCGCCGTTTCCGAGCGCGAAGAAGTACTGGCGCTCGTAGCCGCGCTGCGCCGGAGAGGTCCGGACGATGCGCAGCCCGAGGATGTCGCGGTAGAAGTGGGCGGTGCGCTCCATGTCGCGGCAGAGCAGGACGACGTGGTGGTAGCCGGAGATCTTGCCGGCGGCGGCGCCGGCCGACACGTCGATCTGGCGCGCCGCGACGTCCTGGGCCGTGATGTCCGTCTCGTTGGTCACTTCATCTGCTCCTGTGGTCTGTTCGGGGGGAGCGCCTTCGCGACTCATCGGGCGCCGACGGTGAGGTCCGCGATCGGACACCGGTCGCGCACCTGCGTGCGCAGCCGCATCACCGCGGCTCCGGCGTTGACGCCGACGAGGCCCGCGACGTGGCCGCCGTGGCTGAACGCCACGAGCACCGAGTCCGCGGTCTGCTCGAGGATCGTCGCGTCGCTCCCGGGGTCGCAGACGCCGACGCGCTGGATCCGGGCTCCGGCCTGGTCGGACCAGAAGTACGGCAGGCTCTCGAAGCCCCCCTCGGGGGCCAGGCCCAGGAGACGGCTCGCGGCGTGCGCGCCCTGGTCCACGGCGTTCGTCCAGTGCTCGATCCGCATCCGCCGGCCGTAGAGGGGGTTCGGCCAGCTGGCGATGTCGCCGGCGGCCACGATGTCCTGCTGTCCCTCGACCGCGCAGTCGGCGTCGCAACGCACGCCGTCGGCGATGTCGATCCCGGAGCCGATCAGCCACTCGACGCGCGGCGTGGCGCCGACGGAGACGACTACGACGTCGGCGGGCAGGCGCTGGCCGTCGTCCAGGGCGACGGCTTCGATCGTCTCGCGGCCCTCGAGCCGACGGACCGTTCGTCCGCACACGACGTCGACGCCGTTGGACCGGTGGAGGGTCTCGATGAGGGCTCCCGCGGTGCGCCCGACGGCGTGCTCGAGCGGCCGCTCCGCCGCCTCGATCACCGTCACGGACTTGCCCAGCGCACGGACCGACGACGCGGCCTCCAAGCCGACGAAGCCGCCGCCGATGACCACGACGTGCTCCGCGTGCTCGAGCGCCGCGCGGAGCGCGACGGCGTCGTCGGCGCCGCGCAGCGTGAAGACGCCACGCGCCGGGGCCGGCACGGGCAACGCGCGTGCGCCGCAGCCGGTCGCGATCACGAGCCCGTCGAACGGCAGCCGCAGCGTCCCCTGCGCGGTCTCCGCGGACAGCACGCGTTCCTGGGTCTCCAGGCGCGTCAGCCGCGCGCCGGAGTGCCACCGGGCGTGGAGATCCTCGGAGAGCGGCAGCTTCACCGAGTCCGGTGCGCTGACGCCGGTCAGCAGCCCCTTCGACACCGTCGGCCGCCGGTAGGGGGCCTGCGGGTCCTCGTCGACGATGTCGATGTCGCCGGCGTAGCCCAGGGCGCGCAGCTTGCTGGCTGCCGCCAGGCCGGCGGCCGAGCCGCCGGCGATCACGATCCGTCGATGCCGCATCGTGGCTCCCGCTACTCGCCGTCGGGCGTCGACGCGACCAACCGCTGAAGGTGGATCGCGGCGACGGGACAGAGGTCGGCGGCCTCGCGGAGCTGGCTCTCGTCCGCCGGGTCGACCGCGACCGGATGGAGGGCGACGATGCCGGTGGCCGGGTCCTGGTCGAAGTACTTCGGTGCGATGTCGACGCAGTTTCCGGCGCCGACGCAGCGGGGGACCTCGACCGTGATCTCCAGCGGACGCTGCTTGCCTTCCGGTTCCATCTCTAGTTCTCCTGGTCCCAGGTCAGGGGCAACGACTTGACGCCATAGACCATGGCGTTCGAGAAGACGAGCTCGTCGGCGGGCACGGCGAGCCTCAGGCTCGGGAACCGCTCGAACAGCTGCGAGAAGACCGCCTGCAGCTCCAGACGGGCGAACTGCTGGCCCAGGCACTGGTGCACGCCGAACCCGAAGGCGAGGTGCCCGCGCGCGTCGCGCCGGATGTCGAACGCGTCGGGGTCGGGGAACCGCTCGGGGTCGCGGTTGGCGGCGTAGATCGGGGCGATGACCCCTTCGCCGGCCTTGATCGTGTGTCCGTTCACGTCCATGTCCTCGGTGGCCAGGCGGTACGCGGTGTGGTGGGTGACGCTCAGGAACCGCAGAAGCTCTTCGACGGCGCTGTTGATGAGGCTCGGGTCCGCGCGAAGGGCGTCGATCTGGTCGGGGTGGTCGAGGAACGCGATCGTGCCGAGGGTGATCATGTTCGCGGTGGTGTCGAAGCCGCCGACCACGAGCGTGTGGAGGAGGTGCAGCAGCTCCTCCTTCTCCAGCTCACCGGTGTGCAGGCGCTCGGTGATCAGCCGGCTGATCAGGTCGTCGCCGGGGGCCTGGCCCCGCGTGTCGACCAGCTCGCTGAAGTAGTCCATGACGTCGGACGCGGCCTGCCAGGAGACCTCGGGCGTGACGTCGAGGCTCATCCACGTCTCCATGCGCTCCTGGAAGAACTCGGTGTCCTCCTCCGGGAGGTCGAGCAGGTGCGCGATGACGGCCGTCGGCACGGGCTGGGCGAGCGTCTTGACGAGGTCGACCGTGGGGCCCGACGCCTCCATCGCGTCCAGGAGCGTGCGTACGAGGTCGTCGAGGAACTGCTTGTAGGTCTGCGCCTGGGGGACGGTGAAGTCCCGCATCACCATGCGCCGATGCTCGTCGTGCTTCGGCGGGTCCATGCGCACGAGCGAGCGCTGCTGGCGACGCATCTCCAGCAGCGTGTCGGTCGGCTGGGGGAAGCCCGGGCGGGTGGTGTCCGAGGACGACGCACGGTGCGCGAAGACCGCCCGGATATCGTCGTACCGGGTCATCAGCCACGGCCGCGACTCGTCCCACAGCGAGACGCGCGTCACCGGGCACGTCCGTCGCAGCTCGGCGACCTGGGACGGCGGGTCGAGCGGGCAGCCCGCGGAGCGCGCGAACGGCCAACGGACCTCGTCGGTGTGCTGTTCAGCCATACGTTTTCCCTTTCTCTGGGGCCCCCGAGCGGGGGCGATCCGGGTGGAGGACCATCCCGGGACACGGCCACGGCAGGCGGCTGAGGCGTCCCGTGAATCCCTCGGTGAAGTACAGGAAGCGATTCCCCGGGCCGCCGAACGCGCAGTTCGTGACGCCCTTGCAGTCGACCGGCACGCGGGCGAGGAGCGCTCCGTCGGGGGAGAGCACCACCAGAGCGCCGCTTCCCACCGCGGCGCAGATGAGATTGCCGACCGTGTCCAGGCAGCACCCGTCCGGCTGATGGCCCGCGGGCAGGTGGCCGAACGGCCTCCTCGGGCCAAGAGCCCCGTCCTTCCCGACGTCGTGCACCCACACGGAGCTCGTCAACGTCTCGCAGACGAAGAGGCGCGTGCCGTCGTCGGAGACGGCCAGGCCGTTGCAGAGCTCGTAGCCGGTCGCGACGCGCTCGATGCGGCGTCCGTCGCTGGTCGCGTAGTACAGGTGACCGACCGGCCAGCGGGCGTCGTCCGCGAACAGGTTGCCGTTGTCGGGGTCGGTGAAGTAGAAGCCCCCACGCCCGTCGAAGCTGAGGTCGTTCGGGGCGTTGAGTCCGACGCCGTCGCACTCGCGGTAGAGCGTCGTCACGGTGCCGTCGGGCGTCACGCGGTCGATGCTGCCGGGGGGAGCGCCCTCGACGCCGCGCGGTCGACCGTCGACGAAGGTCCGCCCGCGGTTGTTCGTGACGTAGAGCGCGCGGTCGGGCCCGATCGCGACGGCGCCGGGGCTCCCGTCGATCGGTGCCAGCGTGCGCCGGTCGCCCGTGGGGTCGATCTGCGAGATCCGCGCCCCGCGCATCTCGGCGACGTAGAAGCTGCCGTCGGCGCCCTGGGCCGGCCCCTCGGGGAACTCCAGCCCGTCGGCGACGACCTCCTGGGTGAGCGTCTCGAGCTCGTCGAATGTCGTCGACATCGGGGCTTATCCGAGCAGTCGGCCGCCGTCGGAGAAGACGACCTGTCCCGTGACGAAGCTCGACGCGTCGCTGGCGAGGTACACGAGGGTGCCGATCAGCTCCTCCGGGTAGCCGAGTCGACCCATCGGGATCTTGCTCAGGAACTGCTTCTCCAGGATCTCGGGATCGGCGCGCCACTTGGCCGTCATCGCCGTGTGATGGGCGCCGGGGCCGATCGCGTTCACGCGAACGCCGTGGGCGGCCCACTCGTTGGCGCAGGTCTTCGTCATTCCGAGGATGCCGTGCTTGCTCACCGCGTACGCGGTGCGGTCCTTCATGCCGATCACGCCGCTGATCGACGCGATGTTGATGATGCTCCCGGTGCCCCGGGCCATCATGCTGCGGGCGACCGCCTGCGAGCAGAGCAGCGTGCCGGTGAGGTTGACCGACAGGACGCGGTTCCACTCCTCGAGCGTGAGGTCGATCGCGGGAACGCGCGACCACAGCCCCGCGTTGTTGACGAGGATGTCGACGGGGCCGAGCTCACGCTCGACGCGGGCGAAGGCCTCGTCGACGAGCTCCTTGTCCGAGACGTCGGTGGCGCACGAGAGGGCACGGCGTCCGGTCTGCTTGACCAGCTCGCTCGTCTCCTCGCTTGCGCCCGCGTTGATGTCGAACGCCGCGATGTCGGCTCCCTGGCGGGCGAGACCGAGGGCCATGGTCCGGCCGAAGCCCTGGCCGGCACCGGTGACCACGGCCACCCGCCCCGAGAGATCGAACAACCGGGCCTGATCGAACCCCGGCTGCTCCAGTGTCGCGGCACCGTTCAACTCGTTGAGTTGGGCCATCTGCCCCTCCATCGCATTCTCGTATTCATGGTCTGTACGCCGGGCGTCGCCCTCGCGTACGCCGGTGTCCCGACTGTAATCGGCCCCGCCCCGGCTGTCAACCGGGCGCCCGCCTTATTTTTAATGAGTCGGGCGCCCGGTTGACTCAATCGGGGGGTTTCCGTAAGGTGGGCCCGACGCGCAGCCCGCGGGCGTCCTCGGCGACGAGCACCGGTGGGCTTCGACGAGCCCCAACCCGACGGAGTGCCCCGTGGATCCCATGCGCTTTGACGACCAGGTCGTCCTCATCACCGGCGCGGGCCAGGGTCTCGGGAGGACGTACGCCCGCCTCCTCGGTCAGCACGGTGCTCGCTTGCTGCTCACGGACCGGCCGGCGGACGCCGAGCGCGGCGACAGCGGCGCCGAGGTCGCGGCGGAGATCCGCGCCGCCGGCGGCATCGCGGCCGCCCACGCGGCCGACATCTCGACGTCCGACGGCGCCCGAAGCGTGGTCGACGCCGCGCTCGGCGAGTTCGGTCGGCTCGATGCCGTGATCAACAACGCCGGAATCCTGCGTCCCCACCCGTTCCCGGACTACCCGCTCGAGCAGATGGACGCGATGCTCGCCGTGCACGCCCGGGCTCCGTGGGCCGTCACGCAGGCGGCGTGGCCCGCGCTCGAGCGCTCCGGTCACGGACGCGTGGTGAACACGGTGTCGCGCGCCGTCTTCTTCGGCGAGCCCAACGACGTCGCCTACTCGATGGCCAAGTCCGCGCTGTACGGGCTCACGCGATCGCTGGCCCTGGTGGGGGAGCCGTCGGGGATCAAGGTCAACGCCATCTGCCCGGTGGCGTGGACCCCGATGTTCGCGTCGGCGCGCGAGATGACGAGCGACGAACGGGCGCTGCTCCAACGCCGCTACGACGTCGACAACGTCGCGCCGGTCGTCGGTCTGCTCGCGCACGAGCGGTGCCCGTGCAACGGCGAGGTGCTCGCCGCCGTGGGCGCGAACATCAAGCGCTACTACGCCGCCGAGACCCCGGGGATCACCGTGGACGGTGGATGGTCCGTCGGGCAGCTCCTCGACGAGTTCGCCAACGTGTTCGACGCCGACGACGCAACGCCGATCGCGCTCGCGAACTACAAGGACGGAGAGACGTCGTAGCCCCGCGTGCGTCGTCCCCGCGTCTCCCTGCGCATGACCCCGTGACGAACGATCCGATGTCGACGCTGGCGCGCTGCGGCAGCGCCACGGTCTACGAGGCCTCGGATCGCTCGGGCCTGGTGGACGCCGAGTTCCGTCCGCTGATCCGGGGCGCGTCGGTGGCGGGGCGGGCCCGGACCGTTCGCTGCGGCCAGGACGACAACCTGATGGTCCACGTGGCGATGACGCGGCTGAGGCCCGGCGAGATCCTCGTGGTGTCGATGCCGGAGCCGCGACCGGTCGCGCTCGTCGGCGACATGCTCGCGACCCAGGCCTCCGCCCGCGGTGCGGCGGGCATGCTCGTCGACGCCGCGGTCCGCGACGGCGATGCGATCGCCGAGATCGGGGTGCCGGTCTGGGCCCGCTGGGTGCGGATCAGCGGGCCATCGAGGCGGACCGTCGGCGAGCTCGACGTGCCGGTGACGGTCGGAGGGCAGCAGATCGCCACGGGCGACGTGGTCGTGCTGGATTCCGACGGGGTCGTCGTGATCCCCGCCGACGCGCTGAGCCGGGTCGTCGATGCGGCGCACGAGCGCCATGCCCGCGAGCTGACCCGACGGGCCCGCCTCGCGGCGGGCGAGCTGTCCTACGAGATCGACGGTCTCGCCAAGCTGTTCGTCACCACTACCGAGGGTCGATCGTGATTCGCATCGCCGACGTGCAGGTCCGGACCCTGATCGTTCCCCTGGAGACGACGACGTCGATCGCCCGGCGCGCCATCCGCGAGCGCCACTACACGCTGGTTCGGGTCGTGGGCGACGACGGGATCGCCGGCATCGGATTCTGCTACGCCGGTCACGCCGGCGGCCCCGTGGTCAGCGCCTTCGCGCGGAGCCTGCTCGCACCGTCGCTGATCGGAGCGGACGCCCACCACACCGAGGGCATCTGGCAACGGGCGTACGACGAGACGCTGCTGCACGGGCGCGCCGGATCCGGCATGCGGGCCCTGAGTGCCATCGACATCGCGCTCTGGGACCGCAACGCCCGGGCCGCAGGACTGCCGCTCTACAAGTACCTGGGCGCCGTCGACGATTCGGTGCGGGCCTACGCCAGCGGCGGCTACTACCTGGCCGGCAAGGGGCCGGACGAGCTCGCGGACGAGCTCGCCGGCTACGTCGCCCAGGGCTTCACGGCCGTGAAGATGAAGGTCGGTCTCGGTGACGACGTCGCGTCCGAGCGGGCCCGCGTCGCGGCGGCGCGCGACCGCATCGGCCCCGACGTCGAGCTGATGCTCGACGCCAACAACGCCTGGCGCGACGTCGGCACCGCGCTGCGCTTCGTCCGGGCCTTCGAGCCGTTCGGACCGACCTGGATCGAAGAGCCGTTCTCGCCGGATGACGTCCAGAGTCACAAGCTGCTCGCTCGGCAGACCTCGGTGCCGGTCGCCACCGGCGAGATCGAAGCGGGACGCTGGCGCTTCGCGGCCCTGCTGGACACCGAGGCGATTCCGGTGCTGCAGGCCGACGCGTGCGTGTGCGGCGGCATCACGGAGTTCCGCCGGGTGGCGGCGATGGCGGCGGGGGCCGGAGTCGTGCTCGCGCCCCACTGGTTCCACGACCTCCACGCGCACCTGGCCGCTTCGACGCCCAACGGCACCTGGCTGGAGTACTTCCCGGACGACGCGGTGCTGAACTTCCGCCGCCTGATCGACACGCAGCTCGAGGTGACGGCGGGCAGAGCCCGGCTCAGCGACCGCCCCGGGCTCGGGTTCGGGTTCGACCCGGAGGCACTCGAGACCTACGCCGGCGACGACTGGTCGTCGCTGCGCTCCGTCGAGGAGGCCGCGTGACCCGGCCACGCGTGGCGGTCTTCGGCGCGCTCCACCCGGAGCCCGCCGCACGACTGCGCGAGCGGTGCGCCGTGACGATCGTCGATCCCGCGACGACCGACCACCGCGCAGCGCTGCGGTCCGCGCTGTCCTCCGCGGACGCCCTGATCGGGGCGGGCCTCGCCCTCCGGGCGCGCGACCTGCAGGACGCTCCGAGGCTCCGGGCGATCTCGTCGATCGCCGCCGGCTACGACGCGTTCGACCTGCCCGCGCTCGGGGCGCGCGGGATCACGCTCATGAACACGCCCGACGCGGTCGCGGAGACGACCGCCGACCTGGCGTTCGCGCTGATGCTGGCCGCCGCGCGGCGGGTGGTCGAGCTGGCGGGGCGGGTGCAGGACGGCCGCTGGTCCTCGCGCATCGGCGCCGACGACTTCGGGGTCGACGTGCACGGCGCGACGCTCGGGGTGGTCGGCATGGGCCGGCTCGGGAGCGCGATCACCGCCCGTGCGGCCGGGGGCTTCGCGATGGACGTCGTGTACACGAGCCGCACGGCGAAGCCCGCCGTCGAGCAGGCGTACGGGGCCCGTCGGGTCGCCCTCGAGACACTGCTCGCGGACGCGGACTTCGTGTGCCTCTGCGTCGCGCTGACCGACGACACCCGCGACCTGATCGGGGCCGCCGAGCTGCGGGCGATGAAGCCCGACGCGATCCTCGTCAACGTCGCCCGCGGCGCGGTCGTCGACGAGGCCGCGCTCGCCGCCGCGCTGCGCCGCGGGCAGATCCGCGCGGCGGCGCTGGACGTCTACCGCGTCGAGCCGCTGCCGACGAGCTCGCCGCTGATGGGGCTCGAGAACGTCGTGCTCGTCCCGCACGTCGGGTCGGCCACGCACGCCACCCGGCGAGCGATGGCGGAGTGCGCGGTGGACAACCTGCTCGGGTTCCTCGACGGATCTCCCTCCAACGTCGTCTGCTGAGCGGACCCCGTCCGTCACCGCCCGGTCCCGTTCGCAAGGAGCACGGTATGCCTCGAGAGCAAGCCCTCCGTCTTCACGGGCGCGTCGCGGTGATCACCGGCAGCGGCAAGGGGATCGGGCGCGAGGAGGCGCTGCTCTTCGCGCGTCAGGGAGCGAGCGTGCTGGTCGCGGACATCGGTCGCGACGACGGGGTCGGCCGGGCCGAGACCGTGGCCGCGGAGATCCGGGCGGCGGGAGGCGTCGCCGCCGCGTTCACCGGCGACGTGGCCACGTTCGCGGGGGCGGAGCGACTGATCGCGGCGGCGCTCGAGCACTTCGGCCGCGTCGACGTCCTCGTGAACAACGCCACGCTCCGCGGTCCTGGACCGATCGAGGACGTCACCGACGAGCTCTACGAGTCGGTGATGGGGGCGAACTTCCGGTCGACCTTCGCCACCATCCGCGCGATCGCTCCGTACTTCAAGGCCCAGCGGTCCGGAGCGATCGTGAACACGGGCTCCGAGTCCGGACTCGGTCAGCCGTACAACGCCGTCTACGCCGCCGCCAAGGAAGCGGTGACCGGCCTCACGCGGTGCGTGGCCCGCGAGCTCGGGTACTTCGGCGTGCGCTGCAACCAGATCCGGCCCCGGGCCGGCGGCACCCAGCCCGACGGGTTCTGGGCGGCCTTCGAGACGCACGCAGCGCAGATCGAGGCGCTCGGGCCGCTGTCGATGGGGCGCGTCGGCATGTACGCGGCGGCCCGCGAGGCCAGCGTGCCCGTCGGGCCCGAGCAGATCGCTCCGCTGGTCGTCTGGCTGTGCACCGATGCCGCGTCGATGCTCAACGGACGGGACCTGCTGTGCCACGCCGACGAGCTGGCGATCCTCTCCGAGCCGGAAGCGTTCCGCAGCACGATCCGCGACGGCGGTTGGACGCTGGACGCCCTCGACGCCTCGGCGCCCCGGATGCTCGCGGCGAACCTCCGCAACGAGTTCCCGGCCGGGCCCGACCAGCCGCCGGCGGACTGACGGGCCGATCCGAACGGCACGAGCTCCCGGAGGAGGGGAGGGCCTCCTCGGCGCTACCCGTCGAGTCGTTCCCAGCGGCCCGCGTCGATGCCGCGGAGGCTCGCGGCTTCCAGCGCCTCGGCGACGGTCTCGTACCAGCAGTCCTCGTTCTCCGCCGCGGCCCCGACGACGAGCAGGAACCCCCGGGCGTCGTCCCCGAGGATCCGTGCCTCGCGTGCGTCCCCGTCGAGCACGGGGGCTCGGAGGGCGGTCATCGGCGGCCGCGCCCCCGCGCGCGGGTCGCTCACGCCGCCGCCGGGGTCGACCGTGCGCGCGACTTGATCTCGACGAGCACGCGCCCGTCGACCTCGTGGACGGCGTAGGTCTGCAGGCGACCCTTGCCCTTGCAGTCCACGCCCGACGCGACGTCGAACTCCCAGCGGTGCCAGGGGCACTGCACCACCGGACGGCTGGCGTCGGCGGTGAGGTCGGCGGACCACGCGCTGTCCTCGCCCAGCATCGGCCCGACCAGCCCGCCGTGGTCGCAGAGGGGGGCTCCCCGGTGCGGGCAGATGTTGCGGATCGCCATCCACCGGTCTCCCCAGCGCAGCACCGCCAGCTCCTTCCCCTCGACGGTCAGGACGTGGGTCCGTCCGTCGACGAAGCCGTCCGCCGGTCCGACGTCGATCGGCACGGTCACGACGCGGTCCCCGTGGTCGACAGGGACGCTCCCTGCGGAGCCTCGCTCGGCCATCCCAGCAGCGTCGCGGCGTTCTGCCACATCACCTTCGGACGCCACGCCGCCGGCAGGCGGCCGGCGACCTCGCCCGGACCCTCGCTGTCGTGGTGCGGGTAGTCGCTCGAGAAGCAGATCCGGTCCTCCATGCCGCCGAAGGCCTCCAGCAACTCGATGACCTGGCGCGGGTCGGCCTCGCAGTCGAACGGCTGGGAAGAGACCCAGACGTGATCGCGGAAGTACTCGCTCGGCCGGCGTTGCAGCCCCGGGCTTTCGACCTTCAGGACCGGATAGAGCGCGTCGAGGCGCCAGAGCACGTTCGGCAGCCACGCGAATCCGCACTCGTCGAAGATCAGCTTGAGGGTCGGGAAGCGCTCGAAGACGCCGCCCGAGATCATGCTGGCGATATGGTGCGCGGGGCCTTGGTCGAGCAGCCCGAAGTGGTCGGCGCGGGCGGTGGGCAGGCCGGTGGCGTACGCGGCCCCGAGGACGCCGAGGTCCAGGCCGACATGCGCCATGACGGGGAGCCCGACCTCCGCGGCCGCTGCGTAGATCGGATCGTGGACGCGGTGGCCCAGCGGGCGCCCGAGGGCGTTGGCGGCGAGCAGCAGCGCCGAGATGCGCGGGTTGCGGGCGACGCGGTAGATCTCCTCCGCGGCCGCCGACGGCTCGCCCGTCGGGACCATGCCCACGGCGTAGAGCCGATCGTCGCCCCGCGCGAGCCAGCGGTCGGCCATCCAGTCGTTCGCGGCCCGGCACATCGCGATCGCCAGCTCCGAGTTGGGGTAGCCGGGCTCGGCGTACGCCGGGAAGGTCAGCAGCGCGCGGGTGATCTTGTGGCGGTCGAGCAGCTGCTCGCACATCAGGTCGTAGTCGGATCCCGGGGCGCCGCCGCCGGCCGGCACGGCGTCGAGACGGTCGGTCCGGCCACCCGGACGCGAGTACGTCGGCACGGGCGTGGCGAACGCGCGCATGGCGCCGGTCCCCAGGAAGTACGGGTGCCAGCGACGCGGCAGGTACTCGATCAGCTCAGCGGTCGACGCCCACGCGTTGTGGACGTCCAGGTCGTAGACGGCCTTCGTCATGCGACACCTCCAGATGCGGTAGCGGTGGTGGGGGGTGTGCGGTCGCGCTCGTCCCAGCCGAAGAAGCGGCTGGCGTTGTCGCCGAGGACCCGTTGCTCCCAGGGGGCGGGCAGGCCGGCCGCGACGTCCGACGGCGACGTGGTGTCCCAGTCCGGGTAGCCACTGGCGTAGGCCAGGACGTCCGCCAGCGTCGGATCGACGGCGAAGTACGCGCGGAGCGCCTCGGGATCGGCGGCGAAGCCGAACGGGTGCGTCCCCACGAGGAAGTGCTCGCGGAAGATGTCGCTGACGCGGCGGCCCTTGGTCCACAGCGAGTCGTACCGGAAGGCCCGGTGGTTGGTGTCGAGCCGCCACAGCCACGGCGTGACCCACGCCGCACCGCCGCCCAGGAGCAGGAAGCGGAGCGAGGGAAACCGTTCCATCACGCCCTGGGTGATCAGGCTGGAGACGTGGGACTCGAGGGCCTGGTACCCCAGGGCCCGGAGCTCGGCGTACGTGCCCGGAGGTCCCCCCGCGACGGGGGAGGCCCCGGCGTTCTGGGTGCTCGCGCCCTCGGTCGACAGGACGACCGGCAACCCGACGTCGTGCGCCGCCTTGAAGATCGGCAGGTAGACCGGGTGACCGAACGGCTTGGCCAGGCCGCCCCCTCCGAGCAGGATGCCGGAGATCCCGGGATGCCCGGCGAGGCGGTAGATCTCCGCCGCCGCGAGGTCGGGCGCCTGGGTCGGTACGACGATCGTCGCACGAAGGCGCGAGTCGGCGGTGAGCCACCGGTCGATCGTCCAGTCGTTGACGGCGCGGGAGACCTCGACCGCGAGCCGCGGCGTGGGAAGGTCCGCGGTGAGCACGCCGTCGGGGGAGCACAGCAGCGCCCGCGTGATCCCGTTGGCGTCCAGCTGCGCGACGAGCCCCTCGACGCTGCTGCCGCCGGCGGACCCGGCCACGTGGTCGCCGAGCGGGTTGCGGTACGCGCGGTGCACGGACAACGGCCCGGTCAGCGGCGCATCGGGCTCGGGCGCGCCCGTCACGAGGTGGTCCCGCCAGGCGCGCGGGATGTGGACGTGCATGTACTCCTGCCATCCGTTCGGCAGGTACTCGTAGATCTCGCTCTCGCGCCGCCACGAATGGTGCACGCAGCAATCAACCGTCTTGAGCACGCTCGCCTCCTGCTTAAATAGATCGGGCGCCCGGATGCCTCGGCGTTTCCCCACCGTACCACCGGTACGGGTGCTTCCGGGAATCCTTGCGCCGTCGGCATCAATTAGAGCGGGCGCCCGGTTGACACCGCCGCTCGGGACCGTTACCGTCGATGCCGCGAGGTCACCCGTGGCGCCGGTCGGCAGGGCGCTGAACGACGGCTGTGGGTCATCGCCTGGGCGTCCGCGCTCGGTCTGCTGTTGCCGAATCGGGTCCTGTGGACCGGAAACGACGGAGTAAGGAACTGATGGTGAAACTCGGAATCTTCCTGCAGCCCGCGCATCCCCCGGAGCGTTCTCTGCGTGCCGGCTACGACTGGGATCTGCAGATGCTGCGGTGGGCCGACGAGCTCGGCTTCGACGAGGCGCTGGTCGGCCAGCACTTCACGATGCCGTGGGAGCCGCTCCCGGCCCCCGACCTGCTGATGGCGGCGGCGTTCGAGCAGACGGAGCGCATCACGATCAGCGCGGGCGTGCACAACCTGCCGTTCCACCACCCGGTCGAGCTCGCCTACCGACTCGCGTATCTCGACCACATCGCGCAGGGCCGGCTGTTCGTCGGGATCGGATCGGGCGGCACGCCGAGCGACTGGAAGCTCTTCAACGTCGACGGTCGCAGCGGGCAGACGAACCGGATGATGTGGGAGTCGCTCGACCTGATCACGCGGCTCTGGACGGAGACGGAGCCGTTCGAGTTCCGGGGTGAGTTCTGGTCGGCGAACTTCCCGGGTATGGCCTCCGACGGGGGCCTGGGGAGCCACATCCGCTGCTACCAGGACCCGCACCCGCGGATCGCCATCGGCGGTGCGTCGCCGCGGTCGTCGACCCTGGGCGAGGCGGCGCGGCGTGGGCACATCCCGATCAGCCTGGCGCTCAGCGCCTCCGTCCTCGCCGGCCACGGCGACGTGATCGACGCCGGGGCGAGCGAGGTCGGTCGCGCCGATGCGCGCGCGGATTGGCGGGTCGTCCAGCACCTCCTGATCGCCGACACCGACGCCGAGGCCCGCCGGTTGGCCCGCGAGGGGAACATGGCCCGCGGATTCGAGGAGTTCTTCCGTCCGCACGTCTTCGGGAACCCGGACCGGCTGGCCCTGATCAAGCACGATCCGTCCGTGCGCGACGAGGACGTGACGATCGACTACCTGCTCGACCACTACTGGATCGTCGGCTCGCCGGAGACCGCGGTCAACCGCCTGCGCGAGGTGGCCGAGACCACGGGCCGGTTCGGCACCCTGCTCGCCGCCACCTACGACTACAGCGAGCAGCCGGAGGCCTACCGTCGATCGATGGAGCTGCTCGCCACCGAGGTCGTGCCGCAGCTCGAGGTGCCCGCCGAGGCGACTGCTGCCTGAGTCCCGGCCCGGCGTCGGGCCGCTGGATCGGTCGCCCCTCGGCCGGCGTCCGGGCGCGCCGCGTCGCGCGTTCCAGGGGTGCGGCGACCCGGGTATCCGGGCGACCGGTAGATTTACCGGGGTCAGGGAGGAACGGATCGGGGCGCCCCGCGGGGCGCCGTCGATCGAGGGAAAGGGAACCGCATGACGGAGTCAACCGAACGACCGGCCTTCTGGGCGCCGCAAGATCGATCCCCGTTGGGGCGGGTGCATGCCGCCCGGGGCACGTCCCGAATCCGTGTGGTCTGCTGTGTAAAGTCGGAAATCTCGTGACCGATCAGCCAGGAGCTACACGTCGAGGCCGGGTGGGCCGTCCCCGGAAGGACGACGAGGACGCACCAGCGGCCACGATGGCCGGCGCCGTCGACATCGCGGCCCGTCTCTTCACGGAGCGTGGATACGGGTCCACCACGACCCGGGATCTCGCCCGGGCGATGGGGGTGACGAACGGCACGCTCTACCACTACTTCCCGACCAAGGAAGACCTGCTCTTCCGGATCTGCGAAGAGTCGATCCAGCGGCTGACGGCGGCGGTGTCGGAGGCGGTCGCTGGCCAGGAGCCATCGCGGGAGCGCGTTGCGGCCATGATCGTGGCGCACGTGCGGACCTTGCTGGCCAACGAGCCGCTGCACACGACGCTGCTGACCGAGCTGCGCTCGTTGAACGGCGAGAATCGGCAGGCGATCGAGCGCTTCCAGGAGCAGTACCGCACCCTGGTGCAGGACGTGCTGGAGGAGGCTCAGGAGCACGGCGTGATTCGCACGGATCTCGATCCGCGGTTCTTGCGGATCTCCCTCCTGAACCTGGCGAACTGGACGATGCGCTACCGGCCCGACCACGACCCGCCGAAGGAGGAGCTGGCGCTGACGCTCGCCACCCTGTTCCTCGACGGTGCGCGTCCGGCGGACGCCGGAAGTTCCGGTTGACGGGCGTCGCCCGTCGTTGAAGGGCCTGGGCCGGGACGGGTACGCCGGCTCCGGACGCGCCGATCGGGCAGCGTCCGGGGCGGCATGACGCCGCCGTGCGCGCGGCGCTCCGCACGCGCCGAACCCCGCGAAGGGGGATTCGCGGCGTCGCGTGCCCGCAGTCGCCGCCGGCGAGCGGCCAGGCGGTCGCCCGCTCGGCCTCGTTCGGTCGGGCTGAGCACGGGCGCCGAGCCCGGATGGGGCTGCCCCTGCGGGGGATTCGGGCGTGCCGTGCCGTCGCCGGCCTCGGCTGCGTCGGCGGGGCTGCCGCGACCGCGCGGTCGGCTGCCGACGCTCCGCGAGCACCTCGGCGATCGCGCATCGCCGGCTCCGTTGACAATAGAGCGGGCGCCCGGTAGAGTCGCCCCGACCGAAGCGGAATCGTCGCCGACATGCCTGTCGCCGACAGCCTTGGTCGTACATCACGAAGGGGAGAGCCGGATGGTGAAGAAGGGATTGCGCCGTAGTGCGCTCGCGATCATGGTCGGGTGCGTGGCCTTCGCGGCCGCGGGATGCGGAGGGGACGACGAAGCCTCCTCGGCCACGTCGGCGTCGTCGGGAGGGGAGAAGCAGAAGCTCGTGCTCTCGCTCGGTGCGTTCACGGTGACGTACCCCGAGCTGTTCGTCGCGGACCAACTCGGGTTCTTCGACGAGCTCGGGTTGGACGTCGATATCCAGAACAACGGAACCAACTTCGCGACGGTGCTGCTCGGCGGGCGCGCCGACCTCGCGGTGTCCTCGCCGCCCGGAGCGTTCGCCCCGGTGGAGCAGGGGAAGGACACGGTCGTCGTCGGCGAGCTGACGCGGAGCCTGCCGCTGGGCCTGATCGTCAAGCAGGACTCGCCCTTCAAGACCCTGGAGGACCTGTCCGGGAAGCGGATGGTGACGTTCTCTCCCGGAACGGGCTTCTTCGGAATCTCGACGGTCACCTCCGACTTCGTCAAGGAGGCCACGGGGAAGGGGATCACGCTCACCCAGGGGTCCAGCACGTCGGGTGACTTCTCGAGCCAGGTCGCTTCCGGCTCGGTGGATTCGGCGTACGCCAACCCGGAAGGAGCCGTCCCGTTCCTCAAGGCGAACCGGGTCCGCTGGCTGCTCGAGCCCGGATCGGACAAGCTGGACGAGCTCCTCCCCAACGATCTCGTCGGCTACTCGCTGTACGGGCTGCGGGACCGGGTTGCGTCGAAAAAGGACGCCATCGCACGGCTGCTGGCCGGCGTCCGGCGGGGGAACGCCTGGGTGCGCGACCACTCCGACGAGGAGCTCACGGAGGTCCTCAGCAATGTCCCGGGCTTCGATGCCTTCAAGCCGGATGACCTGCTCGAAGCCGTGCGGTACGGCCGCAAGTACCTCCCGATGGACGACGGCAAGATCACCGCTGAGCGCTGGGACAAGGTCTCGGTGCCGGTCTGGGAGTCTTGGCAGACCGGGGTCGACGTGACCGGGGCCGACTTCTCGTTCGAGAAGCGCGTCGACATGTCCTACTTCGAGGCGTCGGAAAGCCTCGACGACGACGCGGCTCAGTGAGTCGATGGCGTTCGTAGGAGAACCCGAGCGCTCGGGGCCCGTGGCCTCGGCCGACCATCTCGTCCGGATGTCGGAGATCGACTACGCGTACCCGGACGGCCTGCAGGCCGTGTCCAGCCTGAACATCGCGTTCCGGCCGGGCGAAGTCGTGTCGGTCGTCGGCCCCAGCGGTTGCGGCAAGTCGACGCTGCTCAGCCTGCTTGCGGGACTCAAGGTTCCGCAGGCGGGAACGATCGAGTGGAACGAGCAGGAGACGGAGGCCGGCGGTGAACGGAGGCGGGACGCGTTGCCGGCCCGCCGCCGTCTGAGCCTGGTGTTCCAGGGCGACACCGTGCTGCCCTGGAAGACGGTCGAGGACAACGTCGCGCTCGGGCTGAAGTACGTCCAGCTGACGGACGAGGAACGCGAGGAGCGCATCACGTCGCTGCTCAAGCTCGTGCGCATGGAGGACTTCCGCCACGCCTACCCGAACCGCCTGTCGGGCGGGATGCGGCGGAGGGTCGCGCTGCTCACCGGGGTGGCGCCGCTGCCGCACTTGATCCTGTTGGACGAGCCGTTCGCGGCTCTCGACGAGCCGACGCGCGTGATGGTCCATGCGGACCTGCTCGAGATCGTCTACCGCCTGAACCTGGCGGTGATTCTCGTGACGCACGACCTGGCGGAGGCGATCACCCTCGGGGACCGCGTGCTCGTGATGTCGCATCGTCCGATGTCCGTCGCGCGGGAGATCACCACCGGCATCGGTCGTCCGCGCGACGTGCGGGCGATCCGCGAGCGGCCCGAGTATCAGCGCCTGTACGCCGAGATCTGGCACGAGCTCTGGAGCCAGACCGAACGAGGTCCCGCGCCGCGTGCGGAGGCCGTCGCATGATCGAGACCGCAGCAACCAACCCGGCGCCGGCGGCGAAGGCCAGGGGCGCACGGCGCCCGCGTCGGGAGCGTCCGAGCCGGACGCGCAGGGTCCTGGCGTGGCAGATCGCGATCGTCGTCGCCTTCCTGGCGGGGTGGCAGTGGTTGCCGACCATCCCCGGGGCCTCGAACGTCTCGCCGGTGTTCGACTCGTTCTTCGTGAGCTCTCCGGAGCGCGTCGCCAAGACGATCTTCGAGCTCATGACCGGCGCGAACGGCACCCCCATGGTGTGGGGCGACTTCATGCGGAGCATCGTCCCGGCGATCGGCGGTACGGCGCTGGCCGTGGCCTTCGGTGCCGTCGCGGGGCTGGTGTGCAGCAACTGGGAGACCCTGAACCGCGTCGTGCGTCCGTTCCTGGTGCTGTTCAACGCGCTCCCGCGGATCACGTTGATTCCGATCGTGATCGTGATCGCCGGGCCCACGAGCGTGGCGAACATGATCATCGGCTTCATCGTGGCGTTCTTCCTCGTGTTCTTCAACGCGTACGAGGGCGGCGTGAGCGTTTCCAAGGACGCGCTGAACAACATGAAGATCCTCGGCGCAGGTCCGCGCGACCAGCTGCTTCAGGTCCGGCTCCCGCACGTCCTGACGTGGACGTTCGCGTCGCTCCCGAACGCCATCGCCTTCGGCGTGACGGCGATCGTCACGGCTGAGCTGTTCGGCGGATCGCAGGGCCTCGGCCGGCTGCTCCTGGTGTCGGTCCAGACCGCCAACGCCGATCTGACCGTGTCGGTGGCCGTGCTTCTCGGGGTCACCTCGCTCCTGTTGATCGGCCTCGCAGAGCGGATCAAGCGACGCGTCCTGCATTGGAACAGCTGATGAACGTCGATCTCCGGGCGGTCCGCGCCGTGGTCGACGATCGAGATCGCGATGTCGAGTCGCGCGTCGAGCGGGCCGTCGGTGACCTGCGGCGCGGGGAGATGATCGTTCTCGACGGCCGTGTGATGGGGCAAGGGCTCTCGCAGCTCGTCGTGGCCGGTGTCCACGCGGACGCCGCGGCGATCAACCGGATGACCGCTGATGCCCGCGGGCTCGTGTCGCTGGCGATGACGGCGTCGCACTGCGACCAGCTCGAACTGGTGGACCAGCGCGAAGGCCGGCACGCGACGAGCGGTCGCCCGTTCACGGTCTCGATCGAAGCCCGTCACGGCGTGACGACCGGGATCTCGGCGAGGGACCGCGCGGTAACGGTGGCGGCGGCGATCGCTCCCGATGCCTCCCGCGCCGACATCGTGATGCCCGGGCATGTCGTCCCGGTCCGGTCGGCGGACGGGGGCGTGGCCGAGCGTCCCCGGCACGCTGAGGCGTCGATCGACCTGGTTCGTCTGGCCGGCGTGCGCCCGGCCGCGGTCGCCTGCACGATGCTCGACGATCGCGGTGAGGTCGCCGATTGGCACGACATCGTTGCCTACGCCGAGCGGCACGGTCTCGTCGTACTGACGATCGGCGACGTGCTTGCGTACCGGCGGCGCGGGGCCGAGCGGCGGAAGGCCCGCACGCCCGCGGATGGCCGCGCATGAGCACGGCGACCGGATCGCGCGGGCGGTCCGCTGCCCGGGGCGCGGTCGCAGTCAGGCGCGGGTCGGGTCGGTCCGGAGCAGCGGGTCTCGCTGGGCCAACCGTTCGAGCACGGTCGCGGTGCCGACCCGTTGCATCAGCCGATACTCGACCGTCGTCACGCCGACGGCCTGCAGGAGCAGCGGACCGCCGCTGATGCGGACTACCGGGTCCTCGCGGAGGCCCAGCGCGACGAGGCCGGACTCGCGGCCATCGAGCGGCGGGCCGGGAGCCAGCCGCGCGCCCGCATGGAACGGGCGGCCGACGGTCAGGCTGGTCCGCGCCGTGCCGAGCAGGAGCGCGAACGCCCACGTCGGGGGACGCTCGGCGGCCGGGGTCAGCAGGGTCAGCTCGTGCCCGAACGGCGCACCGGCGCCGTCTTCGCCGGGCCGAGCCGCGGCGAGCCCACGGGTGACGAGATGCCAGACGTCCTCGCCGCGGTAGGCGTCGACGCCGACGGTCGGTGCGTCCGCGGCTGGCGGCTCGCCGTGGGCCGCCGCCGGGGCCCGATGGCGGGCGGCGGCCGGCCCGTAGACGGCCACGAACGCCCGCTCGAGGGGCGACGGATCGGGAGCGCGGCCGGTCACGGGCGGCGGTCGCGACGATCGGCGGGCGGCACGGAGATCACCGCGCCGATGGTAGTCGCCGGCCGCGGGTGAGCCAGATGGGACGGCTGGTCCTCGCCGCGCCGTCGCCGCCGATCGCGGGCCCGAGGACGAGCTTCGGGCCGGTCCCGGAGCCGACCGGGCCGAGCGCGTTCAGGCGGCGATCTCGCTCCGGGTGATCCGCCAGGCGCCGATCAGCAGCGGAAGCAGCATCCAGAGCGCGAGCGCGGTGCCGGCCCGGGCCCACTGGACGGTGCTCATGACCTCCATCGGCATCGGGGCGAGTGCGCGTGCGGTATCCAGCCACGGCACGACGTCCGCGAAGGAGGGCAACGAGGCCACGGCCATCCACGCGAACGGCAGGGTGAAGTAGACGACGATGGCGGGCGCCGGGGCCAGCAGGATCGCGCCGAACGCCACGCCGGCCAACACCCCGCTCGTCAGGAAGACCGCCGACTGCCCGATCAGGGGCACGACGTCGTTCCACGTCCCGTCGACGCCCGGGGCCGCGACGAGCACGCCGGCCGCGACGACGGCGACGCCGACCGCGAGCGCGGCGACGGCGAGGACGAGGCTCGCGAGGAGCTTGGCGCCGAGGATCCGCGCCCGCACCGGCACCAGCGCGAAGGTGACCATCCCGGTGCGCTGGGACCACTCCGAGGTGACGAGCAGGATCCCGACGATCGGCAGCAGCACGGCCGCCGGCTGCATCCCGACCTCGAGGACCGACGCGAACGTGTGGTCGGCCGCGTCGCCCACGACGGAGCGGACCGCCACGGCGACGACGGTGATCGCGACGGCCGCGACCAGCAGCCAGAAGCCGGCGCGGGTGTCGACCATCTTGCGCAGCTCGACGGCGACGAGACGGCCGAGGCCGGGGCGGGCGTGGACGCCGGCCGCGCTCACGCGGAGCGGTGCGGTGAGGGCGTCGGTGCTCATGCGTTCGTTCCCGTCCGCGCGGCGCCGGGCGTACCGGCTGGCGCCGCCGGCGTGCTCGCGTCGGACGCGGTCAGCGCCAAGAAGAGGCGTTCGAGACCCCCGTCCGCGGCCGGCGACAGCAGCTCGGCGCGGGTGCCCTGTGCCCGGATCCGTCCGCCGCCGATGATCATCATCCGGTCGGCGACGGCCTCGACCTCGGCCAGCAGGTGCGAGGAGAGCAGCACGGTGCCGCCGCGGTCGGCGAAGCTGCGCAGCAGGTCCCGCATCCAGCGCATCCCCTGCGGGTCGAGGCCGTTGGCGGGCTCGTCGAGGATCAGCACCGACGGGTCCCCGAG
>CAZMVL010000058.1:0-19463 GCA_964569335.1 uncultured Paraperlucidibaca sp.
TGCCGTGGCCCGTGACCACGGCGTCGCCCCAGGGACGCGACTTCTGCATCTCGAAGTCGTGCGTACGGTGGCGGACGAAGGTGTCGAGCTCCTGGAAGCTGTCCTCGTCGAGCAGCTTCTCGATCCGCTCGCGCGCGGTGTACTTGCCCTTCGCGTGCTGCTTCTCGACGGCCTTCTCCGACGCGGAGTGGATCGCCTGGTGGCGGTGTTCGCGGAGCAGCTCGAGCTTCTCGTCGAACGTCTCGGGCGATTGCAGACGCTGGCTCATGGGACGGCGGATGCTATCCACGCAGCCAGTTTTCGTGCCGCGCGACGCGGAAGGAACCCGACGACCATCGGTGCAGACGATCGGTGGACCGTCCGGGTACGTGTCTCGCGCGCGCGTAGGGCGGGCCACGGCCGGCCCGGGCGGAGCGGCCGCGACGACCGCCGATCGGCGCGACGCGACGGACGCCGCAACCGGGCGGACGTGCCAGCATGGAGCCATGCTCTCGGGCCTGAACCGCATCATCGTCGCCGTGCTCACGGCCATCGTCGGCCTGGCGGCGGCGGCCGGCGGCGCCGCGGCGCACGGGGGCGCGACCCTCGCCGAGGGCGGCTCCGGCGGCGTGCGAATCCTGCTGCAGGCGGCCGATTCGACGACCGGCGACGGCGCGACCGCGGTCGACCTCTCGACGGTCGTACGCGGCCCCGGGACGGACGACGCGACGGTGACCTTCTGGGTCCGGCCCGCCGGGCAGGACACCTTCCGCGTGGAGGCCACCCGCGACGACGCCGGCGTGTCGCACGCGGACGTGCCGACCGAGGGCCGCGGGTCGTGGCGCGACTGGGACGTCTCGGCGGTGGTGCAGCTCGGCGACGGGACGCGGCTGCGGGTCAGCAACGCCGAGGCCAACCCTCCGGGCCCGGACCCCGCGTCGACCCCGGGCGGCGGCGCCCAGGGCCCCGACGAGGACAGCGGCGAGGGCACGGCGACCACGACGGAGCCGACCCCCACGGAGACCGATCCGGAGGTCATCGCGCCGACGGAGACGGAGACCGACGCGGCCCCGGCGACGACCACCGACGATGCCGGCGAGCCGGGCTCCGACGTGACGGGGGAGAGCGACGGCGCGCCGGGCTGGGTCGTCCCGTCGCTGATCGTGGTGGTGGTGATCGCCGTCGCGTGGATCGGCTTCTTCCGCCGCACGAAGCGCGACGACGATCCGGACGGGCCCGGCGAGCACGGCTCGCCGACGGAGTAGCACGGCCCGCCTCCCGGCGGCGACCTCGTTCCGTCACCTTCGGTACCCGGGCGGTACTGAAGGTGACGCGCCGCTCCGGGCCCTCCGGCGGCAATGCGTACGGCGTTGTGTCGATCGACGCTGTACGTGTTTACTTATATTCACCGGCGGGCCACGCCAAAGTCACACGAGCCGCGGCCCCAACGCCGAAATTGGGTGGCGCCCCGCCGCGGTCCCGTGCGTGCTTTCGACGGGCGGCTCCGTGCGTCTCGCGGGGTGTACCCCACCAAGAAAGCCGAGGCTCCGATGTTCGGATCCCTTCCCCCTGCCCGCCGGCGGAGGAGGCGCCTTGCTGCCGCCGGTGCCGCGGTCGGCATGGCCCTGCCGACCCTCGCCCTGACCGCGACCGTCCCGACGGTCGTCACCGCGATCCTGCCCACCGCGGCCCACGCCGCCCCGTCCCCACTGGCCCTGGTCGACAAGACCGAGAAGCTCGGTCCGGGCGTCGAGCTCCGCCACCTCAAGCGCCTGACCTCCGCCGGCTGGGCCGACCTGCAGATCCTCACCGCCGACCTGTCGCGCGATGCGGTCTCCGCCGACCTGCTGGCCGGCGACACCGTGACCGAGACCGGCGCGATCTCACGCAAGGCCGACAAGGCCGGGGCGGTCGCGGGCGTCAACGGCGACTTCTTCGACATCGGCAACTCGGGCGCCCCGCACGGCGCGTCCGTGCGCAGCGGCCAGCTGCTGAAGTCGGCGATGCCGACCGACTGGCAGCACGTCGGCGTCGGCAACGACGGCATCGGCCGGCTGATGAACATGGCGCTCGACGCCAAGGCGACGCTCGACGGGACGGAGCACGAGGTCGCGCGTCTCAACGCCCCGGGCTCGATCAACGGCCAGACCGTCAGCGGCAAGCTGGCGGCCTACACCCCGCTGTGGGGCACGTTCGACCGCAGCCGGGCGCTCTCGGGCAACCGCGCCGAGGTCCTCGTGCGCGACGGCAAGGTCGTCGAGGTCAACCCGACGGCGGTCGGCGAGGGCGAGATCCCCTCCGACGGCTTCTACCTGGTCGGCGACAACGCCGCCGCCGACGTGCTCCGCGGCCTCGAGGTCGGCGACGACGCGTCGCTGGACTACGGCCTGGCCGACGACGTCGCCAAGCAGGCGCACTTCGCGATCGGCCACAACGCGGTCCTGGTCCAGGACAGCGCGGTGCGCCCGGGCCTGGACCCGAACGTGCACCCGCGCACGATCATGGGCTTCAAGGACGGCGGCAGGACGATCATCCTCGTCACCGTCGACGGCCGCCAGGCGCCGGTCAACGGCATGACCGGGCCGCAGCAGGCGGAGCTGATGGTCGAGCTCGGAGCCGAGCTGGCCGTCAACCTGGACGGCGGCGGGTCGACCACGATGGTCGCCCGCCCGCTCGGCGCGCTGGCCAACACGGTCCGCAACTCGCCGTCCGACGGCTACGAGCGTCCGGACCCGAACGGCGTCGGCATCTTCGTCGCCCCGGGCAACGGCAAGCTCGACGACATCGTGGTGACGCCGGGGAACGGTGACGCCAAGGTCTTCCCGGGCCTCAGCCGCACCCTGACCGCCAAGGGCATCGACAGCAACCTGACCCCGGTCTCGCTGGCCCGCGGCGACGTCCGCTGGAGCACCGACTCCGGCGCCGTCGACGGCGGCCTGCTGCGCGCCCCGCAGAACGCCAAGGGCACGATCAAGGTCCGCAGCACGACCGACGACGCGCAGACCCAGACCACCGTCCGCGTGCTCGGCGAGCTGGACCGGATCCGCCTGTCCAGCGAGCGGCTGTCGATCACCGAGCCGACGGCCGCGAACGCGGTCACGGTCCGCGTGACCGGCTACGACGACGACGGCTTCGCCGCCCCGCTCGAGGCGGCCGACCTGGACCTGGAGTACGACGAGTCGGTCCTGCGGGTCACCCCGTCGGGCACCGCGCTGCGGGTCACCCCGATCGGCTCGGGCGGCACCGTGCTGCAGGTCAAGGTGGCCGGGCAGACCGCCAAGCTGCCGGTCAGCGTCGGCGTCGAAACGCACGACATGTACGACTTCCAGGACGAGGGCGTCGTCGACCGCTGGACCAACAACAGCACCAACGCGACGCCGGTCCGGACGAAGGTCGACGACGGTCTGAAGATGGAGTTCGGGCCGCTGCGCAACAAGGGCATCACCGCGGCGGGCGTGGCCAGCCGCTGGGTCGAGATGCCGGGTCAGCCGCTGCGTGTGCGGATCAAGGTCAAGTCCAGCGTCTTCGTGCCGTCCGGCCTGACGTACGCGGGCTTCTGGGACGCAGGCGGCCGGTCGCACGGCCTCTACGGCACGGGCCTGACGCCGTCCGACGACTGGCAGTACGTCACGTTCAACATTCCGTCGACGGCGACGTTCCCGATCCGCTGGAACTCGTTCCAGGCGATCAACACGGACGTCACGCAGCAGGTCGCGGGCGAGATCATCTTCGGCGGCGTCGAGGCCGACGTGCCGAGCGAGGTCGAGCTCCCCGGCCAGGAGCTGCTGCGCTCGACGAACGACGTGTTCTCGCCGGACGGTCGCACGAACGGCAAGGACGACTTCTCCTACGCGACGTTCTCCGACGTCCAGTTCACGGCGACCGACCTGACGCTGGCCGACGTCGGCGTGGCGGGCATCAAGCGCGTCCGCCAGAGCGACGTCGACCTGGTCGTGCTCAACGGCGACATCACCGACTACGGCCAGGAGGACGACGTCCAGGTGGCCCGTGAGGTGCTCGAGGAGGGCGGCTGCCAGCTGATCCCGATGGATCAGGAGATCGGCAAGCAGCTCGACGCGACGCCGACGGACAGCACGGTTCCCTGCGTCTACGTGCCGGGCAACCACGAGTCCTACATCCGCGGCGGCCAGGGCACGCTGGAGCACTGGGAGGCCGAGTTCGGCGACGCCTACGGGACGTTCGACCACAAGGGCACCCGCTTCGTCTTCCTGAACAGCGCGCTGGGCAACTTCCGCGCGTCGGACTTCGACCAGCTGCCGATGCTGGAGGAGGCCCTGACGTCGGCGATCGACGACCCGACGGTCAAGAACGTGTCGGTCTTCGCCCACCATCCGGTCGACGACCCGGTCGAGACGAAGTCCAGCCAGCTGACGGACCGGACCGAGGTGCAGCTGATCAAGAAGCTGCTTGGCGACTTCCGCGCGAAGAGCGGCAAGGGCGCCGCGATGACCGGCGCGCACGCGTCGAACTCGTGGACGGAGAGCGTCGACGGGGTCCACTACAGCGTGATCAGTTCGACCGGCAAGGGCGCCTACGGGCTCCCGGACCGCGGCGGCTTCAACGGCTGGAACCGCTGGAGCGTGGACCGCGACGCCGCCGGCGATCAGCAGTGGCTGACCAGTGACGTCCGCGCGTTCGCGCAGTCGATCACGATCAACGCGCCGGAGAGCATCGAGGTCGGCACGTCGGCCACGCTGAGCGGCAGCATCGTGCAGCCCAACGGCGTGCAGACCGGCAGCCGCGTGGTGCCGCTGCGCTACCCGATGTCGGTCCGCTGGGGCGGCGACGAGGGCCTCGCGGTCGGTAGCGGCAACGCTGCGGTCGATGCGGCCCGCAAGGCGCGCAAGATCGCGATCCTCGATCCGGTCACGCGCGAGCTGACGGCGCTCCGCCAAGGCACGGTCAAGGTCTCGGTGACGAACGACTCGATGCGCAAGTACACCGACGAGGCGTCGCTGGCGCCGATCGTCGAGGAGAAGACGATCCAGGTCGGTCCGTCGACCGGTCCGGGTCCGAAGGTCTCCACGTCGACCCCGGTCTTCGTCGCGCAGCCGGCGGGCACGATCAGCGCTCCGCAGGCGGTCGAGGTCACCAACACCGGTGATCAGCCGCTCAAGGTCAGCGACGTGAAGATCGTCGCCGAGGGTGAGGACGAGGGCCTGTTCACGATCGCGGCGTCGCAGTGCGATGACGAGATCGCGCCGGGCGAGTCCTGCCGCGTGCTGGTGCGCTTCGCCCCGGCGAAGCCGAACGCCGCGTCGAACGCGCAGCTGGTGATCGAGGCCAACACGGCGGACCGCGAGCACGCGGTCGCGCTGACGGCGACCAGCGTCGAGATCCCGGCCGGCGAGCCGGGCGAGGACGGTACCCCGGGCCAGGACGGCCAGGACGGCGCTCCGGGCCCCGCGGGTGACGCCGGCGCGCCGGGTCAGCCGGGCGTGAACGGTGCGGCCGGCGCGCAGGGTCCGGTCGGCGCGGCCGGTCCGGTCGGCCCGCAGGGCGCAGCCGGGGCGCAGGGGGCGCGTGGCGCCACCGGGGCCACGCCGCGGGTGACGGTCAGCTGCAAGCTGACCAACCGCCGCCGCTCGGTCTCCTGCACGGTGCGGCCGCGCGCGACGGGCAGCGGCAACGCGAAGAAGAAGTCGTCGCAGGCGAAGCTGCGCGCGTCGGTCCGCCTGGCGGGCAGCAAGCGCACGACGGTCCGCACCGGCACCAACCGGGTGACCGTCACGCACGCGGCGGGCCGGCGGTTGAGCACGTCCTCGCGGATCGTGGTCAACGCCCGGATCGGCAACGCGTCGCAGACGGTGACGATCGACGCCGGGGCGAAGGCCCGCACGGCGGCGCTGAAGAGCCGCTAGGCGACGATCGACGGGACGTGGCGTTGGCCGCGGCCCGTCGATCATCGGTCGAACAGGTGCGGCCCGCCGGGTTCCGGCGGGCCGCACTGCGTCAGTTCATGCCGTCGCCCGCGCTACCGGCGATCGCCACGTAGGGCGCCATCACGACCCGGGCCCAGTCGGGCACCAGGCCGGGAAGAGTCCGTACCTGCCCCCGCAGGACCCGGGCGAAGACGATCTCGTAGATCCCTCCCGCCACCGTCTCCGCGACCAGGCGCGGGTCGCCCGGCGGCTGCGGCAGGTCCTTGGTGTTGTCCAGGATCAGGTCGACGAGCCGGCTCATCGTCTCGCAGTGCACCGCGGCGGTGCCCTGACCGGCGGCGTGGCCGTGGATCACCAGCAGCTCGGCCCGCCGTGGGTCGGCGGCCAGGAAGCCGGCGAGCGCCTCGAGGCAGGCCCAGGTGCGGCGGATCGGCGTGTCGGTGGCGTCGTACGCCGCCTGGACGGTCCGCCGTAGATCGCGGGTGATCTCCCGGTACCCCAGCTCGAACGCCGCGTCCTTGTCGCGGAAGAGCCGGTTGAAGGCCCGCCGGCTGCACCCGGCTTCCTCGGCGATCTCGTTGATCGTGGTCGCCTCGTAGCCGATCGCCGCGGTCACCTTCAGGGTCGCCCGCGCGACAGCAGTCCGCCGTTCGGCCCGGTACTCGTCACGCAGGGATTGGGTTCGGTGCCCGGGCATGGTGGTGGTTGGTCGGCGGGCTGCGGACCGGCACGGTGCCGGTCCGCAGGTGGACGCCGCGGGTCAGCGGCTGCCGCCTCCCCGCGCACTGGACTTCTTGGCGGGCGGCTTGACGGTGACGGTGGTGGTTCGTGCCTTCCCGCCGCCGGTGGGCTGGAAGGTCACCTTCACCCGCACGCTGCGACCCAGCCGCCGGGTCCGCTGACCCGACGCCGTCAGCCGCGCCCGCACCGTCGCCAGCGGCGACTGCTTGATCGTCCGCCGCGTCGTCCGGACCCCATTGCCGGAGACCGTGATCCGTCCCGCGCCCAACCCGGTCAACCGCACCCGCGCGTCCTTGGACTCCAACGTCGAGGAGACCGCTCGGAATGCGCACGGCGCGTTCATGTGCGTCGCCGACAGGAACCGGCGTCCGTTCTGCCCGTCGAACCGGGCGTCGGCCACGTTGCGCTGGTTGCACATGTGCGCGCCCTCCTGGCCCGTGACCTGGAGGATGCCGTTGCTGCCGCCGTAGATGTTCAACTCGAACGACTCGATCGGCGCATCCGGCACCCGGGCGAACGTGGAGACCAACCGACGGTTCTTCACATCCGAATCGGCCCAGACGTCCAAGGCGACCTCGCCCCTGAGTGCCACCCAGAGCTTCGGCAGCGTCGCGACGATCCGCCCGGTCTCCGTCACCCGGGTGCCCTTCACGAAGTACACCTTGCCGGTCAACGGCCGGTTCAACACCGGCGAGATCGCCGTCGCGTCACCGACGATCGACGCCTCCGGACAGGCCTTCGCCTCCGCCTGCGCCGGCTCGCACAGCGCCTTGGCGTTGTCCGGATCCAGCGCCAGCGAGAGCGGCATCGCCACCTCGACGCGCCGCAGACCCGCCTCACCGGGCGCCTGCGTGACCGTGGCCTTGATCCCCGGATGCTTGTGGTAGCTCAGCTGCTTGGAACCGACCACATCGATCTGCATCCGCGGCCGCACCGGCAACTTGTCGCACTCGCCGACCTGGAACCGCGACGCCACGTTCGCCGACTGCCCGTGCAACGAGCTCGCGGTCGCATCGATCCGCTTCTCGGCGCACGAGGTCGGATTGATCATGAACCCGGCCTTGTCGACGTCCACCGACATGTTCCGCAAACGGACCGGCACCCCTTCGACGATCGTCGGGATCGGATCGGAGACCACCGTCACCGCCGCCGTCGTCGGATCGACGTGGATCTTCTGCTTCACCACGACCTCACCGAGGTCAAACGGTCCCGCCTTCGCCGGAATCACGACCTTCAGACTGAACGGCGCATCACCGTACGGCCCTTCCAGGTACACCCGACCGGGGAACCGATACGGATGCGACCCGGGTCCGGCGTCCGCCGTGACCGTGCCGATCTGTGTGCCGACGTTGCCCTTGAGGTTGGCCAGCAGCCCCTCGGGCATCTTCAGCGTGAGCCTGTTGATCACGTCGTGGCCATCGGCCCGCGTCATCAGCAGGTTGAACGGCGAGCTCGCTCCGGCGACCGGGTTCATCGTCCCGGCGTTGAACCCCGGTCCGAAGCTGCCCAGCCCGGGCAGGCAGTCCACGGTGAACGTCGACTGCAGATGCTTGGTCTGCTTGCCCCACGACGTCAGGACCGTGTCGATCGTGTGCGGACCACACGTCGTCGGCGTCGCGAGCGGCGCCCGCGGCCCGTCCTTGAAGTTCAACTTCAACGACTCGACCGGCAGCTCCGGGTTGTTGTCGAACGTCGTCTCGATCCGACCGGTGGCCCGGTTGATCCGCACCTGACCGGGCAGCCGCACGTCGATCCCGCGGTCCTTGTTCTGCAGGACCAGCGCCAGGCGGAACATCTCCCCCGACTCCGGATCACTGGAGTTCTGCGACCGGATATACACCCCGCCCTTGATCTCCTCGTCCAACAGCGGCGACGTCGCCACGACCTCACCGATCTTCGACGCATCAGGACACGTCATCGGATCCTTCGACTTCAGCAGCAGCTCACCGTCAGCACAAGCGGCCAATCCACCCGCACCAGAAGGACTGATCGTCATCCCCTCCGGCATCGTCACCACCGCCTTCTTCAACGCCGGCGGCGCCTGACCGTGCTCATTGTCCTCCTGCGGGAACGCCATCTCGACGTTCAGGCCGGACGGCGCATCAGGCAACGTGGTCGTCGGACCGATGTCGACGGTCGGCTCGAAGGTCAGCGTGTCGCAGTCTGTCAGCGGCGGAGAAGCAAACTGACTCTCGATGTACCGGCCGGGATTGGCCCACGAGTTCACGCGCAGCGTCGTGACCGGCGCTTCGGCGGGGCACTCTGTCGACGACATCGTCAGGAACGGCCGCGCGTCCGCCGGTGCATCGACCCGCTTGCGACACGCGTAGGTCGGGCTCGTGGACCCTGGGGGTGAGGTCTCGACGACACCCCAGCTGCAGAGCTCGGCCCGGATCCGCCGGATCAGGTTGACCGGAGAGTTGATCGAAGCGATGTTGATGCCGTAGTCACCGTCGGAGCGCAGTTCGGGGTACAGCACGAACGTAAAGCTCTGGTGGCTGAACGCGAACTGCGCGGGATAGCCGGGTTCCGGCTCGACGTTGAAGATCGGCTGGCTAAGACTCACGTTGCCGTCAATCACCATGCGCCCAACCGCCGCGGTCATCGGACACGGCGACCGATCCGATCCCAGCGGCTGCGTCTTGACCTCGTACAACGGGCACCGACCCGCCGCCCGCGGATTGCCGACGAATCCGGCCGGCAAACGCATTTCGACGTTGCGGGGTTCTTCGGCTGGACCCCGACGGTTCACGTCTCCCGACCACGGACGCGGATAGGTTTCGAAGCTGATGTCCGCTGACGCACCAAAGGGGTGCGCACCGGCCCGCGCTTCGTCACTTCCGTCCTCGGTCACGACCGCGGTCGAGAACGACTGGATCGCGAAAACCTCCTCGGCTGCCGCTCCGCCCGGGCTAGCCGCCCCAACGAGCAGGGCGCCGACGCCGACCAAGACGCTTCGCAGGATTCCACGCGTCTGCATCAGCGACCACCCTTCGTTCGGTTTACGGCATCCCCGGCCGGGGACCCCATCGACCGTGTCCGGGCCGCGGTCCTCACGAAGGTCAGCTTGGCCCGGGTTACGACGGTCCTCTTGCCGGGAACACGCAACGCGACACGAACGGTGGTCGAGAAGCGGCCTCGGCGTTCGAGGGTCCGCCGCGCCCGCTCGGTCAGGCTCACGCGCAGTTGGTGCGCACCGCTCTTGGATGCCCTTCGCTCGGTACCGCGGAGCCCGGAGCCGCTGACGCGAACCTGACCCGCCGAGCTCACTCGGACACCCAGACGGATCGATGCGCCCGAGACCGTACGACGGCCCGCGACGGACACCTTGGGCGCCGAAGCCGGGGAAGCGCTGGGCACCACATCCGCGAACCCCAGGTCCGTCGTGGTGCCTACACGGTCCCCGAACGGTTTGGGCAGCGTCGCCGGGTCCTGGCACTCGTCACCGGTGCACGGCGCGGGGGGCGCAACCGGCGGCGAAAATCCACCGCCGTCCCGATAGGCATATAGCGCGGCCGAACTCGCGACGTGCTCGTGGGTCATCTTCGACACGGTCATGAAGACATGCGTCTTCCCGTCGGCGGACATCCCGCCGCTGACTACGCCACGCAAGTCCTTACCGTCGCTGATCATCGCCACCTCACCCGTGGCGGCGGTCCACACGAATGCGTCGTCCTTGGCGTTGACATCCTCTGGGAGTAGTGCCTGCGATGAGGTGAATCCGATCACACTGCCGTCGTCCGCGATCTGCGGCAGCGGGGAAGACGAGGTTCGACCAAAATTCCCAATGGCACCACGCCAAGAAGACGATTTCATCACGCTGCCCGCCGAACGGTTTGTGCCATTCATCGCCGGATCGCTGGGCCAGCCACGATCAAGTGCACCCGTCCGTGCGTCGTATCTGTACACATCGCGAAAGCTGTCTTGGTCGTCAGCCGTCAGTCGACTCACCGCGGTAAAGGCCAAGTAGCGACCATCCGGCGTTAGCGCCGCCTGCGCTAGCCCAGGGTTCGTCCACAAGTTCGAGTCGCCCGCGTCCAGTGACGCGATGAATCGGGTTGTTGGGGCCTCGCCGACGTCCCCTTGGGTGCGAACGTAGAGATTCCGCCCGCCAGGGACCGGCTCGCCCACGTCCCCACTGTCGTGCGCGAGCGCTCCGCTGGCGACGAAGTAGACGTGCGATCCCGTGTCCGACACAGCGACGACGCCCAGCACCTGCGCAGCGGTCGGGTTTCCCGTGACCAGCCGGAGACGATCAGCGGGTGCACGGCGGTAGTCGTACTCATACAGATCCGCGCCAGCATGAACGTCATCATCAAGCAAGCGCTGTGTTGTCGTCATGTACAAACGCGAGGCATCGGTCGCGCCACCCACAAAAACCACAGCTGCGGCGCTTCCACAGGCCGGGGACCCGAGCGAGCATCTGGAAGCGGAAACGTCCACTACCCCGGGACCACTACTGTAGGGCTCCGCAACGAATACACGGCGGTTCACCCCGTTCCCGCATGCTCCAGACCCGCCGGTCGTAAACACGACCCTGCTGAGGCCGTCGCGGTTCACCGCGCCCCGCGTGACGGTCCCCGCGAGCCCCCCGACCGCTAGCCCACAGGTCGGAACCACCGTCGTGCCGTCGTTGGTCCGCGCCACCTGACGAACATCAATCGTGCCGTCGGACGTGCGCGATACGACCGAAAGCGTGTTGAAGAGCGGGTTCGTCGTGATCCGCGTATCCGTGGTTCCGTCGGTCAGACTCAAGCGAGATGCAGGGCCCGCCGCAATCAGCACCGCCGACAGATCGCTTGAGGTCGCCCAGACCGACGCACTGGACCCTAGGATCGGCGTCACTGTGTCCCAAGGACCACCCTTGTAGCCACGAACGACAGAGAATCCTGCGCCGGAGGCCGCCTCGGCCACCGACGTCGCCCCCCAGAGCGAAAAGGGCTGGGCATCTCGCCACCAATCAGGCTGCCAGTCGACGTCGATGCCGCTGAAAGACGGATAGTCCACAGCCGGCGGCCCGCCGAGCGCCACGGTCGTCCAGCCGTCATCCGTCCGGTGCGCACGGTACATCGTCCCGACGCTCACCAGGTTCTCAACGTCGACGAACCCACCCCCGGAGTTGAACATGACGTCCTCACCGGTAGCGCCAATCGACACGGCCAACGGCTCTTGCCCCGCGGTCGACGCCGGGGAGACCATCTCATATCCGTATCCCGGGATACCGGCGGTCACCAAGGAAGCCGGCGCAGACGAAACGCCGACCGCCAGCGAGGTCGCGCAGATCGCCAAGACAGTGCTGATCCCGACACTACGATCCTCTCGTCGCCACCTTTTCATTCGCGATCCTCGTGACCGCCATCCGTTCAGCATGCACGCCTCTCTCTCCGCCACACACGCGCGCGGCCTCATCCCCGTCATACACACGACTACTGGGGACTCTCCACTCACGGAGAGCCCCCAGCTAGCGACGGACGTCCGGCAAACGTCCGCCTCAATCAACTAGCCCAGCGACACCGGCGCAGACGTCCCCTGCTCCTCCAGGTACGCGTTACCGTTGACGATCGCCGGACCCACGCCCGTCACCGTCAGGCCCGTGGCGTTGTTGAACTCGAGTTCACCGGAGCCGTTGTTCCAGGAGCCCGTCACCGACCCCGTGATCTCACGCGCACCCGCGAGCGCGCACGGGCCGCCGTCGTTCACGTAAGTATTGGTGAACGACACGTTGCTGATAGTAACCTGAGTATCGGCCAGGACTTCGATAGTCCACGGCGTATCCGCGTGGACCTCCTCAACCAAGCAGAACGGCACGCCCGTCACCTGGCAGCTGGTCTCAGTAGGATCGAAGATAGTCACCTCGCCGTGCCCAGTACCCGCTGCGTTCCACAGATCCGCAGTAATGTACACATCACAGGTCGTCGTGACGAAGAGACCCGGCGCGGCCTGCACCGTGAAGGAAAGCTGGCTCTCCCCGTCAACCAGTGCCGGCGTCGAGGGCCCACCCACGAGATTGCCCCCGACGAACCACTCGTCCGCCGACGCGACGGCCGGGGCCGCAGCCGCGATACCCGCAACGGCCGCGACGACCATCGCCTTCTTCATGATTCCGAACATCATTTCTCTTTCGTTATGCCCGACGATGTCGAGCTTTGTGGTGCCGAGGCGCCCTCCCTTGAACCATGGGACGACCCGGCATCTGCGCTGCTCGACGACACGAGTCGCCGAGCCGTAAGGGCCCTCAACGCTTCCCACGCGCGACGCACGACGACCAAGGCCGAGCGCAGCGTTGCCCGCGGTTCCAGCAGGGCCAACACGTTTTTAAAGCTCCCCCGAGCTATAGCGTTGACCGTACACCGAGAGGAACACGTCGGTCAAGGATCAGCGCCCTGGTGTTTCCAAATAGAAGCGTACGGGCGCCAGGGCCGTTCCGTGCCCTCCTGCTCAGCAGGCCACGTCGATCCTCGCCGTTCGCCGCCCAGTCTCACGGTTGCAAGGTGACCGCGGCCGCCGTGCCCTCTTCTTCTAGATAGATCGACCCGCTGATGATCGCCGGACGCGCTCCGGTCGTCGTGAGTCCATACTCATTGTCAAAGTAGAGTTCACTAGCTCCGTTATGCCACCGACCCGCCACTGATCCGGTCACCTGGTGACCGCCCGCTATCGCGCACGTACCACCGTCGTTCACGAACACCATTCGCAGGTCGACAGAATCGAACTGGACCCGAGTATCGGCTATCACTGAGATGTCCCACGGCGCATCGTTCTCGAAGTATGTGAGTCGGCAGAACGGCATGCCGTAGATGGCGCACGTGAGCATAGTTGGCCGGAACGTCGCGACTTGGCCAGCACCAGTGCCGGCGGAGTTCCAGATCTCGGCAGTCACGTGCACGTCGCACGCTGTGGCAACCGTAATTCCGGGGACGATCGGTATCGTTACCGAGAGGCTATTCAGTCCCTCGACTTTGGCCGTACCGGTCAACGGAACGCCGCCTACGTGCCATTCGTCCGCGGCCGCCCCCGGTGTCGTCGTCGTGCTTGCTACAACGGCTGCTAGCGCGGCGATTAGCCGGTGCTTCATTCTGTTCATTGTCGTTCCTTTAATCTGTTTGCACAGTGGTCCTTCTCAGACGAAGCGATCTCGCGTCGCTACGGCGCGAGCGAGATTGGTGCTCCCGTCCCCTCTTCTTCGAGGTACAGGTTTCCGTTCACAACCGTTGGCCCCATGCCGACGATACTCATTCCGGTTGCGTTGTTGAACTCCAGTTCGCTTGTACTGTTGTTCCAAGATCCCGTCACCGATCCGAGGATCTGGCGCGCACCGGCGAGGGCGCATGATCCACCGTCGTTCGCGAGCGTAGTGGTGAAGTCGATTCCGCCGATCTCAACGCGAGTGTCGGAAAGTACGTCAAACGTCCAGGGAAGGTTGGAGTTGACCGAGCCAACTCGGCAGAACGGCAGCCCTGTGACCATGCAACTTGCGTAAGTAACGTCGACCATCGAGACCTCGCCGGCCCCAGTCCCACTGTCGTTCCAGATCTCGGCAGTAACGAGTACGTCACACGTGGTCGTGATGAACACCCCTGGAGCTGCCTGCGCCGTGATCGAGAGCGTGCTTTCCCCCTCGACCATCGCCGTCCCCGTGAGCAGCGTTCCACCCACTTCCCACTGGTCCGCCGCGGCGACGGCTGGGGCCGCCGCGGCGATCCCGGCTGCAACTACGGCCAACAGGCCTTGCTTGATTGCCCTCATCTTGTTCATTTCTCCCCTTGCTTTGCGTTGTTTTCAATGCTTTGCTTGACGCCGCCGTGGGCGTTCGCCCCGGGCGATCCCGAAGGCGCAGCGCTCGGTGTTTACCTGCGGCTATGGCGCCAGCGTGATCGCCGCGCCGGTTCCTTCTTCTTCGAGGGACAGGTCGCCGTTGACCGTCACCGGGAACGCGCCCGCGGCCGTCAGGCCCGGTTCGTTTACGAACTCCAACGCTCCGGTGGCGTTGTTCCACGTGCCGGATACCGACCCGGCGAACTGGTGGTCTCCCGCCAAGGCACAGAGCGTGCCGCCCAGCGTCACCGTGAGGTCGATTCCGTCGGCCCGGACGCGAGTGCCCGGATCGACCGTCAGGGTCCACGGGAACTGCGGCGTCAGCGCGTAGACGTCGCACCCGAACGCGCCAGAAATCTGGCAGTACCCTGCAACGTCCAGATCCAGGATCTCTCCCGCGCCAGTGCCCGCGTCGTTGAACAGCTCGGCAGTAACGTCCAGCGGACAGGTGATCGTCGGTGTGACCCCGGGAGCGACCGCGATCGTGAATCCGATCCACGCGGTCCCCTCCGTCTGGGCCACTCCCACCAAGGGAAAGCCTCCGACCTGCCACTCGTCGGCCTCCGCGACCGCTGGCGCCCCGGCGACCAGTCCGGTGACGGCCGCGATCACCACTCCCCTGCCCATTTTGGCAAACATATATGTGTCCAAGAATTAGATGCTTCGGCTGATCCGACTGGTCCGCGGCTGGCGATCTGCCCCCGGCCGCGGCAACCCACCGCGCAGCGCGGCCCGACAGGGCAGCACCGGGCCGATCGAGTCGCACCCCGTAATCCTGCCCCTCGGACCCCGCTATGCTCGGTAATCGTGGTAACCGGGGTGCCCCTCCCTTGAACCGTGGGGGCACCCCGGCTACTGCGCTGCGCGCCGGATCAACGACGACGCGTAGGGACCCCGCCGTGCCGTCCCGGTCGCCCGCTCGGTCCCGCGCGAACGACAAGGCTCGCCGTGCCCCACGAGGCCCCGTGCGAACTGCCGCTTGCGCTCGACCCGGCGCCGGGGCCACCCAAGGCCCGCTTACACCGTAGCCGCCAAGGGGCGGCTACGTCAATTCAGAACACCTGGATGTTTCTAATACATCGGTCCACCCAACCGGGGTGGACCGGCGCGCTAGACGTCGCCGCCGGCGGTCGGCGGAGCGCCGACCTCCGCCTCCTCGCCACCGCCGAAGCTCTCGCGCGCCAGGAACTCCTCCACCCACAACGGGTTGGCCTGCGAGCGCTTGACCGTGGTCAGCAGGTCGGACATCGAGGAGACCTCCTCGACCTGCTCCTTGAGGAACCACTGCATGAACTGCTCGGACTGGTAGTCGCCGGTCTCGCGCGCGATCCGCGCCAGGTTGGCGATCTGGTCGGTGACCTTCTTCTCCTGCTCGAGCGACACCTGGACCGGCTCGACGATGTCAGCGAACCCGTTCTGCGGTGCCGCGACCGCCGGGATCACGACGTCCGCGTCCTGATCCATCAGGTACTGGACCATCTTCAGCGCGTGGCCCCGCTCCTCCAGCGCCTGCGCGTAGAAGAACCCCGCCAGCCGCGGAAGGGTTTCGCCGTCGTAGTAGACGGCGACCGCGACGTACTGCTGGCTGGCGGCGAACTCGTGGGCGATCTGCTCGTTGAGCGCGTCGACGAAGGCGGGGGCAGGCATGGCGATCACTGTAGCGACCGGCCTGGCCGCGGAATCGGCTTGGGGAGCCCGAATTGCCCCTTCCGGCGCGCGGTACGCTTCAGGGGATGGGTGATCCCGTCACCACGAAGAAGAAGTGCTGCAAGAGCGGACCTCGTTGCAAGCGCTGCCCCGTGGTGTGGAAGCGGCTCGAGGCCGAGGGCCTGGCCGTCCGTCACGGCAAGCGCGAGTACGAGCCGGCGGGCAAGATCCCCAAGAAGCAGATGAAGGCGGCGCGGCGCTAGGCGGCGGCGCTACCCGGCCGGACCGCTGAGCCGCTCGCGCGCGGCCACTCCGACGTCGATCGCGTCGCGCAGGAAGCGCTCGACGACACGCAGCTCGTCGTCGTCGTAGGCGTCCATCACCCGTTCGTAGGCGTCGCCGAGCGGCCCGAAGAACGCCGCCGCCAGCGCCTGCGCCTCCGGCTGGAGCTCCACGGTGACCCGGCGGCGGTCCCGCGGATCGGGCCGGCGGACCACATGACCGACGGCCTCCAGGCGGTCGAGCAGGGCGGTCGTCGCCGGGCGGCTCAACCGCAGCGCCTCGGCCAGCGCGGCCGGGCCGATCGCGGACGGCGACCGGGCGATCGCCGCCAGCGCGGCGACGTCGGTCTGGTGCAGCCCGTGGGCGTCGCCGAACGCCGCCGCGACCTGGGTCAGCTCCTCGGCGTGGCGGCGCAGGAGCTGCCGCAGCGCCGCCCGGTCCACCCGCCCCGCTGGACTCGTCTCCCGATCCGCTGCCGCCTGCGCCCGCTCCATCGGTTCTGATTCTACTACAGAATAGTTCTTTGATAGAACTACCTGGGTGCCGACCGATCCCTCGCCGCCCGCCCGTCGCCGCGATCCCTCGCCGGCTGCCGCCGGACGCCACCTGGGCCACTGGCTGATCGGCGTCATCACCGGCCGTCGCAGCAAGCTGATCTCGCTGGCGATCGGGCTGATCGCGGCTGTCGCGCTGATCGGGCTCGGCGGCGAGACCGCCCCCAACGGCGGTCCGGGTGCCGGCCTGCCGTCCGGGTCCGACTCGGCGCGCGCGGCCCAGCTCCAGGCGGAGCTGCCGTCGTCCGGGCAGCAGCCGGCGATCGTCGTCTTCACCCGCACCGACGGCGAGCGGCTGGGCGACCGCGACCGCCCGGCGATCGACGACGCCCGGGAGCGGATCACCGACCTGGCCGTCGACGGGGAGGTCGGCGACCCGACGTTCGCCCCGGACGACGACGCGGCCCTGCTGACCGTGCCGCTGGACGAGGGGGAGGGCAACGCGGAGGGCGGCGCCTCCGACGAGCTGGCGCGGACCGTCGAGGAACTGCGCACCCGGGTCGAGGCCGACCTGCCCGGCGGCCTGCGGGCCGAGGTCACCGGACCCGCCGCGTTCCGCGTCGACCTGTCGAACGTCTTCGCAGGCGCCGACACCCGCCTGCTACTGGTCACCGCGCTGGTCGTCGCGATCCTGCTGCTGCTGACCTACCGCAGCCCGTGGCTGTGGCTCGTACCGCTGACGGTGATCGCGCTGGCCGACCGGGCCGTCGCGTCGATGCTGGCGATCCTCAGCCGCGAGGCCGGCCTGATCGCCGACGGCTCGACCGGCGGGATCGTGTCGGTGCTGGTCTTCGGCGCGGGCACGAACTACGCGCTGCTGCTGGTCGCGCGCTACCGCGAGGAGCTGCGCGCCCACGAGGACCGCCACGACGCGATGCGGGTGGCGATCGGGCGGGCCGCTCCCGCGATCCTCGCCAGCTCGAGCACCGTGATCCTGGCCCTGATCACGCTGGCCTTCGCGGAGCTGCCGTTCAGCCGCAACATCGGCCTGACCGGCGCGCTGGGCATCCTGACGGCACTGATCTTCGCCCTCGGCGTGCTACCGCCGGCGCTGCTGCTGTTCGGTCGCAAGCTGTTCTGGCCCGTGGTCCCGCGCTACGGGACGGAGAACCCGGCGCTCAGCGGCGGCTGGTCGCGGATCGGCCGCGCCGTCACCGAGCGGCCCGCGCTGGTCAGCGTCGGCACGCTGGCGCTGCTGGTCGTCCTGGCGCTCGGCTGCCTGCGGATCGACGTCGGGCTGTCGCAGACCGAGCAGCTGCGCGATCGCCCGGACTCGGTGGTGGGGCAGGAGCGGATCACCGACGCCTTCGGGCCCGGCTTCGGCGAGCCGGTGACGATCGTCGGGCGCTCCGGGAAGGTGGAGGGGATCGTCGCGACCGTCCGCGACGTCGACGGCGTGCTCGACGCGCGGCCCGGCCCGGCCGACGACGACTGGGCGCAGGTCACGGCCCGACTGGAGGCGGCGTCCGGGAGCGACGCGGCGCTCCGCACCGTCGAGCGGCTGCGGGATCGACTCGACGACGGTCCGGGCCAGGCGGTCGTCGGCGGACTCGACGCGCAGGAGCTCGACAAGCAGGCCGCCGCCGCGTCCGACCAGTGGCTGATCGTCCCGCTGGTCCTGGCCGTGGTGCTGATCGTCCTGCTGATGCTGCTGCGGTCGGTCGTCGCCGCCGTGGTGCTGAGCCTGACCAACGTGCTCAGCTGGGCGGCCGCGCTGGGCGCCGCCACGCTCGCCTACGAGCACGTCTTCGGCTTCCCGGGGATCGACGTGCCCGTGCCGCTGCTGAGCTTCCTCTTCCTGATCGCGCTCGGCGTCGACTACAACATGTTCCTGATCACCCGGGCGCGGGAGGAGGCCGCGACCAAGCCGACGCGGGAGGCGATCGTCGCCGCGCTCGCCAGCACCGGGGGCGTGATCACCAGCGCGGGGATCGTGCTGGCGGCGGTCTTCGCGGTGCTCGGGGTGCTGCCGCTGATCACGCTGACCCAGGTCGGCATCGTGGTCGGGCTGGGAATCCTGATCGACACGCTGATCGTCCGCACGATCCTGGTGCCCGCACTGGTCACGCTGATCGGCCCGCGGTTCTGGTGGCCGTCGCACCCCGGAACCGCCGGGCCCGAAGACGCAACGCCCACCGGCAGCTAGCCCGGGCCGGTCAGCGGATACCCTCGTACCCATGTCGACCTGCTTGGTGACCGGTGGTGCGGGGTTCCTCGGATCGCACCTGTGCGACGCGCTGCTGGCGCGCGGGCACCGCGTGATCTGCGTGGACAACCTGGAGACCGGGTCGCTGCGCAACATCGAGCACATCCGCGGCGACCAGTTCCGCTTCCTGCAGGTCGACATCGTCGATCCGTTCTTCGTCGACGAGCCCGTCGACGTCGTGTACCACGCCGCGTCGCCGGCGTCGCCGATCGACTACCTGCGGCTGCCGCTGCACACGCTCAAGGTCGGATCGCACGGCACGCACCACGCGCTGGGGCTGGCCAAGGCGCACCGCGCACGGTTCCTGCTGTTCTCCACGTCCGAGGTCTACGGCGA
>CAZMVL010000058.1:19473-25038 GCA_964569335.1 uncultured Paraperlucidibaca sp.
ACCCGATCGGCCCGCGCGGCGTCTACGACGAGGCCAAGCGCTACGCGGAGGCCCTGACCATGGCGTACCACCGCCAGCAGGGCGTCGACACCGCCATCGTGCGGATCTTCAACACCTACGGCGCGCGGATGCGCCCGCACGACGGTCGCGCCGTCCCGACGTTCCTGCGGCAGGCGCTCGAACACCGGCCGATCACGGTCTTCGGCGACGGCAGCCAGACCCGGTCCTTCTGCTACGTCGACGACCTGGTCAACGGCCTGATCGCGCTGGCGGAGTCCGGAGCGCACGAGCCGATCAACATCGGCAACCCGGAGGAGTTCACGCTGCTCGAGCTGGCCCAGACCGTGATCGAGGTGACCGGCTCCAACAGCGAGATCGTCCACCAGCCGCTGCCGGCCGACGATCCCAAGCAGCGCCGTCCCGACATCAGCCTGGCCAAGATGGCCCTCGACTGGGAGCCGTCCGTCGGTCTCCGCGAGGGCCTGGAGCGGACCATCTCCTCGGCGGGCCGCAACGGCCTGCTCGGCTACCCCGTCTGAGCCGCGGCCCACGCCCAGGCGCCCCGGCCGCGACGCGCGCAGGCTGCCACCCACGCGCGCGCGGGTACCCGCCATCTGCGACGATTCGTGGTTGGTGCGCTCCGCTGCAACGACTCCAGCCGAGGACCCCGAGCGGACGACGACCTCGCTGTCGCCCGTCGAGAGCCCGATGTCGACGTCGACGACCGACATCCGAGCCCGACGACCGACGGCGTTCATGTTCCTGCTGCGGCGCGAGACGCTGCGGCACGCCATGCGACTGGTCTCGCTGGTCGCGATCGACGCGGTCTGCATCTGCGCCGCGATCTTCACCGCGCTGGCGCTCAAGGAGCTCTGGTACGGGACGTTCGACCTGAGCCTGCAGGCCCAGCAGACCAAGGAGATCGCGCCGTTCGCGATCCTCGTGGTGCTGTTCAACTTCGCGCGGCTGGGGCTCTACGGCCGCCGGACCGAGCGACCAGGACTGGGCAAGATCGTGACCGGCCTGTTCCAGGCCACCGTCGTCTGCATGGTCTTCATCCTGATCACCGGCCAGCGCAACCAGTTCTCCAGCTTCTACATCTTCTACGGAAGCCTCGGCGTCGGGATCGCCTACATCGCGGTCCTGCGACTGGCTTACGAGAGCGCCAGCGGTCGCCTGCTGAAGCGCGCCGGGCAGCAGCGTCGCGCCGTACTGATCGGCCCCGCGCGGTTCACCGACGACGTCGCGTCGGCGCTCGCCGAGGACGTCGACACCGCGATCCAGGTGGTCGGGTCGCTGGTCGCCAGCGCCGGCGAGCCCGAGTCGCGCGAGACGCCGCGGATGGGCCTGGTCAGCGACCTGCCGCGGCTGCTCGCCGAGGGCCAGATCGACGAGCTGATCATCACCGATCCGGCCTTCCCGCAGGACCTGGCGCTCGACGTCGTCGACCAGGCCCACCAGCGCGGCGTCCACGTGCGCGTGGCACCGTCGACGATGGAGATCCTGGTCCAGCGCGCCGAGCTCCTGCCCGGGCAGGCGGTGCCGCTGTTCGAGCTCCGCCCGCCGGTCTCCGAGGGCCTCGACTTCGTCGTCAAGCGCACCTTCGACCTGGTGGTCAGCCTGCTGATCCTGATCCTGATCAGTCCGCTGCTGCTGGCGATCGGCGTGGCGATCCGGATCACCAGCTCCGGTCCGGTGATCTACCGCTCACGGCGTCCGGGGGTGGGCGGCGTGCCGTTCGACTGCCTGAAGTTCCGGACGATGTACCAGGACGCCGAGCACCAGCAGGGCGAGCTGGAGGACATGAACGAGGCGAACGGGGCGATCTTCAAGATCCGCGACGACCCGCGCGTGACCCCGGTCGGCAAGGTCCTGCGGCGGCTGTCGCTCGACGAGCTGCCGCAGCTCTGGAACGTCCTGCAGGGCCGGATGTCGCTGGTCGGCCCGCGCCCGCTGCCGCAACGCGACTACGAGCGGCTGGAGGAGTGGCACAAGAAGCGCTACCTGGTGCTGCCCGGGATCACCGGGCTGTGGCAGGTCTCCGGCCGCTCCGACCTGGACTTCGACGACATGGTCCGCCTGGACTTCCTGTACCTGGAGCGGTGGTCGGTGTCGCTCGACCTGTCGATCCTGGTCAAGACGATCCCCGCGGTCTTCGGGCGGCGCGGAGCGTTCTGAGCTGCGCCGGCCACGCCGTCGCCTCCCCGTCTGATGGTTCGGGGGCGAGATTCACTGCCCAGAACGCTCCGCTCTTCAATGGGCTTCGTGGCACGTACCGCCAAGGTTTCCAAGCCGAATCGCTCACGTCTCCCCGGATTCGCCGAGGCGATTTCGTCCGCGGATCGGCGTGATCTCCGCCGCACGCTCCGCCGCACGTTGCCGGCGAGCATCGATCGCCGCGCGTACTGCCGGCTCCTTCGCCACACGGTCGGCGTAGGCCTCGACGTGCGCCCGAACCAGTGCGCCCGGTGTGACCCCAGGGCCTTCTACGAAGGCCGCACTTTCCAGCGCCTCGTACCGCTCGGACGACAGCCGAACGTTGATCTGGTTGTCTTCGCGAGCCATCCGTCCGGGATACACCGTACGGTGTATCCCGGGACTGCGCAATTCTGGTTCCCTTCAACTCCACCCGTCAGACTGGGGTCCCGTGGCTAATCTCCAACGCATCAAGGAAGCCAGCGATGCGGCCGCCTTCGGCTCCTTCGCCAGCGATGTCGTGCTCGCGATCGACCGCGTGCGCCTGGGGCACCCTCGGTCGGCCGACTCGGCCGTGCTGAATCGCGCGGCCGACCTGCTGGATTCGCTCTCGGCCGACAAGGGGATCCCGGATCCTGCTCGACGTGCCTACTCGATCACCGCCCGGCAAACCGCCCAGTCAGCAGCCCGACGCGCGTTCGGGACTACTGCCGCCGACGTGGCCGAGGTCGTCGACCCCTTGGCCGTCGCCTCTCGCGCCCTCGCGGAGAACCAGCGGAACGTGGATCCGAAGCACGTTGACCGACTGATCAAGCTGTTCTCACTGATCGCGGACCTACAGCTTGCCCGTGGCACCAGCATCCGTATGCACCGCTCGACACGGTCCCCATGGACGGCGACGCAGCCGACCTGAGCCTTCTCGACGCTCACATCTCTCGACACCTGGAGCTGATTGGCTCCGACCGACGGATGGAGCGTCCACCCACATCGCGCGGCCAAGCGCTGCATCAGCACATCTCCGACCTTCTTGAATGCGTCAAGCAACAGCTGGGGGACCCTCCGGCCGAGGACAGCGGCACCAGCTCCTTCCGGAGCTACGCACGCAAGCTGCGGATCGCAGCGGGTGAGGTACAAGCCGCCCATTCGGCGTTGCCGTGGCTGGAAGCCACGAGCACACCACGGTTGAACCTCGGAAGCCTGTACCACGCCGAGGAAATGGCCCGTGACATCGTGGGCTCGGCTGTCGATCTCGTCGTCGTTCCGGACGCCGAGTTCATGTACTCGACCACGTGGTGGCCGTTTCAGTCGTACCTCGCCGCGAATCCCACCTTCACGCCTCAGGGCACGCACCGACCGATCGTGCTCAACTTTCCGCTCACCGACGCCGACCGCGTGCTTCAGCACGCGATTCTGGCGCACGAGCTCGGGCATTCCGCCGTCGACGAGTACCAGTTCGCGCACAAGGCGCTCACCGCCATCCTGGACGATGCGAAGACCGCCGCGAGCTACGAGGTCGTCATCACCGAGACGGCTGCGGACCGTCAGGTACCCGCCGCCGATGTCGAGGAAGAGCTTATCTCGAAGCTCTTCGCCTGGACGACCGAGCTGCTCTGCGACGCCCTGGCCGTCGAATGGTGCGGTCCGAGCTTTGCCTTTGCGCTTGCCGCCTTCGCGATGCCGATGGGCTACAACCGGCCGGGCGACGAGCACCCGTCGAACGCCCTGCGCATGCGCCTGGTGCTCGATCATCTACGTCTTCGCGGCTGGGACGGCGTGTTGCAAGACCGAACGCCAGGGCTCGTCGCGGCACTCGACGCCATCGCCGATTGCGACGACAGCTCCGAGTTCGAAGCGCTCAGCCACTTTTCGCACGACCTCCTGCGCAGCAACGCTGCGGTGTTTCGCAAGATCAGTCAGGAGCGCATCGGAGACCGCGCGCCATCCGTCGACGAGACCGCGGAGTCAGCCAAGAGCACGCTCGCCCTCCTGACGCACGACATCCTGCCGGTCGAGATCAACGGCCGGTGCCTCGACCGACGCGGGATCGTCCTCGGCGGCTGGTGGGCCGCGGTCAACAGACACGGCGACCGACCCTCGACCCTCGACCGCGCGATCGGCGACGACCAGCTCCAGGAGATGCTTGGGAAGGCCCTCGAGCTCAGCGTCATGGTCGAATCGTGGGATCCGTCATGAGCCTCCTGAGCCGCGACGACATCCTCGAGGCACGCAAGCTACCCCTGGAAGAGCGGCTGGTGATCACGCCCCTGCTCGACGAGCATCAGATCGGCCCCGGGACGGTCGACTTGCGCTTGGGCACCGACTTCCTCGTGCTTCGCCGGACCAAGGGCTCCGGCCTGGACCCGGGGACGCAGGGCCAGTCGGATTTCGACGATCACTACGAGCGCGTCGTCGTTCCGGTCGGCGAGAAGCTGTGGCTCCATCCTCAGGACTTCCTGCTCGCCGGCACCCTGGAGTTCATCCGGCTTCCGCCGGATCTCGGCGCGTCGGTCAACTCGCGATCCTCCTGGGGACGTCTGGGGCTGATCGTCGCGACAGCGATCTTCGTGCAGCCCGGGTTCTCCGGGTGTCTGACGTTGGAGCTCGCCAACGAGGGAAACAGCCCAATTCCGCTGTACCCGGGACTCGCCGTGGCGCAGCTGGCGATCTCCCGGACGGAGCAGCCGTGCCAAGAGCCCTACGGCACCAGCGGCCGATACCGTGCTCCGACGCGTCCGCAAGCCGCACGGCTGGAGAAGGATCACCAGGCGATTCAGCACCTGAGGAGCGTCCACGCGCGTCTCGCATCGCGTCTCGGCTAGAGCGGACGGAACAGCGCGGGAGAAGGATCCACCGCCCCCGAACGAAGAAAGCCCCCGTCGACGACGGGGGCTTCTTACGCGAGTGCCCCGGGAGGGACTCGAACCCTCAACCTTCGGATTAAGAGTCCGCTGCTCTAACCAGTTGAGCTACCAGGGCTCGAGCATCGTATCCAAAACCCGGCCCTGGTCGTCGTCTGGTGGGCCCTACTTCGCGTCGTCCGGCACCGTGATCGTCTCGGGGGTCGCGTTGGCTGCGGCCTGGCCCGCGGCGGTCTGCGCGTTCGGATCCTTCGCGTTCTTGATCGCCTCGTCGATGTCCTTCTTCTGGCTCGGCGACGCCAGGTCACGGATCGTCTGCTCCGTGATCTTGGCCAACCGCGTGCGCTTCGCGGCCGTCTGCGCCGCCAGCAGCTGCAGGTAGGAGTTGATCGGCACCGGGTCCCCACGACGCTCGGCGGACTCGACCGCCTGCTGCGTCACGATCGCCTGCACGTCCGCCCACTGCTCCGGCTGGTTCAGGACGTCCGGCACGAACACGCCGATCATCTTG
>CAZMVL010000059.1:0-4292 GCA_964569335.1 uncultured Paraperlucidibaca sp.
GCTCGCACCGGTCGGCCCCGACGCCGCCGCGAACGCCCTCCCGTAGGCTCACCGCTCCGCAGCGGTCGCGTTCCACGCCCGGCGGGCCGCGCGGACCGCCGCGGCGTCGGTGCAGGCCGCCCCGCCGCGGACCGAGCGGGCTCGGCCGGTGCTCGTCGACACGAACTGGGCGACCGACTGCGCGGTCGGACGCTCGGAGCACGATCCCGGCCCCAGGACGACGGTGAAGGTGGCCGCGCCCGGCCAGTCGATCGCGCGAATCGCCCGCGCCAGGCGGCGGAGCGACGCGGCGCTCTCGCCCACGGCCGCTCCGTCGTCCAGCCACCGGGGACGCGCGACGGCGAGCGACGGCGTCCCGACGGACGGGCGCTCGTTCCAGCGCAGCGCGGGAATTCCCGCCCGGCGCGCCCGTGCGACGCCCGGGATCAACCGCACGACGGTCGCCGGCTCCGCGTTGATCCGCGTCTCGTCGCGGCCGGCGTTGCCGGCGCCGCCGAGCCACGCGGTCTGCTCCGTGGCCGTGCTCCACCGCACCTCCATGCCGTCGACGCCGCGTGCCCGGGCGGCGACCGCCGCCGTACGCGCCGCCGCCGCGTCCGGGAACCGGCCCGCCGCGTACTCGAGGCTCGCCTGGACGTACGGCCGATCGCTGTCGCGCGCGAGCACGCGGAGCAGCGCGACCGCGCGACCAGGGCTCTCGTCCGCGGTGCCGCGGAGCACCACGTTGCGCCCGCCGGGTTGGTCTCCGGGGCTGGCGACCGCCACCGCGATCCGGACGGCCCCGCGCTGGTCGTCCGGGCCCCGCAGCGCCGCCACCGCCGCGTCCCAGGCCGCCCCGACCGCCGCGACGTCGGCGGCCACGACGCTCAGCTCGCCGGTGGAGCGCGTGACGCTCACGTTCGGGTCGAGCTCCGGCACCCGACTCGCGGCCGCGAGGACCTCCCGGACCGGACCCGCCGAGAACGCCAGCGACGCGTCGAGCCGGACGACCGGCAGGCCGCTGGGCGTGTCGTCGATCCGCACCTCCAGCCCGTCGATGCCGGAGCCCCGGACCCCATCCTGGGACAGCCGCTCGACCGCCTCACGGGCGAACGGCGCGGCCTGCTCGCGCCGCGCGACCCAGGCCATCACCCGCGGGCGCGGCGTCCCGGCACGGATCTCGATCCTCTCGGCGGGCGCCTCGACCCGGGCGAGCGCGCTGATCGCCGGGGGCAGCTGGCGCAGGTCCGCCGTCCGCCGGAAGCGGACGTTGACCGCACCGACCCGCATCCGCCCGTCGAGGCGCCCCTCCGGGAGCCGTTCGGCCAGCTCCGCGATCGCCTCCGGCGACGCGTCCGGCCGGACCCGCAGCTCCAGGTCGTTGCGTTCCGTGCGGACCGCGGTCACCGCCGCGTGCTCGCGCAGCGGCTCCAGCGGGTCGTCCTCGCCGCCGACCGCGACCCACACGACGAGCGCGAGCACCAGCCCGCCCACGGTCGCTCCGCCGATCAGCCAGGCCCGTCGCGCTGCCATCCCAAGAGCCTCGCAAAGCACCGACGCCCGCGAGCCAGCTCCGCGAGCCGGACCCGAGCGCCGTCCGCGATCGCCGCCGCGAACGGCGGAGCCCGGCCCCCGCGAAGACGGTCGATGAGCGCCGCCGGACGAGCGTACAATCGCTGCCGATGTCCGGAGCCCTCGACCCCACGACGCCGCTGCGCCCGGCCCGCCCGGACGTGATCGACGAGACCTTCGACGGCGAGGCGGTCCTGGTCCACCTCGTCACCGGCTGCTACTACGCGCTCAACCCGGCGGCCAGCGTGATCTGGGCGCTGCTGTCACCCGGGCGCTCCGCCGCCGCCCTGACCGCCACGCTCGCCGACCGCTACGCCTCCGACCGGGCACCGCTCGCCACGGTGGTCGACGAGTTCCTGGCGCGGCTGCGGGACGAGCAGCTGGTCGTCCCGGCCGGCGCCGACGTCGGCGCGGCCCCCGACGGCGCCGACGGGCGCGCCCCCCAGGAACCGTTCGGCACGCCCGACCTGCAGCGCTTCAACGACCTGCAGGATCTGCTGATGCTCGATCCGATCCACGACATCGACCTGGACGGCGACGGCTGGCCGCTGTCCGGCCGGCCGGGGGAAGCCGCCGAGCCGGCGGCCTAGTCGTGCCGGCCGCGCAGGCGTTCTTCCGACGCGCCCTGGCGGCCGCCGATCGTGCCTCCGGCGTCACCACGCTGCGGCTGGCCCCCGGCGGCGTGCCGATCGCCGCGCACCTGGCCGGGGCGTCGCTGACCCGCCTGCTCGGCCCGGCGCTCCTGGTCGATCCCGACCCGTCCGGTGCGCCCGCCGCGGAGCTGTGGGCGTTCGACACCGCGGCCAGCGGCGTCCCGATGCCCGCACCGCCGTGGCCGCGCGAGAGCTACCTGCGGCGGGACGAGATCCGCGGCCTGACCGCGGGCCCGCTGCTCGGCGCGTACGACGCCGCCCACGCGACCCTCTGCCTCTACGACGCCCCCGCGCGCGCCGGCATCCTGTGGGCGCGCGACGCCACGCGGATGGCCCCGTGGGAGCCCGGCGCGCCGCTGCGCGCGCTGCTGCGCTGGGCCCTCGCCGGCCACGACCTGCACCTGCTGCACGCCGCGGCGGTCGCGACCCCCACGGGGAAGGGCGTGCTGCTCTGCGGCCCGGGCGGCGCCGGCAAGTCGACGACCGCGCTCGGCTTCCTCGCCGCCGGCCTGCCGTTCGTGGCCGACGACTACTGCCTGGTGCGCACCGACGAGCCGCGCGTCTTCCCGCTCTACGCGGTCGCCAAGGCCGACGCCGCCGGCCTGCGCCTGGTCGGCGGCTTCGCGGACCTCGTCGGCGACGCCGAGCAGGACTGGCGCGGCAAGTGGCGCCTGCCGGTCGGCGACCGGGTCGCGTCGTCGCTCGACCTGCACGCGATCGTCCTGCCCCGCGTGTCCCCGCGCACCGGGACGCTGCGCCGCCTGGCACCGCGGGAGGCGCTGACCCGGATCCTGCCGACGACGATCTTCCAGCTGCCGGCGGCGTCCGCGGTCACGCTGGGGGCGCTGACCGCCCTGCTCGCGCGGCTTCCGGCCTTCGAGCTGGAGGTCGGACCCGACGTCGGCGCGATCCCCGAACGGATCGACGCCGGTCTGGCCGAGCGGATCGTCGCATGACCGACCTCACCGTGATCATGCCGCTGCACGACGCGGGGCCGTGGGTCGCAGACGCGATCCGCAGCGTGCTCGACCACGCCGACGGCCTGCTCGAGCTGCTCGTCGTCGACGACGGCTCGACCGACGACGGGCCGGCGATCGCCGCCGCCTTCGGTCCCCCGGTCCGGGTGCTGACGCAGCCGCAGGCCGGCCCGGCCGCGGCCCGCAACCGGGGGCTGGCCGCCGCTCGCGGGCGGCTCGTCGGATTCCTCGACGCCGACGACCTCTGGGCGGCGCCGTCGCCCGACCCGCGGCGGGTCGCGCTCGACGCGGACCCGGCAATCGACCTGGTGCTCGCCCGCGTCCAGCCGGTGCACGGCCCGCCCGGTCGGCCCCCGACCGCCCTCGACGGGACGATCAGCGGCCTGCAGCTCGGCGGTCTGCTGGCGCGCGCCGACGCGCTCCGTCGCCACGGCGGGATGGACGAGTCGCGGCTCTACGGCGAGGACGTCGACTGGGTCCTGCGGATGCGCGACGCCGGCGCGCGGATCGCCACGGTTGACGCGGTCACGGCGCTGCACCGCCTGCACCCCGGGAGCCTGACCCGCGACCGCCCGCGCACCAACGCGGGACTGGTCGGGGCGATCCACGCGTCCCTGCGCCGACGCGGAGCGGTCGGACCGTGAGGATCTCGGTCGTGCTGCCCGTTCGCGACGGCGAGCGCTGGCTGGAGCAGGCGCTCGGAAGCCTGGCCGCGCAGAGACGACCGGCCGACGAGGTGATCGTGGTCGACGACGGCTCACGCGACCGCTCCCGGGGGATCGCCGCCGCCCGCCCGTGGGCGACCGTGGTCGACGGGCCCCGCGCCGGGATCGCCGCCGCCTACCGCACCGGCGTCGTCGCGGCGTCCGGTGACGCGGTCGGGTTCCTGGCCCAGGACGACCGCTACGCCCCCGGCGCGCTGGCGTCGCTCGCCGCCGCGCTGGACGCGGACCCCGCCGTCGCCTACGCCTACGGCCAGGTGGCGCCGTTCACCGACGACGGTCGGCCGTTCCCCGGTCTCCGTCCCGCGCTGCTCGACCGCCCGGTGCTCGCCCGGCTGCCGGAGACCGTGCTGATCCGGCGGCCGTGGCTGGAGCGGGTCGGGATCCCC
>CAZMVL010000059.1:4302-11209 GCA_964569335.1 uncultured Paraperlucidibaca sp.
GCTGCTCCTCCGCCTGCAGGAGACCGGCGCCGACGCGGCCGCCGTGGCCGACGTCGTGGTCCACAAGCGGATGCGCCCCGACAGCACCGTCCACGCCGGCCCGGTCCACCACGACATCCTCGCGGCGGTCCGCCGCTCGATCGTCCGTCGCCGAGCGGCCGCGACCGGCCCGGGCGCCGACGTCGGGCCGGTCCCGCCGGCACCGCCCCGCCCCGACACGCCCCGGAGCGACCGGTGATCGGCGTCGTCGTGCCGGTCCGCGACCAGGCCGCGTTCCTCGGCGAGGCGCTGGACAGCATCGCGGCCCAGCGACGGTCGGCGGCCCGGGTGGTGGTCGTCGACGACGGCTCGACCGACGGCAGCGCCGGGGTCGCCCGGGCGCGCGGCGTCACCGTGCTGGAGACCGGCGGCGGCCGGGGCGCGGGTGCGGCACGCGATCTGGGGGCTCGTCACCTCGACACGCCGGTGCTGGCGTTCCTCGACGCCGACGATCGCTTCACCCCCGAGCACCACCTGGTGCTGCGGGCGGCGCTCGACGCCGGTGCCGACGTCGCCTGCGGACGGGTGCGCTCGTTCGCCGACCCACCGCGCGCCGCGGAGCTGCGGGCCCGCCACCGGGTCGACCCGACGCCGGTCCGCGGACGCCTGCCGAGCGCACTGATGATCCGGAGGACCCGGTTCGAGCGGCTCGGCGGGTTCGGCGCGGACCCGACCCGCAACGAGGTCTTCGAGCTGTTCGCGCGGATCCACGAGTCGGGATGCCCGATCGCCGACGTCGCCACCGTCGTCGCCGAGCGACGGATCCACGGCGACAACCTGACGATCGTCCACCGCGACGAGCTGCACGCGCGGTACCTCAACAGCGCGCGCGCCGCGATCCTGCGCCGCCGGAGGGCGACGTGAGCGACGCCGGGCGGATGCGGCCCCGGGCGCCGCTCGACTGGATGCTGCGGGCCAGCCTGCATCCCGACCCCGCCGTCGCCGGGGCCGCGTTCGCCCGCTGGCGGGCCCAGCTGGACGTCGACGCGCTCGACCAGACCGCGCTCCAGCTCCTGCCCCTGCTGGTCGCCGAGCCCGGTCGGCTGCCGATCGACGAGGCGCTCGACCGGCAGCTGCGCAACGCGGTGCGGTTCACCTGGCTGCGCACGCAGTTCCTGACCACGCGCACCGCGCCCGTGCTGCGCGACCTGGACGCCGCGGGCGTCCGCGCCACCCTCGTCAAGGGCGCCGCGCTGATCCACGCCCACGGCGTCCCGGCCAAGCTGCGGCCGATGGCCGACCTGGACGTGCTGGTCGCGCCCGACGACCTGCGGTCGGCGACCGACACCCTCAACGCCCACGGCTTCCGCTCGGTCGTCGACCCGACCACGCTCCGCGACCGGTTGCACGCGCTCACCTTCCGGGACGACCGCGGGGCCTGGTTCGACCTCCACTGGCACGTGGTCTCCGCGGCGCGCCACCCCGCCGCCGACGCGATCTTCACGTCCGGCGCCGTTCCCGCCCGGATGCAGGGCGTCGCGTGCGCCGCGACCGGCCGCGAGGACACCCTGCTGCACGTGATCGCGCACGGCATGCGCTGGGCACCGGCCCGCTGGGTCGGCGACGCCACGCTGCTGCTGCGCCGCCACGGCGCGGACTTCGACTGGGACCGGCTGGCGGCCCGCGCCCGCGACCTGCGGATCGCGCGGTCGACGCTCGATGCGCTCGACTACCTGGCGGACGTCGCCGCGATCGACGCTCCCGGCGAGACCCGCCGGGCGCTGCGGCGCGGAACGGTCCCGCTGGCGGTCCGCCTGCGGCGTCGTCGCCACGACGACCCGGCCGACGGAGCCCCGGTGGTGCCCAGCCACGTCGGTCGCCTGCTCGAGGCCTACGAGGAGGGCGTCGGCACCTACGTGGCGCCCGGCGTCCGCACCGGACCGGCCGACGGCGTGCGGTTCCTGGCCCGCCGCTGGGGCCTGCCGGCCGCCCGCGCGGTGCCCGCGCACGCGCTGTTCGTCGCCGCGGGGCGCCCGTGGACGGTGCGGCGGTCCTGGCGTCGCCACCGGGGCGCGCCGACGACCGCACCCGACCCGCGCGTGCCGTCGTACCGGCTGGGGTCGACGCTGTCCTTCGCCGACGACGGCGACGGCGGCAGCCACCTGCGGGCCGGCTGGTGGTTCGCCGAGCCGCACGGCACGTGGACCCGCGGCAGCACCGCCGTGATCCAGCTGCCGCTGGACGGTCCGCTGCCCGCCGACGCCGCGCTGCTGCTCGACGCCCGCGTGACGGCGCTGGTGACCTCCCATCACCCGCGGATGAGCGTCCAGGTGGTGGTCAACGACGCCCCGGTCGCGGTCTGGACCTTCGGCGCCCGCGGACGGGAGACGGTCCGCCGGACCGCGCGGATCGAGCCCGCCGTCGTCGCGGGCTGGAACCGCCTGGAGCTGACGTTCGTCGTCCGTCACCCGATCGCGCCGGCCGACGCCCGCGAGGGCGACGACCAGCGCGAGCTCGGGATCGCGTTCCACACGCTCCGGATCGAGGGCGAGTGCGAGCGGGACCAGGTGGGCACCGCCCCGCCGCCGGCGTGACCGTCCCGTCCGGGCCGCGGGGGCGCCGGACGCGCGGTCAGGGCAGCAGCACGATCTTGCCGCCCGCGTCGCCGGACTCGCTGAGCCGGTGCGCGTCGGCGACCTCGGCCAACGGGTAGGTGCGGGCCACCGGAACCGACAGCGTGCCGGCCGCGACCATCGCGACGATCTCCTCCAGCGCGCCGGTCATCCGCGCGCCGTCGTCCCCGGAGGAGAACCGCACCCCGTGCTCGGCCGCGCGGCCGTCGGCGATCGTGAGCACCCGCTCGGGGCCCCCGGCCAGTCGCACCGACAGCGCGAGCACCCCGTGGCCGGTGGCGTCGAGCACCGCGTCGACCCCGTCGGGCACGACGTCGCGCACCCGCTCCTCGAGGCCGTCGCCGTAGGTCACCGGGAGCACGCCGACCGATCGCAGCTGCTCGTGGTTGCTCTGGCGCGCCGTGCCGACGACGCGGACGCCCCGCGCGACCGCCAGCTGGACCGCGATGAAGCCGACCCCGCCGGCCGCGCCGTGCACCAGCAGCGTCTCGCCCGCGGCGACGCCCAGCAGCTGCAGCGTCCGGAAGGCGGTGCGTCCCGTCCCGGTGACCCCGCCGGCGACGTCCCACGGCACGTCGGCGGGGCGCGCGACCAGGTCGGCGGGGCGGGCCAGCGCCTGCTCGGCGTAGGCCGGGCTGAGGCCCGACCCGAGCACCTCGTCGCCGACCGCGAACGCGGTCACGTCGGGACCGACCTCGTCGACCACGCCGGCCAGGTCCTGGCCCAGCCCCTGGGGTCCGTCGGGCGCCGTCGCGCCGCCCGCCATGTACCCGCGGCGGACCTTCCAGTCGAACGGGTTCACGCCCGCGGCCCGGACGGCGACGCGCACCTCCCCGGGCCCCGGGCGCAACTCGGGAACGTCGACGATCTCGAGGACCTCGGGCCCTCCGAAGCGGGAGAACCGCACCGCGCGTGGCATGACGTGAAGCTCCCTCAGCCCGCGTACGACAGGACGACCTTGTTGGTGCCGTTCTCGCAGCTCACCGTGCGCTCGGCGCACTCGATCCGGACCTCGTGGATCCCGATCCCGGGCTGCTTCGCGGTGAACTTCACCTGCCGGAGCTTGCCGTCGGGCGTGTCGAAGGTCATCCGGTAGTTGGCCCACGACGTCTCGTAGTTGCAGCTGTCCCAGACCCTCCCGCCGCGGCCCGTGAAGAGCTTGATGAACGAGACCTGCGGGTTCGCGCTGGTGGTGATCGGGGTGCCGTACTCGTCCGACGTGCAGTTCCCGCCCTCGTAGGCGAACTGGATCCGCGTTCCCGCCGGGAAGTTGAACCGGAACTCGATCGTGGAGGTCCAGTCGCTGCTCTTCAGCACCGTGTCGCTGACCGTGTCGACGCCGCCGCCACTGACGACGCGGTCGTTGCCCGGCCCGCCGATCACCAGGTCGTCGCCGGCGCCGCCGTCGAGCAGATCGTGTCCCGCCTCGCCGATCAGCGTGTCGTCCCCGGCCCCACCGTAGATCCGATCGTTGCCGGGACCGCCGATCAGGATGTCGTCGCCGCCGCGACCGTAGATCCGATCGTTGCCGGCACCGCCGCAGATCACGTCGGCCTTCGGCGTCCCCCGCAGCACGTCATCACCCGAGGTGCCGGTGATCGTGCACTTCGGCCGATCGGACCGGTCGCTCTTGCTCGCGGCGCCGGTGGGCGTCGCGAGCAGGGCCAGGCCCAGCGATCCGACCGCCAACGCAAGGGCTGGACGGGCGAAGCGGTCCAGCGAGATTGCCACCATGGGTGGTCCTTTCCTGTGGTTTCGTGGTGACGGGAGACGCCACCGCGCGAGAACCGTACAGCGCAGCGATCTACGGCGCTCGAGTGCATCTCGGGACCCATCACCGGGCCGGTGACCGACGCGACGCCGGCAGCGGACACGAGGGGGCGTCGTTCAGGCCGGCAGCGCGCCGCCGACCCCTCCGTACGCCACGCCGGCCAGGTCGGCGACGTCGCGCTTCCAGGTCACGAGGTCGTCGACGGCGAAGGCCGACAGGTGCTCGTGACCGCAGGCGCGGGCCAGCACCTGCAGCAGCTCGACCGACGCGCCGAGGAACCGGGCCAGCCGGTCGGCGGCCTGCTCGACCGGCAGCCGCGAGCGCAGCTCCGGATCCTGCGTCGCGATCCCGACGGGACAGCGGTCGGTGTGGCAGGCGCGCATGCCCAGGCAGCCGATCGCCTGCATCGCCGCGTTCGACAGCGCGATCGCGTCGGCGCCGAGCGCGAGCGCCTTGGCGAAGTCCGCCGGCACCCGCAGCCCGCCGGTGATGACGAGCGTCACGTCGGTGGCCCCGGACCGGTCCAGGTGCCGACGGGCGCGGGCGAGCGCCGGGATCGTCGGCACCGAGATGTTGTCGCGGAAGAGCAACGGGGCGGCGCCGGTCCCGCCGCCGCGGCCGTCGAGGATCACGTAGTCGACGCCGATCTCCAGCGCCGCGTCGAGGTCGCGCTCGACGTGCTGCGCCGAGAGCTTGACCCCGATCGGGATCCCGCCGGTCGCCTCGCGAACCTCGTCGGCGACCGCGCGGAAGTCCGCCGTCGTCGTCAGGTCGGGGAAGCGCGCGGGCGAGATCGCCGCGGTGCCCTCGGCCAGGCCCCGGACCTCGGCGATCCGCCCCCGGACCTTGTGCCCCGGCAGGTGCCCGCCGGTCCCGGTCTTCGCGGCCTGACCGAGCTTGAAGTGGAACGCCTGGCAGCGGGCGACCTTCTCCAGCGTGAACCCGAACCGCGCCGAGGCCAGCTCGTAGAGCTCGCGCCGGTTGGCCTGCTGCTCCTCCTCCAGCAGCCCGCCCTCGCCCGAGCAGATGCCGGTGCCGGCGCGGTCGGCCCCGAGCGCCAGCGCGACCTTGGCCTCCTCCGACAGCGCGCCGAAGCTCATGTCGGACACGAAGAGCGGAATCTCCAGGCGCAGCGGACGCCGGGCCGCCGGGCCGATCACGACGTCGGTGCCGACCGCGGCGTCGTCCAGCAGCGGCGGTCGGTGGAGCTGCGCCGTCAGCAGCTGCAGGTCGTCCCAGGTGGGCAGCTCGCCCCGGGGAACGCCCATCGCCGCGACCGGACCGTGGTGCCCGACGCGCTCCAGCCCGTCGGCGGCGAGCCGCTGGATGTCGCCGACGGGCGGCTCGTCCGCGGTCCCCTTCAGGTCCTGGTAGAGCCCCTGGTAGTCGCCGGGGCTCCAGCGCTGCGGGTTGCGGCGCTCCCAGCCGGCGATCTCCTCCTCGTCGACCCAGACGGCGCCGTCCGCGACCCAGGCCTCGAACCGCGGCAGGTCAGCCCCGCGGTGCCGCACGTTGATCCCGGTCCGCCGGTCGTAGGTCGACCCGTGCAGCCCGCAGCGCAGGCGGTCGCCGCGGACGGTGCCGTCGGCCATCAGCGCCCCGCGGTGCTGGCAGCGGCCGTAGAGGACCGTGATCTCGTCGTCGGCGTCACGGAGGACGACGAGGTCGACGTTCGCCACCCGGGCGTGGGCTGGTCGGTCGACGTCGAGGGCCTGCCAGTCGGCGATCTTCGTGGGCGCCATGCGGGTGTCTCCTCCCCGGCCGTCGAGGGATACGGCCGCCGAGCGAGCGTACCCGACGGCCCGGCGCCGACCGCGGAGGGAGCAGCTCGTCGTCGCGTGCGGCCGCCACCCGCTCGCCGAGAACCGACCCGCGGAAGCGGCTCCGGCATCCGTGGTCGACCGCCGGACGGCCCGCGCCGAGCGGGCCCGAGGCCGTCCTAAACCCAGGGTTCCCCCTGGCATCCGGCCGTCCGACGGTGACCAAAGACGCGCCTTGCGCCCGGTTCCGACGGCGGTACGTTTCGTGCGCACGCGTAGCGCCCGCGACCGTTGTCGCGTCGTCGCCCACGCATCCCCCGTCTCCGGAGCCCGCATGCCCACCCGTCGTTCCCCGCTGCACCGGTTCGCACCAGCCGCGCTGCTCCTGCTGATCCTCGCGCTGGTCGTGCCGACCGCGGCGACCGCACGCATCAACTACACGCTCGACGTCAAGGCCCACCCCTCGGTGTTCCAGGCGAACACGGAGGTCGAGGTGCCGCTGTACCTGGTCGAGAACCGCGCGCCGGACGTCGATACCAGCTACTTCTCGCGGTTCCCGGCGGGCATGCGCGAGGTCTGGTTCGACATCGGCAGCGTGCAGTCGCGGCTGCTGGCGTTCACGCCGGCCGCCGCGTTCGACGGCCGGGGCGTGAACGTCGACGACTCGGTGATCCCGAACTACGAGGTCTTCCGCGTCTGGACCCACGAGGCCGGTAGCCGCAGTCGGATCTACGTTCGGCTCTACAGCCTGAAGGGCGCGGCCG
>CAZMVL010000059.1:11219-24934 GCA_964569335.1 uncultured Paraperlucidibaca sp.
CGCGACGGTCGACGCATCCGGCATCACCGGCCGCACCGAGCTGCTGCTCGGGACGCTGCGGATCGCGGTCGGCGCGCACGGGCCCGAGGTCGGCGGCCAGAAGATCGTGCTCGACTACACCGTCGGCGACGACCCGTCCGCCCCCGACCCCAGCTTCTCGTGGTGGAACCCGCCGCCCACCACGTCGACCTCCCGCGACTGGGGCGTCGTCGGCGGGATCGGCATCACCTGGCCGCGCCAGACCCGGGTCTTCTGGGACGGGACGATGGAGAACGAGGGCATCGCGCCCGGCGACGGCTCGGGCGGGGGCGCCGGAGCCGGCGGCGCCGGTGCGGGTGCCGGCGGTGCTGGTGCCGGTGCCGGCGGAGACGGGGCCGGTCCGCAGGCTCCGGGGGTCTCCGCGCTCGGGTACAGCGGCGGCAGGCTGAAGCGGGCCCGGAAGGCCAGCAAGTCCCCCTTCTCGGTGGCTACGAGGAAGCCCAAGAAGGGCACCCCCACGGTCAAGGTCACCGTCACCGGCAAGACCAAGCTCACCGCCACGCTCGCCAAGGCCGGCACCAAGGGCAAGCGGAAGTTCAGCCCGCTCAAGGGCGAGCGCGTCTTCACCGTCAGCTCGCTGGAGACCTACCTGAAGCTCACCGGCAGCTGGAACCGGAAGACGCTCCCCAAGGGCATCTACCGGCTGACGCTCCGCGCCCCCTCCGGAACCGCGCAGACGGTCGAGTTCAGGGTCGCGTAGGGCCCGCGGCCAGCGCCCGGATCGACGTCGCCATCCCGTCGACGAACGCGTCCCGCAGCGCCGGCTCGACCCGATCCAGGGAGAGGTACGGGTTGAGGTCCTCGAGCTCGACCAGCAGCAGCTCGCCGGTCGCGGTGCGACAGGCGTCGACGCGCTGGACGCCGCGGTCGATGGCGTTCCAGTCGACGAACCGCCGCGCGAACTCCAGATCCGCGGCCCCGGGCGCGTAGGGGTGCAGGTCCCACCGGCGCGCCGGGTCCGGGGCGTGCAGGGCGTAGTGGAACTCGCGATCGACGAAGTAGAACGAGACCTCGTACCGGAAGTCGATCCGCGGCTGGACGAGCAGGTCGCCCCACGCGAGCGTCGCGAGCTCGTCGCGCCGCACGAAGCGCAGCCCGATCGAGTCGGCGCCGTGCTTCGGCTTGGCCACGTACTCGTCGACCACCGGCAGGCGGTCGAGCTGCTCCGGCCGCTCGATCGTCGGGATCACGGGGTACCCGGCCGCGAACAGGTCGAGCAGGTACTGCTTACCGACCATGTCGGCGCGACCCCGGATCTCGCTGAAGACCGCGGCGCCCGTCGCCGCGGCCCGTTCGCGGAAGGCGTCGTACGCGTCGCGGTAGTGGATCACCGGGCCGCAGTTGCGGAGGACGACCACGTCGAAGTCGTCCATCAGCGCGACGGCGTCGGCCGGGTGGCACAGCGCGACGTCGAAGCTCTCCCGCAGCCGGGCCGACAGGTCGATGTCCTCGTCGCAGTAGCGGCGACCCGGAGCGTCGTAGGCCAGGTCGGTGACGTACAGGACGCGGGTTCGTGGCGCGCTCATGGCCAAGTTGTACGGGAGGAGACGCCTCGCACGTCGCCTGGTGTCCGACCACACCTATGTAGGACCACTACTCGCCGGCGGCTCGCTGCTACGGTCGGCGGCGATGTCGAGCCTCAACCTGGGGATCCGCACCGTCCTCCGCACGACGCTGGTCATCGTCGCTGTCGTCGGCGCCCTCTACCTGACGTATCTCCTGCGACGGCCGCTCGGGTGGCTGGTGATCGCCGCGTTCGTGGCGATCGCGCTGTCGGCGCCGGTCGGCCTGCTCGCGCGACGGATACCGCGCGGCGCCGCGATCGCGGTGGTCTACCTGGGCGCCTGCGTCGTCCCGCTGGCCCTCGGCGCGCTGATCGTGCCCGGCATCGTGGAGAACGCCGTGGCGCTGGCCCGCGACCTGCCCCGCTACGTCGACGACGCGATCGACCTGGTCAACCGCAACGACTTCCTGCGGGGCGTCGACGAGCAGTTCGACATCGGGTCGCGACTGGCCGACCTGGCCGACGACGCGCCGAGCCATCTCGGCGACGCGGCGGGGCTGCTCTCCTCGGTCGGCCTGGGCCTCGTCGACTCGCTGTTCTCGATCTTCACGATCCTGGTCCTGTCCGCGTTCATGGTGGCCAGCGGGCCGCGGTGGGTGCGGGCGTCGGTCGGCCTCGTCCCCCAGGAGCACCGCGAGCGGACCGAGCGGGCGCTCGACCGGATCGCGGTCTCGGTGGCCGGCTACGTCCGCGCGCAGCTGACGATCGCGCTGATCGCGGCCGTCGCCGGCTACCTGGTGATGACCGCACTCGGCGTGCCGTTCCGTGAGCCGCTGGCGGTCCTGATCGCGGTCGGCTCGCTGATCCCCGTCGTCGGCTCGCTGGCCTGGGGCGTCGTGATCGGCCTGGTGACCGTGGCGGCCGGGTTCCCCACGATGACCATCCTCTGGGTGATCTGGGCGGTGGTCTACCCGCAGATCGAGAACTACGTCCTGCAGCCCCAGCTGCAGAAGCGGGCGGTCCACATCGAGCCGTTCGTGATCATCGTCGCCGTCCTGTTCGGCGCGACGCTGCTGGGCATCGTCGGCGCCCTGCTGGCGATCCCGGCCGCCGCCGCGATCCAGATCGTGATCGCCGAGTGGTGGAGCTGGCGGCAGGAACGGGCGGGCGAGGAGCCCGGGCCTGCGGGGCCGGGGACGAGCGAAGCCGCGGCGGCCGGTCCGGGGGCTACGGGCGCCGAGGCACCGGACGGCCGGGCCAGCGCATCGGAGCTCTCCGACGCGGAGGCCGGGGCGTCCGAACGGGATTGAGGGACGCGCGGGCCCGCCCCGAACGGCGGCGACCGTAGATGACGGCTCGGATGACGGATCGATCGCGCACTCGCTGGTTCGGCGTATCGGCGGCGTCTATCCTTGACGCAGGTCCCTGCTGGAGCGGATCACGCCACGATCGCCGCCCAGCGTGCGGTTCCTCGTTGACGCGCAGTTGCCGCCGGCGTTGGTCCTGTTGGAGGAAATGTGACTGATCGATTCCGGGTGCTCGTCACCAAGATCGGCCTCGATGGCCACGATCGGGGAAGCCGCATCGTCGCGGCGTACCTTCGCGACGCGGGGCTCGACGTGATCTACACCCCGCCGTGGCAGGAGATCGACGCCGTCGTGCGCCTTGCGGCGCAGGAGGGCGCGGACGTGATCGGCGTCTCCAGCCTGGCCACCGACCACCTGATCGTGCCCGACCTGATGGCGGCGCTGGATGCCGCCGGCCTCGGAGCGGTGGGGGTGATCGTCGGGGGGATCGTCCCCGAGAGCGAGCGGCCAGCGCTGATCGATGCCGGCGTCGACCGCATCTTCGGCCCCGGAGCCTCCCGCGAGGAGATCGTGGCCACGGTCGAGGACCTGAGTCGTCGTTCCCGAGACGCGCGTCTCGTGCCGGAGGAGTTCGCATCGTGAGCACGCCGAGCACCGTGGGCGGCGAGCAGCTCCGCCTGCCGGGCTTCGAGTCCGCCCGGGACGCGTGGCGCACCGAGTACGACCGGCAGATCGGCCACGACCGTGTCGTCCGCAACCGATCGGGTATCGAGATCAACCCGATCTACACCCCCGAGGACTGGAACCAGGAGCGCTACTCCTCGGACCTCGGGTTCCCCGGGCAGGCACCGCACACGCGTGGCATCTACCCGACCATGCACCGTGGCCGGACGTGGACCCAGCGTCAGCTGATCGGGCTCGGCACGCCCGACGACTACAACGAACGGGTTCGCGAGCTGCTCGATCTCGGGGCCTCGGCGATCAGCCTGCTGCCGTGCAACTCGGGCTTCCGTGGCGTGGACTGCGACGCGGTTCCGCTCCCGCTCCTGGGGACCTGCGGAACCGTGATCAACACGGTGGACCACATGGAGGCGGCCCTCGACGGCGTCCCGATCGAGCAGATCTCGACGGCGATGAACGATCCCTCCCCGTTCACGCTGCTGGCGTTCGTCCTCGGCGTCGCGCGCCGACGGGGTATCGCCTTGAACCGGATCACGGGTACGTCGAACCAGTCCGACTACATCTCGCACTTCGTCGCGAACCACATGTTCTACCGGCTGTCCCAGCCCGGGTCTCGTCGGGTGCTCGTCGACCACATCGAGTTCTGCCGGGAGCATCTCCCCAACTGGAACCCGGTCTCGGTCGTCGGCCAGCACATGCAGCAGGCCGGGGCCACCCCGGCCGAGACGATGGGCTTCGCCCTCTCCACGGCGATCCAGTACGCCGATGACTGTGCGCACCGGGGGATGTCGGCCGACTCCGTCCTCCCCCGGTTCACCTTCTTCTTCGACGTGTCGATCTCGTTCTTCGAGGAGATCGCCAAGTTCCGGGCGGCGCGTCGGATCTGGGCGCGCGTGGCGAAGGAGCGGCTCGGCGCGAAGGATCCTCGGTCGCTCCGGTTCAAGTTCCACGCTCAGACCTCGGGTGTCGACCTCACCGCCCAGCAGCCGCTGAACAACATCGCGCGGGTCACCGCCCAGGCGATCGCCGGGATCTTCTCCGGCCTGCAGTCGATGCACACCGACGCGTACGACGAGGCCTTCACCTGCCCCACGGCGGAGAGCGCTCGGATCGCAGTCGCGACGCAGAACATCCTCCGCGAGGAGGCCCATCTGTGCGACGTGATCGACCCGCTCGGCGGGTCCTTCTACGTCGAGTCGCTGACGAACCGGATGGAAGAGGAGATCCTCGCGGTGATGGCCAAGGTCGAGGACGCCGGCGGGATGTACGACGCCGTCGGATCGGGCCTGGTCCAGACGATGATCGGGCAGTCGGCGCTCGCGGCGCAGCAGCGCATCGAGAGCGGCGAGCAGAAGGTCGTCGGGGTCAACTGCTTCCAGGCGAGCGACGACGGCATCGAGCAGCCACCGCCGTATCGCCCTGACCCCGAGCGGATGCGGGCGCATGTCGAGGCGTTCAGGGCGTTCAAGGAGCAGCGAAGCGACGCCGAGGTCCGGCGCCAGCTGACGGCGCTCCGGCGGGCCGCGCAGAGCAGCGACGAGAACGTGTTCGCCCACGTCGTCGAGGCGGCCTACGCCGGGGTGACCCACGGCGAGCTCGTCGGGGCGCTCCGCGACGAGCTCGGCTTCGGTCATCCGTTGGTCGTCGTCTGAGCGTCGGCGGAAGCATGAGCGCAACCTCCTTCCCCCTCCTGTGACCGCCTTCGAGGATCTGCTCGCCGGTGACCAGGCGGTCCTGTCGCGAGCGTTGTCCCTGCTGCAGCGCGCCGACGCGGCCGCGGATCGCCTGGCGGATCGCCTGCGGCCGCACGCCGGGACGTCGCCGGTCGTCGGATTCACCGGCCCGCCCGGTGCGGGCAAGTCGTCGCTGATCGCGGCCTACCTGAGCGCGCTGCGCCGCGAGGGGCGCCGTGCTGCCGTGCTGGCCGTGGATCCCTCGAGCCCGATCTCCGGCGGCTCGCTGCTCGGCGACCGCGTGCGGATGGGCGCGCTGACGAGCGATCCCGGGATCTTCATCCGCTCCGTCGCCTCCGGCGGCCATGTCGGCGGCCTCGCGCGCTGCATCCCGCGGATGATCGACGCGCTGGACGCGGCCGGCTGGCCGGTCGTGGTCCTGGAGACCGTCGGAGTCGGGCAGGCGGAGTCGGAGGTCGTCGAGATCGCCGACGTGAAGGTCGTGCTGACCGCACCGGGCCTCGGCGACGAGATCCAGGCGTTGAAGGCGGGGATGCTCGAGCTCGCCGACGTCCTCGTCGTCAACAAGTCCGATCTGCCGCGGGCCGACCTCACGCGTCGGCAGCTCGAAGGGATGCTGCCCCTGCGCCCCGCCCACCGTCCGGTGCCGCCGGTGATCTCGACCTCGGCCACGGCCGGAGACGGCATCGAGGATCTCGTCGCGGCGATCGATGGCGTCGCGACGGGGCCGGACGCCCGGCCACCCCAACGGCGGGCGGCGGACCGGCTGCGCCACGCCCTGGTGGCGTCCGCCCTGAGCGAGTTCCGGGAGCGGCTCTCCGCGCTCCCGGACGAGCACCTCCAGGAGCTGGCGGAGGCGGTCGCCGCAAGCGCCCTGGACTGGACGTCGGCCACCGATCAGCTCGTGGGACGAGCGGCCAGCACGCGCCCCTGACCTCCTACTCTCATCGAGATGCGGTGGCTTCATGGAAGCTCGCATACAGCCGAAATCGACCACCGACATCGACGATATTGACCTGGCTACTCACTCTTTTAGGACCGCACCCCAGCGTATCCGAGTCGATTCCCAGGTCCAGCCAGGTGCTCACGCGATGACATCACACCGCAAGTGGTAAGTGGTCGCCTTTGTTGGGTGGAGGGATGAAACCGAACTGACGAATCCGGGTGCGAGGGCTTCTCGACTACCTAATACTCGACGAAAGCACCCCTGACCAGCTCTGTCCGGTTCGATCCCCTGGATCAATTCTCCGGATTTCCAGCCCAGGGCGAGTTCACGCGCGCCTGATCGCGCCTTTGCACGAACAGCACCGCGTCGTCGCCGTCGCGGTTAAGCCTGTCGTTACTTGTCCACCCTCGACGAGCCTTCGTCACCGGACGGGTCTGCCCGCCCGTCAAAGATCGCTACAAAGTCCGGATCATGCCTCAGATCGTTCCATGCTTGGTCGCGCGGAACCCAGATCGCCACAACATGCTCGGCGAGGCTTGCTGCAATCCGAAGCTCACGAAGAGCGGTCGAGGCATCGCCAGCCAACGCTGCTAGCCCGGCGAGCGCATAAGGTCGCATATGTGGTTCAGTCCCGGACTCAAGACTGGCAAATGCGCGGTGAGCGCCCACCACGAACTGCGCCGAGTCAGCGCGACCCCCACGTACTGCTGCTACCGCAGCATTGTATGCGTTCGGCGGATTATCAAAGCTCTGAAAAATGGCAAGAGCCTCATCAAAACGACTCACGGCCGCCAAAGCCAAACCGTAGGCCGTCCCGGAGCCCATAGGCACAGTGCCCGCGAGCGACTGCCCCTTCTCGAAATCGGCGAGACTCGCTTCGGTACTGCCGAGATCTGAAAGAATCTCGCCGCGCAGGAACCAACCGTCTGGATCTTCGGGCTGTAGCTCGGTGAACTCACGAGCATCATTCAGTGCGCCATTGAGATCATTCCATTCGCGCAGGATAAGAGCCCGTTGAAACCACGCATTTTCAGGACAACGAGGCATGTCGATTGCGCGACAAATGGCCCTGTGCGCCGCGACTTCCTCCCCAAGGACAGCATATGCGGTACCCAATGCCACCCATTGCCAGGGAACATCAGGATTAATCCCGGTTGCCCTAACCAGATCCCTCTTCGCCTCTTGTGGCTGGTCTCGCCTCAGCAACAATTGACCACGACTGCCCAGTGCATACGCATCATCAGGATCATCCTCAAGGCGCTTCGCGAATGCCGCGATCGCGTCCTCATCAAGCCCGGCACCTTCGTACGCGTCCGCCCGCCCTAGCAACGAATGCGAGCCCTCAGGACCCGTAGCTTCAATCGTTTGGCGAATACGCAGATGCGCGTGGCCCGCCAGCCGAAGCGACGAGCCAAGCCGATACCAGCACCGCAGGCAACTCGGGTCTGAGTCAATCGCGGCAGAAAAGAGAGCACCCGCTTCGTTATAACGCTGGGCGTCAAGGGCAAGTTCGGCCGCTGCGTGTTGACAGAGGTGCGACGCCGAGTCGTCCCCCGTAGCGCCAGCACTCAAAGACGCGAGAGCTGCATCAAGCTCATGGTTCGCAGCAAGTGCTTTGGCTCGAGCGACCTTAAGTCGCATTGATCCCGGGGCAATCACGCTTGCCGCGTCGATCTCTTCAAGTGCCGCGGCAGGATCCCATTCCACTAGCAGCGATGCCCGAAGCCCCAATACATTGACTTTCGTCTCATCCGACATCTCGCGCTCGGCAATCGCGACTTTCAAGTAGCGCGCGGCAGACTCGGCCGATTCCGCATGCGCGAGAGCCGCTGCGACCAAGGGGACCAGGCCCGAATCTCCCGTGAGGGCGAGCGACCGCCTGAAGTCTGCGTGGGCTTCCTCGTGTCGGTCTATTTCAAATAGCGCGAGGCCCCGTCGAAGCAGCACGTCTCCCAAGTCTCCCGGTGACAGGTCATCCTCAACCTCGCGAAGAATCGCCGTGATCAGCTGAACCGAGTGGGCCACAGCCGTGGCACCGCCAGAAGGTGCCTTTTCAAGCAAGCGGTCCCCCCACGAGGACGGACCGCCGAGATCACGTTCAGCATCTCGAATCGCAGCAGCTAGTGCAATCCGGTGACTTCTCCTTGCGCCCGCGCCTACCCACGCAGCGAGATCTTCGCTGCACGCCCGACCAGCCGCAGCCACTCGGTGGTAGGTCCGCTCAACTGCGAGCGTACGGGCGAGATCAAAGTCCTTCAATTCGTTAGCACGTTTGCGCGCCGCCTCGTAGTAATCACGCAGGCTGCAATGGAGCTCGCGCCATCGGCTTGGAGACTCGAGTCGTTGGTGACGTACCATCATGCCGCGGACCGTGTCATGATAGACACGGTTTCCCGACCGAGATTCAACAAACGGCATCGTCTTAAGCCATTCGTACGCATCGGCGACCGCCGGATTGGCGATGACCGCAACGACGTCTTCGTTGAGAAGCCGGGCGACCGAGGCGTCAACGGCAAGCGTTTTGCGATCAGGGCGATCGACCCACTTGAGAAACCGCTCGACGGCCGTGTCTGCGGCACCTACGTCCGACTGATCCCCGCGCGGGACCTGCACCGCCAACGTTGCCAGAAGTAGAGGCATTCGGTCAGAGATCGCGATCATGGCTTCGATCATTTCGTCCTGCTCCAGGCCGTGCTGCACCAAAAAGCGGCGCGCTTCATCCTCCGAGAACGGAGCAAGACGCATATCGCGCGTCAAGTAGTTGAACTCTGCCCACAAGTTCGAATCCAGCCCGTCGCGACCAGCGAAGCAAAGCCTGATGTCACCGGGAACGCGACCGTATCTCCCAGTTAGGACGCTGACGATCCATGGTTCGTTCAGCGTAGATGTCGCCTCAAAGGTGTCGAAGAAGAGAGCAACCGGCTCCGTCTTTCTTAGACCGTCAAGAAAGAGCGGCGTCAGCACCTCAAGGGGGCGGACCACTAGGTCCAGATCGGATCTACTACTGCCGAGCCGTTGGGCAAGAAGCACCATTGCGTCCGCGGCGAGTTCTCCAGCCTGCTTGTCATCGATCAGGTCGAACGCCACGCCAGCGATTGGAATCCGCCGTCCAACCACGACCGAACCCCGTCCAGCGGCCTGCCCAAGCAGGCGTGCAACTTCCACCGGCAGCTTTGGATCGGCCTCAAGCTCGTGCCGCCTCTCCCGGTAGTGCCTCTCTCGTTCGACGAACACCTTGAAGTGCCCCTCGTCATTTCCGAGCCCTTGGACCCACGAACGCATCACGCTCACCGGATCCGCGTGTTCCTCGTCAGCCCAACCGATCCTAATCCCAGCCTGACAGGCCAGCCGCTCGAACCGCCGCAGCAACGAACTCTTCCCCATTCCCCCTTGACCGCTGACAGAAAATACGAACTTGCGACGAGGATCATCCGCCTCCAACCGAAGGTCTTCCTCAAACGCTGCGAGCTCGCCAGCTCTTCCCACGAATGAATCGCCCCGGCGAGCCCGGTGGAGATCTTGAAAAGACGTACCTTCTTCGGAGCGCCGCGCCATAGGACTATTCTAGTGTCCAACCACCACCCAAGCCGAACGTAGGAACGAAAACGTTCGCAGTCCCCTGCGAGCGGCTGCGAAGACGCAGCCTTGACGCTGCACGCCTCAGCTACGCTTCTGGCGAACTCCATGACCCAGTCGTCAGACGACAAACCACCGGACCCCGCCGACGTAGCCATGTCGGCCGCGGCGGTGAATCGCTGCTCCTTTGACATGTCGTACACCCAGTCTTCGCACGTCGTCGAACCATAGCCCGACGCCCTCGACTGGTACTTCACGTCGTCATCGGGCTTGGCGTCACCAGCGGCGGCCCGACGCTCGGCGCGCGTCCGTAACTCGGCCCGCCGCTCTGACTTGGGTTTCGCGTGCCTCATTGGCTGCACGCGCGGCGCGGTCACGCGCTTCTTGCGCCTCGGTACGTCGCCGCACGACCGTGACAACCCACGGATTCGACAGCTCACGCCTCTCGACTGCCGCGGCGACCTCAACTGTGGACCTGCCACCTGGAGTCATTCGCGAGCGGCGGTGCGCTGCTCGATCGCATGCGCCAAATCGGATGTCGATGACCGGAGGTCTTGCGCATGCCCCAGCGCGTACGAGACACGTCCAAAGCAGGAGCGGTCGAGTTCGAAGACCAACGCTTCGAGGTTGCGCTAGAGGATCTTGGTCGCCTGATCGGTCACTCCTTGGCAGCGCCCGTACTACTGCTTGATCCGCATCTCCTCAAGCCCACCGGGTCGCTCGGAGTTCGTCCCGTCGCTCGCGGCATCGAAGCCGAACGAGACACGTGGCGGCACGTCTTCGGCGACGCACTTCGCATCGAGCTCGTGGAAGCTCCGGATCGCTCCTTCATCGGTGTTCGCGGAGCCGCACTCGCGGTACATCGCGCACGTACGCACCGACGGCTTGGCAATCTCGTCCGCCAGCCGGATCTACTCGACGCACACACGATCTCGCTCGGATCACTGGCAGCGGTCCAAACCTGAACGACGTCACGCATAGCGTCTTTCTGCTGGGTCCGCCGGTCGAAGCTGCCCTTCGGGGAAACACCGACTCGTAGAGACGGCATCCAGCTCCACGTCTGGCGAATCGCCCGGGCCTCTGGCTCCGCGACGATCGCGGAGGTGTCGAAGTAGATCCCGGCCATCAGTACGGGCGTTCGCGATCAGCCGCGAGGAGCCGATCGGTGGTGCCCGCCGGGCGCGGCGTTGCGGCCGCCAGATGCGTGTCCAGGATCGCGACAAGGTCGCGCTTGGCAGGACGCAACTCCCCGATCCGCCGCACCACGATGTCGTCGCCGCCCGCCTGATCGGCGGCTCGCAGCAATGCCTGCGCTTCGCTATCGGTCATGCGCTCGATCCGAGCAAGGAGCTGTTCCTTGACGGTCATGACCCCTTCATCGTAACGAGACGACCGACCCATCGGAGATCTTGGGCCGCCGTACGCGGGGTCCGCGACGTACCACTCATGCCGTCGCCCCCGCTCGCGCCACGACTGAACTGCCAAAACAACGGAGCGCCTCGCCCCAGCACGCCCCCCAGAAACGAAGAAAGGCCCGCAAATGCGGGCCTTTCTGAGTAGCGGGGGCGGGATTCGAACCCGCGACCTTCGGGTTATGAGCCCGACGAGCTACCTGACTGCTCCACCCCGCGTCGCTTCAAAAAGAGTAGCAATCCGGTGAAGACGATGCGCTCTGCCCGGAACGAGCGTTCGGGCCCCGGCGGCCAGGAGCGACCGGTCGTCATTCGACCCCTCGGGGACGTCGAACGACGACCGGTCGTCGCTCGACGGCGACCGCGACGACGACCGACAACGACGGGGAACGCCCGACCGCGCGCCGCCCACGGTGACGGTGACGGCGCGGTTCCCCGCCCCGCCTGCCGGCGGCTCGGCCCCGGTTACGCCGCCGCCGCGCCGCCGGTCGGCAGCTCGAGGCCGCCGCGGCCGCGCATGAACAGGCGGGCGATCTGCTCCGCCATCTCGCGCGGGGTCCAGCGCTCGGGCTCGGCGACCAGCGCGCGGGCGGCGTTCTCCGCCAGCCCGACGAACAGGTACCCCTGGAGCCGACCGTTCTTCTCCGGATCCGGGACGCCCTGGGCCTTCAGCCAGTTCTCGGCCAGGCCGGCGATCGTGTCGATCTGCGCCTCGCGCCCGCGCTGGATCCGCCGGGTCACCGCCGCGTCGGCGCCACCGGCACCGAGGAAGACCACCTGGAACGACTCCGGGGCCTCGATCACCGCCTGCAGGAACGCGGTCATCGTGTCCGCGATCAGGCCCTCCAGGTCGTCGGTCTCCAGCTCGGCCGGCACCGCGGTCGCGATCGCGTCGAGGATCCGCTGCTCCTCGCGGCGCAGCAGCTCGCCGAACAGCGCCTCCTTGCCCGGGAAGCTGCTGTAGACGACCGGCTTGGAGACCCCGGCGCGCCGGGCGATCTCCTCCATAGACGCCCCCTCGTAGCCCCGCTCGAGGAAGACGCTGAAGGCCGCGTCCAGGATCATCGGCCGCCGCCGCTCCGGACCCAGGTGCGCCGCCCGTGGCCGCGTGCTGCGCGCCGGCTTGCGGCCACGCGCCGCGGCCTTGGTGGCCTTGGTCGTCGTCTTCGCCGCCTTGACCACCGCCTTGCGGGCGCTCTCGGCGGTCTTGGGGATGGACGGGGGGCGGGAGGGAATCGACATCGCTACGGGGACGGACGACGGGATGGGGACTCGCGACACGCGCACGGATCCGTCGTCTCGATGCGTAGCATCCTACCGTCGGTCGGGCCGCTGGGAAGGGGACTTCCGGCACCTTCCCCCCGGTCAGGTGGGGCGGACGCCGAGCCGCCGCCCCGTGGGTACCGGACCGATCCGGCAGGTGCGTACGATCGCGCCGCTCGGCGCGTCCGGGTCCCCTCGTGGAGTCGCCGTGCGGCCGGGCGATTCCCGGCGGCGCGAGAGATTATCCTCCGGCGATGCGCTTCGCCGCCGTCGACATCGGCTCCAACTCCACGCGCCTGCTGATCGCCGACCTCGACGACGGCGGCCACCTGACGGAGCTGGTCCGGCGCGCGACCGTCACGCGGCTCGCCGACCGCGTCGACCGGACCGGGCGCCTCGATCCCGCCGCGATCGACCGCCTGCTGGCCGAGCTGACCGTCGTCCAGGGCCTGCTCGACGAGCACGCCGTCGAGCGCGCCGTCGGGGTGATGACCAGCGCGGTCCGCGACGCGGAGAACGGCCCGGAGCTGCTGGCGACCGTCCGCGACCGGTTCGCGATCGACGCCCGGATGATCCCCGGCCAGCAGGAAGCCGCCCTGACCTACCTCGGGGCCACCAGCGGCCGCAGCGGTCCGGCCGACGGCCGGGCCGTCGCGGTGGTCGCCGTCGGCGGCGGCAGCACCGAGTTCGTGATCGGCCACGACTCGACCTTCGACTTCTGCGTGTCGGTCCAGGCCGGCGTCGTCCGCCAGAGCGAGCGCCATCTGCGCCACGATCCGCCGCGGCGCGACGAGATCGCGGCGATGGCCCACGAGTCGGCGGCGATCTTCGCCGACGCGGTGCCCGCCGACGCCCGGCGCGACGTCGGCACGGTGATCGCCGTCGCCGGCACCGCCACCTCGTGCGCCTCGATGCTGCTCGAGCTCGACGAGTACGACCTGGAGCGGGTCCACGGGTTCCGTCTGCCGCTGGCCGAGGTCGAGGAGCTGCTGTCGCGGCTCGCGATGATGGACGACGACGAGCGCCGCCGCGTGCGCGGCCTGCAGGCCGACCGCTCGCCGACGATCGTCGCCGGCTGCGTGCTGCTCGCGGAGGCGCTGCGGACCTTCGGCGTGAAGCAGTGCGAGGTCTCCGAGCACGACATCCTGCGCGGCGTGATCATCGCCACCGCGCAGGGCACGCTCTAAGACGTCGTCTCACGGTCGGCCGATCCGGCCGCGCGTCGGATCCTGTCGAGCTGTTCGACAGAACCCGACAAGCACTCCGCCCCCACTCCGCCCCGTCAGAGCGGGT
>CAZMVL010000060.1:0-24290 GCA_964569335.1 uncultured Paraperlucidibaca sp.
GCAGGAGTCGGGCACGACCGACGTGATCGACCCGTGGGGCGGCAGCTACTACGTCGAGCGGCTGACGGCCCAGCTGGCGGAGCGGGCGCTCGCCCACATCCGCGAGATCCAGGACCTCGGCGGTATGACCAAGGCGATCGAGGCCGGCGTGCCGAAGCTGCGGATCGAGGAGTCCGCGGCGCGCACCCAGGCGCGGATCGACTCCGGCCAGCAGACCCTGGTCGGCGTCAACCGGTACCGGCCCAAGGTCGACGAGCAGATCGACGTGCTGAAGGTCGACAACAAGGACGTGCGGGCGCGGCAGATCGCCAAGCTCGAGCGGCTGCGGGCGGAGCGCGACGAGGCCCGCACCCAGGCCGCGCTGGAGGCGCTGACCCACGGCGCCCAGCAGCAGAGCCGCGGCGCGTCGTCGGAGGAGTTCAACCTGCTGGCGCTGGCCGTCGACGCCGCCCGCGCCCACGCGTCGGTCGGCGAGATCAGCGACGCGCTGGAGAAGGTCTTCGGCCGCCACACGGCCGAGATCAAGTCGATCGCCGGCGTCTACCGCAACGAGGTGGGAGACATGAGCCAGTCGTTCACCAAGACCACCGAGCTGGTCGAGTCGTTCGCCGAGCAGGAGGGCCGTCGCCCGCGCATCCTGGTGGCGAAGATGGGCCAGGACGGCCACGACCGCGGCCAGAAGGTGATCGCGACCGCGTTCGCCGACCTGGGCTTCGACGTCGACATCGGACCGCTCTTCCAGACCCCGGAGGAGGTCGCCCGGCAGGCGGTCGAGGCCGACGTCCACGTGGTCGGCGCCTCGTCGCTGGCGGCCGGCCACCTGACGCTGGTCCCCCAGCTGCGCAAGGCGCTGGACGACGCGGGCCGCGAGGACATCCTGGTCGTGGCCGGCGGCGTGATCCCGCCGCAGGACTTCGACGAGCTGCGGGCCGGCGGCGCCGCCGCGATCTACCCGCCGGGCACGGTGATCGGCGAGGCCGCGGGCACTCTGCTGACGATGATGATGGAGAAGCTGGGACTCGAGGTCCCCGCCGCCTGACCCGCCCCACCCCGCCCGCTGATGCGGATCTCACCGCCGTGACCGGCGGAATCCGCATCAGCCCACGGGTCGCCGCCCTCGCATCCCCGCTGATGCGGATCGCGCCGGCGTCGGCGGCACGATCCGCATCAGCGACGGAGCGGGGCGTCAGAGCAGCAGGCCGAACGGCTGCTCGAGCAGCGCGCGGACGCGGCCGAGGAACCGCGCCGCGTCGGCGCCGTAGAGGATCCGGTGGTCGCAGGAGAGCGTGAGCGTCATCTGGCGGCGCACCGCGGGGGCGCCGTCGCGCACGACGACCCGCTCCTCCTCCGCGCCGACCGCCAGGATCGCGGCCTGCGGCGGGTTGATGACGGCGGTGAAGGTCCGCACCCCGAGCATCCCCAGGTTGGACACGGTGAAGGTGCCGCCGTCCAGGTCCTCCGGCGTCGCCGCGCCGTCGCGGGCCCGGGCCGCCAGCGCCCGCGACTCGCGGGCGATCTCCGCCAGGCCCTTGCGGTCCGCATCCGCGACGACCGGCACCAGCAGCGCGTCGTCGGCCGCCACCGCGATCCCGACGTTGACCCGCCGGTGCAGGACGAAGCGGTCGTCCCGGTAGCTGCCGTTGACCCGCGGGTGATCGCGCAGCGCCAGCGCACAGGCCTTGACGATCAGGTCGTTGGTCGAGGGGGCCGGACCGTCACCGGCCAGCTCCCGCAGCTGTGCGCGGGCCTGGGCGGCCTGCTCCATGTCGACGTCGACGGTGACCGTGAAGTCCGGCACCGTCGTCCGCGACTCGACCATCCGCCGGGCGATCAGCCGCTGCAGCCGCGTCAGCTCCTCGACCGCCCCGTCCCCGCTGATGCGGGTTTCGCCGCTCACGGCGGCAAAATCCGCATCAGCCGGGGGCAGACCGCTGCCGATGCGGGTTGCGCCGCTCTGGGCGGCGGAAGCCGCATCAGCGGCGGCGCGCTCGACGTCGGCGCGGACCACCCGGCCGCTCGGTCCGCTGCCGGGGACGGTCGCCAGGTCGACCCCGAGCGCCTCCGCCACCCGGCGCGCCAGCGGCGACGCCGCGACGCGGCCCGCCGCCGGGCGCACAGCGCCGGCGGCGGGCGGCGGCTCTCCGACGGGCGAACCGACCCCGGACCGCGAGGCGTCCCCGACCGGAGCCCCGGGATCGGGCGCCTGCGCCGCGCCGTTCGCCGACCCGCCGGCGGCCGGCGACGGCGTGGCGCCGTTGGCCGTCGGCTCGCCGACGTGGGCGATCACCGCCCCGAGCGCCACCGTGTCGCCCTCGGCCGCGACGATCGTCAGGCGCCCGTCGTCCTCCGCCTCGTAGCTGACCGTCGCCTTGTCGGTCTCGATCTCGACCAGCTCGTCGCCGCGGGCCACCTGCTCGCCGTCGGCCTTCAGCCAGCGGACGATCGTGGCCTCCTCCATCGAGTCGGAGAGCCGCGGCATCAGCACCTCAGGCACGGTTCACCCCCCGGTCGCCGACGCCGCTCACGCCGTCACCCCGAGCCGCGAGCGGACCGACGCGACGATCGCGTCGGTGCCCGGGATGAACGGGTCCTCGAGCGTCGGGCTGTAGGGCGTCGGCAGGTCGGCGGTGGTGATCGTCCACGCGTCGTCGAGGTCGTGCAGGCCCTGCTGCGCCACGCTGCCGAGCAGGCCCGCCGCCCAGCCGCCGACCTCCGGCCCCTCCTCGACCGCGAGGATCCGGTTGGTCCGCGCGACCGACTCGAGCACCGTCGGCAGGTCGACCGGCCGCAGCGACCGCAGGTCGATCACCTCGACGTCGAGCCCGTCCTCGGCCAGCTGCTCCGCCGCGGCGAGCGCATCGACGACACCGCGCATCAGCGTGACCAGCGTCAGGTCGCGTCCGGGCCGGACCACGCGGGCACGGCCGAGCGGGATCAGCTCCTCCTCCGGCTCCGGACCCTTGGTCGAGTAGAGCCGCTTGTGCTCGAGGAACAGCACGGGGTTCTCGTCGCGCACGGCGGCCTTCAGCAGGCCCTTGGCGTCGGCGGGCGTCGACGGGGCGACGATCTTCAGGCCCGGCACCCCGTTGAACCACGTCCCGGGGGTCTGCGAGTGCATCGCCCCGAACCGCCCGCCGCCGCCGACCGCGCAGCGGACGACCAGCGGCACGCCGGACTGCTCGTCGGACACGTACCAGTACCTCGCCGCCTGGTTGACGAGCGAGTCCATCGGCAGCGCCATGAAGTCGCCGAACATGATCTCGATCACCGGGCGCAGGCCGCTGACCGCGGCGCCGAAGGCGGCCCCGGCCAGGGCCAGCTCGGAGATCGGGGTGTCGAAGACCCGCTCCGCGCCGAACTCCTCCTGCAGGCCGGGCGTGGCCTTGAAGACCCCGCCAGCGGCCGCGACGTCCTCGCCGAAGAAGACGACGGACGGGTCGCGGCGCAGCTCCTCGGCGAGCGCGTCGCGGATCGCGGTCCTGAACTCCAGAGCGCTCATGGGTGGTACTCCGTGGCCGGTGCGGCCGGATCGGGGAAGGGACTGGCCAGCGCGAACTCGACGCCGGCGTCGACGGCCGCCCGCGCCTGCGCGTCGACCGCGTCGATCGCATCGGCGTCGACGCCGAGTGCGGCCAGCCGCTGGCCGGCCAGGGTCAGCGGGTCGCGCTCGCGCCAGGCGGCGACCTCCTCCTTCGTCCGGTAGGCGCCGGGGTCGGACTTGGAGTGGCCGAAGTGCCGGTAGGTCAGGCACTCGAGGAACGCCGGCTCGTGCTCGGAGCGGGCCCGGTCGACCGCCGCTCGAGCGGCCTCGTGGACGGCGACGACGTCGTTGCCGTCGACCTTGCTCGCCGGGATCCCGTAGGCGGCGACGCGGCCCGCGATGTCCCCGCCCGCGGTGACCGTCTGCCACGGGGTGAACTCGCCGTAGAGGTTGTTCTCGCAGACGAAGACGACCGGCAGCCGGTGCACCTTGGCGAAGTTCAGCGACTCGTGCAGGTAGCCGTTGTTGGTCGCGCCGTCGCCGAAGAACGCGACGGACACGCCCCCGCGACCGCGCAGCGCGAGCCCCGCCCCGATCGCCGCCGCGGCGCTGCCGCCGACGATCCCGAAGCAGCCGAGCAGGCCGTGCTCGCGGTCGACGACGTTCATCGACCCGGCCCGCCCGCCGCAGACGCCGCCGGCGCGGCCGAGCATCTCGGCCGCCAGCGGCCCGATCCCCGTGCCCTTGGCCAGCGCGTGCCCGTGTCCGCGGTAGGTCCCGCAGACCAGGTCGTCGGGCTGCAGCGCCGAGCAGACGCCGACCGGCACGGCCTCCTGGCCGGCCGACAGGTGCGTCGTGCCGTGGACCTCGCCGCGCAGGAACAGCCGGTGCAGCGCCTCCTCGAAGTGGCGGATCTCGGCCATCCGGCGCAGGGCGTCGGTCAGCCACTCCGCCGAGGGCGTCAGGTCGGCGGCCCCGGGGGTCGCATCGGTCGCGGCGGGCATCAGCGTCCGTCCTTCGCCTGGGGGTCCTGGTCGGCGACCGGCAGCCGCCGCTCGCTGTTGCGGTGCGACTCGACCTCGCGGATCGTCGCCAGCCGGCCGGCGGACGTCTCGTAGCTGGACCCGGTCACGATCAGCTCCTCGGCGGGGAACCGGCTGATCACCTCGCAGCCGTCCTTGGTCACGACCAGCTGCTCCTCGATCCGCGCCGCGGACCAGCCGTCGCTGGCCGGCCAGAAGGTCTCGAGCGCGAAGACCATGCCCTCCTCGATCACCTCCGGGTGCTCGAGCGAGACCAACCGGCTGAAGACCGGCTTCTCCCAGATCGAGAGGCCGATGCCGTGCCCGAACTGCAGCGCGAAGGCGTCCTCCTCGTTGGCGAAGCCGAACTCCTGCGCGCGCGGCCAGAGCTTGACGATCTGGTCCGTCGTCGCCCCCGGCCGGATCGCGTCGATCGCGACGTCCAGGTAGTAGCGGCAGCGCTTGTAGGCGTCGACCATCGCCCGCGACGCGCTGCCGACCGCGAACGTGCGGTAGTAGCACGTCCGGTAGCCCATGAACGAGTGCAGGATGTCGAAGTAGGCGGGGTCGCCCGGGCGCAGCGCGCGGTCGGCGAAGACGTGCGGGTGCGGGCTGCAGCGGTCGCCGGAGATCGCGTTGACGCCCTCGACGTACTCGGAGCCCATCTCGTAGAGCAGCTTGCTGACCAGGGCCACGCAGTCGTTCTCGCGGAAGCCCGGGCGCATCGCCCGGTAGAGCTGGTCGTAGGCCGCGTCGACCATGCCGGCGGCCTGGTTGAGCAGGGTGATCTCGTCGACCGTCTTGAGCTTGCGCGCCTCCTGCATCACCTGCTGGCCGTCGCGCACCGTGATGCCCTCGGCCTGCAGCGCGAAGAGGACGGCGGGCTCGACCACGTCGATCCCCAGCGGCTCGCCCAGCAGTCCGCGCTCCTCGAGCGCGATCCGGACCTTGCCGGCGACCGCCTCGGCGCGGCCCATCTGCGGGCTGAAGGTCCCGCGCATGGTGGAGATCCCGGCCCGCGAGCGCCCGCCCCCGAGCCACGGGGCGTAGAGCTCGTGGTGCTTGGCGGCGGAGCCGAAGTCCCAGTTGATCGGCTCGTGACCCCGCATCAGCAGGCAGAAGCGCCCCAGCTTGTCGGCGGCCCAGGTGCCGATGTGGGTCGCCGTGACGTACCGGATGTTGGCCATGTCGAAGCACAGCACCGCGCCGAGATCCGACTTGTCCAGCTCCGCTTGCGCCCGGGCCAGCCGCTGCTCGCGCAGTCGCTCGTAGTCGACCCGAGCCTCCCAATCGACGCCCATCGTTCCGTAGCTCGGCAACGCCATGCTCCACCTTCCTCGTTCGCAGGCTCCTCGCGAGACCGCACCTTACAGGGACTGCGAACGATTGCAAGATGACCCCCGGACGGACCCCGACGGACCTCCGCCGGCGACCCCGGGCCCTCACCGACCGGTCGCGGACCCGTCGCCCGCCGACCGCGGACCCAGCCGCGCCGGCAGCAGCCAGCGGACGATCGCCGCCGTCACCAGCAGCGCGGCGCCGGCCAGCGCCACCGCCACGTTGAGCCCCGAGGCCCACCGCTCGCCGACCGCGGCCGTCGCCAGCGCGGTCAGGTCGGCGTCGCTCAGACCGCTGACCGTGAACAGCACGGTGCCGAAGACCGCGACCCCGAGCGCCTGGCCGATCTGCCGGCACGTCTGGTGCAGGGCCGTCGCCATCCCGGCGAGCTCCGGCGGCGCCGCGGTCACCGCGACGACCGTCATCGACGGCAGGCAGAGCCCGGTCCCGGCCCCGAGCAGCACCGCCGCGAGCAGGATCGTCGCGGTCGACGAGGTCGCGCCGACCGTCGTCAGCAGCCAGCAGGACGCGCTCGCCGTGACCAGCCCCAGCGTCATCGGCCGCCGCGCGCCGAAGCGCGCGGCGAACCGCACCGCCAGCTGGCCGATCGGCGCCGAGATCGCCCCGACCGGCAGCAGCAGCAGGCCGGTCTCCATCGCACCGCGGTCCTGGACCTGCTGGAGGAACGTGGCCAGGTAGACGGTGGTCGCCGTCAGCGTGGCGAAGATCACCGCACCGCCGAGGTTGGCCGCCACCGTCGAGCGGTTGGCGAACAGCCGCAGGTCGATCAGCGGCACCGGCCGGCGCTGCTGGCGCACGACGAAGGCCACCGCCGTCGCGACGCTGATCACCACCAGCAGGATGATCACCGGCGACCCCCAGCCCAGCAGGCGCCCCTCGATCAGCGCGTAGACCAGCGTGCCGACCGCCGCCATCAGCAGGCCACTGGAGACGACGTCGATCCGCCGGCCCGGGCCCGCCGACGCTCCCGCTCCCACGCGCGCCGGAATCAGCGTCCAGCCCAGCCCGGCGAGCACGACCGCCACGCCAGCGGCGGGCCAGAAGACCGCGTGCCAGCTGAAGGCGGAGACCAGCACGCCGCCGAGCAGCGGGCCCGTCGCCATCCCGACGCCGGCGCCGAGCGACCACGTGCCGACCGCGCGGGCGCGCTCGCCGATCGCCGGATACAGCGCGCTGATCACCGCGAGCGACGCCGGGATCGCGAGCGCCGGGCCGATCGCCTGCAGCACGCGGCCGGCGAGCAGCACGGGGACGCTCGGCGCCGCCGCGCAGATCAGCGCCCCCGTGCTGAAGCAGCCCAGCCCGACGATGAAGGACACGCGTCCGCCGAACCGGTCGGCGACCGAGCCGCCGGTGACCAGCAGGCCGGCCAGCACCAGCACGTAGGCGTCGACGACCCACTGCTGCTGGGTCGGTCCGGCCCCGAGGTCGCTCGCGAGCGACGGCAACGCCACCGCGACGATCGTCGTCGAGGTCACGGTCAGGAACTGCGCGACCGTGAGCACGGCGAGGACGGCCTGCCGCCGCCCCCAGCGCCGAGACGCCCGCCCGCCGTCCCGGAGCCCGGACGACGAGGTCGACGGCGGTGGAAGGCGAACGGAGATGGCGGCGATCCTACGGTCCGGGACCCGGCCGGCGCCTTGACGACTCCCCGGGACGGGGCATAGGATACTACAATCGTTTGCAGTCACACCCCACGAGAGTTGAGGCGAACCCCATGAGCGCGTCCGCGCCTACCGATCTCCAGGCCCACGAGCCGACCATGTCCGAACTCGTCGCCCGCGCCGAGGGCCTGCACGACATCGTCGCCGAGGACGCGGTGGCGGCCGACCGCGACCGACGCCTCACCGACCGCGTCGCCGACGCCATCACCGAGGCGGGGCTGCTGCACCTGATGGCCCCGCGGCGCCTGGGCGGCTACCAGACCGACGTGCTGACGCTGGTCGAGGTGACCCGCGTGCTCGGCCGCGCCTGCTCGTCCGCCGGCTGGGTCGCCGGCATCCTCAACGCCGGAGCCTGGCTGACCGGCATCCTGCCCGAGCAGGCGCAGCGCGACGTCTGGGGCGAGAACCCGCGGGCCCGAGTCTGCGGCGTGCTCGCGCCGACCGCCGAGGTCGAGCACGTCGACGGCGGCATCCTGGTCTCCGGCGAGTGGGGCTGGGCGTCCGGCTCGCTGCACTGCGACTGGGCGATCGCCGGCGCGCCGATCGGCCCGCCCGCCGAGGAGGGCAGTGACTTCGAGCACGGCCTGATCCTGCTGCCGATGAGCGACGTCACGATCAAGGACACGTGGTACGTCGCCGGGATGCGCGGCACGGGCAGCAACACGCTCGTCGTCGACAAGGCGTTCGTGCCCGACCACCGGATCCAGTCGATGCCCAAGGCGCTGAAGGGCGAGTACCGGACCGAGCACCACGACGAGGCCCTGTACCGCGCGAGCCTGCCCGGCGTGCTGATGCTCGCCGCCGTCGGCCCGCACGTCGGGATGGCGCAGGCCGCGTTCGACTACGTGCTCGAGAAGGCGCCCAAGCGTCAGGTCAGCTCGACCAACTACACCCAGAAGGACTCCGTCTCCTTCCAGCTCGGCCTGGCCGAGGCGGCCGCCCGGATCGACACGGCGCTGCTGCACGCCCACCGCGCGGCCCGCGACGTCGACGCCGCCGCGGCGGCCGGGGGCCTGCCCGACCCGCTGATCCGCACCCGCGTGCGGATGGACTCCGGCTGGGTCGCGAGCCAGTGCCGCGAGGCGATCGACGGCCTGATGACCGCCCACGGCTCGTCGGGCTTCGCCGACTTCAGCCCGCTGGCGCGGATCTGGCGCGACCAGGAGACGTCGAGCCGGCACGCGATCCTCCAGGTCGAGGTCGCCAAGGAGATCTACGGCAAGGCGCTGCTCGGCGTCACCGAGACCGTCAGCAAGCTGGTCTGAGCGATGTACGACCTTCACGCGCACTACTTCCCGCCCGCGTTCACCGCGGCGTTCGAGCGCCTCGGCGGCCGTAAGGCCTGGCCCGAGCACCCGACCGGCCTCGACGAGCGGGCCGCCGCCCTGGCCGAGGCCGGGGTGACCCGCCAGGTCGTGGGCCTCGGCCACAATCAGCCGTACTTCGCCGACGCCGACGCGTCGGCCGAGTGCGCCCGGATCGCCAACGACCTGTACGCGGAGGCGATCGCCCCCCACGACCGGATCGGGGCCTTCGGCTGCGTGCCGCTGCCCCACGTCGACGCCGCGCTGGCCGAGACCGCGCGCTGCCTCGACGAGCTCCGCTTCGACGGGATCGGGCTCGGCACGACGGCGCTCGGACGGACCCTCGACGACCCCGAGCTCGAGCCGCTGTGGGCCGAGCTGAACCGGCGGAAGGTGACGGTCTTCCTGCACCCGGTGGGAACGCCGGACGTGGCCACGACCGGCATGGACGCCTACATGATGGGTCCCAAGTTCGGCGGCCCGCACGAGGCGACGATCGCCACCGCGCGGATCGTGCTGTCGGGCCTGACGCAGCGGCACCCGCACATCCGCTTCATCGTCGCCCCGCTGGGCGGGACGCTGCCGTACCTGTGGCGGCGGTTCGAGGAGATGTCCGAAGTGCACATCAAGGCCGGGCGGCTCTCCTTCGGGCTCGAGGGCGACCCGCTCGACGAGCTGCGGAAGATCTACTACGACACGTCGCTGAGCGACGCCGCCGGCCCCTTCCAGCTGGTCGCCGACCTGGTCGGGATCGATCAGATCGTGCTCGGCACCGACGACCCGCGCGTCCGCCCCGCCGACTGGATCGCCGCGATCCAGGCGATCCCGGGCGTCGACGACCGCGTGCTGGTCGACAACGGCCGGCGCGCGCTCGGGCTCTGACCCTCCGCTCCGCCGGCCCGGTGGAGCCCACACCGGGCTCCACCCGGCTTGCGGGGCCAGCCGGGCCGCGGGGCCTGATCGGCCCCCGCCCCGACGAACGCGGACGGCCCCCGGACCTCCGACCTCCGAGCCCCCACGCCGGAGGCGGGAGGGCCGGGGGCCGTCCGCGCCGCTCTGCCCGGCGCGATCGGCGCCAGGGGCGTCCCGTCCCGGACGTCAGCCGACGCCGGGACGGACGCCGTTGGGTCAGTCGACGAGCAGCCCCGCCGGCGGCTCGGGCTTGCGCAGCTGGTTGGCGCCCTCGGCGAACGAGTGGCCGTTCCAGTAGCGCGTGCCCGTCACCAGCAGCTCGTCGGCCGGGAAGCGGGTCAGGATCCGCGGGCCGTCGGCGGTGACGTGGATCTCCTCCTCGATCCGCGCCGCGGACACGCCGTCGGTCGCGGGCCAGTAGGTCTCGATCGCGAAGACCATGTTCTCCTCGATCTCGATCGGGTGCTCGAGCGAGTGGTAGCGGCTCATCAGCGGCCGCTCCCAGTTGCCCAGCCCGATCCCGTGGACGTACTGCAGGCCGAAGGCCTCCTCCTCCGACGCGAAGCCGAACTCCTGCGCCTTGGGGAACTTCGCCACGACGTCGGCCGAGGTCGCGCCCGGCTTGATCTCGGCGATCGCGGCGTCCAGGTAGTAGCGCGCCCGCTGGTACGCGTCGCGCTGGGACGCCGTCGAACCGCCGACGTTGAGCGTGCGGTAGTAGCACGTCCGGTAGCCCATGAACGAGTGGATGATGTCGTAGTAGGCCATGTCGCCCGGCCGCAGGATGCGGTCGGAGAAGACGTGCGGATGCGGGCTGCAGCGCTCGCCGGAGATCGCGTTGATCGCCTCGATCTCCTCGGAGCCCATCTCCAGCAGCAGCTTGCTGACCGCGGCCACGATGTCGTTCTCGCGGACCCCTGGGCGCATCATCCGGTACAGCTCGTCGTAGGCCGCGTCGACCATCGCCGCGGCGGTCTCGAGCAGCGCGACTTCGTCCGGCGACTTGATCATCCGCGCCCGCTGCATCAGGCTCTGGCCGTCGACGACCTTCAGGCCCTCGGCCTCGAGCGCCTTGATCGTCGGGATCTCGCCGACGTCGATCCCGATCGGCTCGCCGGCCAGGCCGCGATCGCGGAGCAGCCCGGCGATCCGCTTGGCGTTGGCCTGCTCGACGCCGACCGCCTCGTCGATCGACCCGCGCCAGCTCGACAGACCGGGCTGCCAGCTGGCCTCCGGCAGCCACGGGTTGTGCATCTGGTGCTGCCGGGCGGCCGAGCCGATGTCCCACAGGATCGGCTCCTCGTCGCGGGTGATCAGCACCCGCCGGAAGAACTTGTCCCGGGCCCAGTTGCCGATGTGCGCCGCCGTGGTGTAGCGGATGTTGTTCATGTCGAAGAGCAGCAGCGCACCGAGGTCCGATGCCTCCAGCTGCTCCTTCGCCCGCGCCAGGCGGTACTCGCGCAGACGCTGGAAGTCCACGCGGTTCTCCCAATCCACGGCCATGATCGCCCCGGGGGAGGCGATCGGGGTGGAGCCGCCGCTGATGCTGTTCATCTCTCGTCCTTCTCCGATTGACTGCGCCGTCTAGACCGGCGCGTAGGTGCCTTCGTCGGCCACGACGTTGTCCGCGGCCGGTGCCTCGCCGTCCCGCCCGAGGGCGTCCCAGGCCAGCTCCACTACCCGCTGGACCGAGAGCCCGTAGCGGTCGAAGAGGTACGGGCGGCTGCCCGACTCGGCGAACCGATCCGGGACGCCGACGCGCCGCAGCGGCACGCCGACGCCGGCCTCGGCCAGGGCCTCGGCGACCGCCGTGCCCAGTCCGCCGACGATCGAGTGGTTCTCGGCCGTGACGACCGCCCGGGCCCCGCGACAGGCCGCGACGACCGTCCGGGCGTCGAGCGGCTTGATCACCGGGACGTTGACGACGCCGGCGGCGATCCCGTGGGCGGCGAGCGCCTGCGCGGCCGCCAGCGCGGCGGCGAGCATCATCCCGGAGGCCACGATCACGACGTCGTCGCCCTCGACCAGGCGCTGTGCGCGGTCGACCGAGAACTCGTGGTCCTCGCCGAAGATGACCGGGATCTCGCCCCGCTTGAGGCGCAGGTAGACCGGGCCCGGCAGGTCCGCGATCGCCCGCACCGCCTGCCGGGTCTCGGTCGCGTCGGCGACGTCGATCACCGTCATGTTGGGCAGCGCCCGCATCAGCGCGACGTCCTCGATCGCCTGGTGGCTGGGGCCGCCCGGGCTCGACAGCCCGGGCATGAAGCCGACGATCTTGACGTCGAGCGCCGGGTAGGCGACCGCCATCGCGATCTGGTCGAAGCAGCGCCGGGTGGCGAACACGCCGAAGGTGTTGAAGAAGACCGTATGGCCGGCGCGCGCCAGGCCGCCGGCGATGCCGATCGCGTTGGCCTCGGCCATCCCGACGTTGACGAAGCGCTCCGGGATCGTGTCGCGGAAGAGATCCGTCTCCGTCTGGCGCGTCAGGTCGGCGCCCAGGCAGAGGACCTCCGGACGCTCGTGGGCCAGGTCGACCAGCGCCTGCCCGTAGGGCTTGAGGGCGATCTCGTACGGGGGCTCAAGCATGGGTTGCGGTCCTTCCGGCTTCGAGCTCGGCGCGGATGGCCGCTCCCAGGCCACCCTCGAGCTTCAGGAAATGCCCGTCCGCGGTCGGCGGGATCGAGCGGAGGCGGCCGAGGATGTCGGTGCGGGCGACGATGATCGACGGGCGCGGGTCCTCCCGCGTGGCCTCGAACGCCCGGCGCAGCGCGGGCACGTCGTGGCCGTCCAGCTCCTGGACGTGCCAGCCGAACGCCTGCCACTTGCCGACGACCGGCTCGACCGTGGTGACGTCGCTGATCGGACCGTCGACCTGGGAGCCGTTGGCGTCGAGCACGACGGTCAGGTCGCCGAGCTCGTGGTGGGCGGCGAACATCGCGGCCTCCCAGAGCTGCCCTTCCTCCATCTCACCGTCGCTGACGAAGGCGTAGGTGCGGCGGCCGTCGTCGGCCATCCGGGCGGCGAGCGCGAAGCCGACGGCACCGGAGAGGCCCTGGCCGAGCGATCCGCAGGTCAGGTCGACGCCGGGCGTGCGCTCGGTGCTGATCGCCTCCAGCTGCGAGCCGTCGGCGCCGTAGGTGCTCAGCAGCGCCGGGTCGAGGTGCCCGGTGCGGGCGGCGGCGGCGTAGTAGACGACCGCGTAGTGGCCGGGCGACAGGACGAAGCGGTCGTGACCGGCGCGGAGGGCGAACCCGAACAGCGCGGCGAACGCCTCGCCGGCCGACAGCGCCTGCCCCAGGTAGCCGAAGCCCTGGATGCCGACCATGTCGAGCGCGTCGAGCTTGATCTGGACGGCGAGCGCTCGGAGCTCGTCGTCGGTGCGCACCACGGGGGGTGACGGGGACAGCGGTTCGACCATGTTACAAACGATTGCAGAAATCTCGCCGGCGTGTCAACACCCGGCCGGCGGGGGCGTACCGGCCGGGGTCCACCCCGAGCAGCACGAAGGCCCCCGCGGTCGCCCGCGGGGGCCTGGTCCGTCAGCGGCTGCTCATCGCCGTCGGGACCTCCGGGCGGCTACTGCTCGCCCGCGCCGTTGTTGAACGCGCCGTCGATGAACTCGACGGGCATCCACTCGTCCGGACCGGGGATCGTCCCGGCCGTGGTCAGGTTCCAGCCCGGCTCGACCCACTCGTCCAGGTTCTCGGACGTGACGTACGTGGAGTCACGCACCAGCGAGTTGACCTTGATCCCGTCGCCGGCGAGCATCTTCGTCGCGACGGTACCGGTCGTCTCGCCCAGCCCCTTGCTGGAGATCACGGTGCCGAAGCCCTTGAAGCTGTCGCGGTTCTGGTCCCAGTAGCCAAGCCCGGCCCGCGAGACGCTGCGCAGGAAGACCGCCGGCATCGGCCGACCCGACTGGTCGATCGCGTCCATCGCACCGGCCGCCATCGAGTTGATGTCGAAGACGCCGTCGAGCTTGCCCGGGTTGCTGGCCAGGAACTTCAGCGTCTCCGCCTTGGCCAACGCCGCCACGAAGTTGCCGGTGACGTTGCCGGAGACCTTGATGTCGGGGCAGCCCTCGAGGACGGCCTCCAGGCCGACCATGCCGTCGACCTCCGCGGCGCTGCCCGGCACCGCGTGCAGCACCAGCAGGTTGCCCTTGGCGTCCATCAGGCGCGCCAGCGCGGACGCCCCGCGGATCGCGGCCAGCGTCGCGTTCGGCTGGACGTTGACGACGTCCGGCGAGTCGATGTGCTGGATCGCCACGACGACCGGGATCCCGGCGTCCTTGGCCTTCTTGACCTGGGCGTTGAACGCCGTGCCGGCGATCGGCTGGATGATGATCAGGTCCGGCTTCTGCCGCAGCAGTGCCTCGAAGCCCTGGATCTGGGCCGGGACGTCGATGCTGTCCTTGGTCGACTGGAAGATCACCTTGTCGACCAGGTCGCTGTCGTTCAGGTGCTTGCGCAGGGCTTCCGTCTGCTCGACCTGGAAGTCGGTGTTCAGCGCCGACCACTGGACGCCGACGGTGTACGGACCCTCGCCCTTGGGCTTCCAGTCCGACCAGCTGCTGGCGCGGATCGGCTGGTTGTAGGACGCGATGTGCTCGCGGTGCTCGTCGGTCAGGCTCGCCAGGACGTTGTCCGGATCCTCGGGCGCCTTCAGGTCGACGGCGCCGCAGCCCTCGGGCGGCAGCGCGGTCAGGTCCGATGACGCCGAGGCGGCCTCGGTCGTCGTGCCCGCCGCGGCCCCGGTCGTCGTGTTGCCGTCGTCCGAGTCACCGCCGCAGGCCGCGAGTACCGGCACCAGCGCGAACGCCGCCACCAGGCTCAGCGCTCTGAGATTCATGCTGCGTTTCATGCTCATTCCCCCTTTGGAACTGGAAATCGTTGGTCAGACCCGGTCGCGCAGGCGCCGGTCTCTGCCGTAGGCGGCCACGACCACGAGGATCAGGACGCCGAAGACGATGTGCTGGTCGGCCACGTCGTAGCCGCGGGCGACCAGGATGGTCGTCAGCACGGTCAAGGTCAGGGCGCCCAGCACCGTGTGCGTGAAGTCGCCGCGCGAGCCCGCCCAGGCGGTCCCGCCGACGATCACGGCGGTCAGCCCCTGGAACAGGTACGGCTCGCCGAGCCCGGGGTCCGCGCCGGAGAAGCCGGCGAGCAGGACGCCGACCAGCGCCGACATCAGCGCGCTCGTGGCGAAGACGCCGACCCACATCCGGCGGGTCCGGATCAGCGCCAGCCGGGCCGCACGCGGGTTGGCGCCGGTCGCGTAGAGCCGGCGGCCGGCGGGCGTGCGGTGCAGGAAGATCGCCACGCCGACGACCACGGCCAGCCACAGGAACACGATCGGCGGCAGGCCGATCCCGAAGGTCGTGCTGTTGCCCGAGGTCAGGTCGCGGATCAGACCCGGCGGGCTGCCGCTGAGCTTGGCTCCGGTCCAGACGGTGCCGGCGCCGAGAGCGACCGTGCCGACGCCCAGGCTGACGACGATCGAGGGTACCCCGAAGCGGTCGCAGACCCAGCCGGTGAAGCCGCCGAGGGCGAGCGCGATCACCGCGATCAGCGCCAACGCCGGCAGCAGCGACCAGCCGTAGACCCCGCAGAGCTCGGAGATCAGGGTCGCCCCGAGCACGATCATGCCCGGGATCGACAGATCGAGCGAGCCGATCAGGAAGCACAGGGTCTGCCCGAGCGCCGCCAGCGACAGCAGCGCCGCCAGGATCAGCATCGAGCGGATGCTGTAGCTCTCGGTGACGCCGTCGACGGTCGCCACCGCGAAGGCGACGAGCAGCAGCAGCGCCAGGATCTGGAGCAGCGGCCAGGTGCGCTGGACGCGTGCGAACGACGCGATCATGGTGCTCATGCGGTGCTCCCCGCCTTCTGGTTCCGGAGGATGATGGGCAGTCGCAGGCCACCGGTCCGCACGCCGACGACGACACCGACCACGAGCATCACGCCGTAGACGACGTTGATCCACTCCGCGCGCACACCGGACGCCGTCACCAGCGTCTGGATCAGGAACAGCACCGCGGCGCCGACGTAGGCCCCGGTCAGGCCGCCCCGTCCGCCGCCCAGCGAGGTGCCGCCGAGCGCCACCGCCGTCAGGCCGGCGAGCATGTAGAAGGTGGTCTGCTGCGCCTGGCTGGACTGGACCAGCGCGGTCAGCGCGATCCCCGCCAGCGCGGCGATCATGCCGCCCAGCGCGAAGGCCAGGATCCGCACCACGGTCACGTTGACCCCCGCGGAGAACGCGGTGACGTCGTTGCCGCCGGTCGCGTACAGGTTGCGGTGGTAGGCCGTGGCCCGCAGCCCCATCCAGATCGCGATCGGGATCACCAGCAGGATCAGCGCGCCCGGGATCGGGCCGACGCTCCCCGCCAGGTTCTGGGTCCAGTTGGCCGGCGCGGCGATCGACTCGGCGCCGAGCTTCTCGTTCACGCCCATGATCACGAACGCGACGCAGAGGGTCGCGATCACCGGGACGTAGCGGAGCACCGCGGAGAGGAACCCGTTGAGCGCGCCGACCGCCGCCCCGACCAGCAGGATCAGCGGCGCGGTGCTCCAGAACGAGTCGAACCCGTTGGGCAGCAGCACCTGGACCAGCAGCACGTTGCAGAGCACGGCCAGCGGTCCGATCGAGAGGTCGAGGCCGCCGTTGCCGGAGACGATCGCCGGCGTCGACGCGACCGCGATCAGCGCCAGCGGCGCGAGCGCCGCCAGGTGCTGGGGCCAGTTGCCCGGAGCGGCGAAGTTGGGATCGGCGATGACGTTGACGACCAGTAGCAGCACGGTCAGGCAGCCGGCGAAGAGCCAGGGCTGACGGCGCAGGTGGTTCAACCGACCGTTACGCACGGACGGCCTCCTTCTCACTGAAGAACGCTGAGGTCAGGCTGGTCGGGGCCAGGTGCTCGGATTGCAGCTCGGCGGCGACCCGGTGCTCGCGGAAGACGATCACGCGGTCCATCAGCTCGACGTGCTCGTCGACCTCGGTCGAGAGCATCACCACCGCGACGCCCTCGGCCACCAGCTGGGCGAGCAGCTCGTAGAGCTCGCGCTTGGCGCCGATGTCGATGCCGCGCGTCGGGTCGTTGAGCAGCATCACCCGCGGCGACGTCGCCAGCCAGCGGGCCATCACGACCTTCTGCTGGTTGCCGCCCGAGAGGGTGGTGATCAGGTGCTCGGCGTTGCCGAGCTTGATCGACAGCCGCTCGACGTACTCCGCCAGGCGGGCCCGCGTGCGCCCCGGGCGGAGGATCCGCCCGGACGTATCCTGGTCCATCGTGACCAGGCCGAAGTTCTCGCGGATCGACTTCGACTCCAGCAGCGCCTCGGCCCGGCGCTCGCGCGGGACGTAGGCGATGTCGCCCGCCGCGGCCGCGGCCGCGGAGTCGATCACCTGCGCCTCGCCGTCGACGATCCGCTCGACCTGGCCGGCCGCCGGGGTCGCTCCCCAGAGGATCTCCAGGAAGCGGTCCTGGCCGTGGCCCTCGAGGCCGGCGAGCCCAACCAGCTCGCCCGCCCGCAGGCTGAAGTCGAACGGCGTCGCGTCCGGCTTGAGCTGGATGCCGGTGGCGCGCAGCACGACCTCGCCCGGCGCCGCCCGGTCCGCGATCCGCCGGCCGGCCGGAGCGGCGACGGTCTCGTCCGCACCCGACATCAACCGGACCAGCTCGTCGGCGTGGGCCTGGCTGCGGTCCAGCGTCGCGACCGTCTCGCCCGAGCGCATCACGGTGCAGCGGTCGCCGAGGTCGGCGATCTCGTCCATCCGGTGCGAGATGAAGATGACCGCCGTGCCCGCCTCCGCGCGGCGGCGCAGCAGCGCGAACAGCCGGTCGCGCGTCTCCACGTCGAGCGCCGAGGTGGCCTCGTCGAGGATCAGGATCCGCGGGTCGCGGACCAGCCCGCGGGCCAGGCAGCAGGCCTGGCGCACGCTGAGCGACAGCGTCTCGGCGGGCGCGTCGATGTCCGGTGGCGCGTCGAGCAGCTCGGCGAGGATCTCCTCGGTCCTCCGCCGGCGCTCGTCGGTCCGGCCGAACGAGCGCAGCACGCCGTCGACGCCGAGCCAGACGTTCTCGAAGACCGACCGCGACTCGATCACCAGGACCTCCTGGAAGACCGTTGCGATCCCGGCGCGCATCGAGGCGCGCGGGTTGGGCAGCGACGCGACCTCACGGCCGTCGATCGCGATCGAGCCTTCGTCCGGGCTGTGGACGCCGGCCAGGATCTTGACCAGCGTGCTCTTGCCCGAGCCGTTCTCCCCGACGAGGCAGTGGACCTCGCCGGGAATCAGCTCGAACGACGCATCACGTACCGCACGCGTGGTGCCGAACGTCTTCGCTAGGCCCTGGACGGCCAGGGCGAGGGTTTGGGGTTCGGTGCTCACGTTTCCGGGGCGATCCGATTCATGAAGGAACACGACATTCCATTCTTCTCGACGGGAGTTCTTCGCCGCAATCGATTGCAGAAACTAGACGCCGCTACGTTCCCTGTCAAGGCTCGCCCCCCTCGTTCAGTGCGACTCTACAGCCGCACGGATGGTCAGATGCACGTCGGACTGCTCAGCCTGGACCTCCAGGACCACCGCGAAATCCTCGTCTTCGTGGCCCGCGTCGATCGCGTCCTGGATCAGGTCGCGGGCCAGAGCGGTCACCGGCAGCTTCGCGCCGTGCTCCGCCGCGGCCTCGAGCCCCAGGTCCAGATCCTTGCGGAGCATCTTGCAGTTGAACGTCGGCGTCCAGTCCAGGGCAACGAGCGCCGGCGTCTTGTAGGTCGTGAAGTTCGACCCCATCGCGCTGTCGTTGAGGAACGACAGGTAGCGACTGCGGTCGATCCCCGCGGCCTCGACCAGCAGGCAGGTCTCGGCCAGCGACTGGTTGACCGCGCCCAGCATCAGGTTGTGCGCGATCTTGACCAGCCGGGCCGCGTCGGCCTCGCCGATGAAGTACGAGCCACGGCCCATCACGTCGAGGTACGGCCGCACGGTCTCGTAGGCGTCGTCCGGGCCGGAGACCGCGAACAGCGCCGCGCCGGAGGCCACGACCTCGCCGTTGCCGCTGATCGGGCAGGCGAGCAGCGTCGTCCCCCGCTCGGCGGCGGCCACTCGGACCTCCTCCGACGCCTCGATCGAGATCGTCGAGCAGTCCACCAGCAGCTCCGGGGCCGCCTCGCCGGAGAGCAGCCCGTGCTCACCCAGGACGACCGACCGGAAGTCGTCGGGCCCCGACACGACCGTGAAGACGATGTCCGTGCCCGCCAGCTCGGCCGGCGTGTCGACGATCGTCGCTCCCAGCGCCGCGAGCGGCTCCGCCTTGGACCTCGTGCGGTTGTAGACCGTCACGTCGAACCCGTTCTCCAGCAGCCGGGTGACCAGCGGCCGACCCATGTTGCCGACTCCGATCCAGCCGATGCGGCGATCACGAGTGTCCTTGTCCACGATGCTTTCCTCGTTTCGTTCGACGGGAGCCCCCGTCGCCTGGCGTGTTGTCAAAGCGGGCTGCATGCCGTAGCTTGCCCACTGTTGCGAACGATTGCAAGAATCCTCTCCGAACGCATGCTGACCCATCCCGACACTCTGCTCGTGAATGCCCGCGTCGCCCCCGGCGATCCGCGACCGACGACGATTGCGATCGACGGCGGGACGATCCGGGCGATCGCCCCCGACGACGAGCTCGCGCCGTTGGCCGGCCCCCGGACCCGCGTCGTCGACCTCGGCGGCCGGCGCGTGATCCCCGGCCTGATCGACTCCCACGCCCACGTCCTGCGGGGCGGGCTGACCTGGGACCGGGAGCTGCACTGGGGCGAGGTCGAGTCGCTCGAGCAGGGCCTGGCGATGATCGAGCAGCGGGCGGCCGCCGCCCCCGAGGGCGAGTGGATCCCGGTGATCGGCGGCTGGCACCCCGGGCAGTTCGCGGAGGGCCGAGCCCCCGAGCGGGGTGACCTCGACCGGGTCAGCCCCCGCCACCCCTGCTACGTCCAGCGGCTCTACGACGACGGCGTGCTGAACAGCGAGGCCCTGCACCGCTGCGGCCTGTTCGACGGCGCGCCGGACGGCGTCGAGGTCGAGCGCGACGCCGACGGGCAGCCGACCGGCCGGGTGCGCGGGCTGGCCGCGTTCCGCCACGTCGCGATGACCATGGGCAGCGCCGGGGAAGCCGACCAGCGGCGCTCGCTGAAGGCCTTCGTGTCGCACCTGGCCGAGTACGGGATCACCGGCGCGATCGACCCGGGCGGCTTCGGCTTCGGCTTCGGGCAGTACGGACCGGCGCTCGACCTCTGGCAGAGCCACGAGCTCGACCTGCGCCTGCGGCTCTTCCTCTGCGCGACCCGCGAGGGCGAGGAGCTGGCGGAGATCGACGAGCTGACGCGCACCCTGTCGCGGGGCTTCGGCGACGACCGGCTGCGGGTCTCCGGGATCGGCGAGCTCGTCGTCTCCGGCTGCCACGACATGGAGGGCCTCGACCCCGTCGAGTTCGACCGCGACAGCCGCGACCGGCTGCTCGCCGTCAGCCGGCTCGTCGCCGAGCGCGGCTGGGCGATGCACGTCCACACCATCCTCGACACGTCGATCTCCGCGGTGCTCGACGCCTGGGACACGGTCAACGACCGGACCGCCGTCGGGCCGCTCGGCTTCACGCTGGCCCATGTCGAGGGGATCGGCGATCGCAACCTCGAGCGGGCCAAGCGCCTGGGGCTCGGCCTGGCCGTCCAGAACCGACTGATGCTGCGGGCCCGCGACACCGCTCGCGCGTGGGGCGCCGAGCACGTCTCGCACTCGCCGCCGCTGCGCTCGTTCCTCGACAGCGGCCTGCCGCTCGGGGCCGGGACCGACGGCACGCGCGTCACGCCGATCAACCCGTGGCGGTCGCTCTGGTGGTTCGTGACCGGCCGCGCGCTCGAAGGCGGCCCACGCCGGGTGCTCACCCACCGCCTCGACCGCCGGCTGGCGCTCCGCCTCTACACCAACGGCAGCGCCGCGCTCTCGGGCGAGCCGCTGCGTGGCCGGCTGGCGGCGGGAGCGGCCGCCGACCTGGCGGTGCTCGACCAGGACTACTACGCCGTCAACGAGGAGCGGATCCCGGCCATCCGCTCCGTCCTGACCCTGATGGGCGGCCGGGCGACCCACGTCTCCGAAGCCGTCGACTGGCCGCGTCCCTGATCGGCCTGGCGCCCGGAATTGCGATACTCGCCCCATGTCGAACGTCATGCCCCGGGTGACGCTCCGCGAGGTCGCCGAACGCGCCGGCGTCCACCCGGCCACCGTCTCGCGGGCGCTCAGCCCCGAGACCCAGGGCATGGTCAACAGCCGCACGCTCGACCGCGTGCTCGCCGCCGCCCGGGAGCTCAACTACCGGACGAACGTGATCGCCCGCAGCCTGCGGACCCAGCGGTCGCTGACCGTCGGGGTGCTGATCCCCGACATCACGAACCCCCTGTTCCCGAGCATCGTCCGCGGGATCGAGGACACCCTCGGCGCCGAGGGCTACACCTCGCTGATCGCCTACACCGACGGCCAGGCCGACCGTGCCACCCGCCGGATCGACCGCCTACGCCAACGCGGGGTCGACGGCCTGATCGTGGCCACCGCGCGGCTGCGCGAGCCGGCCCTCGAGGAACTCCAGGCGGAGGGCGTCGTCGTCGTCCAGGTCAACCGCCGCTCGACCAGTCGCTCGCTCCCGTCGGTCACGACCGACGCGGCGAGCGGCATCGACCAGGCGGTCGAGCATCTGGTCGGACTCGGGCACGAGCGGATCGCGTACCTCGGTGCCCCGCTCCGGGTCAGCACCGGCCGCGGGCGCTGGGCGGCGTTCCAGCGCGCCATGCGCCTCCGGGACCTCGACGTCCCGGAGGCCCGGGTGGCGTTCACCGACGCCGTCTCGGTCGGCGACGGCGCGCGGCTCGGCGGCGAGATCCTCCAGGGCGATCCGGGGGTGACCGCGATCGTCACCGCCAACGACCTGCTGGCCCTCGGCTGCTACACCGCGCTCAACCAGATCGGGCGCCGCTGCCCCGAGGACGTGTCGGTGATCGGCTTCAACGACATGCCGTTCGCGGACCGCTTCGCCCCGCCGCTGACCACGGTCGGGTTCGACAAGTACGAGATGGGCGCGGCGGCCGCTCGCGCGCTGCTCGGCCGGCTGAACGGCTCCGATCCGGGCAAGCTGCGCGTCGAGCTCGACACCCGGTTGATCGTGCGCGAGTCGACCAGCCCGCCGGCGCGCCGCTGACGCTGACTCGGCGGCCCCCCGAGCGGGGGTGAGTATCAGTTTTCCTGAGTCAGGTTTCCTGATTCTGCTGTAGGCTCCCGGCATGGGCGAAGGATGGATCGTCACCGACGGCCGGCGCCGCTTGACCGCGGCCGAGCTGGACGACCGCCTGGACCGGCTGGGCGGCCTGCTCGACGCGCTCGGCGTTCCCGCCGGGGGACGCTGCGGCATCCTCGCCCACAACTCGCTCGCCCACTTCGAGTGGACCCTGGGCGCCCCCGACCACGGACGGGTGGTGGTCTCGCTGAACGTCCGGTTGGCCGAGCCCGAGCTGGTCGCGCTGGCCGAGGATGCCGGCCTGAGCGTGCTGCTGGTCGACCCCGCGCACGAAGCGCTCGGACGGCGGATCGGCGCCCAGGTCGACACGATCCGCGAGGTCGTCGTCGACGGCCCGGCGCTCGAGGCGCGGCTGGTCGCGGCACCACCGGTCGCCCGCCGCGAGCACGAGGGCCTGCGCGCGATCTCCTACACCGGAGGCACCACCGGCCGGCCGAAGGGCGTGATGCTGTCGCACGCCAACCTGCGCGCCAACGCCGCGCACAACGCCGCGACGGTCGGGCACGCCGCGGATCAGGTCTGGCTCCACGTCTGCTCGATGTTCCACGTCGCCGGCACCGCCAACCTGATCGCCGCGACCGCGGCCGGCTCCCGGCAGGTGATCCACGAGCGCTTCGAGGCCGCCGCGGTGCTCGCCGCGATCGAACGCGAGCGGGTGACCCACGTGCTGCTGGTGCCGACGATGCTCGGCATGCTGCTCGACGACCCCGCGCTCGGAACGTCCGACCTCTCGTCGCTTCGCCACCTGCAGTACGCGGCGTCGCCGGTATCGCCCGAGCTCCAGCGACGGCTGCTCGAGGCGCTGCCGCACGTCGACATCGCCCAGTGCTACGGGATGACCGAGGCCGCGCCCTCGGTCACCTACCTGTCCGGCGACGCCCACCGACGGGGCCTGGCCGGCGAGTCGCCGTGGTCGACCCGGCTGCGGTCGGTCGGCCGGCCGCTCGACGGCGTCGAGGTCGCCGTCCGCGCCGAGGACGGATCGACGGCCCCCGTCGGCGAGGTCGGCGAGCTGCTGGTCCGCGGCCCCAACGTGATGCTCGGCTACTGGGAGCGTCCGGAGGAGAGCGCGGCCGCGCTGGTCGACGGCTGGTACCGCACCGGCGACGCCGGCTACCAGGACGAGGACGGGTACCTGTACCTGGTCGACCGCGTCAAGGACATGATCGTGTCGGGCGGCGAGAACGTCTATTCGATCGAGGTCGAGAACGCGCTGCTCAGCCACCCCGCGGTGGTCGAGGCGGCCGTCTTCGGCGCGCCCGACGCCCGCTGGGGCGAAGTCGTGCGCGCCGCCGTCGTGCTCGACCGCGACGCCGACCCGGACGATCTCGTCCGGCACTGCCGTGAGCGGATCGCCGGGTACAAGGTCCCACGGGCGATCGACGTCCGGCGCGATCCGCTGCCGCGGTCGAGCGTCGGCAAGGTCCTCAAGACCGCCCTGCGCGAGCCCTTCTGGGCCGGCCACGCGCGGCGGGTCTCCTGACCCGCCGGACGCCCGCGCGCCGCCCGGAGGCGGCGGCGCGGACGCGGCGCGGGCACAGCGCTCAGGCCAGCCCGAGCAGCCGCGCGGCGTTGTCCTTGAGGATCTTCGGGAACAGCTCCGGCTTGATCTCGGTGCGCTCCAGGTCGCGCAGCCAGCGATCGGGCGTGATCACCGGGTAGTCCGACCCGAACAGCACCTTGTCCTGCAGCACGTTGTTGATGTACTGGACGAGGATCGGCGGGAAAAGCTTGGGCGACCAGCCCGACAGGTCGATGTAGACCTGGGCCTTGTGCATCGCCACCGAGATCGCCTCCTCCTGCCACGGGAAGGACGGGTGGGCCAGCACGATCGGCATGCCGGGGAAGTCGACCGCCACGTCGTCGACGTACATCGGGTTGGAGTACTTCAGCCGGATCCCGCCGCCGCCGGGCAGCCCCGACCCCATCCCCGAGTGGCCGGTGTGGAAGAGCGCCGGCAGGCCGGCCTCCTCGATCACCTCGTAGAGCGGGTAGGCGAACCGGTCGTTGGCGAAGAAGCCCTGCAGGTTGGGGTGGAACTTGAACCCCTTGGCGCCCTTCTCGATCAGCCGCCGGGCCTCGCTGACCGCCCGCTTGCCGCGGTGCGGATCGATCGAGACGAACGGGATCAGCACGTCGGCGTTGGCCTGCGCCACCTCGACGACCTCGTCGTTGGAGACCGGCACCTCGCCGGTGTTCGCCTCGTTGTCGACGCAGTAG
>CAZMVL010000061.1:0-24170 GCA_964569335.1 uncultured Paraperlucidibaca sp.
GAACCCGCCCTAAGAGCTTGGAAGGCTCCTGTGCAACCACAACACTTCGCCCGCTCGGGGTGGTTGGGTCGCCAAGTCTAGCCCGCCCGACCGGTACGGGTAGGCTCGGTCCATGGCCGACCTGGCGTTCCTCGGACCGGAGGGCACCTTCACCCACCGCGCAGCCCTCGATCTGGCCCGCGACGACGAGCGGCTGGTGCCGATGGACCACGCCGATCAGGTGATCGCCGCGGTCAGCGAAGGTCGCGCCGATGCGGCCGTGATCGCCTTCGAGAACAGCCTCGACGGTCCGGTCGCCGCCAACCTCGACCTGCTGCTGGCCACCGACGACGAGATCGTGATCACCGCCGAGCGGGTGATCGGCGTCCGGTTCACGCTCTGGCGCCGTCCGGGCGACGACAGCCCGCTGCGCGCGGTCACCTCGCACGCGGTCGGCCTGGCACAGTGCCAGCGGTTCGTCCGCGAGCACGGCGTGGAGACGCAGGCCGCCAGCTCCAACGCCGCGGCCTGCCGTGAGGTCGCGGAGGGCGACGAGCCGGGTTGGGGAGCGCTCGCCGGGAAGGACGCAGGCGAGCGGTTCGGCCTGGTCGCAGTGACGGAGAACGTCGGCGACGATCCGCGCGCGGCGACCCGCTTCCTGCGGCTCGGTCGTCACTGCCCCGCGCCGACCGGGCGCGACCGCTCGGCGTTCGTGCTGCGGCCGGACCAGGATCGGCCGGGCAGCCTGGTCCACCTGCTGCAGGAGTTCTCCGGGCGCGGGATCAACCTGACCGCGATCAAGTCGCGGCCGACCAAGGAACTGCTCGGCGAGTACGTCTTCTTCGTCGAGACCCAGGGCCACATCCGCGACGCGCGGATGCGCGACGCGACGCTCGGCCTGCTGCGGGCGTCCGTCGGGATTCGCTACCTGGGCAGCTTCCCGGAGGACCCGACCCGGCCTCAGCCGACGCCGGCCCACGAGCGCGACCGGCCGGAGGTCGCGCGACTGGACGCGATGCTCGCCCGGACGGACGCGGCATGACGGTCGCGACGACGCCGGCCGTCGGCGTCTGCGGACTCGGGCTGATCGGTGGATCGCTGCTGCTGGCGCTGCGCGACGCCGGCCTGAGCGTCCGCGGGTGCGACGTCTGGCCGGAGCCGCGGCAGTGGTGCGCCGATCACGGCGTGCCCGCCGACGGGTCGCCGGAGGCGCTCGCGCGCGCGGTCGACGTGGTGATCGTCTGCGTCCCCCCGCACGCGGCGGCCGCGGTCGTCGCGGCGGTGCTCGCGGCGGACCCGCGGACCGTGGCGATCGACGCGACCTCGGTCAAGCAGCCGGTCGTCGACGAGGTCCGCGAGCGCGTGCCGGAGGCGGCCGACCGGTTCCTGCCGGCGCATCCGCTGGCCGGCGGCGAGCGCGGGGGCTTCGACGCGGCCCGCGCGGACTTGCTGCGGGGCGCGCCGTGGGCGGTCTGCCCGCCGGCCGGCGACCCGGAGGGTGAGCAGGCGTCGCTCGAGCTGCTGCTGGCGATCGCGCCGGTGCTCGACGCGCTCGACGCGCGGATCGTCGCCTGCACCGCCGAGGACCACGACCGCGTGGTGGCGGGGACCAGTCACGCTCCGCACGTGGTGGCCGGGACGATCGCCGGCGTGGCGGTTGACGACGAGCAGACCGGCCGCCTGGCCGCGGTGCTCTCCGGCGGCGGCCTGCGCGACACCACCCGGATCGCCGACGCCCCGGTCGAGCTGTGGGCGGAGATCCTGCACGCCAACGCCGCGCGCACCGCCGACGCGTTGGACGCGACGGCCGAACGGTTGCGGGGCGCTGCCGAGGCGCTGCGGTCGGGCGAGCACGAGCGGCTGCGCGCGACCTGGGAGGCGGGGCGGACGGCCCGCGAGCGGATCGAGCGCGTGCGCTGGACGACGAGCGACTGGTCGCCGTTCGTGGCGCCCGCGACCTGGGCCGCGCTGCTGGCGCTCGGCCGGCAGGGCGTGGCGGTGCGGCGGCTGCGCGCCGCGGACGGCGCGCGGGTGACCGGCGAGCGTCTCGGCACCGCGGACTGAACGCGCGCGGCCGCTGCTGATGCGTCTTGTGCCCCGTAGGCGGGCGAAATCCGCATCAACTGGCGCCGCGGCCCCACCGACGTCCCTGCTGATGCGGATCGCGCCGGTGGGGGCGGCGAAAGCCGCATCAGCCGGGGGTGGTGGGGCGCACGGTTCGTCCCAGGTGCCTCGTCTGACGGCCCGGGGCGGTACACCTGGGGTATGCGTTCGATGCGTGCTCTCGGCCTGGTCGCCCTGACGGTCTGCGGTCTGGCGGTTGCCGGCTGCGGAGGCTCCGACGACGAGGAGACGGCCGGCTCGACCACCGCGACCGCGCCGGCGGTGACCGGGGCCGCGCCGGGGCCGACGGACGAGCCGGCGGCCGACGGCGACGGGACATCCGGAGGTGCGGCCGACGGCGGGACGACGACGGACGGCGGCACGAGCGGCGGGACCACGACCGGCGGGAACGACGGCTCCGGCGACGCGGACGACTCGCTGCCCAGCGGCGGGGTCGATCCGTCGGGCGGCAGCGGGGGAAGCAGCGGGACCGCGGGCGGCGACCAGCCGACGATCACCCCCGGTACCGCCGACACGCCGGCCAGCGCGATCACCGACGACCCGACGCTGATCGACCTGTGGTGCGAGCAGGCCCGGCAGGGGGCCTACAACGACCAGGTCGGGGACGCGACCGAGCTGGCGATCACCGTCCAGGGCAGCGACGACACGCGGATCTGCGAGCTGCCGCGCTGACCGCCCGTTCAGCGTAGGACGGACGTCTCCCACCGGCTGGGCCGGAGCTGCGGGTCGCCCGCGGACCGGCGTCGCGTCGATCCGGACGCGACCGCGCGAATCCCACCGCTCGGACGACCGTGCGGCCTCCTGACCGGCCGACCGCGACGCCGTCGGGACCGCTACTATCAGCCGTCCGCGGGGGATTAGTGTATCGGTAACACGGCGGTCTCCAAAACCGCAACGGGAGGTTCGATTCCTCCATCCCCCGCCTGACGGATCGGCTTGCCGCCGGCCCGTTGTCCTCGACTAGTCCGCCGTCGCGGTGCTCAGTCGCCGCCGAGTCCCACCCACGCCTCGAACTTGGCGATCGGGCCTCCGGCTGAGCGGGTGATGGCTATCACCGACGGGTACCAGCCCTCGTCTCCGTACGGGGACCAGTAGGTGTCGAGGCCCCAGGCGTTGCCCTTGATCCGCTCGGCCAGGTCGAGCTTGGCCAGATCGGCGATCGAGCTATCGCTGGTGATGGCGGGGCCCTGTCCGACTCTGATTGCCCACAAGCTGGGCTTGGTGACGTGGACGGCCTGGACCCACCCGCTGGTGCAGGCACTCCCGGCGTAGCTCGCGAAGATGATCCGCAGCCCGTACCGGTTCCAGTCGACGTTGCAGTGCACCGATCGCCAGGAATCGCGGCCGTTCCGTCGCACATTGCCGCGGACGCGGGATGGGGCTCCGAAGGCCTGGCGAACCGTGCGGATGTTGGCCTTGCTGTTCATCCGGAGTCCGCCGATGTGGGTGACGCCGGACGACCGCTTGGTCTGGATCACGTACCTCCGGGTCGAGCTCCGGACGACGAAGCGCTGCTGCGCGCTCGGGACGCCCGAGCTGGCGTGGCAATCAGGGCCGGGCGCGAGCGTCCAGGTCGCGGCCTCGGCCGTACGGGCGACGTCTGCGACCCGCCAGCCGAGCTCGTCCAGATCGTCGCTCAGGCTGGCGCCCTTGGCGGGGGAGACCGACGTGGTGCCGCGACCGGTGGGGATCGTGACGCTGACCGGATCGCATCCGTTCCAAGCCGGCGAGACCCAGTGGCCCTGCTCGGTGGTGACGCGCTGCAGCCGGGGAGCCGCGTCGGACACGGTCGGGACGGTGGCCAGGGCAACCGCCGCGCCGGCGGCCAACGCCAGCGCGGCGAGGGCGCGCCGGCTGGTCGTGGAGCGCTCCGCGCGTGGTTTCGCTGGTTGGGCTGCGTTCATGCCCGCCAGCCTAGTCGTCCGCCGCGATGGTGCTCTCGGGATGGCGGGGTTCAATGACTGCTCGCTGAGGCCGACGTCGATGCAGCCCTCGTCGGCCCCGAAGTCGCCGGTCTGGCCGCTGCGTAGCGGTCGAGTCCGGGAACTCACCGGGGGGAACGACGTCGGTCGCGCCGACTTCCCGGTGTCGCCCGTACCCCCCGGGGTCCCGGTCGTTCGGTTGTTGCTGCAACCGAATCGGGTCACCGGAGTATCTACCGATGCCAGCGCCTTCCGCCGTCCCGCCGCCGCACCCGTGAAAGTCGTGACCTTGCCGTATCGCCCCCGTCTCCGTCCCCTTGCCCTGGTCGGCGTGCTCGCCTGCGCGACCGCGTCCGGGCTCGCGCTCGGACCGGCCGGCGCCGTCGCCGCCGAGCCGGCCCCGACGGTCTGCGCCGCGACCGACGGCAAGCCCCTCGGCCCGGCCACCGGCTGGACCGAGTTCGTCCAGGGCAGCGGGCAGCGCGGCTCGGAGTCCGAGGGCTCGATCGCCTACGGCGGCGACCTGAACGCGCAGGGCATGACGGTCGGCACCCGGCTGACCAACGGCAAGGACGACCCGACGCTGGTGGTCGCCGGGACCGCGCACTCGTTCAACCTCCAGAAGGGCAGCGCCTACGTGCGCAACCTGACGGGGTACATCAACTTCAACGGCGGCGGCAAGCGGCTGGCCAACGCGCCGCTCGACGTGGCCGGCGCCTTCCCGGAGCTGCGCGCGCTGTCCGACGGCTGGGCCCAGGCGCCCGCGACCGGCTCCGCCCGCGTGATCGAGTCCGGCACCGAGGGCACGATCGCGCTCGGCGGCAAGGTCCTGCTGCTGCGCGGCAGCGACCCCAAGCGCAACGTCTTCAGCGTCGCGCCGGAGCAGCTCCAGGGCATCCGCGCGACCCTGATCGACGTGCCCGCCGGATCGACCACGCTGATCAACGTCAGCGGCGGCGACGTCCAGATCAACGGCGAGGTCCGCTACCGCACCGGCAACGACTACCGGCAGCCCGACGACGCGCCGGTCCAGGACGCGGTGCGTCGGACGATCTGGAACCTGGCCGCGGCGACCGAGGTCCGGCTCAACACCGGATCGGCGTTCGGCGGGACGGTCCTGGCCCCGCGCGCCGCCGTCCGCGCGCTCAGCATCGGCCACTCCAACGGCCAGACGATCGCCGCGTCGTTCCGCTCCAACTACGAGACGCACCAGTACCTGGTGCCGTCCGACGCCTGCCTGCCGCCGGTCGGCGGCGACCCGGATCCGGAGCCCGAGCCCGAGCCCGAGCCCGAGCCGACGGGCGAGGCCGAGCTGCACGTCGCCAAGAGCGTCGACCGCGGCGTCGTGACCGGCGGCCAGACGGCGACCTTCACGCTGACCGTGGCCAACCGCGGGACGATCGCCGCCGCGGACGTCGTGCTCAGCGACCTGCTGCCGGCCGGGACGACGTTCGCGTCGGCCGACGCCGGCTGCGCCGCCACCGGCCAGGTCGTCCGCTGCGCCGTCGGCACGCTGGCCCCGGGCGCCAGCGCGAGCTTCCGGGTCACCGTCGCCACCGCGCCGGTGGTCGGGGCGATCGGCGGCGACGACCAGCTCTCGGCGGTCGCCGTCGAGCAGTACCTGAGCCTGGCCGCCGACGAGGTCCAGACGGCCAAGCTGACCTGCGCGAACGGCGGCGTCCTGACCGACGCGTCGGTCGAGACGCTGCACGTCGACCAGGGCACCGGCACGCTCGAGGACGTCGAGACCCTGCGCCTGCACACCCGCGACGGCGCCTACGAGGCGGTCGTCGCCAACCACGCCCGCGGCGCGGCCCAGGCCAAGGTCCTGGGGGTCTGCCTGCCCGCCCGCACCACCGGCGGGCACGCGCTGCTGGCCGGCGACCCGGTCGAGAAGACCGTCGCGCTCGGCGTCGGCCGCCACCAGGCGACCTTCCAGTGCGGGGCCGGCCGGACGCCGATCGCCCCGAGCCTGAACGTTCCGCGGGGCCGCGCGACGATCGTCGCCAGCGTGCCGATCGGCGACAGCGGCCGCCGGATCACGCTCGACGTCAGCGACCCCGACACCGAGGTCACGATCGGCGTTCGCTGCCTGTCCGCCCTGACCGGCCCGGCCGGCGGGACGACCACCGCGCTGCGCTGGAACACGATCTCCGCGCCGGTCAGCGTGGCGCCCGGCGCCACGGTCGAGCACCAGCTGATCTGCGGCGACCGGCAGAAGGGCATCGTCGCCGGCTGGGAGCTGGAGGGCGGCCTGGTCCCGCTCGGCCACGCGCCGCAGCCCAAGACCCGGGTCTTCCGCTTCCACAACCCGACGGGCGCCACCCGGACGGGTACCGTCTACCTGCTCTGCGTCGACGAGCGGACCGCCGATCCCCAGGGCACCAGCACGGTCACCAACACCGTGACCGCGACCACCACCAGCCCGCAGAGCGGCGGCGCGGTGCTGTCCGCCGGCGCCGGCCTGACGATCCAGGGCGCGACCCCGCCGACCGATCCGCCCACCGTCGAGGTGACGCCCGCGCCCGCTCCGGCCCCGGTCGCTCCGGCGGCCGTGGCACCGCTGGCGGCCCCGGCGGCGCGGACCACGGCGAGCGCCGCGAGCGCCACGCCGACCCGCGCGACGCTGCGGTCGTCGGCGGTGGCCGTCGGGGTCCGCTGCGGCCGCGGCAGCTGCCGCGGCACGGTGGAGGTCCGGGCCGCGCGGACGCTGCGGGTCGGCGGACGCACCGTCCGGGCGCGTGGCCTGCTGGCCCAGCGGAGCTACCGACTGATCTCCGGCCGGGCCGGCACCGTCCGGGTGGCCCTGCCCCGGCGGATCAGCACGGCGCTGCGGCGGCAGGGCGTCAGGTCCGTCCGGATCGTCGTCCGCGACGGCCAGGGCACGACCACCCGGACGCTGACGCTGCGCCGGTAGCCGTTCGCTGCGGCGCGCTGGCCGCGGCGGGGCGACGACGTCCGGCCGTTCCGGCGGGGGGTGGCTTCGCGTCAGCCGCTCGTCGAGTCGCTGAGGTGGCGACCGACGGGGCCGACGTAGACGCCGCGGGGGAGGCCGGCCAGGTCGGCCTCGCCGCCCTTGACCAACGCCAGGTAGACCCGGCAGGTCCGCTGCAGGCCGCGGCCCGTCGCCACGCGCACGTGCGGCCCCGCCCACAGCGTCCGGCCCGCGTGGCCGAACTGGTACTCGTGCGGGTGCTGGCCGCGCGCGGCGTCGCTGACGTCGTCCGCCCAGTCCAGCTGCTGCTCGGTGGCGATGTCGCGCATCGGCCGTCCCACGCCGCCGGTCACGGCCCACGCCGCGGCGACGCGGTCGAGCGCGACCAGATCGCGCAGCAGCTTCCGCGGCTCGCTGTACGGTGCGGTGCGCGCCGTCTCGAACGCCCGCTCGGTGTAGACCAGGTGCTCCGCGTGGTCCGCGGCCAGCCGGACCGCATCGAGCACGGTGCGGACCTCCGGCAACGCGTCGGCGTCGAGCGGCGCGTGGTCCTCCGGGTCGACCAGGTCGATGTCGTCGGCTCCCGCCTCGAGCGCCAGGCGCCGCAGGTTGCGGGCTGACGTCAGCAGCCGCTGGGCCTCGGCCTCGGCCTGGGCCCCGCGCTCGGTCAGGTGCTCGACCAGCAGCGCTCGCTGCTCGAGCTGCCGTTCGAGCGCGTCGATCCGTGCGCGCAGGCCGGCCGTCCGGGCGTCGTCGTCGGCGTCGTCCGGCGGACGCACCGTTCCGGCGGCCGCCAGCTGCCGGCGCAGGTGGTCGCGCTCGGCCGCACCCGCGGCCGCCTGGGCCTGAGTGCGCTCCAGCTCGCCGGCCAGCCGCTGCCGCTCGCCCTGCTCGGCCGCGGCCTTCTGCTCGTGACGGCGCGTCCGCTGCGTAGCGCGGTCGACCCGCACGCGGGCGCGCTCGGCGTCGCGCTCGCGCTGCCGCCGGGCCGTCTCCGCCGCCGCCTCCGCGACCGCGACCGCCTGGCGGGCGTCGGCCAGCAGCGCCCGCGCGGCGATCGACGGCGCCGCCGTCGCGTCCGGTGCCCCGGGAGCCGGCAGCTCCAGCTCCACCAGTCGGGCGGCCTCCTCGGGCGTCAGCCCGAGCAGCCGGGCGATCGGCCCCGCCAGCGAGCCCGGGCGATCAGCGGACGGCGTGGCGGGCCGGGAACGCCGTTGCGGCGGCCCCTTGGCCGCCCGCGGGGCCTTGGCGGCGCGCCACCCGCGTCGCGGCCCGAAGCCCCGAGGTGCGTCGTCGTGCGCCGCTGCCATCCGACGATCGATCATCGCAGCGGGCGCCGACCGGCACCACCGGTGGGCACGGGCCTGCGCGGCGCCGCGACGCGGACGGCCCGAGGCACGAGGGCGGGTGACGGCGACGCCGGGTAGCGTGCAGGGTCATGAGCTCCATCGAGAAGCCCGTCGTCGAGATCCCCGCCGACACCCCGCCCTCCTACCAGCTCGAGCTGGAGGACATCGCGGTCGGCGACGGCGACGAGGCGGTCGCCGGCAAGGTCGTCGAGGTCCACTACGTCGGCGTCTCCTGGTCCAACGGCCAGCAGTTCGACGCGTCGTGGGACCGGGGGCAGACGTTCCAGTTCGGCCTCGGACGCGGCCAGGTCATCCAGGGCTGGGACGAGGGCGTCGCCGGGATGAAGGTCGGCGGCCGCCGCCGGATCACCATCCCGCCGATGCTCGGCTACGGCAAGCGCGGCGCCGGCGGCGTGATCGGGCCGGACGAGACCCTGGTCTTCGTCGTCGACCTGATCGGCGTCCGCTGAGGCGCACGGAAGCACGTCGCATCTCGGCACGCCGGCCCCGCACCTGACGCGCGTCAGGTGCGGGGCCGGCCGTGCCGCGGTTACCGCGTGACCCGCAGCGTGACCGTGCGGGTGACCGTCCGGCCGCCGACCTTCAGGCGGACCGTGGCCTTGTGCTGGCCGATCTTGGCGCCGCGGCCGAGCCGCAGCGTGACCCGCACCGTCCGGCTGCTGCCGGCCTTCAGTGCGCCGACCGTGACCGAGCGCTTGCCGCGGACCTGCAGCGACTTCGGCGTCGAGGCGGTCAGCGTCGAGCGGCCGAACGAGGCCGTGGTGCGGTTGGCCAGGCGGAACGTCAGCGTCGCCGTCCGACCGCGCTTGACCGACACGGTCGCGCGACGCGCGGTGAACTGGAACGTCCCGTTCTGACCCGGAGCCCCGGCGGGCCCCTGAGGACCCGCGGGGCCACCCGGACCGATCGGCCCCTGCGGACCACCGAGGCCGTTGGCCCCGGCCGGACCCTGCGAACCGTTCTCGCCGTCGGCACCCGCCGGACCCTGCGGGCCGCCCGGACCGGCGGGACCCTGCGGACCGGCAGCGCCGCCCGGGCCCTGCGGACCGGCCGGGCCCTGCGGACCAGCGGGACCCTGCGGACCCTCGGCACCGCCCGGACCCTGCGGACCGGTCGGACCCGTGGGGCCCTCGGGACCCGTCGGCCCGGCGGGGCCCTCGGGACCCTGCGGACCCTCCGGACCGGCCGGGAGACCGACGCTGGTGCCGCTCAGCGCGACCCGCAGCGGCTCGCCCGAGACGTCCGAGCTGATCACCAGCTGCGCCGACGACGTGGCGCTCTCGCGACCCGGCGCGAACCGGACCATCACCCGGCAGGACTCGCCCGGGGTCAGCGTCTCGTCGACGCAGCGGTCGGTCGAGACCAGGAAGTCGCCCGCCGAGGCGTCGTCGGCCTCGATCACGCGGACCCGCGAGATCGCCACCAGCGCGTCGCCGGTGTTCGTCACGGTGACCCACTGGCCGATGCCGATGGTGCCGGCCGGCTGGTCGGCGAACGACGGCGTGTCGGCGCCGAGCAGGCCGCCGACGAGCGGAGCGATCCGGCCCGGTGAGCCGACCTCGCCGCTGCGGACGAAGGCACCGTTGACGCCCGCCGCGCTGAGGGTCGAGATCAGGTCCGGCGGCTGCGTGATCGAGCCGACGCCGGCCGCGTTGTCGAAGGTGCGGCCGGTGGTCGACGCACCGAAGCGCACGCCGGTCATGCGGTTGCCCGCGGCGTCGAACACGTTGACCTGGTCACCGCCGGTGCTCAGGCCGATGCCCGACCCGGAGTACCAGCCGATCTGCAGGCCGGTCGGCGGGGCGGTGCCGAACCAGTGGCTGGTGAACGCCGTGGCCGTGGCCGCGCTGCCGTCGACGAAGACCGCCGACTCGCCCGGGGCCAGGCTCGTGACGCCGTTCAGCGCGACCGCGACGGCGAAGTTGTTGGAGTCGTCGTCGAACTTCCAGCCGGTCAGGTCGACCGTGCTCGTGCCGGTGTTGGTGAGCTCCCACCAGTCGGCGCCGTACGGGCTGTCGCCGCTGCTCCACGGCGAGACCTCGGTGACCTTGACCGTCGGGATCGACAGCGCAGCGATTCGGCCGGGCGAACCGACCTCGTCGTGCGCGACGAACGCGCCGTTCACGCCCGCGCTGCTGATCGTCGAGATCAGCGGCAGCGGCAGCGTGAAGCTGCCCAGGCCGGCGGCGTTGTCGAACGAGCGGTTGGCGGTCGCCGCGCCGAAGCGGACGCCGGTGATCCGGTCGCCGTCGGCGTTGAAGACGTTGACCGCGTCACCGCCGTTGCCGAGCCCGATGCCCGATCCGGTGTAGGAGCCGATCAGGAACCCGGGCGGGACGGTCGTGCCGAACCACGCCTCGGTGAACGCGGCGATCTGCGTCGCGCCGCCCTCGATGAAGATCGCGGACTGGCCGGGGGCGAGCGTGCTCACGCCGTTCAGCGCGACGGCGTTGCCGAAGCTGTTGGAGTCGTCGTCGTACCGCCAGCCGGTCAGGTCGATCGGCTCGGAGCTGTTGTTCGTCAGCTCCCACCAGTCCGCGCCGTACTGCGGGCTGCTGCTGCCCCACGGGGCGACCTCGGTGACCGCCACCGGGGTCGGGACGGGCGCGACGCCCGGCGATCCGGTCTCGGTGCCGACGGTCGTGGCGCCGTTCACGCCCGCCTCGCTGAGCAGCGAGATCAGGTTCGGCGGCTGCGTCGTCGAGCCGATGCCGGCCGCGTTGTCGAAGGTCCGGCCGCTGGTCGACGCGCCGAAGCGGACGCCGGTGATCCGGTTGCCGACCGCGTCGAAGATGTTGACCTCGTCGCCGCCGGTGCTCAGGCCGATGCCCGACCCGGAGTAGGTGCCGATCTTGAAGCCGGCCGGGGCGTCGTCGCCGAACCAGTGGTCGACGAAGGCGTCGGCGGTCGCCGCGGTGCCCTCGACGAAGACGGCCGACTCGCCCGGCGCGAGCGTGGTGACGCCGTTCAGCGCGATCGCCAGCGGGAACGAGTTGGAGTTGTCGTCGACCTTCCAGCCGGTCAGGTCGACGGTGCGCACGCCGCCGTTGGTGATCTCGAACCAGTCGGCGCCGTAGGGGCTGTCGCCGCTGCTCCAGGGGGAGACCTCGGTGACCAGGATCGACGTTCCGGCGGCGGCCGCCGACACGGGGGTGATCGTCAGGACGAACGGCGCGCTGGTCGCGTCGGGCGTCGATCCGACGGTCGGGTCGTCGACCGCGACACTGACTGTGTAGGTGCCCTTCGTCGCGTGGTCGAGGCTCGTGCCGGCCTTCAGGTAGAGGCCGTTGCTGTCGACGTCGAAGTGCGCGGCGTCGGGACCGGTGACCGAGAGGTGGTTGTTGCCGATGCCGTCGTCGGTGACCTGGACGTCGGCCAGCTTGACGCGGTTCTGCGTGTTGCTGTTCTCCGGGATCGAGGTCGTCTGGTTGGTCAGCGTGACCGCGGTCGGCGCCTGGTTCGGCTCGTCCGAGGGTGCGAAGACCCACAGCTGCGGACGGTCGGCGGTGCCACCGCCGGCCTCGTTGACCGTGTAGAGGATCCCGTCCTCGTCCATCGTGACGCCCTCGTGCGTCTGCTCGGGGATCGAGAGCGGGTTGCCCGGATCGTTGACGAGCGTCAGCCAGCTGTGGACGGTGCCGCTGCGGTCGACGTTGACGATCTTGCCGGACTCCTGGCTGATCACCAGCAGGTGGTCGCGCTGCGGCCCGGTCAGCGACTGCAGGTTGGCCAGCGCGAAGACGTCGGACAGGTCGTCGAGCCCGATCGAGGTCGGGTCGAACAGGTCGGTCGAGTTGGCGGTCGTCGGCGATCCGTTGGTGGCGGTGCCGGCGGCCCAGTCGATGCCGGTCTGGAAGATGCTGCGCGGGTCCTTCTCCTTGACGGCGATGATCCCGCCGGTGATCGGATCGTTGGTCGCGCCCTCCAGGCCGACGTTGCCGATCGTGGTGCCGAGCTTGACCGTGTCGGCGTTGGCACGGGTCAGCGTCGTGTTCGGGACGTAGGTGAAGCGCGCCAGCTGGCGGTAGCGCTCCTCGACGATCGCGAGCTTGCCGTCGCCCAGGTAGAGGATGCCCTCGGTGTCGTAGAAGGTCGTGCCCTGCGGGCTGCTGCCGGACGCGAGCGTCATCGAGTCGATCAGCTCGCCGGTCTTGCTGACCTGCACGACCGAGGTGCCGCCGTCGCCGACGACGAACAGCGTGTCGGTGTCCCAGTTGTAGGTGATCGCCGAGGCTTCCTGGGCGAGCAGGCTGCCCGCCGGCGGCGTGGTGCGGGTCGGTTCGGGCAGGTCGTAGCGGCCGACGCGCTGGTACTGCGCCAGGTCGACGCCGGTCAGCGCGGCGGTTGCGGCGGGGACCACCGGTAGCAGCATCAGCGCTGCGGCCAGCGTCAGCAGGAGGGCGCGCAGCAGGCTGCGCCCTCGTGGGCGCGCCGCGCGGGCGAGGGGCACGGTCATCGGGGCTCTCCGGGACGGGTTCGACGGTCGTCGCCGCGGGCGCGAACGACGCTGGCCGGACGCTACGGTCGAGGCGTCGCCGCGATGTGAACGACGTGAGACGGTCGTGCGATCAACGTGTTACCGCCTGCGACCCCAGAACGACGAAGGCCCCGTCCGTGACGGGGCCTTCGGTGCGTATGCGGATGAGAGGACTCGAACCTCCACGGGATTGCTCCCACGGCGACCTGAACGCCGCGCGTCTACCAATTCCGCCACATCCGCATGGCGTTCGCGACTTGCGCCGCGAGCGGAGACAATAGCGCAGTCGCCCGCGCGGGGGCGGCTTCCCCCGGCGGCGGGAAACCCGGCGGATCGGCGGCCTCCGCGGGCGTGTCGCGGCCACGAGCCAGGCGACGCGCTACCCGACCGAAGTGCTATAAATCCCCGGCACGCGCCGCCCGGCGCGAGCGATCAGGCCGCTATCGTCTAGGGGACTAGGACGCCGCCCTCTCACGGCGGAAACCCGGGTTCGAATCCCGGTAGCGGTACCTCTCAGAAGCCCTCGCATCCGCGAGGGTTTCGTCGTTCTGGGGACGGCTTGCAGGACGTGAGCACCGGGCGCTCTTGCGCTTTCCGGGACACACGAGAACATCGCCATCGGCTGCTCTGGTTGACGTTTATGACGTCCGCTCCAAGGCGTACCGTTGATGCGTGAAAGACCGTAGGGGCCTCCGGCGAGCATTGGATGCGCACGACCGGCTCGAGGTTGCCGGATGGTGCGGAGCTCTGTTGCTGCTGCCGGAGAACGCGCGGCAGGCGGATCGCATCCTGGCGTTGGCCGGCGCGGCGCTTGAGCGAGGGACGTCGTCCGGTGGCAAACGGATAGGTAGGCGTGAGCTGTCGCGCTGGCTTCAAGACTCGCCGTCGCTGCATACCGGCGTTGCGTGGGATCCGTACGAGGGGCCTTTTTGCGAGCCCGTCAGTTTCACCGGCGGCGGCTATCGCCTCCTGCCAGGTGGTTCGGAGGCGGGGATGATCTTCGATCTGCGATGCGTGCTGCGGGCGATGTTTCAGACCGATTGGCCTTCTGAGCACCAAGCCCTGATCCGACGAACCCACCAGACGGCACGCGCGGTGCTGGAGCTTTGTACGCACGCGTGCGACATGGCTGGCACGGAGCGCTGGGCATCGGCAGGAGACGGGGGGCCCGTAGTGGTCCCTGAGGGTGAGGCGTTCGAACATCTTCGGCACGCGACGATGTTCTCGTCGTACGAGCTTGCGACGATCCTGTCGGTCAACGCCAAGGCACTTGACCCAATCATCTGGGACCTCGATGAGTCGGGCGTTCCGTCTAGCACGCCCGAGCGCTCGCAGCTCGACGCTCGGCCCCTGCTGAGAAGCGGTGATCGGTATGCCCTCGTGGACCCCGGGTCGCTAGCGCGGGCGCTCAAGCATGCACTGATCTCCACGGTTGTCGGGAACGGTTTGCTCGACGACTTCCTCGTCCGGGTGCGATACACAGCCGTTCAGGAGGCTCTTGACGCATCGGTCCAGATGGGCTGGCGTCCTGACAACGATCTCTGGGTGAGGGCCGAGGACGCGCCGATCGACAGCTTTGGCGTGTGGTTCGATACGGACAAGGTCGCCAACGTCGTCGTGGTTCGGGATGTCCTGGGCGGGTACGACCCGGCAGATCCGCACACGAGCTGGAACACGGAAGAGATCCAGCCGGCGTTGGCGCGACACATCCGTCGCGTCGAGCAGCAACTGGTCTACGAGACCGAACGACCGCCGAACGAGATCCTCCACGTTGTCTTGTTCGCGGGCTACGGGCGAGCGGCGGTTATGGGTATGCCTGACATAGAGCATCCGCTCAATCCGATGTCGCTGCTGCTGACCCTCGAGAACTTCGTGCGGATGGCCACCGGGGACGCCGGTCCCGTCACGCTTTGGAACTTCGCCCGCGCCTCCGCTCGGGTGCGAGGGCGGACGAACGTCTTCAGCTTGGCTGGGGTCGACGAGTTCGGTCTGTGGAGCAAGGGCGAGTCGTACTACCTCAGCGACGACCGACGTCCCACGCTGCTCATGGTCGACACGGACTACGGTAAGAAGCTGCGCGAGAGCGTTGCTCGCAAGTGGGACATTCATGGCGCTGTCCTCCCATTCGGCGCGTGGACCGACATCGTGCGTGTTGATGGTGACCCGGACATTCCGATCTACGGACTGGTGAACGGAAACGTTGGACTGGTGGCTCGAGCCGTCGAGGGCGGATCGGTCGTCGTATGGGTGAGCGCGGTCCCGGAAACTTCGGGTCAGCCCCAGCCTCGCGAGCCGTTCGCGAACATGGTCGATTGCGTGGCCTATTGGGTGTGGCAGTTCATGCCGGTGCTCGAGGCTCGTTTGGAGCAGATCGGCACGGATCACGTCGCGGTTGATGTCGTCCTCGAGGAGCCTGAGCTCTGGATGAGGTCGCGTGAAGCTCCGGTTGCGGCCGTGGGGCCGATCGTGCAGGTGGACGCGTCGGATAACGGCATGCGCTTGACGGTCTTCCCAGGGATGATCGAGCAGCTCATGTCGCAGGATAACCACGCTGAGCGTGCGCTTGTTCGGGAGCTTCTGCGGGGCTTCGACAGTCTCGTTGGCGTCGGTCACCGGCTGGGGGAGCAGGGCATTGACGAGGCCGTCGAGCGCTTCGCGCCGCTTGGGCCGAAGCGCATGATCTCTTTCTTCTGGACCGGTAGCGATGCTGCTCTCACGCCTGGAGAGTTGCCAGATCTGCTTCGGAGCTCGGAGGCAGACCGGGACGAACTGCTCGACGACGAGGGGGAGCACCTACGGTCGACGCGCGATCTTGCAGTTGGCCGCTTCGCGCCCCAGGACCGCACGGCTGTGTTGAACGATGCGGTTGATTTTCACTTCGGTGAACTTGAGCGCGAAGTCGCGATGTTGTCTTCGGAAGGCCTGCTTGAGACCCTGATCTCGCACCATGAAGCGTCGTTGCGTCGGTTGGCGTTGAGGAGGAGGAAGGTGAGTGCGCGGCAGGCTGCGTACGGCGAGGAAAAGCTGTTCGCTGACGAGATCGAGGCGACGCCACAGGAGTCGCATGCTGCGGTTGCTCTTCGGTTCCTCATCGAGTACGTGGCGGCGCAGCCGCCGTCAGGGCTGCGTCCGCTTTCGAGGGCGACCCTGAACCGGGTCCATGCTCGGGCTGGCCTGATCGTGTCGCGCGGCCTGACGTCCGACCTGATCAGACACGAAATCGAAGACACCGAACTCGGTTTCTTGGCTTCGGGACGCATCAGCCTTCCCGCAGGGACGTACCAAGCGGGGAGCGACGCGTTCCTTGCTGATGCCGTGCCTGCCCAGATCCGCGCCGCGACCGCTAGGCGCCCGGACTCACCTGGCGAGTCCGATGCCTCGAACGATCGTGATGTTGAGGCGGATGTAGAAGAGATGGGTCGGGCGGCGCAGGCTGAGTGGGGCTTCACGCTGCTCGAGATCTTGAGCTTTCACCAAGCTCTGCATGACATCGCTCTCGAGGACACGACGGTCGTCGCGAGTATGCCGTGCGGGGATCTTGAAGCGGCGCTGGCGGCGGAGCTCGAATGGTCCGAGGACCGTGTGCGTGAGGCACTTGATCTTCATCTCTTGCGGCCGCGCCGGAAGTACTTGAAGGTGCCTGGTGGCTTCAAAGACCTCGATGTCTGGCCTTGGCGTTTCAATCGCAAGCTGTCGTATCTGCGTCGGCCAGTTGCCCGCCGTCCCTCTGCGAACGGCGATGACGAGTACGTCTGGGGTGTGCGTCAGCCGGTTGAGTCTGGTCGATACCTCTGTGACCTCATCGAAGATGATCGTCTCGATGCGAAGAGCAAAGAGATGAACCACCTCATGACGCGCTTGGGTCAACGCAGCGCCCGGGCGTTCGTCGACAGCGTGGCTGCGATTGCACGCGAGATGGGCATGGTCGTCGATACGAACGTGAAGAAGATCGGTGGTCAGCAGATCACGCGCTCGAACGGCCAAGATCTCGGCGACCTTGACGTCCTTTTGGCCGACGTGACCAGCAAGAGGGTCTACGCGCTCGAATGTAAAGCCCTCGCAGGTGCTCGCACACCAGCTGAACTCGGGAATGAGTTGAAGAAGACGTTCGGGTCGGGCGGCAAGAAACCATCAGCGGCCGAGAAACACCGAGAACGTTCGGACTGGCTGGCCGCAAGGCTTCCCGAGGCGTTGCTGCACCTGAAGTTGCCCGACGAGGATGCGGAAGGCTGGACGGTCGTAAGCGCCATGGTCACCGATGCCCACGTGCTTGCCCCACGCATCGCTGATTGCCCGCTGCCCGTATACGCCCAAGCCGACATCCAGGAATTCTTGCTGTCGGGCATGGCCGCCACCGATGTTGCAGCCTAGGACGCCTGGTGACTGGTGCTGCTGGGGAGTTGTTGAGCGCCATGCGACGCAAGAGCGTCGCGGCGCCACCGTCTAGCCGTTTTGCGCGCGCTGTTCGGCCTCGGCGAGCAGCGCAGACCCCGTGGTCTTGAGCGCCGTGGCGATGAGCGCGAGGCTCTGGACGGAGGGGTTCGCGGTCCCCCCTCGATGCGTTGGAGCCAGACGCGACTCACGCCGCCGACGGCGCCTTGGGGAAGGCGGAGCTCTCGTCGGCGTTCGCGAATGACGTCCCCGAGGGCACGGAGCAAGGGATCGTCATTGCCCTTTAGGGTGCCGGTCGACAAGCTCGATTGCGTCTTCGGGCGGCATCTCAGAGTCGGATTCGGGTGCGGATCTCTGCGTCTCGAAGATCTCACGGAGAATCGTCTCGTAGCGCTTTTCAGGATCTAGGTCGCCTTCCGCTGGCTTGCCTGGGCATTCCTGGCAATGTTGGCAATAGACGATGTCACCGGCTTTCTCGATTTTGCCGTCGGCGATGAGCTTGCTAGCTGTGACCGCGTCTTCCTGGTGCCAGGTGTAGAGGAAGTCTGGGTTCGCGGTCCACGCGATGTGGCCCCCGAGACCGAAGCCGGTGACCCGCAGTTGGCAAAGCTGGCCATCGTAGACGTCGCCCGGCACGTGCGTGCAAGCAAAGGGTTCGGCATCACAAATCGAGCACTCCGTCATTTCGACGAAGGCCATGCTGTGGGCGACGGGGCGGTGGAGAGCAGTGACGGGGCAGCGGAGCGTGTACGCATCGTCCTGAACCGTCCATGGGCAGCCCAGATCGGAGCTGAGAACCTCACCGAGCTTGTGCGCGAGGGTGAATAGGTCGGCGTTGGCCTGGCGGTCGGCCAAGAAGGCATCAACGATGGTCCTGACGCCGGCGCGGAGGGCTTGTTCGGCGCCCTCCTCACCGAGCTCCAGGCTTAGACCTGCCTGAGCCACTTGGCGTAGGCCCTCTGCCCGCAACACGCGTGGGGACTGTTCTTCGCCGTGCCGTTCGAGGTCCATCAATCTGATGCGCTGCGGCCGGTCGCTCATGGCTCTAGCAGGGTCCAGCGGCTTTGATCGACGTCGTAGTCGGTTGCGCCGATCTTGACCGCCTCGCAATCGAGACAGTGGGTGCAAGCGGGGCGCGCAGCATTGGGACGCGATAGATCGAATGCTGCTTCGATCTGTTCCCGCGAGTAGGGAATCTGAACGCGGTAACAGCGCGGATCGTCGGGGAACTGGACGAGGCTGATCTCCGGAAGCGTCATCTCGTAGATCTCACGGAAGCAGCGCTGACCGTCGTACACCTTGCCGCGAACGTGATCGCATTCCAGGTCATCGGCGTTGCAGATCGAACAGCGCCCCAAGCTTGTTCCGGCGCGACTGAAGCCGACTCTTTGATGGAGCGCGGGGATGCCGCAGTCCCGGGCCCAGTACTCGCCATCGTCGCTGGCCTTCAAGGGGCATCCGAAGATCCGGGCTACCGCTTGACCGAGTTCGTGGGCTTCCTTGAAGCACGAACGATGTCCCGATCGGTCGAATAGGAAGGCGTCGACGAGCCGCTCGATCGCTTTGCGCGCCAGCTTCTCGACCTGAGCTCGTTGACCCGAACCAAGGGCCTGGAGAGCTTTGGCACGAAAGGCCCGACCTTGCCGTGCGTACTCGCTCGGCGGCAAGATCGGCTCGTACCATGCCACGAAGCCCTGAACGGGAGCCCGTTGGTCAGTCGCTACCGGCATCGTTCATCGGCAGTTCGACGGTTGCGCCTCGCTCCTCTCGGAGCCACGTGAGGACGTTTTCAGGAGGCCCTTGGATATCAACTAGCCGGCGATCGCCGGTCTCCCCCGATGTGGTGAGTTCTCGGTAACGCATAATCGGCTCTCGCGTCTTGCCTGATGCCTTCCAAGCGCGCCAGCGATCGAGAATGTAAACGGCGACCAGGTCCGCCACGATCGATGTCGGGATGCCTTGCAGGATCGGCAGGACCCAATCGGCCGAATGCTCGCTGTATTGCCCCGGCTTGGTTCCCTCGGGTAGCGCCAACTTGACCGGAAGATCCAGCTCGAGCGCAGCGACCCGCAGTTCCTGCGTGCCGTCCCGAAAGCCAGCGATGTTGGTCCCGTTCACGGGAGAAATCGAATCGGGAAGGAGCACAAGCCCTGACGGCTCAGGGTCTAGCGTCATCTCAAGAAGGTGCTGTGCCGGCGTGCGCTCGGTGATTTCAAGAGCATCCATACTCGGGGCCTTCTGTCGAGAACCGTTCGATGCGGCATCTGGCCCGAAGGGCAAATGCCGTTCCGAATCTACCGGGCGCAGTGGACGCTGTACCGCGTAGCTCGTCGCGCTCCTGTTGCGCCTGAGGGCATGCCCGCTCGGGCGCAGCCAATCCATCTGTGACGCCCTCGACTTCCTCAACATCTACGACGACGAGATCATCCGCAGCATCGAGGGCATCAAGCACGACTTGCGCGCTTTGGTTCGCCGTCGGCGGGCCTCCCTGCCAGGGGATTCACACAGCGCCTCCAGCCGGACGAAGCCGCTAAATCAACTCGAGCAAGAGCCCGGAAAGGCGGTCATCGAGCATCGAAAAGCGGATTTCCCCGCCAGGTCGTACCCCACCATGTGGGTATGGCCCCGTTCGAGCAGCTCGCGCAGCACGTCTGGTTGCTCGTGCCCGCGCTCGCTATCTGGTTCGGGCCGGCAGCCGGGCGACGTTGGCTCGCCTTCCTACGCGACCTCCGGGAATACAGAGCGGGCAAGTAGAAGCAGACAGGCGAGAACACCCACATCGAGCATCCGCCGCCCCACGAACTAGCGTCATCCCCCATGCACGTCGAGAAGGGCGGGAAGGGCGGGAAGGGCGAGAAGGCGAACGTCGCGCAGATGCTGGACCGACTCGACACCCTAACCACCTGGATCACCAGCGAGCTCAAGTGGACGAGCACTGCCGATCCGTTCAGCCTGTATATGGAGGCGCTGCTGGTCGACGCAGCCCGCACCGGCACTGCGATCTCGCTTCTTGCCCGCGAGGGCTACGCACGCGAAGCCTTCAAGCTCGCACGATCCGTCACGGAATCAACCATCGTCACGTTCTGGGCGATGTACGGCGCCAGAAGTCACGCATGGGCCGGACTCCGGGTCACGGAGCACGATGTCTTCACCAGGATCATCTGGCAAGAGCGTCTGCCGACGCAGAAGGATGCCTCGAACCGCGCGAACTGGTCTCGGCTGGCCGATCTCGACGCGGACAATCGAGAGCGCTTGACGGCTCTCTACGGCAAACGCGGCGAATACGCATGGTGGGCCAACGACGTAACCAAGAAAGAGAACGGCAAGTGGAAGGCGACCACGCATCGCAACACCAGAACGCTCGTAGCCGCGCTACGTGACGTTCCCGAACTCCGCGAAGGGCTCTGGTCCGAGCTCGGATGGCCCGTCGTCGACAGGCTTCAATACCTGTTGGACGTGCCACAACGCTTCGCCGATCACCTCCATCACGGCGCGCCGCTCGGTCTCTCAACGATCATGACCGGTGAAGCAGGCGCAGTTCAGATCGACCGGGACCCCTCCGACAACTGGGCGCCGCAAGCCGCCGCCGGTCTGTACCACTGCCTAGCGCTCCTCGCGACCCTGATGACCGTGAAGTACCGCCCAGACCTCGACGGGCAACGGCGCACCGTGATCGACTACGCAGCCTTCGCAGCGCTCATCAAGCCCGTCAGTACATAGCCGCCTCTCGGGCGGCAACATCGCGAAGGCGCGATCCCGGCGGACTGCAAAACGCCCAAAACCCCAGTCCCCAAGCCACAACATGCCCCACAACGCAAGTAGCATGCACCGCTAGAAAACGCGGATCGAGAGCCCGGATCGCCAGGCGTCAAAAGGGTCCCGAGACTTCCTGGAACAGCCCTACCTCTCAGAAAGCCCTCGCATCCGCGAGGGTTTCGTCGTTCTGGGGCGTCGCGCGGCGTGGCCCGGGTGGGGGAGGACCCCGAGGTCGCGCCTTGTCCCACCCGAGGGCGCCGCCGTCAGACCGGTTGGGCGAGGTCCCAGACGTAGCCGAACGGGTCCCGGACGCGGGCCCGGAGGTCGCCCCAGAACTGCTCGGTCGGCTCCTCGACGAGCGTGGCTCCCGCGGCCGTTGCCTTCGCCGTCGTCGCTCGCACGTCGTCCACGTAGACGTAGAACATCGCTGCGGGCTGCGCGCCGGCCGCCGGTGCCCGCAGGCTCGGCTCAAAGGACGGGTCGTTCATCGTGATGTTGATGCCGCGGTAGCGCATCCGCGCGAAGAGCGTGCGGTCGCCGTCGTCCGACGGCAGCAGGGCGATCGGCACGAACCCCAGCGTCGAGCCGTAGAAGTCGACCGCCGCTGCGACGTCGTCGAAGACGAGCGCGACGGTCAGCCACTCGAGCCCCGGCCACGGGTGGGGTCGCTTCTCGACGTTCTCGAACCAGTTGCCGTCCGGCATCGGGGTGAGGGTGCTCACGGGTCCGTCCTTCTCAGTAGTGGAGGAGTAACTATACAATTCATCCGGTAACGCCGGGGCGGACTCGACCAGGTGGGTGGGGTACCGTCGGCGAGCTGCGGGCCTACCCGACGCGCGAAGGAGACGACGATGCGACCGAGCAACCGCGAAAAGATCCTCGAGGCGGCGATCGCCGTCGTCGCCGAGCGCGGCGTCGCCGCCGTGACCTTCGAGTCGGTCGCGGCCGCGTCGGGCGTCTCGCGCGGCGGTGTCCTCTACCACTTCGCCACGAAGGACGACCTGCTGCTGGCGCTCCACGAGTACCTGGCCGCCCGCTGGGAGGGTCACATGGTCGCCGCGCTGGGGGGTCCGCCGGAGCGGGCCACCGTCGACGAGCGAGTCGCGGCGTACGCCAAGGTCAGCTCACGCAGCGCGTCGGGGGCCGAGCTGCTCCTGATGATCGAGGCGTCGCTGCACGAGGACCTACGCCGACCCTACGCCGAGGTGTCCGCGCGTTGGGTGCAGGGCGCCGGGGCCGTGGCTCCCGACGACGCGGTGGGGCTGGACCGGTTGATCGCGGTCCTCGCGGCGGACGGGTTGTGGGCGAGCGACTCGATCACCGGTCTGAGCATCTCTCCGGCGCTGCGGCAGGTGCTCGCCGATCGCATCGTTCGCAACCTGGGCGCGCGGCTCCCGTAGTCCGGCGGCCTCTCGTGGCGTCGTCGGGCCGGTGGCGGTCGGACGGGGCGCCGGTGGCTCTCCAGCCCGGATTTCGTGTCTGAACGGAAACGCGCTGATCGGCGAGCGCGGATCACGCCGATCGCGGTCGACGGATCGTCGAAGTGGTGCGCTTGAACGGCCCGTCAAACCGGCGAATATCCAGTACCGATGGGGTATTGACGCCCGGTGGCGAAACATGCTAACCGGAAGTAAACCCCATGATGTGTGCAATGCGTGTAGGTTCAACGGACGATCTCGTCCAGCGGGGGCCGACGGCGATCGAGCGGTGTTCCGTGCGGTCGAACAGGCCTCCAGTCCGGGGTGCTTCGCATGCCATCTTCCGTTGCTCTCGAACCCATTGCCGTGCCCGTCGACGGGTCGCTGCCCGATCCCGGGCTCGGCGAGGTCGCGGCGTCGCTCGGCGACCGGCCGCCGCTGGCGGCACCCGACCGCGGGCCGAGCGTCCCGCGGCCCGTCGCGGAGCGGCTGAAGGCCGGGCGCCTGCGGCGCGGCACCAGCGTCCGCGGCCTGGCGCGCGAGGTCGGGGTCTCGCCGAGCCTCGTGTCGCAGATCGAGAACGGCAAGGCCAATCCGTCGGTCGGCACGCTCTACGCGATGGTCTCCGCGCTCGGCATCTCGCTCGACGAGCTGTTCGACCTGGGGCGCGACGGCGGACCCGCGCTCGTGCCACTCGACGCACCGGCCGAGCCGGACGCCGACCGCGACCCGGCCGTCCTGGCCACCTGCGCCGTCCAGCGGGCGGACGAGCGGCCCAGCCTGACCCTCGAGACGGGCGTGCGCTGGGACCGGCTGACCCCGGAGGCCGACGCGACGATCGACTTCCTCGAGGTCACCTACGGCGTCGGCGCGGCGTCCTGCCCGGCCGACGCGCTGCTGCGCCACAACGGCCGCGAGTACGGACTGGTGCTCAGCGGCCGGCTCGGCGCGACGGTCGGCTTCGAGACCCACGAGCTCGGCCCGGGTGACTCGATCGCGATCGACTCGTCCACGCCGCACCGCTTCTGGACGATCGGCCACGAGCCGGCGCGGGTCGTCTGGACCGTCGTAGGTCGCGGCTGCGCCGCCCCCGATCGCTGAGACGGCGCCTCAGCCTGGATCCACCGATGGTCGGTTGAGCGTCGGCGTGGAGGGCCAAGCCCGGCCGGATCGACCGCGTGAGCACGGTAGGCACCCTGTGATGGCGGTCGATCCGGCCCGGCGCCGGTCATCCGCGTCGAGGCGACCCGAGAATCGGTGGATCCAGGCTCAGTCGCGTCCCGCGGGGCCGGGCGGAGCGGCCTCGTCTCCCGCGGGCGGGGACGGATCAGCGCTCGCCGCCGGGCTGCCAGAGCGGCTCCTCGCCGCCGTTCGCCGCCCGGGCGAGGATGAACAGCAGGTCGGACAGCCGGTTGAGGTAGGTCACGACCTGGTCGTTGGCGCCCTCGACCAGCAACGCTCGGCGCTCGGCGCGCCGGCAGACGGCACGGGCCACGTGCAGGTGCGCGGTGGCCGGCGCGCCGCCGGGCAGCAGGAACGAGCGCAGCGCCCGCAGCTCGCCGTTGACCTCGTCGCAGCGCGCCTCCAGCCAGGCCACCCGGTCGGCGGCGACCCGCAGCCGGTCCTTGCGCTGGTGCTCGGTGTCGTGCGGGACCGAGAGGTCCGCGCCCAGGTCGAAGAGGTCGTTCTGGATCCGCTGCAGCCACGGGCGGAACCGCTCCGGCAGGTCGCTCTGGACCAACGCCACGCCGAGCAGGCTGTTGAGCTCGTCGATGTCGCCGTAGGCCTCGATTCGCG
>CAZMVL010000062.1:0-23289 GCA_964569335.1 uncultured Paraperlucidibaca sp.
CCGGACGGCGGTGGTCACCGGCGCGGCCGGTGGCCTCGGCCGCGGCGTCGCCGTGGCGCTGCGCGACGCCGGCTTCCGGGTGATCCCGGTCGACGTGCGACCGAGCGACGAGCCGGAGGCGGTCGCGCTCGACGTTCGCGACGCGGAGGCGGTCGCGTCGGTACTCGACGGCGTTGTCGAGCGGACGGGTGGCCTCGACGTGCTCGTCAACTGCCACGGGGTCCTGCAGCGGATGGTCGACGTCGAGCAGCTCGACCTCGACGAGCTGCGGCGCGTGATGTCGATCAACTTCGAGGGCACGTTCCTGACCTGTCGCGCCGCGGCGGGGATCATGCGGCGCCAGGGGGGCGGGCGGATCATCAACGTGGCCTCCCAGGCGGGCAAGGTGCCGTGGCCGCGGACCGCGGTCTACGGGGCGTCGAAGGCGGCGGTGATCGCGCTGACCCAGGGCCTGGCGACCGAGCTCGGGCCGGCGGGCGTCACGGTCAACGCGATCTGCCCGGGGGTGATGCGCACCGAGATGACGGTCGGCGCGTTCGCCGCGGACGGCGGGACGCCGGCGGAGACCGAGGCGGCGCTCGCGGCCAAGGCCGCGAGCCTGCCGGTGCGCCGCCTCGGGACCCCAGAGGACGTCGGCGCGGCGGCGGCCTGGTTGGCGTCGCCCGCCGCCGGGTTCGTCACCGGCGTGGCGCTCAACGTCACCGGCGGCGAGCAGTTCTTCTGAGCGCGGGCGCGGACCCACGGGGAGCGGATCACGGGGCGGACGGGGCGGGCGCGCGACGCGTCCTCGATAAGGTACGTACGTTTTAAGGGGTCGGCGCGCTCGGCGCCGACGATCCGATTCGAACGTCGCAGGGAGACCCATGATCGACCCCGACTCCGAGGCGGCGTGCGCGCGTCCGCAGGCCGGCGTGGAGGGCGCCGCCCGCGTTCCGCCGGCGCCGTACTTCGACGATCTGCGGCCGGGGGCGGTCGTCGACGACGCTCCCGCGGTGACGATCACCGACGGCCTGGTCGCGCTGCACCGGGCGATCCTCGGCGACCGGTCGCGGGTCGGGCTGGACCACGCGCTGGGGCGGCGGGTGGCCGGGACGGACGCGGCGGTCGCCCACGCGAGCCTGGTCTGCGACGTCGCGATCGGGCAGTCGACCGCGGTCACGCAGCGGGTGCGGGCTAATCTCTTCTACCGCGGGCTGCTGCTCCACCGGCCGGTCGCGGTCGGCGACACCCTGCGCACGACGACCACCGTCGAGGCGCTGCGCGAGAACCGCCGCCGCGAGGGCCGACCGCCGACCGGCCTGGCCGTGCTGCGGATCCGGACCGTCGACCAGCGCGACCGGCTGGTCCTCGACTTCCGCCGCTGCGCGATGCTGCCGCTGCGGCCGGGCGCGGGGCCGACCGGTCACGCCGACGACGTCGACGCGGTGCCGGCGGAGCTCGGCGACGCGGCGCTCCGGCGGGCCGCCGCAGGCTGGGACCGCGCCGCGTTCCGCGCCGCGCTGCCGGCCGGACGCCACGCCGACGGCCTGACGCCCGGCGAGCGGATCGCGGTGGTCGGTGGCGACGTCGTCAGCGGCGCCCCGGAGCTGGCCCGGCTCTCGCTGAACGTGGCGGTCGCCCACCACGACGCGCGCGCGGCCGGTGGTCGCCGGCTGGTCTACGGCGGGCACACGATCGGCATCGCCGCGGCCCAGATCGGCCGGACCCTTCCCGACCTGCTCACGGTGCTCGGCTGGCGCCGCTGCGACCACCTGGCGCCGGTCCACGAGGGCGACACCCTGCGCGGCGTCGTGACCGTCGGCGAGCGGACGCCGGTCGACGGCGGCGGGGCGCTCGTCGATCTCCGCGTCGACGTCGCGGCCGACGGCGACGGGGACGACGCGACGCCGGTGCTGGCCTGGGAGCTGGTCGCCCTGATGGCGTAGCCCCGCGGGGCAGGGCCGGCGCCGTCGGCGGGCGGGGCGGGGCGCCCTGCTCCCGGGTCGCGCCGACGGCCGCGGCCACGGGGGCCGGGCCGATCGATCGCGGACGTCGCGGACGAAGGGCCGAATCGGCTTGACAGTCCTCGAACGAGTGGGCTACAGTCAAATGTACGTACAAATGGTCGCTCGATCGTGGGGACACGACGAGCGTCCGGCCCACCCGCACCCGGAACTTCGGACGACGTCGGCACCGCGACGTCGCCCCGGCCTCCGAGCATCACGAGAGGACGCTGACATGACGAGCACCCAATCCGCCCCCGGTGGGAGCACGGCGCTGCGCCACGCCCGCATGTACGTCGACGGTGCCTGGGTCGAGGCCCGGGACGGCGAGACCTTCGAGAGCGTCAATCCGTACACCGGGCAGGCCTGGGCGACGGCGCCGCTCGCCAAGCAGGCCGACGTGGCGGCCGCGGTGGAGGCGGCGCGCGCGGCGCTCGAGGGACCGTGGGGCGCGATGCCGCCCGCCGAGCGCGGGCGCCTGCTGCGCCGCCTGGCGACGCTGATCGTCGACCGCGCCGACGCGCTGGCGGTCACCGAGACCACCGACAACGGCAAGGTCATCCGGGAGACCCGCGGCCAGATGGCCAGCCTGCCCGCCACCTACGAGTTCTTCGCCGGCGCCGCCGACAAGATCGAGGGGCGGACCTTCCCGGCCGCCAACCCGGCGTTCTTCACCTTCAGCCGGCGCTACCCGATCGGCGTCGTCGCGGCGATCCTGCCGTGGAACAGCCCGCTCTACATCCTGGCCAGCAAGCTGGCCCCGGCGCTGGCGGCCGGCTGCACCTTCGTCGCCAAGCCGGCCGAGACGACGCCGATCTCCACCCTCGAGTTCGCCGAGCTGGTCGACGAGGCGGGCTTCCCGCCCGGCGTCTTCAACGTCGTCACGGGCGCCCGCGAGACCGGCGCGCTGCTCTCCCAGCACCCCGGGGTCGACAAGATCACCTTCACCGGCTCGACGGCGACCGGCACCAAGGTGATGCAGGCCGGCGCCGAGAACATCGTCGACGTCACGCTCGAGCTCGGGGGCAAGTCGCCGAACATCGTCTTCGCGGACGCCGACGTCGAGGCCGCGGCCAACGGCGTGATCGCGGGGATCTTCGCCGCGACCGGGCAGACCTGCATCGCCGGCAGTCGCGTGCTGGTCCACGAGTCGGTCCGCGACGAGCTGGTCGAGCGGATCGTCGCGCGGGCCCCGACGATCAAGCTCGGCGACCCGCTCCTGATGGAGACCGAGATGGGCCCGATCGCCTTCCAGGGGCAGCTCGACAAGGTGCTCTCGTACATCGACCTGGCGCGCGAGGAGGGGGCGACGATCGCCACCGGCGGTGGCCGCCCGGACGCCCCCGAGCTGCAGGCGGGGTACTTCGTCGAGCCGACGGTGGTCGTCGACGTCGACAACGACATGCGGTTCGCCCGGGAGGAGATCTTCGGTCCGGTGACCGGGATCATCCCGTTCCGCGACGAGGCCGAGGCGATCCGGATCGCCAACGACACCGACTACGGCCTGGCCGCCGGGATCTGGACGCGCGACGTCCAGCGCGCCCACCGCGTCGCCGACGCGGTCAAGGCCGGCACGGTCTGGGTCAACACCTACCGGGTGCTGGCCAACAATGTCCCGTACGGCGGCTTCAGCAAGAGCGGGATCGGGCGCGAGAACGGGATCGAGGGGCTCGACGCCTACCTGCAGACCAAGTCGGTCTGGATCGAGTTGACCGGCGAGAGCCGCGACCCGTTCAAGCTCGGCTGATGCGGCCTCTGGAGGGACTGCGCGTCCTGGAGATGGGCCAGTACATCGCGGCGCCGTACTGCGCGATGCTGCTGGCCGACCAGGGGGCCGAGGTGATCAAGGTCGAGCGCCCCGGGTCGGGCGACCCGCGCCGCGACTACGACCCGCGGTTCGACGGCGAGGGCGGTCACCTGAGCGGCGGCTTCCTCAGCTACAACCGCAACAAGAAGTCGGTGACGATCGACTTGCGCAGCGAGCAGGGGATCGAGACCTACAAGCGGCTGGTCGCCACCGCCGACGTGGTCGTCGAGAACCTGCGGCCCGGCGCCGTCGACCGGATGGGGATCGGCTGGGAGGACCTGCGCCGGATCAACCCGCGGCTGATCTACGCCGGGATCAGCGGCTACGGCCGGCTCGACACGCACCGCGGCGAGCACGCCGACCGCCCGGCCTTCGACACCGCCGTCCAGGCGATGGGCGGCGTGATGGCCGTGACCGGCGAGCCCGGCGGCCCGCCGCTGCCGACGGTGACGGGCTTCGCCGACGTCTACACCGCGGTCCACGCGGCGATCGGCGTGCTGGTCGCGCTGCACGCGCGGAAGTCGACGGGCGTCGGCTGCTTCGTCGACCAGGCGATGTACGACACCACGGCGTCGCTGCTCGAGCGCGAGCTGATGCTGTGGGACTTCACCGGCGAGCCGCGCGAGCGCGGGGTCGACCGCTACGCCCCGCTCGGCGCGCTGCAGACCACCGACGGGCACGTCGCGCTGATCATCCCGACCGACGAGATGTGGCGGCGGATGTGCGTGGCGATCGACCGGCCCGACCTGCTCGAGCACCCCGACCTGGCGACGGTCCTGCTGCGGGCGGCGAACTTCGCCACGCTGATCCGGCCCGAGGCGGAGAAGTGGACCGCCGTCCGCTCCCGGCGCGAGGTCGTCGACCGCTTCAGCGAGGTCGGCCTGCCCGCCGGCGAGGTCCAGACGATCGACGAGATCTACGCCTGCACGCACCTGGCGGCGCGGCGGATGTTCCTCGACATCGACGACGAGTACGCGGGCCAGCGGCGGATGATCCGCACGCCGATCCTGCTCGACGCCTACGACGAGCCGCGCCACGACTCGGCGCCGCAGCTCGGTGCCCACAACGACGAGATCCTCGGCCCGCTGGTCGACGATCCCCAGCGCGCATGACCGCGCAAGGAGCCACGATGACGACCGCTTCGTTCCGCCCGGACGTGTTCACGGCGGACCCGCCGACCCTGCTCGGGTCGCACTGCCCGTCGTGCGGCGGGCGGGCCTTCCCGTTCCGCGCGGTCTGCCCGCGCTGCGGCGCGCTCGACGTCGCCGAGACGGTCGGGCTCTCGACCGACGGCGTGATCTACTCGTTCACGGTGGTGCGCCAGGCGCCGCCCGGCCTGGAGACCCCCTACGTGCTGGGCTACGTCGACCTGCCGGCCGACGAGGTCCGCGTGATGGCGCGGATCGAGGGGGTCACCCCGGAGGACGTGGCGATCGGCCAGCCGGTGCGGCTGGTCGCGCGGCCCGACGAGCGAGCGGAGGTCGAGGGCACCGTGATGTTCGCCTTCGCCCGGCGCGGCGAGGAGCAGCGGTGATGCAGGACGTGCACGTGGTCGGCGCCGGGATGATCCGGTTCGGCAAGTACCCGGTCGACGTGACCCTCGAGAAGATGGGCGAGCAGGCCGCGCGCGAGGCGATGGCCAGCGCCGGCGCGACGCCCGCCGAGATCGAGGCGGTCTACGTCGGCCACGTCTTCGGCGGCCCGGTCGCCGGGCAGCGGATCGGCGCCCGCCTGGGCCTGGCCGGAAAGCCCGTCACCAACCACGAGAACTACTGCTCGAGCGGCGCGACCGCCCTGCGCGAGGCGTGGATCGCGATCGGCGCCGGGATCTACGACGTGGCGCTGGTGCTCGGCGTCGAGAAGATGACCGACCGGGTCAAGGGCGGCGTCCAGCCGGACAAGGACGACCTGGACGCGGCGGTCGGGTTCATCTTCGCCGCCGGCCACGGCCTCAGCGCGCGGCGCTACATGGAGGACCACGGCGCCACCCGCGAGCAGATCGCGGCGGTCGCGGTCAAGAACCACCGCCACTCGACCGGCAACCCGTACGCCCAGTACCAGCACGAGGTGACGCTCGACCAGGTGCTGAGCGCGCGGCCGATCGCGGAGCCGCTCGGGCTCTACGACTGCTCGCCGATCAGCGACGGCGCGGCCGCGGTGATCGTCGCCAGCGCGGCGGGGATGAAGCGGCTGGGGATCGACCGCGCCCGCGCGCCGCGGGTCGCCGGCTGCGGGCTGGTCAGCGGGACGGTGCTGGCCGGTCTGCCCGACGTCAACGAGGAGGACGTCTCGTGGCGGGCGGGCCAGGAAGCCTACCGGATCGCCGGGATCGAGCCCTCCGACGTCGACTTCGTGGAGATGCACGACTGCTTCACGATCGCCGAGATCGTGCGGCTGGAGGGGCTCGGCGTGCTGCCGACCGGGCAGGGCGGGGCGCTGACGGAGGCCGGGCATACGAGCCTGGGCGGCCGGCTGCCGGTCAACCCGAGCGGCGGGCTGCTGTCGCGCGGGCATCCGGTCGGGGCGACCGGGGCCGCGCAGATCTGCGAGCTCTTCTGGCAGCTGACCGACCAGGCGGACGGCCGCCAGGTCGAGGGGGCCAAGGTCGGCTTGGCCTACTGCAAGGGCGGCTCGGTGAGTGGCACCGATGGCGCTTCCGTGACGACGATCGTGATGACCCGCTAATGCACTTCGAGGTTCCCGAGGAGATCCAGGACATCCGGGCGGCGGTGCGCGACCTCTGCGCGGGCTTCCCCGGCGAGTACTGGCGGGGATTGGAGCCCAACCGCTATCCGACGGAGTTCGTGCGGGCGCTGACCGAGCAGGGCTGGCTGGCGGCGCTGATCCCCGAGCAGTACGGGGGATCGGGGCTGGGGATCGGTGCGGCCAGCGCGATCCTCGAGGAGATCAGCGCGTCGGGGGGCAACCCCGGCGCCTGCCACGCGCAGATGTACGTGATGGGCACCGTCCTGCGCCACGGCAGCGACGAGCAGAAGGCGGAGTGGCTGCCGAAGGTCGCCTCCGGCGAGCTGCGGCTGCAGGCGTTCGGCGTGACCGAGCCCGGGGCCGGGTCGGACACCACGAAGATCACGACGCGGGCCGAGCGGACCGCCGACGGCTGGCGCGTCAACGGCCAGAAGATCTGGACGTCGCGGGCCGAGCACTCGGACCTGATGGTGCTGCTGGCGCGGACGACGCCGATCGAGCAGTGCGCCAAGAAGACCGACGGGATCTCGGTCTTCCTCGTCGACATGCGCGACCGCGGCGATCAGCTGCGGATCGTGCCGATCGAGACGATGATGAACCACGCGACGACCGAGGTCTTCTTCAGCGACCTCGAGCTGCCCGCCGACGCGCTGATCGGCGAGGAGGGCAAGGGCTTCCGCTACATCCTCGACGGGATGAACGCGGAGCGGATCCTGATCGCGTCGGAGTGCATCGGCGACGCCCGGTTCCTGATCGAGCGGGCGGTCGAGTACGCGTCGTCGCGGGTCGTCTTCGGCAAGCCGATCGGGGCCAACCAGGGCGTCCAGTTCCCGCTGGCGCAGGCGCACATGGCGAAGGAGGCCGCCGACCTGATGCGCTGGAAGGCGGCCTGGCTCTACGAGTCCGGCGGCCGGCCCGGCGCCGAGGCCAACATGGCCAAGTACCTGGCGTCGGAGGCGTCCTGGGCGGCGGCCAACGCGGCGGTCGACGCGCACGGCGGCTTCGGCTTCGCGGCGGAGTACGACGTCGAGCGGAAGTTCCGCGAGACCCGGCTGTACAAGGTCGCGCCGATCAACAACAACCTCGTGCAGGCGTTCGTCGGGCAGCACGTGCTCGGCCTGCCGAAGTCCTACTAGCGCGGACGGCGCGGCGAGAGGAGCGACGATGGCGGAGGCCAAGCCCGCGCGCTCGCGCGCCAAGCCCGGCTACCGGCGGCTGGCCGATGAGCTGCGGCGGGAGATCGAGTCCGGGGCGTACGCGGAGGGCCGGCGGATGCCGACCGAGGCGGCGCTCCGGGAGCGCCACGGCGTCAGCCGCCACACGGTCCGCGAGGCGCTCCAGCAGCTGCTCCAGGACGGGCTGATCTACCGCGTGCAGGGCAGCGGGACGTTCGTCAGCGGGCGCCAGGACCGGTCCAAGCGCTACCTCCGGTCGATCGGCTCGCTCGACGAGCTGATCGTCTGGCCGGAGACCCGGATCGAGGTCCTCCAGCCGTTCACGACGCGGGTCGCCCCGTCGATCGCGGCGCGGCTCGAGCTGGACTACATCGAGGTCGGCTGCGCGGTCCTGCGGCGCTGGTTCGAGGACGAGCCGTTCGTGCTGACGCGGCACTACGTGGCGCCGCGGCTGGGGCAGATCCTGGCCGAGCAGGGCATCCCGTCGTCGGGCGAGGGCACGGTGATCGGCGAGGCCGAGCCGCACCTGGAGCACCCGGTGGCGGGGGCCCGCCAGGACATCACGGCGATGAACGCGCCGGTCGAGGAGGCCGCGCTGGTCGGCTGCGAGCCGGGCGACGCGATCCTGCTCGTCGAGCGGCTCTACTACGACACGGCGGGCCGCTTCGTCGAGCTCACGGAGTCGCACTTCAACCCGCGCCACTACGCGTACCGGATGGAGCTGCGACGCCGCTCCGGCTGATTCGGGACCCGCAGCTCCCTGCTGTATATTCGTACGGACAAATTCAGTCGATGACGGACCGAGGCACCACCGGATGAACTTCGCACGCGACGTCGTGGCCGCGCGGGACCCGCGCGACCTGGCGCTGATCGAGCTGCGCCGCGACGGCGAACGGCGGGAGTGGAGCTTCGCCCAGGTCGACGCCGCGGCGGGCGCGCTCGCCGGGCACCTGCAACGGCAGGGCGTGGAGCGCGGCGACGTCGTGCTGACGCTGGTCGGCAACCGCCCCGAGTGGGTGCTGGCGATGGTCGCCTGCTTCCGGATCGGTGCCGCGGTGCTGCCCTGCAACGAGCAGCTGCGGGCCAAGGACCTGCGGCTGCGGCTGGAGGTCGCGCGGCCGACGGCGATCGTCGTCGACGAGCGCAACCGGGCGACGCTGGACGAGGCCGGGCCCGACTGCGCGGTGCTGGTCGTCCCCGACGACGCGCTGCTGACCGGCGACGCGCCGCCGTACGCGGAGCTGGACCCCGAGGATCCCTGCCTGCTGACCTTCACGTCGGGCACCGAGGGCGATCCCAAGGCGGTGCTCCACGTCCAGCGCTACCTCGACGGCCAGCGCGTGCAGGCCGCGCACTGGCTGGACGCCCGGCCCGGCGACGTGGTCTGGTGCACGGCCGCCAGCGGCTGGAGCAAGTCGGCGCGCAACGTCTTCATCGCCCCCTGGATGCGCGGCGCCGCGGCGCTGCTGCACGACGGCCGGTTCGACCCCGCGGAGCGGCTGCGGGTGCTCGCCGACGAGCGGGTCGCGGTGCTCTGCATGGCGCCGACCGAGTACCGGGTGATCGCCAAGCGGGCGACGATCGGCCGCTACCCCGCGCTGCGCTCGATGGTCGCCGCGGGCGAGGCGCTCAACCCGGAGGTGCTCGAGCTCTGGCGGGCCGCGACCGGCGTCGAGATCCGCGACGGCTTCGGCCAGACCGAGACCGGTGCGCTGACCGGCAACCCGCCGGGCGAGCCGGCCCGGCCGGGATCGATGGGCCGCGCGCTGCCGGGCGTGCGACTGTGGATCGACGACGGCGAGCTGGTGGTCGACCCGGCGACCGTTCCGACGTTCTTCCGGGGATACCTCGGCCGCGACCCCGCGCCCCGCGACGTGCCGTGGCGGACCGGCGACCGGGTCCGCGACGAGGACGGCTGGCTGTACTTCGAGGGCCGGACCGACGACGTGATCTCCTCGGCCGGCTACCGGATCGGCCCGTTCGAGGTCGAGTCGGCGCTGGTCGCGCACGCGGCCGTCGCGGAGGCGGCGGTGGTCGCCGCGCCCGACGAGGAGCGGGGCCAGATCGTGCGCGCGGTGATCGTGCTGCGCGACGGCCACGCCCCCGACGACGCGCTGGTCCGCGAGCTGCAGGAGCACGTCAAGCAGACCACCGCGCCGTACAAGTACCCGCGCCGGATCGACTTCGTGGACGAGCTGCCGAAGACGACCAGCGGCAAGGTCCAGCGCGCGCTGCTGCGCCGCGCGGCGGTCTAGGCGTGGCCACGGCCGCCGTCGGGCGCGGGCCGGCGGTCGGCGGCCGGGACCCGCACCGCGTGCTGCCGTTCCTGGTCCTCGGTGGGCTGGCGCTGCCGCTGGCGCAGACGCTGGCGGTGCCGGCCCTGCCGCTGCTGTCGGAGCGGTTCGGCGCGTCGCCGGCCGGGATCTCGTGGGTGCTGACGGCGGTGCTGCTGGTGGCGACGGTCGCGACCCCGCTGATCGCGCGACTCGGCGACCTGCGCGGCCGGCGACCGGTGCTGGTCGGGGTGCTGGTCGTCTTCTGCGTCGGCACGCTGATCGCGGCGACCGCGCCGAGCCTGCCGGTGCTGATCGCCGGTCGCGCCCTGCAGGGGGTGGCGGCGGCGTTCTATCCGCTGGCGTTCGGCCTGATCCGCGAGACCTTCGCGGCGGAGCGGGTGGCCGGGTCGGTCGCCGCGGTCGGCGTGATGATGGGGATCGGCAGCGGGATCGGCCTGCCGCTGGCCGGGGTGATCGTCGAGCTGCTGCCGGTGTCGTGGGCGTTCTGGCCGGCGCTGGTCGTCGCGCCGGCGATCCCGGCGGTGCTCTGGCTCGCCCCGCGGCGTCCGGCGGAGGCCGGGGTGCCGCCGGTCGACTGGGCGGGCGGGGCGCTGCTGGCCCTGGCCCTGGGCGGGGCGCTGCTGGCCGTCACCCGGGTCGGCCAGTGGGGGCTGCTGTCGGGCGGGACGGCGGCGGCGATCGCGGTCTCGGCCGGGGCCGGCGCCGCGTTCCTGCGGCGGCAGCGGCGGGTCGCGGCGCCGCTGATGGACCTGCGGGTGATGTCGCGGACACCGGTCGTGGTGCTCAACCTGATCGCCGGGCTGGCGGGGCTCTCGATCGTCGCCGGGTTCGTCCTGATCCCGGCTCACGCGACGGCGACCTCCGGGTTGGCGGTCAGCGTGGCGGTGGCGGGGGCGCTGCTCGTGCCGTTCGGGCTGCTGCAGCTGCTCGGCGGGCTGCGGGCGATGGCGATCGCCCGGCGGATCGGGTTCCTGCCGATGCTGGTCGTCGGCTGCGCGGCGCTCGGCGGCGGGCAGGTGCTGATGGCGGTGGTCCGCGACGTCCCGGCGGTGCTGGTCGGCGGCGCACTGGTCGGGATCGGCATGGGCCTGTCGTACGCGGCCCTGACCGGGTTGATCGTCGACGCCGTGCCCGAGCGGGAGGTCGGGATCGCGTCGGGCTTCAACGTCGTGATGCGGATGATGGGCGGGGCCTTCGGCAGCGCGATGGTCGGCGCGGTGCTGGCCGGTGGCGCGGACACGATCGCCACGGCGCCGCCCGCGTCGTTCACGCTGGCGTTCGCGCTGTCGGGGGTGGCGTCGGTGGTCGGGGCCGGGCTGGTCGGAGCGCTGTACGCGGACCGCCGGCGGGTCCGTGCGGGCGCCGCCGCGGAAATGTCCGGCTGAATTTTGTCCCGCCGACCCTTGCCTTCGGGACGGCGGAGCGGTACCTTGGCGAAATGACCGGACAAAGTGGTGGAGGGTGCGCGGCGCGCGGCCGCGGAGCCCTCGAGGAGGGCGCGCGATGAGCGACGCGAGCGCAGCGGGACCGGTCGCGATCGAGGTCGCCTTCCCCGGCCCCCAGACCAGCGTCCAGGACGGCGGGCGTCCGGGCTACCTGGGCCGCGGAATCCCGATCGCCGGAGCCCAGGACCACTACTCGCTGGCGATGGCCAACGTGATCGTCGGCAACCCCTGCTCGCCGGCGGCGATGTCGCAGGCCGAGCGCGGCGCGGCCGGCCTGGAGTTCGCGATCATGGGGCCGAAGCTGCGCTTCGACCGCGACGTCACCGTGGCGATCACCGGCGGCCACTGCTCGCCGACGGTCGACAAGCAGCCGGTCGCCACCTGGGAGGCCGTGCGGGTGCCCGCGGGCGCGCTGCTCAACGTCGGCCGGATCGAGGCCGGCGCGCGCGGCTACCTGGCCGTCGACGGCGGGATCGACGTGCCGCTCTACCTGGGCAGCCGCTCGACCTACATCCGCGGCGGGCTCGGGGGCTTCGAGGGACGGACGCTGCGCAAAGGCGACCGGCTGCCGCTGGCGCCGGCCACCCCCGACGCCGCGACGATCGTCGGCCGGACGGTGCGGCCCGACCTGATCCCGGACTACGCCACGCCGCAGCCGCTGCGCGTGCTGCTCGGTCCCGAGGACGAGCTGTTCACGCCGGAGGCGGTCGAGGCGTTCCTCGGCAGCGAGTGGCGGATGTCGCCGGTCGCCGACCGGATGGGCTTCCGGATCGAGGGGCCGCCGCTGGCCTTCCGGCCGCGGTCGCCGGAGGTCGAGCGCGACGCCGGCTCCGAGCCGTCGAACATCGTCGACAACGTGACGCCGCTCGGAGGCATCCAGGTCCCGACCAGCGGCGCGGCGATCATCATGGGCGTCGAGCTGGGATCGGCCGGCGGCTACGCCAAGATCGCGACGCTGATCATGGCCGACATGGGGCGGGTCGGCCAGCTGCGCCCCGGCGACGTCTTCCGCTTCCAGGCGGTCGACCTGGCCCAGGCGATCGCGCTCGACCGTGCGCAGCGCGCCGCGCTCGACGCGTCCTCCCTCTCCGTCCCGGTCGCGTAGCGCCGACGGCTCAGTTTCAGTACCAGCGAAAGGCAGACGGCATGAACGCCAAGAAGATGATGGACATCAACTGCGACTGCGGCGAGAGCTTCGGGAACTGGAAGATGGGCCAGGACGAGGCGATGTTCCCGCACGTCTCGTCGGTCAACCTGGCGTGCGGCTTCCACGCGGGCGACTCGGCGACGATGGTCGACACGATCCGCACGCTGAAGGCGGAGTTCCCGGGCATGCTGATCGGCCCGCACCCGGGCCTGCCCGACCTGCTGGGGTTCGGCCGTCGCGAGATCCAGATCGACGCCCGTGACGCCTACGCCTACGTCGCCTACCAGACGGCGGCGCTGAAGGGCCTGCTGGAGGGCCACGGACTGCAGCTCAACCACGTCAAGCCGCACGGCCGGATGTACAAGCTGCTGCGCGAGAACGCGGACCTCGGCGTGGCCGGGGCCCAGGCCGTCCACGACGTCGCGCCCGACGCGCCGGTGTACTTCCCGTACTCGCAGGACAACCACTTCCTGAAGGAGATGGAGCGCCTCGGTCACCGGGTCGTCGGCGAGATCTACCCCGACCTGCGCTACGACGCCAGCGGCACGCCGGTCGTCGAGCGCGCCAAGCACGCGTCCGACCCGGCGGAGGCGGCCGAGCAGGTCGCCCTGTTCATCCGGACCGGCAAGGTCCGCACGCTCGACGGCGGGCTGTTCGAGCTGCAGGCCGACTCGATCTGCCTGCACGGGGACGACCCCAACGGGCCGGCGGTCGCGGCCGCCGTCCGTCAGGTGATGGAGCAGAACGACTGCGCGCTGGGCCTGGTCGACGCCGGAGTCGCCGCGTGATCCTGGAGACGCCGACGTTCCGCCCGCTGGGCGACGCGTACCTCGGCGTCGAGTTCGGGGACGAGGCCGACCTGCGCCTGAGCTTCCGCGTGATCGCGCTGATGCGCAAGATCGAGCAGGCGGCGCTTCCCGGCGTGATCGAGTGCCAGGCGACGATGCGCCAGCTGGGCGTGATCTTCGACCGGGTCCGGACCGACCACGCCGCGGTCCAGGCGGCGGTCTCGGAGCTGATGCCGGAGGCGCTGGCGGACACGCAGCTGCCGTCCCGGATCGTGACGCTGCCGACCTGGTACGACGACCCGTGGTCGGCCGCCCTCGCGGACCGCTTCGAGGTGCCGCACAACCTGGGGTTCGTCGCGGAGCGCAACGGCCTGACCGTCGCCGAGGCGATCGAGCGCCACGTCGGCAGCGACCACTGGACGTCGCTCGTCGGCTTCGCTCCCGGCCTGCCGAACTGCACCCCGCTCGACCGCAACGCCGTGATGTCGGCGCCGAAGTACGTCGTGCCGCGGACCTACACGCCGTCGCGCTCGGTCGTGCTGGCCGGCGCGGCGACCGCAATCCACCCGGTCGCGGGGCCCGGCGGCTACCAGGTGATCGGCCGGACCGCGGTCGAGATCTACGACAAGCAGGCGCGGCTGCCCGGGCTGCCGGACGACGGCGTGCTGCTGCGGGCCGGCGACCGACTGCGGTTCACCGCGATCGGCCCGCTCGAGTACGAGGCGATCCGCGAGCAGGTCCACGCGGGCGCATACCAACCGGAGATCCGCGACGGGGTCTTCGATACCGAGGCGTACCTGTCCGGGGACGCCGCCACCACGACGGAGTAGGAGGCCACCAGTGCCGGAGATCGAGGCCCACATCACGGGCAACCTGTGGAAGCTGCTGGTCGCGGTCGGCGACCAGGTGGAGGAGGGCGACGAGGTCGCGATCCTCGAGTCGATGAAGATGGAGATCCCGCTCGAGGCCGAGGTCTCGGGCACGGTCACCGAGATCCGCACGCCCGAGGGCAGCGACGTCTCCGAGGGCGACGTGCTCGTCGTCGTCGAGTAGCGATGGCGTCCGGACGGCGGGTCGCGCTCGTGACGGGCGCGGCCCAGCGCGGCGGGATCGGCGCGGCGATCGCCGCGCGGCTGGTCGACGACGGCTTCGACGTGGCGGTCGCGGACCGCGACGGCGACGCGGCCGAGCGGCTGGCCGAGGCGCTCGGCCGCGAGCCCGGGACGCGGGTGCGCGGGTACCCGGTCGACGTCACCGATCGCGACGCGGTCGTGGCGCTGCTCGACGGCTGCGAGCAGCAGCTCGGCGTGGCGGAGGTGGTCGTCGCGAACGCGGCCGTCGGCGCGGTCCGCCCGCTGCTGGAGACCGACGACGCGCTCTGGCGGACGACCCTCGACGTCAACGTGGCGGGCGCGGCCCGGACCCTGACCGAGGCGGCGCGGCGGCTGATCGCCCACGAGCGCCCCGGGGCGTTCGTGCTGGTGGCCTCGGCCCTGGGCAAGACGGCGCGCGCGGGCCTGGCCGCCTACTCGGCGTCGAAGGCCGCGGCGCTGTCGCTGTCCCACGCCGCCTCGGCGGAGTGGGCCGACCACGGGATCCGCGTCAACGCGGTCTGCCCGGGGCCGATCGACACCGCGCTGCTGGAGGAGCTCAACCGCGACGCCGCGGCGCTCGCGGGGCTCGACTACGAGCGGTTCCTGCGGGACCGCGCGCTGGCGCGGATCCCGCTCGGCCGGTTCGGCCGGCCCGACGAGGTCGCGGACGCCGTCTCCTACCTGGCGGGAGACCGTGCGACCTACGTCACCGGCGCGGCGTTGAACGTCGCCGGCGGCTCCGAGACGCACTGAGCCGGACCCGCAGGCTCCTTCCACGGGGCGCGCAACGGCTCGGAATCCCGCCCGCCGGCGGGCCGGAACCCCTGCTCAGGCGGGGGTTTCGTGTTTGGCCGGAAATTGTTCGGTCTTTTCTGTTGACACGGCCGCCGACGACGTTGTAGCGTGGCGAAAAGAATGACCGTACAAATCCTGCGATCCGGTGATCCGGGGGCGGGCGGGTCGTTCGCTCGGCAAACCAACGAGGGGGAACTGCTGTGGGTGTTGTACGGGGAATCGGGAGCCGCAACCTGCTGCGCACCGGCCTGATCGTCGCGGGCGGCCTGCTCGGCGGCGGCCTGCTGGCGGGCTGCGGCGGCGACGACGAGAAGGCGACCACGGCGGCCGCGGGCACGCAGACCGAGGCCAGCGCGGCCGCGGGCAAGGCCGGCGAGGGCAAGACGATCGGCCTCAACCTGATCGGCGTCAACGAGTACGTGACCGGCGTCGCGTCGGGCGTCCTCAAGTCGCTGATCCCGGAGGGCTACGAGGTCAAGATCCTCTCGTCGAACTTCACGGCCGACGACGAGGTCAAGAACTTCCAGTCGTTCATCTCGCAGAAGGTGGACGGGATCATCACGCTGCCGGTGACCTCCGCGTCCTCCGGCCGCGGCACGCTGATGGCCGACAAGGCGGGCATCCCGACGGTCAGCCTGGGCTGGAATGAGGGCGACCCGGCGGACGACCTGTACGCCGGCCGGCTCCGCTACAACTACACGCGCGACACGCAGCTGATCGCCGACTGGCTCAAGGACAACGTGGATCCCGGCGTCGAGACGGTGATCGTCCAGGGCGCTCCGGGCAACCCGACCAGCGACCAGTTCGACCTGGTCGAGGAGAAGATCAACGCGCTCGGCAACGGCTGGAAGGTCGTCGGCAAGACGCCCGGCCAGTACCTCCGCGACAAGTCGATCACCGCGGCGGAGAACCTCTTCACCGCCAACCCGAAGACGAAGGTCGTGATCACGGCGGCGGCCGAGATGGGCGTCGGCGTGGCGAGCTACCTCGAGCGCAAGGGCCTGGACGACGTGACCCACGTCACGACCGACGGCAACGAGGAGATGGTCGACTGGATGAAGAAGGGCTTCATCAGCTCCAGCCTGTTCCTGTCCAGCGGCACCCAGGGCGCGATGGGCGGCGACCTGATGCGCAAGCGTCTCGAGGAGAACGCGCCGAACGCCGACCCGGTCGACATCCCGATGTCGATGGAGACCGCCGAGACGATCGACAAGGCCCTCGAGGAGCAGCCGATGAGCTTCGAGGAGTTCCTGCCGCAGGTCAAGTCGGCCCTGTAGCCCCCGCACGAGGACGCGACGAGCATGGCGAGCACATCGGAATCGACGACCGTCGAGTCCTCAGGGGCCCGACCCTCCGGCCGCAGGCTGCGGTCGGAGGTGGGGTGGCAGGCGGAGATCCGGCGGCTGGCGCCGGTGATCGTCGCGATCGTCGCGGTCGGCGTCTTCGCGACGGTCCGATCGGACACCTTCCTGACCGTCACCAACATCCAGAACCTCTTCCAGCAGGTCGCCGTGCTGGGCGTGGTCACGATCGGCACGTCGCTGCTGATGATCGCCGGCAAGATCGACCTGGCGGTCGGCAGCGCGGTCTCGCTGATCAGCGTGCTCGGCGCGAAGATCATGATGGAGGCCGGGGCCCCGGAGCTGCTGACGATCGTGGCGATGGTCGCGATCGGCGCCGCGATCGGCGTCCTGATCGGCGGCGTCGTCGTCAAGACCGGGGTCCAGCCGTTCATCATCACCCTCGGCGGCCTCAGCGTCTTCTCCGCGCTCGCCTACATCGTCAGCAACTCGCGGCCCGTCTCGACCGGCCTGGCGTTCTCGCCGCTGGCGCTCGACGACTTCCTCGGGATCCCGCTCAGCGCGCTGGTCTACGTCCTGCTCGCAGTGCTGGTGGCGCTGATGCTGCGGTTCACGACCTTCGGCCGCCGGGTCTACGCGCTCGGCTCCAACGAGGAGGCGTCGTTCCTGGCGGGCGTGCCGATCAAGCGCACGACGGTCGCATTGTTCGCGATCAACGGCGCGCTGATCGGCATCGCCGCGGTGCTGCTGATCGCCCGCGTCGGGTCCGGTGACCCGCAGGGCGGCGTCGGCCTGGAGATCCAGGCGATCACCGCGGCGGTGCTCGGCGGCGCCACCCTCGCCGGCGGACGCGGCAGCATGTTCGGCGCGTTCCTGGGGGTCCTGCTGCTGGGGATCATCAACAACGCGCTGCAGATCTCCGGCGTCTCCAGCAACTGGTCGATCTTCGTCTACGGCGCCGTGCTGATCGTGGCCGTGACCTGGGCCGCGCTGCGCGAGAAGGCCCTGCTCAAGCCCACGCCGATCGAGGACTGAGGCGGCCGTGGGCAACGAACCGACCAGCACGGCCCCGGTGGCGCTGGCCCTCCACGGGGTCGGCAAGCGCTACCCCGGCGTGGTCGCGCTGGACGACGTCTCGCTGGCGATCCCCGCGGGCAGCGTCCACGGGCTCGTCGGCGAGAACGGCGCCGGCAAGTCGACGATCGTCAAGGTCGTCGCCGGGCTGATCGAGCCCGACGACGGCCAGATCGAGGTCTTCGGCGAGCGCCTGGCCGCGCTCTCGCCGCTCGACGCCCGGCAGCGCGGGATCGCGGTGATCCCGCAGGAGCGGCAGGTCGCCGGCGAGCTCTCGCTGACGGAGAACATGTTCCTCGAGCGGATGCCCCGCCGCGGCCCGATCGTCCAGTGGGGCCGGGCGCACCGCGAGGCGCGCCGCTGGCTCGACCGGGTCGGGCTCGACGTCGACGAGCGGAGCGAGGCGGGACGGCTGCGACCGGTCGAGGCGAAGCTGCTGGAGATCGCCCGCGGGCTCTCGCAGGACGCGCGGCTGATGCTGCTCGACGAGCCGACTGCCGTGATCGGCGGAACCGACGTCGAGCGGCTGTTCGGCCTGATCCGCGGACTGCGCGCCGACGGCGTCGCGGTGATGTACATCTCGCACCACCTCAACGAGGTGCTCGAGCTGACCGACGCGGTCAGCGTGATGCGCGACGGACGGCACGTCGCCACCCGGCCGAGCGCCGACCTGGACATGGACCGGCTGGTCGAACTGATGCTCGGCCGTCCGCCGGAGCAGCGTGACGAGCGCGAGATCGTCGACGCCGAGGCCGACGGCCGGCCGGTCGTGATCTCCGTCCGCGACGCGCGCCGGGCGCCGTCGCTGCGCCGCGCCACGTTCGACGTGCGCGCCGGCGAGATCCTGGCCTTCACCGGCCTGGCCGCCTCCGGTCGCCGCGAGCTGGCCCGGCTGCTGGCCGGCGCCGAGCGGCCCGACGCCGGCGAGGTGCTGGTCGACGGCCGGCCGGTCGCGTCACCGGAGCAGGCGATCCGCCGGGGCGTGGTCTTCCTGCCGGCCGACCGCAAGCGCGAGTCGCTGTTCCTCGAGTCGACGCTGCTGGGCAACGTCGAGATCGGCCCGGTCTCGGCCCAGGGCCGGTTCGGCTTCAGCCCGCGTCGCCAGCGCGCGGCCGGCGTCCGGCTGCTCGACGAGCTGGCGGTCAAGGCGCCGTCGCCGGACGTCGCGATCAAGACCCTCAGCGGCGGCAACCAGCAGAAGGTGCTGCTGGCCCGCTGGCTCGGGGTCGACGCGCGTGTCTTCGTGCTCGACGAGCCGACCGAGGGGATCGACCTGGGCGTCCGCGGCGAGATCTACGCGCTGCTGCGCGGGATCGCCGACCGCGGATCGTCGGTCGTCGTCTTCTCGTCGGACTACGAGGAGGTCCGCTCGATCGCCGATCGCGTGATCGTGATGCGGCGTGGGACGATCGCCGGTGAGATGCGGGTGGCCGCCGCCAGCGACGACAAGCTGCTCGCGCTCGAGACCGGCTGACCGGCTCGTCGTACCGTCCCTTCCGCCGTCCAACCCCCAACCGAGGACCAGCATGCACGTAGGTCTCTCCATCTTCCCGACCGCCTCCAGCCTCGACCCGACCGCGCTCGGTCCGCTGATCGAGGCGCGCGGCTACGAGTCGGTCTGGCACCCGGAGCACACGCACTTCCCGGTCGATCGCGACTCCGCCTACCCCGGGACGGGCGACATGCCGCCCGAGTACGTGGAGACGCTCGACCCGTTCGTCTCGCTCGCGGCGATCGCCGCGACGACCGAGCGGATCAAGCTCGGCACCGCGATCTGCCTGATCGTCCAGCGCGACCCGATCACCACCGCCAAGATCGTCTCGTCGCTCGACCAGATCAGCCGCGGACGGGTGCTGCTCGGCGTCGGGCTCGGCTGGAACCGCGCGGAGATGCGCAACCACGGGACGGACCCGAAGACGCGGACGGCGCTGCTCGGCGAGCGGGTCGAGGCGATGCGCGCGATCTGGACCAACGACGAGGCCGAGTACCACGGCCGCTACGTCGACTTCGACCCGATCACCCAGTGGCCCAAGCCCTACCAGCAGCCGCATCCGCCGGTGCTGGTCGGCGGCAGCGGGCCGACCGTGCTCGAGCGCGTGGTCCGCTACGGCGACGCCTGGTTCCCGAGCCTGGTCGGCGGCAAGGAGGAGGGGCTCGACGAGCGGATCGCCGAGCTGCAGCGGCTGGCCGCGGCGGCCGGGCGCGGCCCGATCCCGGTGACGATCAACGGGGCGCCGACCGACGGCGAGCGGCTGGCGCGCTACGCGTCGTGGGGCGTCGAGCGGGTGACGTTCTTCATCCCCAGCGCGGGCCGGGACGAGATCGAGCGGCGGATGGACGAGATCGACGCAGCGATGCGGGAAGCGGGGTTGGCGGGATGAGCGCGAGCGAGCGGACGACGACGGGGAGCCACCTGCTCCACCACATGACGCCACTGGCGGCGGTCGAGGAGCAGGGCGCGTTCGTGATCGTCTCCGGCGACGGCGCGCGGGTGACCACCGCCGACGGCCGCGAGTACCTGGACGGCGCGGCCGGACTGATCAACGTCAACGTCGGCCACGGCCGGACCGAGCTGGCGGAGGTCGCCGCCGACGCGATGCGCCGGCTGGCCTACGGCACGCTCTTCTTCGGCACCGCGACCGAGCCGGCGCTCGGACTGGCCGACGACCTGGCGCGGATCACGCCGCACGGGATCGAGCGGTTCTTCTTCGCCGTCGGCGGCTCGGACGCCAACGACTCGGCGCTCAAGATCGCCCGCCGCTACCAGTCGCTGCGCGGCTTCTCCGACCGCGCCAAGATCCTCGCCCGCGAGCAGAGCTACCACGGGATGACCGTGGCGGGGATGAGCGCGACCGGCGATACCGTCTACCGCACGCACTTCGGCCCGGTGGTCCCGGGGTTCGTCCACGTCGGCCAGCCGAGCGGCGACACCGCCGCCGACGTGGCGGCGCTCGAGGCGACGATCCTGGCCGAGGGCCCGGAGACGATCGCGGCGATGATCGCCGAGCCGGTGTCGCTGCCGTCCGGCCTGGTGCTGCCGCCGGACGACTACTGGCCGGCCGTCCACGCGCTGCTCCGCGAGCACGGGATCCTGCTGATCGCCGACGAGGTCGTGACCGGCTTCGGCCGGACCGGTCGGATGTTCGCCGTCGAGCACTGGGACCTGGAGCCGGACCTGCTCAGCATGTCGAAGGGCATCACCAGCGGCTACCTGCCGCTGGCCGCCGTCGGCGTCGCGGAGCACGTCCACGAGGTGCTGCTGGGGGCCGACGGTCCGTTCCTGCACGGCTTCACCACGGGCGGTCATCCGACCTGCTGCGCGGTGGCCCGGGCCAACATCCGGATCATCGAGGACGAGGACCTGGCCGGCAACGCGGAGCGCCGCGGGGCCTACTTCCAGGCGCGCCTCGACGCGCTCTGCGCGACCCATCCGGAGGCGCTGCGGGCCCGCCACATCGGTCTGCTGGTGGCGCGCGACCTGGCGGCGCCGGACGGCTTCGCGGTGCCGGGCGGGGTGAGCTTCGGCACCTACGTGCGCGATCAGCTGCTCGAGCGCGGGATCCTGCTGCGGTTCTACGTCGACACGCTGGTCTGGGGGCCGAGCCTGGCGATCACCGAGGCGGAGATCGACGAGCTGGTGGACGGGGTCGCCGCGGTCCTGGAGAGCGTCAGGTCGTCGACCTGATCGGCGCCCGGGGTCGGGCGTCGCGATGTGGGGTCGCGACGCTCCGGCGCCGGGAGCAGCGGCCGCTCAGGTCGGCATCGAGCGGCGCCGCAGCTCGGTCCGGTAGGCGTACCGCTCGGGGTTGAAGTGCGACACCGTGTACTCGACCGGCGCCTGCAGCGCGTCGAAGTAGACGCGGCTGACCCGCAGGATCGGGTCGCCCGGCTCGCAGCGGATCGCCGCCGCGTCCTCGGCGTCGGCGCTGATCGCCGAGAGCGTCTGCTCGGCGCGCAGGATCGGCGTGCCGATCAGCGTCTCGAGCCGGCCGATCACCGTCGTCTCGCCGTCGGACGGGATGCCGGCCTCCACGGCCTGCTCGCCCAGCTCCGGCCCGACGAAGTGGCGCGTCACGACGAACGGCACGCCCTGGTGGTGGCGGCGGACGACGGCCATCGCGACCGGTCCCTCGAGCGCCAGCTGCTGCCCGGCGTCGGCGTGCTCGGTCGGGACGAAGCCCTGGAGCACCTCGAGCTCGGTGTTGGGCCACGAGGTCATGTCCTCCAGCGACCCGACGGTGCGCATGTAGGGCACGTTGGTCGGCGCCGCGGAGGAGGCGAAGGTCCCGCGCCCGCGCACGCGGTAGATCAGTCCGTCGACCTCCAGCTCGCGGAAGGCGCGGCGGACGGTGTCGCGGCTGAGCTCGTGCTCGGCCATCAGCGAGACCTCGGTCGGCAGCCGGCGGCCGTTGGCGTAGTCGCCGGCCTCGATCTCCCCGCGGAGCCGGTCGGCGAGCACCAGGTAGGTCGGCTTGGCGCGCTCGGCTTCGCGGGTGGCGTCGGATGGCTTGCTCGGCGTCACGGAGTCTCCTGTCCGCCCCGTCGGGGCGGATCGGGGTGGGCGAGGCCATGCTATCGCGCGCTCGCCCACGTACGGACAATTTCGCATCCGTTGGCCCCGGGCCCCTTGACGTGCCTCCGGGCGGCCAGTAGCTTCGAATGTACGTACAAATCGTCGAGGTCTGGAGACCCCACCGATGTCACATTCGCTTCCGCACTGGGACGCCATGGAGCAGTTCGACGCCGATCTGCTGCGCAAGCTCGAGCCGTTCCGCGACAAGGCGCTCGGTCCCGGGGCCCTGTCGGTCCGGGACAAGGAGATCGTGATGCTCTCGATGATCATGATGATGCGCTTCGAGCCGGGCATCCGCCTGCACTTCAACCGCTCGATGGACCTGGGCGTGACGGCGCAGGAGCTGTTCGAGGTCTGCACCACGCTGATGCTGGTCGCCGGGGTGCCGACGTTCCGGGTGGCCGTGCTGACGCTCCAGGAGGTCGTCGCCGAGCGGGAGGCCGCGGCCGCCGCCGGGTAGGCCCGTTGCCGGCGGAGGTTCGCCGTCGCCGGCGCGCACCTACGGGGGCGCCGGCGAAGTGATCCGTGGGTGCGCTCTGCGCGCGCCCGCCGGTCAGGCGTCGACCGTCGCCGGCGGCTCGCGCAGGGCCTTCAGCCAGGCGCGGTCGCCGACCAGGTCGCGGCAGGTCTCGGCGTCCGCCCACTGGGGCGTCTGCAGCAGCGCCCGGTGGAACGGGATCAGCGTCCGGACGCCCTCGATCCGATACTCCTCGAGCGCCCGCAGCATCCGCCGCGTGGCCCGCTCGCGGTCGCGGTCGACGACGATCAGCTTGGCGACCATCGGGTCGTACAGCGGCGAGACCGCGCTGCCGGCCGTCACGCCGGAGTCGACACGGACCCCGGGGCCCGACGGCTCGGCGTAGGCGGTGATCGTGCCGGGCGCCGGGACGAACCCCTTCGATGCGTCCTCGACGTTGATCCGGCACTCGATCGCGTGCCCGCGCAGTGCGACGTCGTCCTGCCCAACGGTCAGCGGCAGGCCGGCCGCGGCGCGGATGCCCTCGACGACGATGTCGATCCCGGTGACCATCTCCGTCACGCAGTGCTCGACCTGGAGCCGGGTGTTCATCTCCAGGACGGCGAGTACTTCTTCCTGGAGATGAAC
>CAZMVL010000063.1:0-23210 GCA_964569335.1 uncultured Paraperlucidibaca sp.
GCGTGCCTTCGGCGCCCAGGATGTCGCCCAGGTCCCAGTGCTTGAAGTTCGCGTAGACCTCGTCGCCCAGGGCATCCTTGGTCACGAAGAGCTGGATGCGGCCGGTGGCATCTTGCAGTGTGCCGAAACTCGCCTTGCCCATCACCCGTTTCAGCATCAGCCGCCCGGCGATGCTGACCGGCACGCCTTGGGGTTCCAGCGCGTCGTTCTCGAGCGTGCCGTACTTGCGTGTCAGCTCGAGCGCGTGGTCCTTCGGCTTGAAGTCGTTGGGGAATGCCACGCCCTGTTTGCGGATCGCGGCGAGTTTTTCGCGTCGTTCGGCGATGAGCTGGTTGTCGTCGGTAGGCGGCTGGGGCGGGTTGGTTTGGGTCATTGGCTTCTCGGGTGGACCCGCAATTTTAGGCGCCTGGACAAAGCCTTCTGCGCGGCTACTGGAAGCGTCCTGTTGCCGCGGCCTAGGCGTGTTGCCTCTCTGCATGCATACCCAGTTCGACCGTGATCGCGGAGATCCTTTCTTCTCCGGGGCGGCGCTCCCGACGGCACTGTAGGCACCGCCTGTTCCGGCCGCATCTTTCGACCCCGATTGCTCTGTGGAGGAGACAGGGGCGGCAACCCTGCCGACGATCTTCACGCCCTTGGCGGGACGGGCGGACCCGCGTCAAGCGCGATATCCCGTGTCCGCACCGCTGGATTCTGCAGGAGAGGTCATCGGTAATAATCGCCAGTTGACGTCACGCCGTCTCTTTCTCGTATGTCGGTGCTGTCGGTACCGGCAGATGCCGACTCTCGTGCTGCATGCTGGGCCGGTTCCGCGTCGTGAAATTTTTCTCTCCGCTCCCATTCAACAACAATATGTACCGCCACCGCCCCATCGTCACCGACCGGAAGGTCCGCTTCGCCCTCGTGGGTTGCGGGCGCATCGCCAACAATCATTTTGAATCCGTGCGCAAGCATGCTGATCGGGCCGAACTTGTGGGGGTCTGCGATACCGATCCCGCAGCGCTTGCCGCAGCAGCGCAGAAGACCGGCGCGCCGGGGTTCCCGACGATTGCGGCCATGCTGGCCGCGACGAAGCCTGACTGCGTGGTGCTGACGACCCCGAGTGGTCTGCATGCTCAGCAGGCGGCTGAGGTGGCCGCTGCCGGAGTGGACGTGATGACCGAGAAGCCGATGGCTACCCGCTGGAGCGACGGCCTGGCAATGGTCCGAGCCTGCGACGAGGCCGGCGTGCGGCTGTTCGTGGTCAAGCAGAACCGTCGCAATCGCACCTTGCAGCTTTTGAAGCAGGCCGTCGAGTCGGGCCGCTTTGGGCGCATTTACATGGTCAATGTCAATGTGTTCTGGACGCGGCCACAGGAGTACTACGATAGCTCGGCGTGGCGCGGAACCTGGGAGTTCGATGGCGGTGCCTTCATGAACCAGGCCAGTCATTACGTTGACCTGCTCGATTGGCTGATCGGCCCGGTGGAAAGTGTCATGGCCTACACCGGCACGCTCGAGCGCCACATCGAGGTCGAAGACACTGGGGTCGCGGCGCTCAAGTGGCGCAATGGTGCGATGGGTTCGATCAACGTCACCATGCTGACCTATCCGAAGAACTTCGAAGGCTCGATCACGATTCTTGGCGAGAAGGGCACGGTGCGGGTGGGCGGCGTGGCCGTCAACGAGATCAAGCACTGGGAGTTCGCTGCGCCTGACCCCATGGACCAGCATCTGGACGATGCCAGCTATCAGACCACTTCGGTCTACGGCTTTGGGCACCCGCTCTACTACGACAACGTCATCGCCACCCAGCGCGGCGAGGCGCAGCCCGAGACCGATGGTCGCGAGGGCTTGAAGTCGCTCGAGTTGCTGATTGCGATGTACATGTCGGCACGCGATGGCCGCAAGATCAACCTACCGCTCCAGTACTGAAGCCGATCCATGGCGACCACGATCCACCCTTCCGCCATCGTCGACGAAGGCGCCGTGCTGGGCGAGAACTGCCGGGTGTGGCATTTCGTGCACATCAGCGCGGGTGCGCAGATCGGCGATGGCTGTTCGTTCGGGCAGAACGTCTACGTCGGCAACGACGTGAGCATCGGGCACAACGTCAAAATCCAGAACAACGTCTCGGTCTATGACGCCGTCACGCTGGAGGACGATGTCTTTTGCGGGCCGAGCATGGTATTCACGAACGTCTACAACCCCCGCTCGGCCGTCGCCCGCAAGGAAGAGTACCGCCGCACCGTGGTTCGCAAGGGCGCGACGCTCGGGGCCAACAGCACCATCGTTTGCGGTGTCACCATCGGCCGCCATGCCTTCATCGGCGCGGGCGCGGTTGTCAACCGCGACGTTCCGGAGTTCGCGCTGATGGTCGGCGTGCCGGCCCGCCGCGCGGGCTGGATGAGTCGTTATGGTGAACGCCTGGCCTTGCCGGTCGAAGGTGAGGGTGAGGCCACTTGCCCGCACACGGGCGACAAGTACCATCTGCGCGGCGACACGCTCACGCTGCTTCCGCAGTGAACGCCTGCGCCTGCTCCTCGTAACCTCAACCGGCAGATGCCATGAACGCACCCGAAGCCTTCAAGCCGATGGCCTTCATCGACCTCAAATCGCAGTACGCTGCGTTGCGTGAGGATATCAACGCCCGCATCCAGCGGGTCCTGGACCACGGCCAGTACGTCATGGGCCCGGAAGTCAAAGAACTCGAGGACAAGTTGGCCGCGTACATCGGTGCGAAGCACTGCATCACCGTCTCCAGCGGAACGGAAGCGCTGCTGATCGCCCTGATGGCTATCGACCTCAAGCCGGGCGACGAGGTCATCACCACTCCATTCACCTTTGCCGCCACCGCCGAGATGATCGTGCTGGCCGGCGGCGTGCCGGTGTTCGTCGACATCGAACCCGACACCTGCAACATTGATGCATCCCTGATCGAGGCGAAGATCACCTCGCGCACGCGGGCCATCATGCCGGTGAGCCTGTACGGCCAGGCCGCCGACATGGACGAGATCAATGCCATCGCAGCTCGCCATGGCTTGCCCGTCATCGAGGACGCGGCACAGAGCTTCGGCGCCAGCTACAAAGGGCGCAGAAGCTGCAACCTCAGCACCATCGGCTGCACCAGCTTTTTCCCGAGCAAGCCCCTGGGCTGCTACGGCGATGGCGGGGCCATGTTCACCAATGACGATCGGATCGCGCAGGCTTGCCGCGAGATCCGCGTGCATGGGCAGAGCAAGCGCTACACACACACACGCCTGGGTGTCGGCGGCCGCATGGACACGCTTCAGTGCGCCGTGGTGCTGGGTAAGCTGACTCGCTTCGACTGGGAGGTCGAGCGCCGCATTGCCCTCGGTGAACGCTACAAGGCGCTGCTGCTCGAAGCGGGGGTGCCTGTCTATCCGGTAAGCGTTCGCAGCGACCGCAACAGCGTTTGGGCGCAGTTCACCGTGATGGTCAGCGAGCGCAGCAGGCTCCAGGAACGCCTGCAGGTTCAAGGTATTCCCACAGCGGTGCATTACCCGATCCCGCTCGACCACCAGCCTGCCTACGCCCGATATGGCACGCCCGGCGGCTGCCCGCAGAGCGTGCTCGCGGGCCAGCGTGTGATGAGCCTGCCGATGAGCGCAGACATGACCGAACTGGATCAGGCACGGGTCGTGTCGGCCCTCACCGAAGCCGCACCGAACTGAGACGCAAGGTGGGGACCGGTGTATTCCCGTGTCGGCTGTCATCGCGCGTTCATCCCGCTCGGGTCGCACCGTGAATGGCATGCGCCAGTTCTGGCGCAGCGTGGCACTCGTCCTCAGCGGCACGGCCGCTGCGCAGGCCATCCCGCTGCTCGGCTCGTTGCTGCTGGCGAGGTTGTACGCCCCTGCGGAGTTCGGCCTGTATGCGGCGTGGTTGGGGGTGGTCGCGTTGGCCGCGGTGGCCGTGACAGGTCGCTTCGAGCAGGCGCTGGCGATCGAACCCGATGGCGAATCACGGCGCGTGGCGGTCTGTGCGACGCTTGCGGTCATCGCAATGGCCTGCGTTCCGCTGATGGCTGTGGTTTGGATGCTGGCGGCCGGCCCCTGGCCGTTGGCCGCGAGTTTCGATGGGATCCTGCTTGGAGCGGCGATCCCGGCTGCGGCGCTTATCGCCTCGTCGCAGACCTGGCAGTCCTGGGCGGCTGCCGAAGGGCGATTCCGCGACCTGGCGCTGATGCGCATCGCTCAGGCCTTTGGCATCACTGGGGCGCAAATCGTGATAGGTACCCTGGCGCCCTCGGCTTCGACCCTGGCACTCGCCCACTTGGCCGGCGTGCTGGCGGGCATGCTCGTCGCGGTATGGCGCATGCCACTCACTCTGTCTTCATTGCCCCGACGCGGCGAGCTGCTGGGCGGCATGCGCTCGTTCTGGTCGCGCTACCGCCGATTTCCGCTGCTGTCCCTGCCGGCTGACAGCATCAACACGGCGGCGGGACAATTGCCGCTGGTGATCCTGGCCAGCCGCTTTGGCGCCGACATTGCCGGGTTCTTCGCGCTCACGCTGCGTGCCCTTGGCGCACCGATTGGCCTGATGGGCGCTGCTGTACTTGACGTCTTCAAGCGCCGCGCCGCCACCAGCTACCGTGCCAGCGGCCAGTGCCGAGACGACTACCTTCAGACGTTCAAGGTGCTGGCGCTCGGTTCGCTGGTCGTGGTCCTGGTCACGATTCCTTTCAGCGAGCCGCTCTTCGTGCTGGCCTTCGGCGAGCGCTGGCGCATGTCGGGCACCATCGCGCTCTGGATGCTGCCAATGTTCGCGTTCCGCTTCGTGGCGAGCCCGCTGAGCTACATGTTCTACGTGGCCGGCAAGCAGCATGTCGACCTTCTGTGGCAGGCCTGCCTGCTGGCGATGACGCTCATGGCAATGTTCTTTCCGCCGGACGCGGCGTCGTCGCTCAAGTGGTACAGCGCCGGCTACAGCGCCTTGTATGGTATTTATCTGGTGATGTCTTATCGTTTCAGTCTGGGGGTTCGGGCTTGATCGCCATCATTGATTACGACATCGGCAATCTCGGCGCCGTGGCCAATATGTTGCAGCGCCTTGGCGCGCGGTGTGGGATTACCGCGGATCCGGCGCTCATTGAAGCGGCGCAAGGCATCGTTCTGCCGGGCAATGGTGCGTTCGATGCCTGCATGCGCGGCTTGCGCGCGACGGGCCTGGTGCCCTTGCTGACCGAACGGGTGATGGTGCGTCGGGTGCCGTTGCTCGGCATTTGTGTGGGCGCACAAATGCTCGGCCATGGCAGTGAGGAAGGAATCGAGCCGGGATTGGGGTGGATGGACTTGAACGTTTGCCGGTTTCCCTCGCTTCCCGGGCTGCGTGTGCCGCACATGGGCTGGAACCAGACGTTGCCGCGTGACGCGCCGCATCCGATGACGCTCGATATGGAGCCTGAGTCGCGCTTCTACTTCGTGCACAGCTACTACATGGCGCCGGCCAATCCCGAGGATGTGTTGCTCAAGGCGCACTACGGGATCGATTTCGCCGCAGGCGTCGCTCATGACAACATCTGGGGCGTGCAGTTCCATCCCGAGAAAAGTCATCGGTTTGGCAAGCGACTGCTCGGCAACTTCATGCGGAGTCTCTGATGTATCGCGCTCGCGTCATTCCTTGCCTGCTGGTCCGGGGCGATGGTCTGGTCAAGACTCGCAAGTTCAAGGATGCGGTGTATATCGGTGACCCGGTCAACGCGGTGCGTATCTTCAGCGAGAAGGAAGTCGACGAACTGGTAGTGCTCGACATCGACGCCTCGCGCGAGGACCGTGAACCCAACTACGAATTGATCGCCGAGATCGCTGGTGAGTGCTTCACTCCGATGGCCTATGGCGGCGGGATCCGTAGCCTGGACCAGGTACGAAGACTGATCCGTTGCGGCGTTGAGAAGGTGGTCATCAATTCGGCTGCCACCGAGTCGGCCGACGTTATTCGTCAGGCTGCCGATGTCTTCGGGAGCCAGGCAGTCGTGGGTGCGGTGGATCTGAAGCGAACCTTGCTCGGTGGATACAGGGTCATGGCCAGATCCGGGACGGTCGAAACGAAACTGCAACTGGACGCACATGTGCAGCGGTTGGTTGATGCCGGAGCGGGCGAGATCTTCGTCAACAGCATCGACCGTGATGGGGTCATGGAGGGCTATGACCTCCCACTGATCCGCAGCGTAACCAGCAAAGTGAATGTACCCGTGGTCGCTTGTGGCGGAGCGGGGACAGTCGAGCATTTGGCACAGGCCGTGCAGGAGGGTGGGGCGTCAGCAGTGTGCGCGGGCAGCATGTTCGTTTTTCACGGTCGCCATCGAGCGGTGTTGATCAACTATCCATCCGATCTCAGGCTTTAGCGCTGAGGCGTCTGGTCGCCAAGAAACGACCGGCAACAGGAGCAGCTATGAAGAGAGATTTCCGAGGATTCGTCTGTGCCCTGGTGCTTGCGGCTTTGGTGACCACCCAGGCAGTTGCCGCTGATGACATTGCGCAGCGAATAGATATCGCTGCCAACGGCGGCAAGGTGATTCTCACGATCGACAACGAGGTTCATTTCGTGCCCGCGGGTCTGGACGAGAACATCGCTGCCACGCGCGTCCCAGCCTATACCGGTTCGCAGCGCGTCGTGAGCCTCCACCCAGCCAACGGTGGGGTGGTCACGCTGTTCGACGGCGGTGACGCCTACTTCAGCGCTGACGGTATGAACCTCGGCGGTGGGGGCGGAACCGTCAAGTCGTACAGCGGTTCGCAGCGGATACTCGGTCTCTATTCCGTTGCTGGTGGCGTAGTCACGTGGTTCAGCGGTGGTGGCGTGTATTTCAGCCCTACAGGAACCAGTATTGGCGGCGGTGAGAGCACGATCCACGCCTATGAAGGCACGCAGCAGGTCGTCGGGCTGCACGAGATCGAGGGAGTGCTGCAGACGCGCTTCAGCGGCGGTGGGGTATACGCCAGCTCGACGGGCACGCATCTCGGGGGCGGCGGCAGTTCCGTCACGCTGCCCCACTGGGTGGATGTGAGCGACACGAATGGCTTCGGGCCGCGCGACAGCGCCCGTGGCATCGAGTTCGATGGAAAGCTGTGGTTGAGCGGCGGCTTCTATGCCGGCGCCTACAGCTATTACGACCTTTGGTATTCCGCTGACGGCCTCGATTGGCAGTCGACCGGCATTTCCTCCACGCCCTTGACCTCTCCGCCCGAAGATGCGGTCTACCCTCCCTACAACCCGCTGCTGAAGGTTGGCGCTGACTTATTTGCCATCGGATCGAGCGTATGGCATTCGTTCGACGGTTTGGATTGGACACTGCATTCGTCTAGTGGGCCAACGCATGCCACCGAGGACACCTTCGCGTTCCATTTGGCGGACCGGTTTGTGTTCCTGCACACTCAGTACGGTCGTGTCTATACGAGCCAGGACGGGGTGCATTGGAGTCAGGAGCCTGACATTCCCGGCTTCCAGGGGCGTTGCGGCGCGCTCGTTACCCAGGCCCAGGGACGCATCTGGGTCATGGGCGGGGGGGCATGCAATTACAGTACGTTCTACGATGACATCTGGTATTCCTCGAACGGGATCGATTGGACCCAGGTGCCCGACGTGAGCAGCGGGCAGCCGAAGAAGCTTGAATGGTCTGCGCGGATGTGGCCTTGCGTCACCGTGAGTCCGGCCGGGACGCTGTGGATGTTTGGAGGCTTCGTGCTCGACGGCTCAAGTGGCCAAAACCTGAATGACGTCTGGTACTCGAAGGACGGGCTCAGTTGGCACCAGACCCGCCTCAGCGGCCCCACCGATAACTGGCGGCATGCGCCGACCTGCTATTCCCAGATCGACAAGGGGCGCATCATAGTTGCTGGTGGGAAGGGAGCGAAGTCTCCCAGTAACGATGACGCCCGCACGCTGAACGATCTCAAGATCCTGATTGTCCCGGTGGATGATCTTCTGCCCTGATGTAGGGCGGCAAGGATGGGGCTGACTGGTATTATTTCGGGTTTACTCGGGATCTTGCTCTGGCGGTCTGAGCCCGGAAACCTACGTGAATCCCCTGTCCTCGATCTTCCTCGAAGCTAAATCGCAAGCTCGTGCATTGCCGCGGATGCCCCTGCTTGTGTTCAGATGCTCATCAGAGGGCTGCGCGGGATGAGTGCGGTGCGGGTTCGCCTCGCATCCGGGTTGCGGACGGGATTGCGCGATGCGGTGTTGTCGATGCTCGTGCTGGCGTTGCTGAGCGCGGCGGCATTGATCCTCTACGTTCATCAGTTCGCTGAAACGAATGCGCACATCGGTATCGTCCCGCTTGATCTGGCAGACTGGGGCTACTGGAGTGTTCTCGCACTGTGGCTGGGCTCGCTGGCGCTTGTGCTGCCCTTGCAGGTGAAAAAGCCTTCCGATATCTTTCTCTGCATCTACGTGATTGCCACTGGCCTGTGGTCGGCTGCATACTGGCCCGTCACTGGCTTGCTCGAAGGCGCCAGCGTGGTGGTGTTGTGGTTTGTGCTGATGTTGCCCGCTGTGGCCGTCAAGACCTTGCGGGCACTCGCCTCGCGCGTCCGGTTCACTGGCGCAGGACCGGCATTCAAGCGGTTACCCCAGGGCGCGTTGGTGCCAGCCATTCTCCTGGTGATGTTGGTGACCTTCGTGCTCGGCTATCGCGTTGGCAGCGGGTCGGCGAGCTTCGATTTCGATATCGCCTTCGAGCGACGGCTGTCGGGGCGCGATGAATTCGCCGGCAGCGTGGTCACCAGCTACCTGCTGCAGATGTGTACCAATGGTTTGGTGCCGTTCTTGGCATTTCTCGGCATGGTCAGGCGGTCGAAGTCGTGCGTGGCCGCAGCTTTCGGCTTTGCCGTCTTCTGCTTCTGGCTGCAGGGGGTGAAGTCGCCGTTCGTGTCCATCACGCTGTTGGCGATCCTCGGCCACCTGTATCAGCGAGGCCGCATCGACCGCTTCTCTTGGGTGCTGGTGAGCGGGCTGGCGGGTATTCTGCTGCTTGCGCTTGTGGAACTGTGCTTTGCCGACATCTCCGTCATTGCCGAGTTCGGCATCCGACGGGTCATTCTGGTCAGTTCGACCATTCAGGCCTATTTCGTCCACGCACTGGTGGGTGCGGGTGGCATCGTGCCCTCGCTTGCCGGGATAGATTACAGCGGCTATGCCACGCCTGAATACTTCATCGGCGCCACGTACATGGCCAATGAACTCACAAATGCCAACACGAACGCGTTCTTGCACGAGCTTGCGAGCCGTGGGCTGATCGCGTACCTGCTCACCCTTGTCGGCACGGCCACGGTGCTCATCTATCTCGATTCCTTGTATGCCCGTCAGAGGCGGCCCGAGGGTTTTGCTATCGCTGCCATCTTGGGTTTGCTGCTTGTCGAGCAGGCCTTCACGATTGCAATCGTCAGCTCGGGTGTGCTGCTGTGCATGATCCTGGTGGCGGTGTTTTCCCGTTCGTCGCCGCCACAAGTGACGATGGACAGAATTTTGGAGCAGAGATGAGTGACTTGAATTACCGGATGTGCACGCGCTGCGTGATGGATACGTCCGCCCCGCACATCACATTCGACGACCAGGGTGTGTGCAACCACTGCCACACTTTTGAGAACGTGACGCGCAAGGACTGGTTCCCGAACGATGAAGGTGCACGCCGCTGGGCAGCCATCGCAGAAGAGATCCGCCGAGTGGGAAAGGGCAAGGATTACGACTGCATCCTTGGCCTCAGCGGCGGCATTGACAGCTCCTACCTGGCGATCAAGGTCAAGGAATGGGGCCTGCGGCCGCTCGTCGTCCATGTCGACGCTGGCTGGAACAGCGAGTTGGCTGTGGCCAACATCGAGAAGATCGTCAAGCACTGCGGCTTCGATCTGCACACGCACGTCGTCGACTGGGAAGAGATGCGCGATCTGCACCTGGCCTATCTGCGTGCCGGCATTTCCAACCAGGACGTGCCGCAGGACCACGTCTTCTTCTCGAGCCTGTACCACTTCGCCACGAAGAACGGGATCCGCTATATCCTGTCCGGCGGCAATCTGGCGACTGAAGGTGTGTTCCCCAGTGGGTGGCACGGCGCAGCGATGGACGCGATCAATCTCAAGGCGATTCACCGCAAGTACGGCGAGCGGCCGCTGAAGACTTACAGCACCATCGGCTTCTTCTCTTATTACTTCTGGTACCCGTTTGTGAAGAAGATGCGCACGGTGCGTCCTTTGAACTACATGCCGTATGACAAGGACAAGGCGATCGAGGAACTTGAGCGCACGATCGGCTGGCGCTCCTACGGCCGCAAGCACGGTGAGTCGCTGTTCACCAAGTTGTTCCAGAACCACTACCTCCCGGTGAAGTTCGGTTACGACAAGCGCAAGCCACACCTCTCCAGTTTGATCGTCTCCGGCCAGATGACGCGCGAGGAGGCGTTAGCCAAGCTTGCTGAACCGCTGTACGACCCGCAAGAGCTGGAGATCGACATCACCTACTTCTGCAAGAAGCTGCGTATTGCACGCGCGCGTTTCGACGAGTTCATGACTGGTCCCAAGCGTGACTACTCCGAGTTTGCGAACTGGGACGCTTCGCATCGGCGGCTCAAGTCTGTACAGAAGTTTCTCGAGCGCGTGCGCGGCCGGCGGATCAATGTCTATTCGTGACTGCGCGTGATGCTTTCACGAACCGGCTTGCGATGACTCAGCTCACTTCTACGTCAGGCATTCTCTACGTGCGCGCCGCGTTGAAACCCTTCGCGCGTCAAATCAAATCCGCTGGAGGGGTGCCGGCTTTTCTGAAGAGTTTCATAGATCACGAGGAGTTGCTGGTCCCCTATTTTCGCAGGGCCAGGTCTTTCTGGGAGCGGCAGGCCCTTGGTGAGCAGCCCAGCAATTCTGGCGCGCTTGGTACACAGGTGGCCTCCATACCGGGGGCGGTTGTCAGTCGGCATCCATCACATCGTTTCACTGGTACCGGTCCGCGGATAGCGGACGTGCTTGATCAGCACGATCAAGACAGCAGTTGTTTCTTCCCGATCGGTGAACTGGCGAAACGGCATGACTTCTCGATGTTGCTGCTCGGATGCGTGGATGAGAGTCCTGGCTTCTCAACCGTGCATGTCGTCCAGAACGAATTCGGACTGACCCGGCGGCACCTGATCCGCTACTTGCTGCGCTGGGACTTCGATGGCCCGGCGGGTCGTGCATCGAAGGTCGCAATCGAATGTCCCGGCTGTAGCCTGTCGTTCGGCAAGTTCTATCCGGCGTACGAGACTGACGGCAACCTCGTCCGAGGTGAGTTTTGGGGAAGCAAGTATCTTTTCGTTCCATCAGCGCGCAAAGCGATGGCTGCGGAACGAAAGCTCCTTGAGGCTGACCCGAGATTTGTTGACTGTGGGCGACTGGCATGCTCGACATGCCGGCTCCGGACGTACTGAGGACGAGTGGTCAGATGTACGCTTTCTCTTCAAGCATTGATGTGCCAGCAGGCGTGCCTCTCGCAGGCTTTGGGGATCGAATTCACGAGAAGACGTGCACACCGGGGGCGTTGGAATTGCACGGCATTGGCGTAGCCGATGAATGGGAGCTATGTTCGCTGGACACGTTGTACGCGGGCACATTGGCCACGCAGCAGGCTTCGGTCGGCATGCGGCGTGTCTGCGTCGCGTCGCATACCCACTTCGCACCCATGCTGGACCCAGGTAAACCAGCTGTCGGCCAGTACTCGCCTGAGACCGTTGCCGCCTTTTCGCAGGCCCTGACCCAAGCGCCGCGGCGGACAGTCGAGCCCGACACCTGCCGCGTGTACCGCGCCGAGGTTGATTTGCCGGTTTATCGCCGCTTCGATTTCCCTTCCACTGCGCTCAATCGTCTACTGGCCCGCCGTGCCGGTTTCTATCCAAATGATGCGCACCCGGTGGATCGAAGCGTCTACGTTCTGGTGTTCTCTGCAGGTGACAAGAATCTTTTCGGATTCGTGTATCACGCCAATCATCCGGTGACCCGAGCCTCGGGTGCCATAGTGTCGGCAGATTACGTGCAGGCGTTGCGGGACGGTGTGATGCAGCGCTTCGGAATGCGCCAGTGTCTCTTTCTGTTGGGCTGTGCCGGGGATATCCGTCCCAACATTGCGACCCGGCGCACGCGTTGGCTGCCCCGGAGTCGTTTCAATTGGCGGTTCCGCTATGGACTGACGCTTGCTGACCAGGAGGCCGTGGACCAGACATACCGGCGTGCAGTGGCTGAGGCTGCGTGCGTCGAGACCTTTCCGGTTTCTGGTCTGGATTTTCGACTGACAAGTCGAGCGGTCAATGTTCGCGGCGTGGGTCAGGTTGAGGTGCCGCGACTGGACATCGGCTCGCGGGCGAGCTTCGTTTTCCTGCCTTTCGAGGTGTCGCATCGATACCACCTCGAAATCGATCGTTCAAGCGATCTGCCTAGGCGGTTCATTGTTTCCTGTGCTGGAGACACTCGGGGCTATTTGCCCCATGGCGAACAACTCGACGCTGGCGGCTATGAGGTTGATGGCTCGCGCCCGCTGATGGGTATTCCAGCGCGACCAAGTTTGAGAAGCGAAGATCTATGGTGATCAAAGTTGCCCACGTCACGACGGCCCATGCTCGCGGAGAGGTACGTGTCTTCCTGAAAGAGTGCCTGAGCCTTGCCGCGGCGGACTATGAAGTGCATTTGATAGTGGCTGACGGCCTGGGCGAAGACATTGTGCGTGGAGTGCACATCCACGATGCCGGCATTGCCCGTGGTCGTCTCCAGCGGATGCTTCTGCTCCCGTGGCGCATGTGGAGGACTGCACGCAAGGTGGGTGCCAAGTTGTATCACCTGCATGAGCCGGAGTTGCTTCTGATTGCCTTGCTGCTGCGAGGCTCCGGCGCGCGCGTGATCTATGACAGCCATGAAGACGTTCCACGTGCCATCTTGAGTCGCAGCTGGATCCGCCCCTGGCTGAGGCGCTTCGTGTCAGGGACTTTCGAACGCTTCGAGAATTTTGTTGCGGCGCGGATCTCCGCCGTCGTAGGCGCAACGCCGCATATCACGAAGCGCTTTGCGGCGGTGAACTCCGAGGCTGTCGCCATCAACAACTACCCGTTGGAGAGCGAAATCGAATCGGTCGTTGTCCCCTGTGGCGATGACCGCACCGTCTGCTACGTCGGCGGGATCTCCAAGATCCGCGGCATCCTGGAGATGATTCGAGCGCTGGAACTCCTCGACGTGCGGCTGATCTTGGCTGGCCCGTTTGACCGCCCCGCGACGGAGCAGGAAGCCCGCGCACTGCCAGGGTGGCAAAAGGTTGACTACCGAGGGATGGTGAGCCGCGTGGAGGTGCGCCGCATCATGTCGCAGTCGCGTGCCGGCTTGCTTTTCTTTCACCCGGAACCGAACCACATCGACGCTCAGCCCAACAAGATGTTTGAGTACATGTCGGCCGGTCTGCCTGTACTGGCATCAAATTTTCCGCTTTGGCGCCCCTTGCTTGTCGATGCAGGCGCTGGCTTGTGCGCCGATCCTTTGGATCCCGCCAGCATTGCCAGTGCAATCAAGTCTCTGCTAGACGACCCCCAGCGGGCAAGCCTCATGGGGGCAAGGGGCCGTGAGGCAGTGTTGACGCGTTACCAATGGGCCTTCGAGGAGAAGAAATTGACCGATCTCTATGCCCGGCTGCTGGCATGAATCGAGCGCTTGAACGGCCATTGGATCGCCAACAAGGCGGTGGTGGGCTCTTCTCGGCGGTTGTCCGGATGTTCTGGGTATCTCCAGTGCAAGGAAGGATTTGAACTTGGCAAAGATTGTTACGGTGTTGGGTGCACGCCCGCAGTTCATCAAGGCCAGCGTGGTGTCGCATGCGATGCATGCAGTTGGATTGAACGAAGTGCTGGTGCATACGGGGCAGCACTTTGACGCAAACATGTCCGACGTATTCTTCGAAGAACTCGGCATGGCGAAACCTGCGCATGCACTCGACATCCATGGCGGGTCCCATGGTGCCATGACAGGTCGGATGCTTGCGGAAGTCGAGCGTGTGCTGCTCGCCGAAAAGCCTGATGCAGTGCTGGTTTATGGAGATACCAATTCGACACTGGCGGGCGCACTGGCCGCAGTGAAACTGCATGTTCCGGTAGCGCACGTTGAGGCCGGTCTGAGGTCTTTCAATATGGCCATGCCGGAAGAGGTCAATCGCATCTTGACCGACCGCATCTCGCGCTGGCTATTCACCCCTACTGAGGCAGCGGCTGCGCATCTCGCGGACGAAGGGGCGGCAGGTGATCGGGTCATTCCGGTTGGGGACGTCATGTACGACGTCGCTCTGCACCATGGTTCCCGAGTTGATACCACTGGGCGAATCCTGCAGCTTTTGGGGCTGGCGGCTGGCCGATACGTACTGGCAACCATTCACCGTGCGGAGAACACAGATCACCCGGATCGCTTGGCCGCCATCGTGGATGGACTCGAGACGGTCTCGCGTTCCTTGCCCGTTATTTGGCCTGTGCATCCGCGAACTCGTGGCGTGCTTCAGGCCGCTGGTCGGCTAGATCGGCTGGGTGAGAACGTTCGTCTGATCGAGCCTATCGGCTATCTCGACATGGTCCAGCTCGAGAAGCATGCCGCCGTGATTGCGACGGATTCCGGCGGCGTTCAGAAAGAGGCATTTTTTTACCGGGTGCCCTGTGTAACGCTGCGTGGAGAGACCGAGTGGACTGAGCTGGTCGATTCAGGATGGAATCGCTTGGCTTCCCCGCTTTCGGCAGCCGCGGTTCTGAAAGGAGTTGAAGCGGCGATAGGAAGCCGTGGAAAAGAGGTGTCGCCCTACGGCACGGGGGATGCTGCGAGACGCATCGCGATGCGCCTCGCGGCCGATTTGCGATCATGAACATTCTCTACGTCAACCACTATGCCGGCAGCCCGGCGCACGGGATGGAGTTTCGGCCCTACCATCTCGCGCGTGAGTGGGTGACGGCTGGGCATCGCGTGCGGATCCTCGCCAGTGCCTTCTCCCACGTTCGATCGGTGCAGCCTACGGCGAGTGGCAAACAGATACGGGTGGTGACAAAGGAGCTGACCGACGGTATCGAGTATGTCTGGTACCCGACCCCGTCTTACCGGGGCAATGGCGTGGGGCGTGCTCGCAACATTTGGGCATTCCTCCTGCAGTTGTGGCGGTCGGCGCACTCTATTGCGCATGAGTTCAGGCCTGACGTCGTTATTGCATCCAGCACGTACCCGATGGACATCTGGGTCGCAAGGCGAATCGCCCGGGCATGTGGCGCGAAACTGGTGTTCGAGGTGCATGACCTGTGGCCTCTGTCGCCCATCGAGTTGGGTGGCATGTCACCCAGGCATCCGTTCATACGTCTGTGTCAGTGGGCCGAAGATACTGCCTACCGCAGTGCCGATGTCGTGGTCTCAATGCTGCCTCGGGTTGCCGACTACATGAGCGCCCGCGGCCTTGACCTGCGCCGTCTGCACGTGGTGCCGAACGGCATCTCACCGAATGATTGGTCGCGCGAGCGGGCGGAGCTTCGCGAGGACATCCGCCGGTACGTCGACGAAGCGCATCGACGCGGACGTGTCGTTGTCGGTTACGCCGGCTCGCATGGTCTTCCGAACGCGCTCGACGAACTCTTGAATGCCGCGGCTTTGATGCGCAACGAAAACATTAGCCTTGTGCTCGTTGGCGACGGCATGGAAAAAGCCAGGCTGCTGCAACGCCTGGACGATGAGGCGTTGGAGCATGTCCGCATGTTTGCACCGATACCCAAAAGTCAGATCCCCAGTTTCCTGGAGAGCATCGATATCGCTTACATCGGCTGGCTGCGCAGCCCGATCTATCGTTTCGGCATCGCACCGAACAAACTGCTCGACTATATGATGGCTGGTCGTGCTGTTCTGCATTCGGTTGAGGCCGGCAACGATCCGGTGGCGGAAGCGGGGGCTGGATTGACTGTCGCGCCTGAGTCACCCCAGGCGATCGCGGCGGGGCTATGCAGGATGGCGGCGCTGACACCAGCGGAGCGCGCGCAAATGGGCGAGCGTGGGCGCTGCTTCGTGACTTCTTATCACACCTACCCCGTGCTTGCCAGACGATTCCTGGAAGCCTGCGCCTGATGGAGCCGTTGATCGTGGAACAAGAAGTCAATGCTGTCCGCGAGCGTTATGCGCGACGGGCAACTGAGGGTGATACGCAACGCTACAGTCTCCTGAAGCCGGCCAACTGGCAAACCCTTCAAGAACGACAGCGCGCGATCTTTCGCCTATTTGAGGCCGCAGGGGTTGGGGATCTGGGATCTCTCAAATTGGCCGAAGTAGGCGCCGGCGCCGGTGGCAATTTGCTCGAACTCCTGAGGGCAGGTTGTCGACCAGAAAACCTAATCGGTATCGAACTGTTGGCCGAACGCGTGGAAATGGCCCGTAGCGTTCTGCCTGTCGCACTGCGCTTCGAGGCGGGCGATGCGATGGCGGTCAACATTGAGCCGGCAAGTTTAGATGTCGTCTATCAGGCGGTGGTGTTTTCATCCTTGTTGGATGACGATTTTCAGAATCGCCTTGCCAGCCGTATGTGGGAGTGGGTCAAGCCCGGCGGTGCAGTGCTCTGGTACGACTTTACCTATGACAACCCATCCAACAAGGATGTTCGAGGCGTGACGCTGGCGCGTGTGCGGGAGCTGTTTCCTCAAGGCCGCATTCGTTCCAAGCGGATCACGCTGGCGCCTCCCATCGCGCGCCGGGTTGCTGCATGGCATCCGGCCCTCTATAGCTGGTTCAATCTGTTGCCTCTGTTGCGTACACACCTTCTTTGCTGGATCGAGAAACCATGACTCGCCCCTTTCTTCCCTTCGCGTTGCCCGAGATCGGTGATGAGGAAATCGCTGCGGTCTCCGAGGCCCTGCGCTCAGGCTGGGTCACCACGGGCCCCAAGACGCGACAGTTCGAGCAGGCCTTCGTCGATTTCCTCGGCGGTGGCGTCGAGAGCCTTGCCGTCAATTCAGCGACAGCGGGTTTGCACCTGGCGCTAGAGGCGTTGGGCATCGGCCCCGGCGATGAGGTCATCACGACGACGTTGACCTTCACGGCCACGGTGGAGGTGGTCCGCTATCTCGGCGCCGACCCCGTGCTGGTCGATGTCGACCCTGTCACGCTCAACATCGATGTGGCGGCCATCCGCGCCGCGATCACTCCGCGTACCAAGGCGATCGTGCCCGTGCACTACGGCGGTCTGGCCTGCCGCATGGATGAGATTCTTGCGATCGCGCGCGAACACGGATTGAAGGTGGTGGAAGACGCGGCACATGCACTGCCTACCACCTGGGGCGGCACGCTCGTTGGCAAGCTGCAGTCCGACATCACCGTCTTCAGCTTCTACGCTAACAAGACGATGACCACGGGCGAGGGCGGCATGGCCGTCACGCGGGATGCCGACCTTGCCAAACGCATGCGAGTGATGCGCCTGCACGGCATGAACCGCGACGCGTTCGATCGCTTTACCTCCAAGACGCCAGCCTGGTACTACGAGGTCGTGGCGCCGGGGTTCAAGTACAACCTGACTGACATCGCGTCGGCGCTGGGCATCCACCAGCTCGCCAAGCTACCGCGTTTCCTCGAGCGCCGGCAGTACCTCGCCGCGCGCTACTTCGACCGGCTCGCCGCGCTGCCGCTGATCCTGCCAGCCGATGCACCTGCAGGGGACGTCCACGCTTGGCATCTCTACGTCGTTCGCCTCAGCCCGCAGGCCCGGGCCACACGCGACGAGGTCATCCAGGGCCTGTCAGACCGTGGTATTGGTACCAGCGTTCACTATGTGCCGCTGCACCGTCACCCCTACTGGCGTGACCGATACCGCCTGACGCCCGAGATGTTCCCTCGAGCCGACGAGGCCTATCAGCGCATGCTGAGCATCCCGCTGTTCACGGCGATGACCGATGCCGACCAAGACCGCGTGATCGATGCGCTCGGCGAGGTGTTGGCCGGATGCTGAAGCGGGTGTTCGACGTGTTCTTCTCCGGCGGGGCGCTGGTGGTGCTGGCTCCTTTGATGCTTGCCGTGGCGGTGTGGGTCAAGCTCGATTCGCGCGGTCCGGTGTTCTTCCGGCAGCGCCGGGTGGGCTTACGGGGGCGCGAGTTCGAGATCTACAAGTTCCGCACGATGCGGGTCGATGCCGAGGCGCGCGGGCCGCAGATCACGGTCGGGGCCGACGCGCGCATCACCCGCTCCGGTGCCTTTCTGCGCAAGTACAAGATCGACGAGTTCCCGCAGTTCATCAATGTCGTGGTCGGCGACATGAGCGTGGTAGGGCCTCGACCCGAAGTGCCGCGCTACGTGGCGCTGTATCCTGCGCAGACCCGGGAGATCGTCCTCGGCGTGAGGCCGGGCATCACCGACCTTGCGTCGATCGAGTATCTCGACGAGAACAACCTTCTCGGCAGCAGTGTCGATCCAGAGAAAACCTACGTGGAAGAAGTCATACCCGCGAAACTTGCCCACTGTCTGCGGTATATCCGGGGACGCAGTTTTTTCGGTGACCTCTGCATTATCGGCCGGTCGTTGAAGGCCGCCTTTCGTCGGCGCTAAGGCGCCAGTTTCAAGGTTGTGGCCATGCTGCGAACACTGACAATGCTGCCCCGGAGGGCGAAGTTTCTGCTGATCGTGTTGGCCGACGTGTTGGTGCTGCCACTGGCGCTGTGGTCTTCGGTCGCACTGCGGCTGGGTGAGATTCCGCTGAACGATGGCCCACCGTGGTGGGCTTACGCCTTGACCGTGCTGTTGACGGTGCCCATTTTTCTGCGCATGGGGTTGTACCGCGCCGTCATCCGCTACTTGGAGACGCGTGCTTTCACGCTGGTGATCGGGGTGGCTTCCGGTGCGGCGGGTTTGTTCTCGCTGATCGTGTTGCTGCTGCAAGTGCCAGGCATCCCGCGGTCGGCGCTGATCATCTACGCGGTCCTGTCTGCGGCCTATAGCGTTACGGCCCGCCTGATCGCCCGGCAGGTACTGCGCGGGTCGAACTCAACCGTGCGGGTGGGCAGCCCGGTGGCCATCTACGGTGCGGGTGCCGGGGGGCGCCAGCTCGCCAAGGCCTTGAGCGAGGGGCCGGAGTTCCGCCCGGTGGCGTTTGTGGACGACAATCCGACGCTGCATGGCCGCTCGCTGATGGGACTGCGGGTGTACGCGCAGGCCGGCCTGCCGCGTCTCAGGTCTCGCTTTGGGATCGAGACCATCATCGTGGCCATCCCCAGTCTGACGGCTGGGCAGCGTGCCAAGCTGCTGAGCCAGCTCGAGCCGTTGCACTTCGACGTCCGTCTCGTTCCTGGCATGGCGGACCTGATCCGCAACGAACTGGGTGCGGCCGATGTGCGCCAGGTGAGTCCCGAGGACCTGTTGGGTCGCGATGCTGTCCATCTCGACACCGGCGCGTTGCACAACTTCCTCGAGAATCGGGTGGTTATGCTGACGGGTGCTGGCGGCTCCATTGGTTCTGAGCTGTGCAGGCAGATCGCGCGCTTCAAGCCGAAGCAGTTGGTGCTCTACGAAATCAGCGAGTTCGCGCTGTACACCCTGCGCGAAGAGTTCGTCGCGCTGTTCCCCCATATCGCCATCGTCTGTGCGGTGGGCGACGTCAAGAACCGGGAGCGGGTGGACGGGATCGTTTCCCAGTACCGGCCCGCAGTGATCTTCCACGCCGCCGCTTACAAGCACGTGCCGCTGATGGAGGAAGTGAACGCCTGGGAGGCGATTCGCAACAATACGCTCGGCACCTTCGTCGTCGGCTCGTCCGCCATTCGGCATGGGGTCGAGAAGTTTGTGCTCGTGTCGACTGACAAGGCAGTGAATCCCACCAATGTCATGGGTGCGTCCAAGCGTCTGGCCGAGCTGGTGTGCCAGGCGCTGCACCAGGAGAACCAGACCCGGTTCGAAATGGTCCGGTTCGGCAATGTTCTCGGCAGCAGCGGTAGTGTGATACCGAAGTTTCGGGACCAGATTGCGATCGGTGGTCCCATCACGGTGACGCACCCCGACATCGTTCGCTATTTCATGTCCATTCCCGAGGCAGCGCAGCTCGTGCTGCAAGCGGCATGCATGGGGCAGGGTGGGGAGGTCTTCGTTCTCGACATGGGCGAACCGGTGAAGATTGTCGATCTGGCGCGCAACATGATCCGGCTTTCGGGCTTTTCCGAGACGCAGATTGACATCCAGTTCACCGGCCTGCGTCCAGGCGAGAAGCTGTTCGAGGAGCTGCTCGCCGACACCGAGTTCACTCGGCCGACGCATCACCCGAAGATCCGTGTTGCCAAGGTGGCGCAGGCCGAGCGAGGAACCTGGGCGCGCTTGCGGGGGTGGATCGTCATCGAGTCCAGCTTCTCGGACGACGATGTCCGGCGGCACGTCGCGTCCCTGCTGCCTGAGTACCGCCCTTGGGACGTACCGGCGCCCAAGAAGGTGGCGCTGAAGCTGGCTTCCTGAGGCCTCCCCGTCTCGGGCCTCCCCCTCGGACCGCTTGGGGGGTCACGTCAAGAACGGTGCATCGCGGTCCTTGGCCGAGAGTGTCGGGGTCGCACCTTCGAGCGGCCATGCTATGTCGAGGGCAGGGTCGTCCCAGCGGAGGCTGCGTTCGGCCTCGGGCGCGTAGTACGCCGTGGTCTTGTAGAGGAAATCCGCGCTGTCACTCAGTACCAAGAAGCCGTGCGCTAACCCGGGTGGCACCCAGAGTTGCCGATGGTTCTCGCCGCTGAGACGCACGCTCGTGTACCGACGATAGGTGGGGCTGTTGGGGCGGATGTCGACCACCACGTCAAATACTTCGCCTTGGGTCACGCGCACCAGCTTGCCTTGGGCATGTGGTGGCAACTGGTAGTGCAGCCCGCGCAGCACCCCCTTCGCCGAGCGCGAGTGGTTGTCTTGGACGAACTCGACGGCATATCCCACCGCGGCCTCGAAGGCGCGCTGGTTGAAGCTTTCCAGGAAGAATCCGCGTGAGTCGCCGAAGACGGCGGGCTCGAGGATCAGCACGCCTTCGATGGCGGTCGTGGTGGCTTTCATATCAGAAGACCTGGCTTTTCACGATCTGCATCAGGTACTGGCCGTAGCCATTCTTGAGCATCGGTTGCGCCTGCGCTTCCAGTTCGGCCGAGGTGATCCAGCCAGACCGGAAGGCAATCTCCTCCGGGCAGGCCACCTTCAGGCCCTGGCGTTTCTCCAGCGTGGCGATGAACTGACTAGCCTCGAGCAGGCTGTCATGCGTGCCGGTGTCGAGCCAAGCGTAGCCCCGCCCCATGATTTCGACGTTCAGTTCAGACTGCGCGAGGTAGCGTGCGTTGACGTCGGTGATTTCCAGCTCGCCACGAGGTGAGGGCTTGATATCGGCGGCGATGCGGCACACCTGCTCATCGTAGAAATACAGCCCCGTCACCGCGTAGTTGCTCTTCGGGGCCCTGGGCTTTTCCTCGATGCTGAGGGCGCGTCGGTTGTCGTCGAACGCCACCACGCCGTAGCGTTCGGGGTCGTGGACGTGATACGCGAAGACCGATGCACCGGTGCTGCGGCTGGCAGCCGAGTGCAGCAGCCCTTGCAAATCATGGCCATGGAAGATGTTGTCCCCCAGCACCAAGGCGCTGGGTGCGTCGCCGATGAAGTTCTTGCCCAGGATGAAGGCCTGTGCCAGCCCGTCGGGACTCGGCTGCACGCAGTAACTGATGTTCACGCCCCACTTGGTGCCGTCCCCTAGCAACGCCTCGAATCGAGGTGTGTCCTGGGGCGTGCTGATCAGAAGGATGTCGCGGATGCCAGCCAACATCAGCGTTGCGAGGGGGTAGTACACCATCGGCTTGTCATACACCGGCAACAGTTGCTTGCTGATGGCCAGGGTGGCCGGGTGCAGCCGGGTGCCGGAGCCTCCCGCTAGGATGATGCCCTTGCGGGCCGGTATGTTGCTCATGGGGCGCTCGTCGGTGAAAGATCAGGCCAGGGTTTCGTTGAGCATGCGCTCGACGCCGGTTTGCCAGGCGGGGAGTGTCAGGCCAAATGCCTGCTGCAGCTTCACCGTGCTCATCCGCGAGTTCTGCGGACGCTTGGCCGGCGTGGGAAACGCGCTGGTGGGCACTGCTTCGATGGCGGCCGGGCTCACCTTGATGGGTTGGCCGGCCGCGCGGGCGAACTCGATCACGTGCCGGGCGTAACCGTGCCAACTGGTCTCGCCGGAGGCCGCAGCGTGGTACGTGCCGCCCAACGCAGGTTGCTGCTGCACGGCACGCAAGGCATGCGCGGTGATGTCGGCGAGCAGCTCGGCACCGGTGGGGGCCCCGAACTGGTCGTTGATGACGGTGAGGCGGTCGCGTTCTTTCGCGAGCCGCAGCATGGTTTTGGCGAAGTTGCCGCCGCGTGCGGCATACACCCAGCTGGTGCGGAAGATCAGGTGCCGGCAGCCGCTGATGCGGATGGCCTCTTCGCCTTCCAGCTTGGTTTGCCCATAGACACTCAGTGGGCCGGTGGGAGAGTTCTCTGACCACGGGGTTTCGCCGCTGCCATCGAACACGTAGTCGGTGCTGTAGTGCACCAGCCAAGCGCCGGATGCGGCGGCTTCGCGCGCGATCGCGTCCACGCTGGTGGCGTTGATGGTGCGAGCGAGATCGGGCTCGCTCTCGGCTTTGTCGACGGCTGTGTGCGCTGCGGCGTTGACGATGATCTGGGGCGCCAGCGAACGTACGGTGGCGGCAAGGGCTTTCGGGTGCGCGAAGTCCGCTGCCAGCGGGGCGGGGCTGTCGTGGCCCAGCGCGATCAACTCACCCAGCGGCGCCAATGCGCGTTGGAGTTCCCAACCCACTTGGCCGTTCTTGCCGAGCAGCAGAATCCTCATGTGCCCGACCGGCCTGCGTAGTTCTTGCTGACCCACTCGCGGTAGGCGCCGCTTTGGACGTTGTGCACCCACTCGGCGTTGTCGAGGTACCAGCGCACGGTCTTGCGGATGCCTGTCTCGAAGGTTTCGGCCGGCCGCCAGCCGAGTTCACGCTCGAGTTTGCGGGCATCGATGGCGTATCGGCGATCGTGGCCGGGGCGGTCGGTCACGTAGGTGATGAGGCGGGCGTAGCTGCCGGCGGCATCGGGGCGCAGTTCGTCCAGCAGCGCGCAGACGGTCTTGACGATGTCGATGTTGGGCTTTTCGTTCCAGCCGCCCACGTTGTAGGTCTCGCCGGGCTGACCGCGAGCCAGCACTTCCCGAATGGCGGCGCAATGATCCTTCACGTAGAG
>CAZMVL010000064.1:0-3973 GCA_964569335.1 uncultured Paraperlucidibaca sp.
CATCAGCTTCCCAAGCTGAGGGTCGCGAGTTCGAGTCTCGTCTGCCGCTCCTCAGGAAAGCCCCGTGAGAGCGGGGCTTTTCGCTTTGCTGGGCCGGGCGGAGCGCTGGAGATCCGGCTGGAGGCGGCTTCCGTGGAAGCGTTTTGGAAGCAGATGAAAGCGAAGCGTCTTATTGCGGCGGCCTCGGACCAGCGGACGGGCTAGTACCGGCTGGGCCAGTTTCAGTCATCGAAACCGCCGTAGTATTCGCGGTCGAAACGATCCATCCCGGGTCGGTAGGCGTCATCCCGAGCCCACTGGGCTTGCTCGCGCTCGAATCGGACCTTTCGGCTCCCGAGCAACGCAACGTCAGCTCTCGTGGCTTGCAGCCCGGAAGAGGTCATCCACGGAACGGCTATTCCAGGCTTCATCAGGGGGATGCATCAGTGCTCCCAGGAATCCGGCATCGTCATCGTCCGATTCTGCATGCGCTACGACCGCAATTTCGAGCGCAAGTGCGAGGTTTCGCGCCGACGGCTCAAGAACCTCCGCAGAGAGCGGCCAACCGTGTTCGACGAGGTTCCGATGTCGCCGTGCGCGCTCGCAAATCGACTCGAAGCAGCGGTGTAGGCGACCCAGTTCAGTCTCCGAGGTTAGGAGCGCTTCGTAGCGGTCTCGCCATCGACGGGACGCAGCTTCTGGTGCAACGACTTCGAACAAGTCGTCGAGTGCGCGAAGGCCGTCTGATCCGTATCGGATCTGACTGTCGTTCCAGAGCACCTCCAGGGTTCGCTGACGGTCTAGCAGCTCTTCGATTGTGCGATCTGGAGCCGGAGGCCCAACGACGGTGGCATCCAACGCAATGCCAAGCAAAAGATGGTCGAACTCTCGACGTGAAACTTCGAGGGCCCACCGGAGCCACAGGTTGGGCAACGCGTTGAAGATATGGCTGTCCGGCCGTGGGAGAGATTCAAGGGCAACTGTTGCCCGCGCGATTCGAATCGCCGGGGACGTGGAATCGTCGTGGGCGACTGCGCGGTCTTGCATCAAACGGACCGCTGCATCGTCAAGCGAATGACCGAGATCCTCGGCCCACCGATGGACTGATCGGACGGCGGTACGAGTGGCAAAGAGCTGCCCGTGGCCGTGTCCTCCGGCGGTGATCTTGGGTAGATGCCAACCGCGATTCCGGTCCCAGACGATCGAATCGTCACGCAAGTCTGAAGCAACACGGGAGTCATCGCGACTGATCGCTGCATCCAACGCTGATCTCGCCCGTTCTTGTGCTTCGTCGACGTCGAGCGCACTGACGACAACCCGGCAAACGAACGACGGCTGGTGCGCGAACCGACCCCATAGACTTGGGCCATCGGCGACCATGTGTCCGGCAACGTGCATGGGCTCGCCGATCGTGGATACGTCGTCGGGAACCGGCAGTCCGCGGGCCTCGAAAGCTTGTGCGATCGAGGTTCGTGCTTGCTCGAACCACTCGGACAGAGGCTCTTGGCACACGACGCCGCAGACCGTCATGGCACCTGAGACCACGCTCGGTTCGCGTTCGGAGCCACGTGACGGCCCCGCAAGACCGGCGATCCAAACCGACCACTCCTGGGTCTCTCCCTTTCGCTCAAGTTGGCGACATAGCTCCGCGGTTACAAGCGCGAGATCCTGGCCATATGGGAACCGGCCATAGGCTGAGCTCGGGTCATCCCCTGGTTCGTACGCGCTGAGTGACCGAGCGATCGACTGCCTAGCGCGGGACCACGAACGGCCCTGCAACTCACCCAGGACGCGAAGGGTGTCGAGACGGTCGAAGAATCGGACTATCGACTCGCTTCCGTCAAAATCTCGCGTCACATCCAACAGGTCGTTCATCGCCGCAGAAAGAGCCCCATGCTCGGCGAAGCACTGCGCTACCGCGTTTCCTGCTTGAAGCACGGACGCCCACGTTTCGCGAGTCGGCTCCTTCCTTCTTGTGAACCTTTGATCGAGAGCACCGCGAAGGTCAGAGAGAGTCGTCGCGCAAACCGCACGTAGTGCTGGGCCGGTTCGTTCGATGGCGAGGGACAAATCGGCACGGAGAGACACGAATGCTTGACGGCCACGAGACCCTTCCGCCATTGGGAGTCGTGCGGACGACTCTGCGTATCGAGCCAGTTCGGCCAGTTCGGCGACGATCAACGGTAGGGGCGGTGTCTCACCCGTCGTCCAAACATTCCGAGCCGAGTCGAGCTGCTGACGCAGGAAGTGCCAGTTTGGCCCGTCGTGGCTTCGTTCGCTAAAACCCGATCTTGATAGGCGCATCGTCAACGGTTCGTGTCATCCGGCAGGTGTGTAGACAAAACCCTGGAATCTGCATATAATAAGGCGCTCCGTTGCGGGTGGTTAGACGGAACAGATTGTTCCCGCCGCTACCGACGCAAGTAGCCCCGGCGACGCGCGAACGTCCCGGGGCCTGACACAGGAGAGTTCACCTCCCATGCAGCATCAGCCTAGCCGTATTTGCGCGGATTTGCCCGATCCAGATGCCCTTGCCGCGGGTGTCCTGGGAATGCTCGTGATGGAGCAGCCGGGCTTGCAGACCCCCGATGAACTCGCGCGGAAGCTCGCAGGTGGCTCGGGTGACATCGCGAAGGCGCGGGTGCAGGTCGAGGACGCGTTGTCGGACCTGCGGGCTCACGGGCTCGTACACCGCCTCGAAGGCTTCGTGCTTGCGAGTCAGGCGGCCTTTCGTAGTCAGGCAATCGGCAACGTCTAGCCGTACCTCGGCCGTAGTGGCCAGGCGCTTATCGCCGTGGTCTAGGGCGTCGTGGGGCTCCGCGGCCGGCGCGTGAGGGTTCGGCGGCGGGCGGGGAAGCCGTGGGCTTTGGCTCCGGGAGGTCCAGGGTCATCTGGTCCGGGAGGGGATCGCTGAGGAGTTCGCCGATGGTGACGTTCAGGGCGCGGGCGAGGCGTTCGACGGTCGTGACGGTCGGGTTGCGGATGCCGCGCTCGATCTTGCTGATCGCGGTGAAGGGCTGGACGTTGGACTCGAAGGCGAGGTCTTCTTGGGACCAGCCGCGGGCTCTGCGGAGATGGGCGAGGTTCGTGGCCAGGGCGCGTAGGGCGGGGGAGTCCTCCACGTGTTCGATGCTGGAGTTCTGACCCCGAAAGGTCTAAACCTCGAAGGGTTAAGTTCGGATATGATGTCGGTGTATGCAGAGTAGGAACGGCACCGTCGTCCGCTGGGATGACGCTCTGATCGAGACGTACGGAGACGGGTCGGGGCTGGTCTGGGCGCAGGTCGAGACGCTGGTTCCTGATCGGGCCTTGGCGCGCGGTCTTGGTGACGGGCTCGCGATGTTCTATGGCGAGTGCTCGGTGACGGTGCTGAACGGCTTCGTCGTCCTTCGCGTGCCGGACGTGCTGCGGGAGTCTGAGCGGATTCTGCGGCAGGTGGTTGATCAGTCTGCGAGGTCGGCGGAGTTCAAGTACCGCAAGGCGATCGGCGTTGCGTAGATAATTGAGTGGATGGTCCCTGGACCGTCGACCAGAAACGAATGAGGAGTCATTGTGCTTGACGGCAACCAGGGTCAGTTGTCTTTCGCGTCGTTTAGGCGCGGTCGTCGACGGCTGATCGCAGTCGTGGCGCTCGTCCTGAGCGTCCTGCTCGGCGGCGTACTGTTCGCCGGCCAAACAGCGACAGCGGGGGCGCCAGCTGGGGACGAAGATCTTGCCAGCCCAGCTCGGATAGCCGGGGGCTATCGTCACTCGTTGGCGGTTCGCGGTGGGTGGCTCGTCGGATACGGTGGCAATCCCCTCGGTCAACTGGGAAACGGGTCGACGGCTCGGTCGCTGTTGCCGATTCCGGCGCAGCACGGGGAGGTGCCCACCAATGTCCGTCTGGTCAGTGTCTCGGCGGGCGACGACCATTCGCTCGCGCTCGGCGACGATGGCAAGGTCTACGCTTGGGGTGCAAACTCTTCGGGTCAGCTGGGCGATGGGACCACGACGG
>CAZMVL010000064.1:4073-4563 GCA_964569335.1 uncultured Paraperlucidibaca sp.
ACCGGCTGACACCGGTCGCGGTAGCAGCCGGCGAGATCCCCGAGGGGGTACGGCTCATCGGGATATCTGCGGGGATGAAGCCGTCGTGGGTTGGGGACGACTCCTCGTCGTGGCCGCCCGGCGCGACGGTCAATAGTCACTCTTTGGCGCTCGGCGACGATGGCAAGGTCTACGCCTGGGGTGCAAACTCTTCGGGTCAGCTGGGCGATGGGACCACGACGGACCGGCTGACACCGGTCGCGGTAGCAGCCGGCGAGATCCCCGAGGGGGTACGGCTGACCGAGATTTCTGCCGGGGGTATCCACTCACTGGCGCTCGGCGACGATGGCAAGGTCTATGCGTGGGGCTTTATCGGCACGTTCTGGCGTGTCTTGGGTAATGGGACAACGGACGGCTCGTCCGCGCCCGTAGCGGTGGCTGCGGGTGAGATTCCCGTCGGCGTTCGACTGACCACGATCTCCGCGGGTTACTATCTGTCCTTGGCGCTCGG
>CAZMVL010000064.1:4573-22704 GCA_964569335.1 uncultured Paraperlucidibaca sp.
GCGCTCGGGGATGATGGTAATGCTTATGTTTGGGGGTACAATGATCTTGGCGTCTTGGGTGATGGGACTACAACGGATCGCTTGACACCAGTGGCGGTGGCTGCGGGTGAGATCCCCGTCGGCGTTCGACTGACAGCGATCGCTGCGGGAGGTAGTCTTTCGTTGGCACTCGGGGACGATGGCAACGCCTACGCTTGGGGGCAGAACAACTCTGGCGGGCTAGGGGATGGAACGTCTCACCAGACCCGGCGGAGGCCGGTGGCGGTGGTTGCGGGCGAGATCCCCGCCGGAGTAAAGCTGACCGAAATCGCCGCTGGGTTTCACCACTCTTTGGCGCTTGGCGACGATGGTAAGGTCTACGCTTGGGGTAGCAATCAGTACGGAAACTTGGGTGACGGAACCACCACGACAAGGATCGCTCCGGTGGCGGTCCAGTCGCTCTATATTGGCGCTGGTAATCGACTTCTTCAACTAACTGGTCCGGAGTCGGTGGTCGTAGGCCGGGAGTTCGGGTTTGTGGCTTCGGGGTTCGAGCCTGGCGAGTCGTTCTCGTTGCGTCTGGCGGGCGATCCGGTGGTGGATCTCGGGACGTTCGCCGTTGACGGTCAGGGCGTGTTCACGGGTTCGGTGACGGTGCCCTGGCAGGTGGACGCCGGGACCTATTCGTTGGATGCAGTGGGCAGCGTCGGCACGGCGTCTGCGGCGCTCGAAGTTGAGCGTGCACCGGAGCTTGCAGTCAGCCCTGCCAGCGGGCTCGTGTTTGAGGAGCAGCCACGGGGCACCCTTTCGAGGGCGAGTACGCTGACGCTGACCGCAACGCGCGCTGAACCCGTGGAGGTCACTCGGGTGAGGGTACGTGGCGAGGATCGCGACGACTTTCTCGTGAGCAGCGAGACCTGCACCGATGAGCCCATTGTCAACGGTGATACCTGCGAGATTCGCGTTCGGTTTGCGCCGTCCGAGGACGGAGTCCGTAGCGCGATCCTCGAGATACGAGCAGATACCGACGGTGGTGTTCACCAAGTGGAGCTGAACGGTACCGGTGGTGACCTGCCGCAAGGCCCTCCGGGTGAGAATGGCGATCCCGGCGCACCGGGTATCCCCGGTAACCCTGGTGAGGACGGCGCCCCTGGTGCTGCTGGGGAACAAGGACCCCCCGGTGTTTCGGGACAGGATGGTGCGCAGGGTCCGGCTGGCCAGCATGGTCAGGACGGTGCAGATGGTCTGAACGGTCGGGATGGCGCGCAGGGTCCGGCTGGTCCTGTGGGGCCGGGCGGCCCGCTTGGTCCGGCGGGACCGCAAGGTCTGGTCGGTCCCGTTGGTCCGGTGGGTCCTGCTGGTCGTGATGGGACGTTGGTGTTCTCGGCGGTTCGGTCGGGGGCGTCGGTGCGGCGTGGTCGGGCGGTGAGCTTGTCGTTCCGGTTGGCTAACGAGACAACGGCGGAGGCGCGGTCTTTGACGGCGAGTGCTCGTGTTCCGAAGGCGTTGCGGGTGACCGGGAAGCGGTCGGTGAAGGTGGCGTCGATGCGGGCGGGGCAGCAGCGTACCGTGCGGTTGCGGCTGAGGATCGGGTCTGCTGCGAAGGTCGGGTTGCACCGGGTGCGGGTGCAGTTGCGGGTCGGCGGGAAGACCGTGACTCGTACGGTTACGGTGCGCGTGACGCGGTAGTCGTCGTTCTCCCAGGCGGAGTTGATCGGCGGGGCTCCGGGGCTCCGGGGTTGCGGTGACCGGGAGCGCCGCAGACCGTAGGTCTTCTTCAGGGGTCGGCGCTCGTTGTCTGGGCGCCGACCTTCTTGGGGTATCTGGACAGCTGGTTGAGGAGGACCAGGCCAGTCGTGTTTTCCTATGGAGGCCGCGAACGCGGTATGTGCGCCGCGGGCGATGGTTCGCAGGGCTCCGGAGGCTGTCGCAGTGAGCCCCGGGAGGGGCTACGGGCTGGATCAGGCCAGTCGCAGCCGGGACGGCTGTTCCGTGGTCAGCTGAAGTTCCAGAGCGGATCTTCGGGCCGCTCGGAAAGATCCGGCCGGCACTTGATGATCGAGGCGACTACCGCGGACTGGTCTTTGTGGCGGGTGCCAACGACCTTGTGGCGGGTGCCAACGACCTCGAACGTGGCGTCCGGATAGATCAGGATGTGCGCGTCGACCTCATCGAACGTCAAGCCGTTGCGCTCGATCTCGTCCGCGTGATGCGGCGAACCCTCTTGGTCTACATCCCACTCGATGATGCGCGGACTATCAGGGTGCCCGACCAGGAGCGCTTTGGACTTGAAAAATAGAGATGCCAAACTCATCTGAACAAATACTATCAAATTTATACCGATAAAGCAAGGCAATCTGCCGAAGACTCTTGATGGTAAAACGGAAAGATCGATCCTGGTAGATCTATCCTCCTGAACGGCACGAGGAAATTACGCTTCCCCAGCGGGGGGTCACGGCGCCCCTGAGCAGATAGCCAAATGCGCGGTATCGCGATCCTGCGCGAAGGGTATATTGACTGGTCTTGCGATCGGGATGGTCAAGAGAAATGTCCTATAAATGAAACACTAGTAAGGAGGAGTAGAAGTGGAAGGGCCGGAAGTTGACTCGATCTTGTGGTTATGGTACAATACGGGTGTATCTTTGGCTCGTCAATTCTCATTGTGAATTCAGTTGATAATAAGCTAAATATTCCAAGTGCGCTACGAGGCTTCGGCGATCTTCGACTCTTCCCGTTGGGGTATCGTTCAAAGTCCCCTCTAGGTGCCGCAGGGCGCGGGGCTAATGAGTTTCCGAACAAGTCCCAGATTCGTCAACGGGAGAGGCAGAGCGCTCGCGTGCTCAAGTGGAATTCGCATTGGTCTGCTGTTCGTGATGGATCATTCTGTTTTGACGAGGATGATCTTGCTGCGCTGATCAAAGAGAATGGTGATTCTCCGATCGGTTTGGGACTGGTTCTCCCTCCGGGCCTAGTCGTTCTCGACTTCGATCAGCTCGACGCCGCGCAGGACAGGCTTGCCGAGCACGGTGTTCAGCTGCCCATGACCCTCGGGGTGGGGTCCTCCCGTGGAAAGCACCTCTACTTCCGGTCGTCGTACGCCGGGAAGAAGCGGCAGATCAAGGATCAGGACGGCGCGGTGGTGTTGGAGCTGCTGACGGGAGGCTCTGGGTACGTGGTGCTGCCTCCGTCGATCCATCCCCACGGCCTCGCCTACCAGTGGCTCAACCCGGACGCAGAGATCGCGGAGCTACCCGCAGAGATCTACAGCCTGTTCGGCATCGATCTCGACGCCCCAAGCGGAACGGGTGGTGCTCCTGTGCCCCTCGCGCCGCGGATCGAGCAGGCCAACGGCGCCGATCTGGACGGTGCGCTTCAGGAGATCGAGAAGAGAGCCCAGGAACGAGGCTGCGAGCCGGACTATGAGTGTGGAGAGCTGGTGATGCTCTGTCCCTGTGAGGACCATGACGAGACCGTCCCGTCTGCACGATTTCGGATTAAGGATGATCGTCTCCTGGGTCACTGCTTCGGCTGCGACGCCAACGGGTCCAGGCTGGTCGCCGCGCTCGGATTGCCTGCGTCGCGTCTCTTCGGCGTCTGGTCCGTAGAGCCCGCGATCCTCTCAGCGAGTACGTCCGAACAGACCCTCGAAGGCCTGCGCATCACCGCCGATCCGAAGGAGCTGGGCTTGAGGGGTAGCCGGGCGCGGGCGTTGGTCGAGGTGTTCCTTCCGTTGCTGGAGCGTCGGGTCAGGGGCGGCAATCTGAGCTGCGTGCCGATGACCTCCAGCTACCTCGCTCACGGTCTCGGTTGTACCGACCGCAACAGCCGACGGATCATCGCGGACCTGGAGGACCAGAACACCCTCGTTCGCGGAACTCCGCTCCCGAGCCCACGGAAGCCCAGGCTGATTCCGTCGAACACCTTCAGCGTCGCGGTCGAGCGTCGCGACGACACCCTCTTCGTCGTCTCTTACGAGCCCGACGACGCAGCTGACCAGCCTGTTCGTCGACCAGACGGCGGCTCCTCAGGAACCTAGAGCGATCCACTTCAAGTTGACATGTCAGGTACTCAGCCCGACGGGCCACTCAGCCAACTCGACACAAACGTCAGAGGCAGTTTTCAATAGCAACGGGCAGATGGCATGACGACTAGTCGCTCAACTTGACGCAAGTTGACTTTTTCGATCATCGGCAACTTGACATCTGGAACGGATGTGTAGACGTGTGGCGTCAATGAGCTAGAAGCGCGCGACTTGCCGCCTTGTTCTCCCGTTCACGAGTCTGTGTCCCCACGCGCGTAAGATTGTGCCTGATTGCCGTGGCGGTAGCCATGCTCTAGGTCGTGGACATTGCTTATCATCTGCGATACTATGTGCCCGTGAGTTCGTGGATAAGGTCGGTCCCGTCAATCCCCGAAATGGTTGGGTACCGGTATCCCGAGTTCCATGTGATGAAGTCGACGCAGAACGCTGCGCACTGTGTGTCGAGCTATGCGCAAGCGAACGGGTATACCCGCGACGAGCTGATGCGGGCCGATGTCCGCGACCAGTTCGATGTGGACGTGCGCGAACTGGCTGTTCGTTCCATGCCGTTGTGGTCTCCGACCAATGGCCTTGGCCCCTCGGGGCCGCCCTGGCACGGGTGAAGGGCGGGCACCCCGGCTTCCCTGGACGCGGTCCGTGAGATCGACCGGCCGGAAGGATGTTGATCGCTCGGGTTCTGTACAGCAAACGGTCGATTCGTGTACGCCACGAGTTGAAGAAAACGAGGTCCGGCGTGGTCGCGGCCACCGGGCTCCACCACGAACGACCATGGAGGGTCGATCACTGAAGGTCATCGGATATCTACGGGTGAGCACGTCCGAGCAAGCGGACAGCGGCGCTGGTCTCGCGGCGCAGCGAGCAGCGATCACGGCAGAAGCCTCACGCCGTGGCTGGGAGATCGACGACGTGGAGTTCGTCGAGGATCGAGGCTTGAGCGCCAAGGACCTCCGTCGCCCTGGTCTTGTTGATGCTCTTGACCGTCTCAAGGTGGGGGAGGCATCGATCCTGATCGTGTCCAAGATGGACCGACTCTCCCGGTCCCTCGTGGACTTCGCCGGCATCATGCAGCGAGCGCAGCGCGAATGCTGGGCACTGGTCGCGCTCGACTCCCCGGCCGACCTCACCACGGCGTCAGGCGAAGCGATGGCCGGGGTCATGGCCGTCTTCGCCCAGCTCGAACGTCGACTGATCGGGGAACGGACGAAGGCTGCTCTTGCTCAGCGTCGCGCTGAAGGCGTCAAGCTCGGTCGTCCTCGCCGGCTTCCCGTTGCCGTCGCCGCTCGGATCGCTGAGGCACGAGTCCGCGGCGAGAGCTACCGAAAGATCGCTGATGCCTTGACCGCCGAGGGCATCGCCACGGCTCAGGGTGGGAAGCGCTGGTACCCGTCGACCGTCCGAGCCATCGCGCAACAAACGTAGCCCGGGCGGTGCGGCTCAGAAGTCGTCCGGGTCCCTTTTGAGCGCTCCCCTATTCGGATGGCCGCTAGACGGCCTCGAAATCGGGACGAAATTCTGGAGTTCGCGAGTTGGTCGTTCGCGAGAGGAGCTTGCGATGCGTCGTGGGGCACAAAGTGAGATCAGCAGGGAGTACCCGCGTCAGCCAGTCGTGCCACGATCCCGCCATGGAGCTTGCCGCGGTGATCCTGTCTGGCCTGTCGTTGGTTGTCGCTCTCGTCGGCACGGCGTTGTCCAACAGGCGGTCTTCCGAAGCCCTGCAAGAGTCGCGTAAAGCGGCTGAGAGTGCGCTGTGGTCTGGCATTCAGGAAGCGGTGCAGAGACTCATCGGGTTTGACCCGAGCAGGGAGCCGATCGAAGAACGCCTAGCCAATCTCCGGATCGCGGCGATCGCCCTCGTCGATGAAGTTGATGTGGAAGGCCTCGATACGTGGCTGGAAGAAGAGCGGGCGCTCGGGGCGGCGCTGGCCTACCAAGTCATGGCGATGGCCAAGCCAGATGACACGGTGGACCGGCGTTTGGCCAACCTGGACCCGTATCGCCTGTGGGCCCAGGCGCTCAGCAGCAATCTGCGTCACATCCGATCCGTAGGCTTGGACGCGGACGCGGCGGCGAAACTCCGCGAGAACGCGGAAAGCCACACGCGGTCAGTCTGGGAGAAGCTCGGGCAACAGCCTCCGTCTGCGTCTGGGGGGTTTAAACTCAAGCCCCTCGACTTGTGACGTACGGGCCTCCGCTGTCGCCGTCCGTATTGCACAATGGCCGGTATGGCGAGAATGGATGTTGACTGGGCAATCAAAGAGATTGACCAATTCCTTTATGTAACGGATCAGGTGGCCTACGGGAACCGACCTGGGTCTGATGTAGTCGTTTTTGGAAGCCACATGCGTGGCTCGCAGGCCGAGGCTTCGCAAAGGGCTCACGTAGTGGAGCAGATCCTCGATCGGGTCCTGCCGGGTTGGCGTAGCGAGCGTCCAGCGGAAGACCGCGAGTACCGGTCGCTGCGCGACCAAGCGGCGCGGGGCAAGGCGGCGCTCCAGCGGGAGGCAGAGCTTGCCGAGAAACTCGGTGACAATGCGCCAGACATGGACGCCGCCAATCTTCATCCTTGGGCGTGGGAGAACGGTAGGAGCTACTGGAATACGGGCCACTACCACCAAGCCGTAATGCAGGCCGCGATTCGAATCAACGCTGAGACCCAGGCGAAACTTGGCCGCATGAATGCGTCCGAGACCGATTTGTTCAATCAGGCGTTCTCGCTCGATGAGCCGAAGGAGGGCGCGCCGCGCCTGCGCATGATGGAACGTGACGGCAGCAAGACGTACGACAGCCTGCATCGTGGCGCCCGAGCCTTCGCGGAAGGGCTCTACTCGGCCATTCGCAATCCGGGTATGCACGTCCCGCACGACGGCGGTGAGGAGCAACTTGCGCTTGAGCAGCTCGCTGCATTCAGTCTTCTCGCGCGGTGGGTCGATCAGGCCAAGGTCGTTACCGTTTGATCCGCGGTTGAGGGTTCTCGACTTGATCGCTTCGCAATGGCTATTCGAGCTTTCTGGTCACTCGGCATCGACGGACAGGCAAGGGAATTGCTAATTTAATTAGAGGTTGCAATTGTAGGCATTGTGTGGTACTCTTTAGTCATGGGAAATGATACTTTCGTAAAAGCTCTGTTCGGCTCTCTGGCCGACGACGACTTGGCATCGCTCGCCGATCGACTATCGCCGTACTTGATGAGTGGCCGACCATCGAACTCCCGCTGGCTGCCCAGCGGGGACGCGGCCAGCTACCTCGGGATTCCGTACTCGTCGCTGAAGAAGCTCATGGCGGCACGAGCGATCCCATTCGAGCAGCGAGCCCCGGGGTGCCGGTGCTATTTCAGGACCGACGAGCTGGACGCTTGGCGGCAGCGGGGAGGCCAGCTTGCCCTCGCGTGACGCCGTTGGTGACTCGTCAACGACGGGCACTCCGCGGCGTGTCCCGCTCTCCACGGTAGATCCTTCGGCGAAGAACGCCGAGAGCATTTACCGGAGAGCTGACGGCCGTTTGGAGGTCGGCTACCGGGACGAAGCAGGGCGCCAACGATGGAAGACCATCGAGGGCGGTATCTCGGCGGCCCGTGCTTTCCGTGACGAGATGAGATCGCGGAAGCGCCGGGGTGAAGTAACCAGCGAATCGCGTGTGCTCATGGACGATGCGGCGGCGAAGTGGCTGGCTGGCCCCGTCGCGAGCCTCCGCGATTCAACCCAGCGAATCTATGCAGACAACGTTCGGTTGCACATCGGACCGTCACTCGGAGGCCTTCGGCTTGATCGCATCGACGCCGACCGCATGGCCATGTTCGTGCGGGACCTCAAAGCCAAGGGACTCAGCGAGAACTCGTCCGTTGGGGTCCTGGGGGCTGTCAACAGGATCTACCGTTACGCGGCACGATCGCTGAACTACCGCGGAGTGAACCCGGTCAGTCTGTTGCTTCCCGCTGAGCGTCCGCAGGCGAAGAACGAAAGGCGTCGCCGGCTCTTCTCAACCGAGGAGTTCCGAGGGACGATCGTAGCCGCTCGGGGGATCGACCAGACCGAGCGGTACACGGCCCCTTGGGCGCCGCTCTTCTTGACGGCGGCCTATACCGCCGCTCGCGTCTCGGAGATTCTGGCGCTCGTCTGGGAAGACCTGGACATCGATTCCGACGATCCGACGATCTCGTTTTCGTTTCAGCTTGACCGTTCAGGCAAGGTTCGCGTCCCCTTGAAGACCGACGGGTCGGAGCGGGTCATCCCGGTCACCGACGACTTGGCAGCCGAGCTTCGCGCCCTGCGTGATCGGTCGACTCACACGAGAGCTTTGGACTACGTCTTCTGCTCACGTACGGGTACCGCGCTTTCTCAGCGGAACACGGACCGGGCTCTACGAGCCGCGATGCGGGCCGCAGTCGATGTGAAGGGAGTGAGGCTCTTTCCGATCCTCGGCGAACCTCTACGCGACGCTCAAGGTCGGATCGTCTACGAGGCTCCCAAGCGTACGAAGCGACGGCGTCCTGACGGCACGCCGGTCGCCAAGGGCAAGCCGAAGATGGCGCCGGTCCCCAGGGGTTCGGTGCCTTCGATGCATTCGTTCCGGCACACCTTCGCGTCTCGTGCTCTGGCCGGTGGCGAAAGCGTCGACGAACTAGCGTTCCTGCTCGGTCACGCCGATGGGACCGTGACCCGGCAGGTCTACATCCAGGACGTCCAGGACGCTCGTCGTCGGTCTGCCCGGAGGGATCGGATTGCGTCGATCTACGGCGAGCCCGATTCGCAGGTCTCAAGCTGACGTCGTCGGCTTCGGGGCAGCCGGCCCTCGGTAAAGCTGCTGTCGCGGTCGCGATGGGCCAGAAACGCCGCTTCCGACTTACGTCACTTCGTCTTGGCGTTCCCGCGCCTCACGTTCCAGCTGCGTTGCGGCCGCATTGAAAGCGGCCTCGGCCGACAGGGCAAGTTGGTGCAATGCCACCTGATTCACCACGCTCTCGTAGGTCGAGTCGAGGCGAAGCACCACGCCACAGGACATTGCGAACGTAAGCGCCGCGTAGCCCCCTGGCGTTTCGAGTCCTGCGTCAGATGCCCCAGCGAGCATCAAGGCGTCCCCGTGAAGGTCTGTCGCGAGCGAGTAGAAGATGCTGTGCGGCCCTGCATGTTGGGATTCGGACGCCAGTCGGTACCAGGGCCGTGTGTGATCGAAGTTCGTCGACTTCTCGATATCGACGAACCGAACGCGGTCTAGACCCAACGCCGTAGCCGCCCAGCCGTACTCGCCTCCGAACGCTTTGCCGTAGCGGGCCACGACCTCATTACGGGCCACGGTCAGCTCGGCGATTTCGTCGTCGTCGAGTGGCGTGCTTCCGAGCCGATCTGCGAACTGGTTGTGCTGGAGGGCGGCCTTGTAGGTTCGAACGTCCATGTAGTCGATGTAGCGTTCGGCTACGTCGGGACCGTGGTCGGCGATGAAGTGCATGACCACCGCGACCTCGTACAGGGTGCGCCAACGGCCCATAGCGCCATCGGCGTGCCCCGTTCGCAGCAGCGCGAGGATCTCCGACACTATGAGCGCAGAGCGCGCATGAAGGCGGACGAGTAGACCAAAAAGCAGATCCTCGCGCTCTGTCCGTTCCACTTTTGATTGGGCCTCTATTGCTGCTTCAGCGGCGTCGATGCCCCGATGACGTAGCAACTCCAGAAGGTCGGTCCCCTCGCACCATCGGCCGTCGATTCTGGCTTCGAAATCCGATCGAAAGACGCGGTGAGCCTCAAGTTCTTCCTCCGCTATCAACGGCCATATCAACGCGAGCAAGTGGCCTCGAACGGACATGTGAAGCCGCAATAGTTCTTCGAGGGGCCAAGCACGCGGGAACGGCCTAGCGGGACTCACGTCGAGGCACCGTCAAGACCTCGTTCCATTTCTTGCTCGGGATCGTGTCCCGGCGCATGGTCTTGCAGCGCTTCGAACATAGGGATCTCATCCGAAGCGGGGTCGGATACCTGCATGGGTCCGCCTCCGATGCCGACGACTGGCCGGCTCCAGGCCGCGTGTAGCCGCGGCAGCCACGGTGGTTCGCCGGTCTCGATCTTCCGCCGCTTCCACGAGACGCGCCGCCACAGATCATGGGGCCATCGCTCTACCGCTTGAATCTCCGCTATCGCCTGCGTGTGCCGCACTTCGCGGTCACGCAATCGCCCCAGGGCTTCTGTCTTGGCTTCAGCTATGGCGTGGGCACGCTGGCCGCTATGGAGCAGGCCGTCGCGGTTCATCTTCTGGGTGATGCGCTGAATCTCCCGCTCCAGTTGTCGGTGGGCATCGAGAAGCCAGAGCGTTAGGCCGGCTCGCAAGGCTTCGAGCTGTGCGTCGTGCCGTTCGATCTCGGCGGGCACGGCTGATAGACGAGCACCGAAGGCGATGATCGCCGTCGCAACAGATCCGATGGCACCGGCTCCCAGCACGAGGAGGAAATCGCTCGACATCACCCGATGGTGAAGTACCAAGCGGACGGAGTAATCTGTGCGCCGAGCCCAGCGATCAAGGTGTCCGGTATCGGGGCCGAATCCCGCACGCGGCTGGCCGGGTTTGGAAGCTTCTTGGAAGCACTCGGTCGAACTTCCGTGAACTACTTGCCGGATGCAGGTTCTGTGATTCCCTTTGAACGCTGGGATTGAGACGGACCTGAACCACGCTGACCCAGCCCGGACGCATTTCCCAAGCTGAGGGTCGCGAGTTCGAGCCTCGTCTGCCGCTCCTATCGGAACCCCCGTCGCAAGGCGGGGGTTCCGTCGTTCTCGGGGGAGGGACGCGGGCGGAAGGGCCGGCCGATCGGCGTGCGCGCCGGATACGGACACGCGTACGTATCCGTCGTTCGCTCGTGTGCTCTGTATGCAAGGATGGCTCGCGTGTGCCGGCGTCGAGGAGGGGCTCGTGGGCGAGGATCTGGTCGTGGTGATTCCGGGGATCATGGGTAGCGGCCTGATCGATCGGCGGGGCCGGCGTATATGGGGTGGCGTGGGCGGTGCGGTGGAGGCGCTGCGGACGCTCGGGCGGTCCGTGAAGGACCTCCAGCTCCCGCCCGACATCGGCGACGGCCCGGCGCGTGACGGCGTGGTCGCCTCCGGCCTCGTGGGGTCGTTTCACGCGATCCCCGGTATCTGGACACCGGTCCAGGGCTACTCGGAGCTGATGCGGTTCCTGGCCCGGCCGCGCTTCGGCCTGGTGGAAGACCACGAGGGCGAGCCGGATGCTCCGCCCGGCAACCTCGTCTCCTTCGCGTACGACTGGCGGTTGTCGAACCGCTACTCGGCGGAGCGCCTGAAGCTCCGCGTCGAGACGGCGCTCGACCGCTGGCGGCGCTCCAAGCCGGAGCGGGGCGACGCCAAGGTCCTGTTCGTCTGCCACTCGATGGGCGGACTGGTCGCCCGCTGGTACCTGGACCGGCTCGGCGGCGAGGAGGTCGCACGCGCCCTGGTGACCCTCGGGACTCCGCACCGGGGAGCCGCGAAGTCCGTCGGCCAGCTGGTGAACGGGGTGCGCAAGGGCGCGTGGCTGCTGGAGCTCGACCTGACGTCCCTCGCCCGGTCGATGCCATCGGCCCATCAGCTGCTTCCGGAGTACGCGTGCATCGACGACGGCTCCGGGACGTTGCGCAAGACGACGGAGGTCGAGCTCCCCGGCCTGAGCCGGCTGGTGGTGGCCGACGGCATGACGTTCCACCAGCAGCTCGATGCGGCCGGAACGCCGACGTATCCCGTAGTTCCGGTGGTCGGGATCGGGCAACCGACCGCGACCACCGTGGAGATCGTCGGCGACCGCGCCGTGACGTCGCCCGTCATCGCGGGTGAGGACCGTGGCGGCGACGGCACCGTTCCGCGCCTGGCGGCGCGGCCGTTGGCGATGTCGGAACTGGACGCCGCGATCCGCGGCGTCGGCGAGGGCCACGGTCGCCTCGCCGCCCACCGGTCGGTGACCGACCAGCTGGACTTCCTGCTGACGGCCGAGGAGACCGTCTTCCGCGGCGCGTCGCCGAAGGAGAGCGACACGATCGGCGTGGCCGTGGACGACTTGCAGACGGCGGGCGACGTGGTTCCGGTGCAGGTCCACTTCGGCGAGCGACGCACCCTCGAGGTGGTCGCCTTCGACGAAGCGCGTGTGTCCGCCGGACGGGCGACCGTTCGCTACGACGGTCAGGTCGACGCGTTCGGACGGGCTGTCGGCCACGCGACGCTCGAGGGCCTCGCCCCCGGCGGCTACACGATCGTGGTGCGGGCCCCCGACGACCCCCACGGGCGGACGATCTCGCCGGTCGGCTCGACCACCTTGGTGCTCGCGTGAGCACGCCGGACGCCGAGGCGGCCGGGCGCCGGCTGTTCGTCGGAATCGGTAACACCACCAGCGGCAGCGGCGACCGTGATCTGCCGCGCGCGGTCAGCGACGTGCATCGGCTCGCGGTACGGTTGGAGGAGCTGGGCCTGGACACCGAGCAGATCACGGATCCCGCCGACGCCGGTGAGGCTCGGAAGCAGCTTGCGGCGGCGCTCCCGACGAACCACCTGGCTGACGCGCGCGGCGTGCTGGTGCTGCTGTGGGCCGGGCACGCCACGGTCAACGCGAACACCGGCGATCTGATGCTGCTGACCGCCGACGACGGCCACGCTACGCCGTTCGCGGTGCAGGCCTCCGAGGTGACCGATCTGGCCGCGCTCAGCCAGGCCAAGCAGATCCTGCTCCTGTTCGACACGTGCTACTCCGGGCAGGCCACGGTCGACGCGGTGCGGATCATGGGGGCGGCGGCCGCGCAGCACGCGGAGCAGCGTGGTCGCTGGGCCGGTGTGCTGGCGTCGTCGCAGGCCCACGAGCGTGCGGTCGACGGTGCCCTGGTCTCCCGGTTGCTGGACCTGCTCGAGCACGGTCCTGACGACCCGGCCCTGATGCTGCGCTGGTCGACCTACCAGGGCAACCTGCGCGGGGATGACCTGATCGACGCGCTGATCAAGGGCTGGGACGAGGAGGGGTGGCAGAGCCCCGTCTTCCGGCAGTCGGGGGACGCTTACCCGATCATGCGCAATCCGCTCTACCGGCCCGGAGCGCAGGATCACGTGGTCGAGCATCTGCTGTGGGCAGCCCGCGGGGCGGCGCAGCCCGAGCAGGGCAACTGGTTCACCGGGCGCGAACGCCAGCTCGAGCAGCTGGTCGCGTGGATACGCCGTGGTATCGCCGGCATCTGCGTGGTGACCGGGCCGGCGGGCTCGGGCAAGTCCGCGGTGGTCGGCCGCGTCGTGTCGCTCTCCGACGGCGACGAGCGGGCGACGATCGTCGCGGCGGGAGCTGCTCCAGACGCGGCTCTGGACCCCGGCGCCGGCGCGGTGGACGCGCACGTCCAGGTACGCGGTATGGGACTGACGGCGTGCGCGACGGCTTTGGCGCAAGCGCTCGGCCTTCCGCCGACGGGCGTCGAGATCGGGCACCACGACGTGCTGGCGTGGGCACAGAAGCGCGATGCCACGGTGGTGGTCGCAATCGACGGTCTGGACGAAGCCGCGGAGCCCGAGCGGATCGCCAGCGAGCTGCTCGCGCCCCTGGCCCGCTACGGCCTGGTGATCGTCGCGACCCGCGACCGGTCGATCGGCGCCGACGGCGACACCCTGCTCGACCTGCTCGGACCGGTCGGCTGCCTGATCGACCTGGGCACCGACCCGGAGGGCACCGATGCCGACGTCGCCCGGTACGTCGAGCGACGGCTCGAGCACTGCGACGTGGCTCCGCCGCAGGGCACGATGGACCCGGCGGCGGCCGCGTCGGCGATCTCCGACCTGGTCGCCACGTCGGGTGGTCCGCGACGGGAAGGCGGGTTCCTGCTGGCGCGGGTCCTGACGTCGCAGCTGCGGGAGCACCCGATCGACACCACCCGTGACGGATGGGAGGACGGTCTGGTACACAGCGTCGAGGACGCGCTGCGCCAGGATCTGGAGCGCGGGGCCCCGTTGCAGCGCGGTGAGTTGGTGCTTCCGAGCGCCGGCCAGGATCTGCTGACGGCGCTCGCGTTCTCCTACGGATCCGGGATCCCGGCCGACGACGTCTGGCCGGTGGTCGCCTCGGCAATCACCGCCACGGACGACGAGTACGAGCGCTCCGACGCGTACTGGGCGCTGGCGCAGTACCGCCGGTACGTCACCGCTTCCGGCCTGTCCGGGCAGGCCGTCTACCGCCTGCACCAGCGGCTCGCCGATGTCCTGAGGGCAGATCACGAGCAGCGGCGCGGCGCGCCGGCGAGCGCCCTGGCGGCGGAGGTCGCGGTCGCGGTCCTGGCCGTGTACGAGGAGCTGCTGAGGAAGGGCCGCGCGGCGCACGAGCATCGCTACCTGTGGCTGTACGCCTGGCTGCACGCAGTTGACGGCGGGCGACCCGGGATCGAGCGACTCGAGCGGCTGGCGGAGATCGACCCGGCGCTGCGCGCCGATGTCGGTCGAGCGTATGGCGTGCTGGCGATGCGACGCGGTGAGGCAGGCCAGGACGACGCCATCGATCTGTCCGAGCGGGCCGTCGCGGTCTATGAGGAGCTGGCTCACGACGCTCCGGCGTTTCTCGGTGAGCTCGCCGGCGCGCTGAGCAACCTCGGAGTCCGACTGAGCGACGCCGGTCGCGACAGCGATGCGGTTGGCCCGGCCCAACGGTCGGTGGAGATCCTCGAGTCACTGGTCGCAGATGATCCGTCGGTGAGCTCGGACCACGCCAGCGCGCTGAGCAACCTGGGCGTGCGGTACAGCCGGGTCGGGCTCGACGCGGAAGCCGTGGCGCTGACCAAGCGGTCGGTGGAGATCCGCGAGCGCCTGGCCGAGGCCGATCCCGCGGCCCGCGGCGACCTCGCCAGTGCGCTGAGCAACCTCGGATCGCTCTACAGCACGGTTGGACGCAAGCACGAGGCGCTGGACGTGGCCGAGCGCGCGGTGGGGATCTACGACGAGTTGGATCCCGGCGACCCGACGCTGTTGGGGGAGCTGGCCAGCGCCCTGAACAACCTGGGCATCCGCTACGCCGAGGTCGGGCGCTGGGGCGAGGGAGTCGGGCCGACCGAGCGGTCAGTGGAGATTCGCGAGTCGTTGTCGGACGGCGGGCCGGTCGCTCGCGGCGACCTTGCCAGTGCGCTCAGCAACCTGGGTATCCGCTACGCCGATGTCGGGCAGCACCGCCGTGGACTCGAGCCAACCGAACGGGCGGTTGCGATCCTCGACGAGCTGGCGGCCGATCGGCGTGCGTACCTGGATCCGCTCGCCAGCACCCTGGTCAATCTCGGTGGCCTGTACAACCAGTTGGGGAGGGTGCAGGATGGCGTGGCGCCGACCGAGCGTGCGGTAGCGATCTACGAGACCCTGATCGACGACCGGCCGGGCTTGCGAGGAGACCTCGCGAGTGCCCTCAACAACCTTGCCGGGATGTACTCGGATCTCCGGTCGCACGAGCAGGCGGTGTCGTCTGCCGAGCGGGCGGTGGAGATCCGCGAGCAGCTGGAGACCGACGATCCGCCATGGTCGAGTGGTCTGGCGGCCGTCCTCAACACGCTCGGGGCGATCTACAGCACGGCTGGTCGGCCACGCGATGCGGTCGAGCCGACCGAGCGGGCCGTGGCGATCTACGGGGCGCTGGCCGCGGGCAATCCGGCCTACCGGGGGGAACTTGCCTCCGCGTTGAGCAACCTCGGGGTGCGCTACGCCGAGCTCGGAAACCACACCCGGGCGATGGCGCCGTCCGAACGGGCGATAGCGATCTACGACGAGTTGGTGGAGGAGAACCCCGCGTTCCGGCGCGACCTCGCGGGCACGTTGTCGAACCTCGGGGCGCACTACGGTCAGGCGGGCCAGCTCGACAAGGCGCTGGCGGTGTCCGAGCGCGCGGTTGACGTGCGCGAGCGTCTGGATCGTGAGACCCCGGCCGATCGGGGGAGCCTCGCCAGCGCGTTGAGCAATCTCGGGGTGCGCTACGCGAAGCTCGACCGGCATACGGACGCGGTGCCCCCGACCGAACGCGCCGTTTCGATCCTCGACGAGCTGGTCGTCGCCGCACCGATCTTCCGCGATGAACTCGCGCGCGCTCTCGGCAACCTTTCCTCGCACTACCATCAATCCGATCGCGACGCCGACGCGATCGTGGTCGCCGAGCGGGCCGCAGATCTCTTCCGAGAGCTGGCGCCGGTGAATCCGGGCGGGATGGAGCAGCTCGCCGCCGCGCTCGACCAGTTGGCGCTGATCAACACGGCCGCCGGGCACCCCGAGGTCGGCCAGCAGCGGTGGGCGGCGGCGCTCGCCGACGTTGCGCATGACCGGGTCGCGACGCGGGCGTTGCACCTGTACCGCGCTCGCAGGGCGGACGAACGCGCGCTGGCGATCGACGATGTCGTGCAGGTGCACCGGCTGGACGACGGCAGCGAGCCGGAGGTGACGCTCCAGGCGCGTGCGGTCACCCGCCGTCTCCGCTCGTCCGATCCGGCGGGCTTCGACCGTCAGTGGCAGGACGCCATCGGACCCTTGCCCGCGTGGCTGCAGATCGGGCAGGACGTCGTCGAAGTCGTCGTGCGGTGGCTCGATACGCCGTCCTGGTCCGCCTCGCGGACGCACCTGGAAGAGCACACCGAAACGCTGCTCGCCTACGGCGACCTGGTGCTGGCGGAGATCGAGCTGCTCGGAGATCGACGCGTCGCGCACCACCAACGGCTGCTCGCGGCGGTCCGGGAGACGGGGATCGATGGCGCCTTCGCACCGCTGCTGCCGCAGGACGATGTCACCGAATGGCTGAGGATCGACGACCGGGAGGCGGCTGAGCGGTACCTGCATGATCACGCCGACGCGCTGACGACCAAGGAGGCGGCGATGATGCTCGGCCACCTGGAGCAGCCGGAGCGGCTTGCCCTGGTGATACTCGCCGGCGCCGGACGGACGGCTGACGGCTACGCGATGCTGCGGAACCCCGAGCGGATTCCCGGTGAGTTGGAACGGGCGTGCGCGGAGGGACGCGCGGACGTGCTGCTGGCGACCGCGCAACTCGCCACGCTGCTGGCCCGCAGCGCCGACGAGCGGGCGCTCGGCGGCGTGTTCGCGGTGATCGCGATGATCCTCGACGGCGATGAGGAACGGGCGTGGGAGCGGTGCGCGCAGGTCGACCTGGGCGGCGTGGACCGCAACCCGCTGATCCGGGCGGTGAGTGACGCGATCTCCCACCACGTGTCGTTCGCACCGGCCCTGGCCGAGGTGATCCGCCGACTGACGGCGAGCTGACGGCGGGCGGTGTCGTGATGGGCTGGGGCCGGGAAAGGTCGGGCCACAACCGCCGGCCGCTCGTCTACGTTGTTCGCCTGATGCACCGCGGCTCCCGGCGACATCACCCGTCCGCGGCCCGCCCCGAGGCCCCCCGATGAGCGCGGGCCTGGCCGCGCTGCTCGACGACGTCGCGGCGCTCGCGCGGGCGGCGGCGGCCTCGATCGACGACGTGGCGGTCGGGGCCGGACGCGCGAGCGTCAAGGCCGCCGGGGTGATCGTCGACGACGCGGCGGTCACGCCGCGCTACGTGCAGGGGATCGCCGCCGAGCGCGAGCTGCCGATGATCCGGCGGATCGCGGTCGGGTCGATCCGCAACAAGCTGCTGCTGATCCTGCCGGTGATCCTGCTGCTCAGCGAGTTCGTCGACTGGCTGCTGACCCCGTTGCTGATGGTCGGCGGGGCGTACCTCTGCTTCGAGGGCGCCGAGAAGCTCTGGGAGGCGATCGGCCCGCACCGCCGTCACCGCGCGGACGCGCCCGCCGAGCGCGACGCCGCGGACGAGGACGCGCTGGTCAAGGGGGCGATCCGCACCGACCTGATCCTCTCCGCCGAGATCATGGTGATCTCGCTCAACGAGGTCGCCGACCAGCCGTTCCTGGCCCGCGCCGCGATCCTGATCGCCGTCGCGCTGCTGATCACCGCGGTCGTCTACGGCGCGGTCGCGCTGATCGTGAAGATGGACGACGTCGGCCTGCGGCTGGCCCGGACCCGCGAGGGCGCCGTCGCGTCGTTCGGGCGGGGCCTGGTGCGCGCGATGCCGATCGTGATGGCGGTGCTGGCGACGGTCGGCATCGCCGCGATGCTCTGGGTCGGCGGCCACATCCTGCTGGTCG
>CAZMVL010000065.1:0-22689 GCA_964569335.1 uncultured Paraperlucidibaca sp.
CGGTGTGGTACGCCAGCAGCTGGAGCGGGATGTTCAGCAGGATCGGATCGAGCTCCGGCTCGCTGCGCGGGACGACGATCGTCCGCTCGGCCAGCTCCTCCGGCACCCGCTCGTGGGCGACGGCCAGGATCGGGCCGCTGCGCGCCTTGATCTCGTGCAGCGTCGAGCGCTGCTTCTCCAGCAGCTCGTCTCCGGGCACGACGGCGACCACCGGCATCTCCTCGCAGATCAGCGCCAGCGGGCCGTGCTTGAGCTCGGCCGCCTGGTACGCCTCGGCGTGGAGGTAGGTGATCTCCTTCATCTTCTGGGCTGCCTCGCGGGCGATCGGCCAGCCGCGCACGCGGCCGATGAACATCGCGCTGTCGAAGCCGGCCAGCCACTGCGCGGCCTCGACGATCTGGTCCTCCTGCTCGAGGATCGCCGCGATCTTCGCCGGCAGGTCGCGCAGGCCCTGGATCAGCCGATCGCCGTCGGCGGGTGAAAGGTCGCGGATCCGGCCCAGGTGGACGGCCAGCATCGCGAACGCGACGCAGGTCGACGTGAAGCTCTTGCTGGAGGCGACCGAGACCTCCGGGCCCGCGTGGATGTAGACGCCGCCGTTGTTGGCGCGGGCGATCGCGCTGCCGACCTGGTTGATCACGCCGAGCACGCGGGCGCCCTTGCGGGTCAGCTCCTCGACGGCGGCCAGCGTGTCGGCGGTCTCGCCGGACTGGCTGACCGCGATGTACAGCCCGTCGGGATCGATCACCGGGTTGCGGTAGCGGAACTCGCTCGCCGGCTCGGCCGTCGCAGGGATCCGCGCCAGCTCCTCGATCAGCTGGGCGCCGATCTCGCCGGAGTAGTAGGCGGATCCGCAGCCCAGGATGTAGACGCGCTTGAACGACCGCAGCTCGTTCGGCTCCAGGTTGAGGCCGCCGAGCTTGATCGTCGAGAAGCGCTCGTCGAGCCGGCCGCTGAGCGTGCGCTCGACGGCCTCCGGCTGCTCGCCGATCTCCTTGCGGAGGAAGTGCTGGTGCTCGCCCAGGTCGTAGTGGTCGGCGTCGATGTCGACCAGCTCGCTGACCTTCTGGACCGGCCGCGCGTCGAGCGTCGAGGTGGTGAACCCGTCCGGCTCGAGCAGCGCGATCTCGCCGTCCTCCAGGTGGACGACCTGCTTGGTGTGGCGGACGATCGCGCCGATGTCGGAGGCGACGTACATCTCGCGGTCGCCGAGGCCGAGCACGATCGGGCTGCCGAGCCGGGCGACGATGATCCGGTCCGGACGCTGGGCGTCGACGACCGCCAGGCCGTAGGCGCCCTCGACCCGGCGCAGCGCCACGCGGACGGCGTCGAACGCGTCGTCGTGCTCCGCGGCGGCCTGGCCGATCAGGTGGGCGACCAGCTCGGTGTCGGTCTCCGACTGGAGCTCGATCCCGTCGGCGAGCAGCCGTTCCCGCAGGTGCGGGGCGTTCTCGATGATGCCGTTGTGGACGATCGCGAAGCGTCCGCTGAAGTCGACGTGCGGGTGCGCGTTGACGTCGTTCGGGGCGCCGTGGGTAGCCCACCGGGTGTGGCCGATCACGGGCGAGCCCTTGATCCGCTTGGGCAGGCCGACCTTGACGTCGCTGACGCGACCCTTGGCCTTGTGGACCTTCAACCCGCTCCCGTTGGCCACGACCAGTCCGGCCGAGTCGTAGCCGCGGTACTCCAGGCGCTGCAGGCCCTCCAACACGATCGGGACGCCGTTCTGGGACCCGACATATCCAACGATGCCGCACATACGGGGGGATTCCTCCTACGTGTAGACGATCCTGCGCAACTGCCGTAGCGAGAGCGAGGGAGCCGCGAAGCGACGCTCGGCGAGCTCGCCGGCGATCCGGGGGAAGATCTGATCGTTGCGGATTCCACGGCTCTGCAGCTCGGTGTGGCGGCGCCGCACGAACTCGGGCACGTCCTCGTCGAAATAGGCGAGCACCTCCGCGATCACCCGGTCGGCCTCAGCGGGGCTGAGCGACGTGCTGTGGGTGAGGTGCGTCTGGAGCTCGCCGAACGATGGGGAGGACCGAGCGGCGGTCACGGCAGCGAATGGTGACGGATAACGCGGGGAACCGCAATTTGCTGCCCGAATTCGGGCAGAATGACGAGATTCATGCCGTTTCCCTCGGGGCTGTGCCGACAGGGAGTCGGCATCGTGCCAATCGGGGGAATCGCGGGCGAGCCGGCGATCGAGCGGGCACGATCGGCCGATGCACGTTCCCGAGAAGCTCCTCCACCTTGCCGGATGGCGGATTGCGCTCGCCCGCAACGCGCTCGCCCGCGGGCGGGGGCTGCTCGGCCGGTCGGGGCTGCCGCCGGCCTGCGGCCTGTGGATCGGCACCCGCTCGGTCCACACCGTCGGGATGCGGTTCGCGCTCGACCTGGTCTGGCTCGACCGCGGCGGGCGGGTCGTCCGCGTCGACCGGACCGTCGGGCCGACGCGGCTCCGGACCTGCCGGCGGGCGTCGGGCGGCGTGGTCGAGGTCCGGGCCGGCGAGGGACGCCGGCTGGCGGTCGCCCTCGGTCCGGGTTCGGAACGACCGCCCCGGGACTCGCCGGCTGCGGGTGCTGGTGCCGCATCGGGCTGCGCCGCCGAGGAGCGCGCACTCGGGGCGCGCAGCCGGTCAGTCCTCGTGATCCTCGGGGCGCTTGCGCGTGCCCCGGGCGATCAGCAGGCCCGCCATGCCGAGCACGATCGCCACGCAGACGACGGTGACGAGGTCGGCGAGCAGTCCGGCAACGGGCATCCCGTTGATCGTACGGGGCCCGCGCGCCGGGGAGCGTCAGGTCCCGGGGCCGCGCAGCACCACGGAGCTGTCGCCCAGCGTCAGGGACGGCGACCAGTAGGGGTCGCCGACGGTGCGGAACGTGCCGTACGAGCGCTCGCTCGCCGCGAAGTCGCCCGGATCGACGTACCCCCCGCGCGACTTCGACTCGTCGTGCAGCAGCACGACGTCGGGCAGGCAGAGCGCGCGCAGGCCGGCGGCGGTCAGGCGCAGGCAGAGGTCCACGTCGTTGCCGGCAACGACGAAGCCCTCGTCGAAGCCGTCGACGGCGTCCCAGGCCGCGCGTCGGATCATCAGGCAGGCGGCGGTCACGGCCAGCCAGTTGCGCGGAGCGTCGTCGGCCCGGCCGAGCGCGGTCGGCTCGTCGGGACGCCGGCCCTGGAAGGGGTGGCCGGCGTAGCCGTGCAGGCCGATCGCGGCGCCGGCGTGCTGGACCGTGCCGTCGTCGTAGACCAGCAGCGCGCCGACCGCGCCGACGTCGGGCTGCTGCGCGTGCTCGAGCATCCGCTCGATCCAGTCGGCGGTCCGGACCTCGGTGTCGTTGTTCAGCAGCAGCACGATCTCCGCGGCGCTGCGGGCGACGGCGGCGTTGTTCAGCGCGGCGTAGTTGAACGGGCGGTCGTCGCGGACCGACGTGACGCGCTCGTCGGCGGTCAGCCGCGCGAGCATCAGCGGCACCTGGGGGTCGGTCGAGCCGTTGTCGACGAGCTGGACGCGCAGCGGGCCGGCGTAGGTCGAGCGGTCCAGCACCGACCGCACGCAACGCTCGGTCAGCTCCGGCTTGTCCCGGAACAGCACCACGATCTCGACCGCCGGCAGCGGGGCGGGCAGCGCGTGGCGAACCCGGACCAGCCCGGCCGCGGTGGCTTCCGCGCGGGCCCCGGAGACGCCGAAGGCGCCCAGCACGGCCTCGGCGTCGCCGACGTCCCAGGGACGGTCCCAGCCGACGTTCGCGGCGGTCCGCGTGGGGTTGCGGTGCAGCAGCAGCAGCGGGACGTGGGCGTGGTGCTCGGCGCCGCGTCCGGCGGCGACCGTGGCCAGCCGCCGGCGCGAGGTCGCGGGGTCGGCGAGCGCCCCCTCCGGCAACCGGTCGGGGCGCACCACCAGCGCGCCGCCGCAGGCGCCCCGCGCCAGCTGACCGTCGGGCGCGGGGCCCTGACGCAGCTGCGGGCGGCGGCGGGCGCCGTCGGCGTCGAGGACGTCCTCGTCGCAGCTGAGCACCGTCACCGCGTCGGGGGCGAGCGTCAGGGCCTGGCCGAGCCGCTCGACCGCCAGCGGGGCCAGCTCGTCGCCGGCGTCGACCAGCAGCAGCGGGCCGGTGGCGGCGGTCAGCAGCGCGTGGGCGGAACCGGCGTCGGTCGTGAGCGGGGCGACGGTCTGCCGCGCGATCGACGCGTGGGTGCGGGCGACGTCCGGGCCGTCGGTCGGACCGACGATCCCGACCGCGAGCGGGGTCGGGTGGACCGACGGGTCGCCGACGAACGGCGTGCTGGCGACGACGGTGACCCGCGGCACCGACGCCAGGTGCGGCTCGACGTGGGTCAGGAAGTCCGCGAACGAGCCGCTCGGCCGACCGGGCCCGCGGCGGCGGAGCCGGACGGCGAGCAGACCGGCCGCTGCGGCGAGCAGCAGGACGACCAGCACGACCGCCACGACGACCACGATCGTGGTCGTCGACGCGAGCGGGGCCGGGATCGACACGGGCGGAAGCAGGGTGCGCACGACCCGGCCAAGGGTACGGACCGACGCCGCTACCGGGTCCGACCGGTAACCTCGTCGGGTCGTCTGCGCCGCCGCGGGTACCGCGCTCGACGACGTTCTCGAGGGCGCCCTCACGTCCGCTTCTCTCACCCGCAGAACGGAACGCCGACCTCGACCATGGCCTGGAATCGCGAACGCGTCGACTACGTCCGCAACATCGCGCGGAAGGGGCCGACCGAGGTCGGCTACGCCTACTTCCGGGCTCGCCGCCGGCGCCTGAACCTGGCCGACGACGATCCGACGCTGTCGGAGTCCGACCAGCTGGCGATCTCGGGAGCCTTCGACTACACCCGCGCCGAGCTGGCCGCCCACCGTGCGGTGATCGACGCCTACCGCGCCGCCGAGCGCTGCGAGATCCGGTCGATCCAGTGGTTCCTGCCGTACTTAGCCCACGCCTACTTCGGCGGCGTCTACACGATCCTGCGGTTCGCCGACCACCTCCGGCAGCAGTACGGCGTCGAGAGTCGCTTCTGCCTCTACGACGCCCGCCCCGACGAGGGGACGATCGGTCGTCTGCGGACCGAGATCCAAGGGACCTTCCCGGGGCTGGCGGACAGCCTGGTGACCGGGTCGAAGGTCGACGGCCACGAGCAGTTCGGGCACCTGCCGGACGCCGACGCCGCGATCGCGACGCTCTGGACCGGGGCCTACCCGCTGCTGCGGTTCAACCGGGTGAAGGCCAAGTTCTACTTCGTCCAGGACTTCGAGCCGCAGTTCTACCCCGCCGGGGCGGGCTCGGCGCTCGTCGAGCAGACCTACCGGTTCGGGATCCCCGGGATCGTCAACACCCCGGGCCTGGCCGCCGCGTACCGGTCGTACGGCAACGACGCGGTCTCGTTCGTCCCGGCCGTCGACCCGGCCTACACGCCCCCCGTGACCCCGCGGTCGAGCGACCCCGACCGTCCCGTGCGGATCTTCTTCTACGGGCGTCCCGGGACGCCGCGCAACGCCTTCGGCCTGGGGCTGGCGTCGCTGGCGAAGGTCAAGGAACAGTACGGCGACCGGGTCGAGATCGTGGCCGCCGGCGAGGCCTGGCGGCCCGGCGCGTTCGGGTTCGACGGCGTGATCGAGAACCTCGGCCGGCTGCCCGGCCTGGAGGCGGTCGCGGACGAGTACCGCCGCTGCGACATCGGCCTGGTCTTCATGTTCACCAAGCACCCGAGCTACCAGCCGTTCGAGTTCATGGCGACCGGGATGGTCACCGTCTCCAACGAGAACCCCGACACGGCGTGGTTCCTGCGTCACGAGCAGAACAGCCTGGTGGCGCCACCGGCCCCCAGCCTCGTCGCCGAGCAGATCGGCCGCGCGGTCGACGATCCGGAGCTGCGCGCGCGGATCGCGGCGGAGGGGCAGCGCGAGGTCGCCGCCCTGGGGTGGACCGCGCAGTTCGACCGGATCTGGGAGACGATCAGCCACCCGCGGACGGCGGCGTGGGGCGACCCCGAGGAGTGGCGGGTAGCCGGCCAGTAGCCGGCCCGGTTATCTCGCGACGCGTGATCCAGCGGACCGTCCGCCGGGTCACGCCTCGCAAGGCGGTGGCCTCAAGTGGTCGGGGCGGGCGCGCCGGGCCACGCGTCCAGGACGGCTGCGCCGACCTGGACGAAGCTGCGGCGAGCGACGAAGCGGCGAGCTGCCCGGCTGACCTCGGCCGCGCGATCCGGATCGTCCAGCAGACCGCTGATCACCGCGGCGAGCGACGACGGGGCCGGTACGGCCGCGACGTGGACGACGGCGTCGCGGGGAAGCTCTGCCATCCAGCCGAGATCGGTCACGACGGTCGGCGTGCCGGCGGCCAGCGCATCCATTACGGCCGCAGACGCCTCGCCGTGGGAGTGCTGCCGCAGCTGGACGACCACCGCTGCCGTGGACAGCAGCTCCCAGCGCTCCTCGTCGTCGACGTAGCCGGGCAGCGAGACCGCGTCCTCGATCCCGAGCTCGGCGATCATCCGGGCGAAGACGGCCAGGTCGTCCGCGGGCCCGTGCGACCCTGCCAGCACCAGACGCGCCGTCGGGCGTTCGGCACGGAGCAGCGCGAACGCCTGAAGCAGCGTGCCGACGTCCTTGATCGCCGCAACGATCCCGGTCGAGACGATCAGGTCCGGGTCGCACGTGGCGGCGGGGGTGCCACGGGGCTCGGGCGCTCCGAACGGCACGATCTCGACCGGGGGTCCGACATCGTCACCGCGGTCGGCCAGCACCAGCTCGCGGGCGAGCGCGGAGTGCACCAGGATATGCTCGGCGCCCTGGACCGCGGCGCCGGACAGGAACAGTCCGTGGACCAAGCCCTCGGCCTCCACGAACGGCAGGATCTCGTGGGCGGGCTTTTCGGCCAAGAGCGGGACGTGCTCGCGGACGAAGGAGACCAGCCGATCTCGCCGCAGCCGGCCGGCCCGGATGCCGTCGGTGAAGATGCCGCTCAGGCGGGCCTCGTGAAGCAACGCGGTGACGGGCACGCCCTGGTCGGCCACCCACGGCATCAAGTCCAGCATGTGGCTGTGAAAGCCGCTGTTGCCGAGTTGGAAGAGCACCGCGTCGTAGGAGGTCCCGAGCTGGACTGCGGCCCGGAACGCGCTCTCGCGCAGGATCCCGGGCCCCGGCTCCGCCGGTGAGATGTCGCTGACGATCACGTCGATCGGCTGGTCGGTGTGCTCGCGCATGCCGTCCACGAGGCGGGCGGTGTAGTCCGCGATTCCGCTGCGCTCCGGGGGGAGCGGACTGACGACCGCCAGACGGCCTGGTCGGCGGAGCGGACGCCGTCGCGCCGGCCAGCCCCGGGCGAGCGCACGCTCGTACCCGTCGACGGTGCAGCGGGCCACGTGCTCCCAGGTGTAGCGTCGAACGCGCGCGGCCGAACGCGCCCGCAACTCGGCTAGCCACGCGGAGTCGCCGATCGCACGGTCGATCGCACGCGCGATGTCGTCGAGGTCGTGCGGATCGAAGGTCGCGTCACGGATTCCGACGATCTCCGGACCGGTGCTCGTGTTGGCGGCGATCACGGGGGCGCCGGCGGCCATCGCCTCGAGCATCGGCAGGCCCGAGCCCTCGTACAGCGAGGGGAACACGAAGAGCGTGCAGGCGGCGTAGAGCGCGGCCAGCGTCCGGTCGTCGACGTGGCCGGCGATCAACACGTCGCCGGGGGCGGCGCCGGCGTCGGCGATCACCCGCGCGAAGTGCGGGCGCCGGGGTTCGCTGATCGTCCCGCCGAGCACCAGCTGGACGCCGTCGCGGCGCGCGCGACTGCGGCCGAACGCGCGGATCAGGCCCTCCATGTTCTTGCGTGGGTCGTCGCCGCCGACGTAGAACAGGAAGCGGTCGCGGAGCCCGGGCACCCCTGCGCGGGCGATCTCCGTCGCCTCGTCGGTGGCGAGGGTCCCGAACCGGTCCTGGTCGACCCCGGCGTCGATCACCGTGATCCGCGACGGATCGACGCCGAGGTGACGTTCGATGTCGGCGGCCGTGTGCTGCGAGATCGCCAGCAGATGATCGACGGTCTTCAGCAGCTCGAGTCGCTGGAGGTAGAGCTCGCGCCGGAACTGGCGGCGGTGCAGGTAGCCGGGGACGATCAGCGGGATCAGGTCCCAGACGGTGGCGACGGTCGTCCAATCACCGCCGCGGGACCAGCGGGGCCAGACCACCTCGTCGGGCTCCTGCAGCTCGAACGGCGACGTCATGTGCAGGATCGACGGCGTCCCGTCGTCCGCCCACGGCGCCTGTCGTGTCCGCCGCAGGCGCCCGCCGGCGGCGAACTGCTGGGCCGGCGGCATCAGCGGCAGGCGCGGATCGGCTCGGTACAGCAGCTCGAACGAGCGGTCGAGCGCCCCCAGTGCCTTGCCGTGCTCGGCGATGTATCGCGGGATGCCCCGGTCCCAGGCGAGCTCCTGCGCTCCGATGACGTCGAAGCAGACGCGGTAGTCCGCGGCCATCAGTCGGCGGAGGCGGGGCGCTCAGCGACCACCAGGACGCAGCCGTTGCGGTCGAGCTCCTCGCCCGGCAGCCAGGTCACGTCGTCGGCCTGGTGCAGCACGATCCGGTCGCGCTGGGTCCAGCCGTCGAGCAGGGCGTCGAGTCGGGCTCCGTCGTAGACCCGCTCCAGCGCGTTGTCCTCGGCGCGGCCGAACGGGGCGGTGAGCACCAGCCGGCCGTCGGGACGCAGCAGCTCGCCGGCCCGGACCACGGCCTGTCGGTCGGCGTCGTCGGCCGCGACGTCGCCGTCGTAGGAGGCGATCCCGAAGTGCTCGATCGCCGACAGCGAGACGATCGCGTCGTAGGGCTCGGCGTCGCCCGGGGCGAGCTCGTCCAGCCGTCGCGGGACGACCGTCAGGTTGGGATGCACGAACGGGTACCCGCGCGGGTCGAGCGCCGTGACCCGATGCCCGAGCGACGCCAGCGTCAGCGCGAGCGTGCTCTCGGCGCAGCCGACGTCGAGGATCCGGCTGCCCGACGGCAGGTCGGCCAGGGCGCCCATCACGTAGGGCAGCTCGACGATCCGCTCGGTGACCTGCGCGAGGCGGACGCCGCCGGGGACCCACTCGGGCTGGACGGCCGGATTGAGGTACAGGCCGGCCTGCGAGAGCGGGCTGGTGTGGCCCTGGGCCACGTTCAGCAGCGCGGCGATCTCGGGGGTGACGGCCGCGGCGTCGCCGTGCGCCACGCGATCGATCGCGTCCGTGAGCGCGGCGGCGCGCCCCGCCTCGACGCGTTCGAGTGACGCGTGGACCGTGCGCAGCTCGTGGGCGACGTAGGAGAGCGCCTCGCGCTGCAGCTCCGCGACCCGCGCCTGCTCCTCCTCGGTCGGCTTGGTGGCCTCGATCACCGCCTCGACCGAGCTCATCCGGGTGTCGACGTACTCCGCCAGCAGCCGCTTGGACTCGCCGATCTCCGGGACCACGCGGCGGGTGACGGCGTCTTCGGAGGCCGCCCGGAACAGCCGGTACAGCGGGGCCTTCAGCTTTTGGAGCACGGGAGGACCCTATCGGCCGCGACCCGGCGGCCGCTGAGGTCAGAGCCGCTCGGCCGCCTGCCCCGCCTCGCGGTGGAAGACGATGAAGCCGACGATGAAGATCGTGATTCCCATGCCGATCGGGATCAGCGCGTTGGGGAAGCCGCCCATCGCCGCGATGCCGCCCGGCGACGCGGGGTCGACCATCCAGTGGCGCAGCTGCTCGAGGATGCCGGTCAGCGGGTTGAGCTGGAGGACCTCGCGGACCGGGCCGTCGACCTTGTCGATCGTGTAGAGCACCGGCGACGCGTAGAACAGCGCCGTCGCGATCACCCCGTAGATCGGCTGGACGTCGCGGAAGCGGACGTAGAGGCCGGAGACCAGCAGCGCCACGCCGGTGGCCAGGAAGACCAGCGGCAGCAGTCCGACCGGCAGCAGCAGCCAGGTCCAGGTCGGATCGACGCCGTAGGCGAGCATGAAGATGACCACGGCGATCATCGCCATCATCAGGTTCAGCAGCGCGGTCACGACCACCGCGAGCGGGATCACCATCCGCGGGAACTGCATCTTCCGGACCAGCGTCTCGCGCGTGACGACCGAGGTCACCGCGGTGTTGGTCGCGTCCGAGAAGAAGTTGAAGAACATGATGTTCATCAACAGCAGGACGGGGTAGTTCGGGATGTCGTCCCCGAGCTTGGCCACCTGGCTGAAGACGGTGTAGAGCACCGCGAACAGCAGCAGCGGCCGGAACAGCGACCACAGGTAGCCGAGCGCCGAGCCGAAGTAGGTCAGGCGGAAGTCGGTGCTGGCGATCGTCCAGGTCAGCGACCAGAAGCGCTTCCAGCCTCCGCCCAACGCGCCGGGACCGGGCATCGCGCGCATCGGCAGCGCGGGACCGTCGACCACGGGCGCCGGGACGGGGGTCGCCGGGGTCTCGGTGACCTGCAGCTCGCTCTGGCTCATTCGGCGACCTCCTGGACGTCGGTGCCGCGGGTCTGCCAGCCGCCGTGGAAGACCTCGTGGGCCCGCGGGACCCCGACGAACCCGACCACGTGGTCGGCGCCGTGGATCACGAACTCGGCGACGGCCGGGCTGTCGGCCAGCACGTGCTGGCGGCCCACCCCCCGGGTCAGCCGCATGCGCACGGTGTAGCGGCCGTCGGCCAGCTGGCCGTGGAACCCGGTGCGGACCACCGCCTGGTGCCCGGCCGGCAACGTCGCGTCGTCGCGCTCGGGGTCGGCCAGCTCGGCTTCGTACCCGGTCACGGCGGCTCCGACCTCGTTGACGATCTCCAGCACGATGAACGGGTGATCGACCTGGCTGTGGAACGTCAGGTCGAGGTGGATCACGAACGGGACGTTGGACTGCGCGTGATCGACCGGCGCGCCGTCGGTCTCCATCCAGGCGGCGTTCAGCGTCACCGCCGGCGAGTCGGCGTCGTCGGAGATCCGCACGTCGCTGCGGCCGAAGTTGGCCTCGAGGTAGGCCAGGCCGACCTGACGCGGGTCGCCGAGCATCTCGATCTCGCCCTGGCGGATGAACATCGCCCGGTGGCAGAACCGCTCGACGGTGCCCATGTCGTGGGTCACCAGGACGATCGTCTTGCCCCGCTCGCGCAGGTCCCAGAAGACGTCCAGGCACTTCTGCTGGAAGGCCGCGTCGCCGACCGCCAGCACCTCGTCGACCAGCATCACGTCGGCGTCGGCCTGGACCATCACCGCGAACGCCAGCCGAACCTGCATGCCGGACGAGTAGTTCTTGAGCTTCAGGTCGAGGTAGTCCTCGAGCTCGGCGAAGGCGATGATCTCGTCGAACCGGGACCGCGCCTCGCGGGTGCTGAGCCCCATCATCACGGCGTTGATCTGGACGTTCTCGAAGGCGGTCAGGTCGGGGTTGAAGCCGACCCCGAGCTCGATGAACGGCGCCAGCCGGCCGGCGACCTGGACCCGGCCGCGGTCGAGCCGGTAGATCCCCGCCAGGCACTTCAGCAGCGTGCTCTTGCCGGAGCCGTTGCGACCGACGATCCCGAAGAACTCGCCCTGGCGAACGTCGAAGTCGATCCCCCGGAGGATCTCGAGGTCGTGGTGGTGCGTCCGCCGGAAGGGGTGGAGGGCCCGCTCCTTCAGCGTGGACACCTGGTGCTCGGCGATCCGGAACGTCTTGTGGAGGTCCGTGACCGACAGGGCGAGAGGCACGTCGGGCATCCGACACAGAGTAGAGGTTCTCCCCCATAGACTCGCCTCCGTGCTCGGCGTCGTGCTTGCCCCTGGGACGGACCTGGTCGCGGCCGTCGTCGCCGCCGAGAGCTGGCGGACCGTCACCGGCGAGCAGCCGCTCGTGCTTGCGGGGCACGCCGACCTGGTCGGGCCGCTGAGCGCGGCGCTGCCCGACGCCGACGTGACCAGCGGCGCCGCGCTCGGGGCGGCGAGCGGCGACCGCTACGCCGCGCTGGCGGCCCTGCTGGCGGATCGCCCGGACGGCGACGTGCTGGTGCTGCTGCCGCCGACCGTGCTGGTGCTGGCGCCGCCGGCCCCGCTCGTCGACGCGGCGACCACCGCGGGCGCCGCGGTCGCCGTTCGCGGACGGGGACCGCTGCCGGAGCGCGACGGCGAGCGACCGACCGCCACGGACGTCGCGAGCCTCGGCCCGCTGCGGCTGGAGCTGCTGGCGCTGCGGGCCGGCGACCCGCGGGCGACGGCGCTGCTGCGGTGGGCGGCGACGGTGCCGGACGGCGCGCGGGGGGCGCTGCTGCCGGTCCGCTGCCCCGAGGTCGCGCTGGTCGACGCCCCGGGGATCGGCGTCGGCTGGTGGAACCTGGCCGAGCGTCCGCTCTCCGCGGTCGACGGGACGCTGCGCGCCGCCGGCGCGCCGCTGGCCGTCGCCGACCTGCCCGGCTGGTCGGCGGAGCACGCGCACATGCTGCACCCGGACATGACCCGCCTGCGGGGGTCCGCGGACCCGGCCCTGCGGGCGCTGGTCGACGACTACGCCGCCCGCTGGCGGACGGCGCGCGCGCGGATCGACCCGGCGGCGAGCGTCTGGCCGGAGGACCCGGTGCTCGCGGGCCTGCTCGACCAGGCCCCGGAGGCGCTCCGCGAGGACGCCCTGGCCGATCGACCGGACGCCCGCGAGCGATTCGCGCGGTGGGCGGAGCAGACCGACCGCGAGGACACCCTCTGGGGGATCAGCCGCTACCTGCTGCAGCTGCGCCGCGACCGCCACGACCTGCAGGTCGCCTTCGAGGACCTCCAGGACGCCGCCACCGCGGGCGCCTATCTGGAGTGGTGCCGTCACGAGGGACCGTCCCAGGGCGTCCCGGCTCGCTACGTCGACGCCTCGCGGACCCCGGCGGTCACGGCGCCCGCGGTCACGGCGGCGGGCGGACGCGCGGCGGGGGTCAACCTGGTCGGACTGCTCGGCGAGCCGGCTCTCGGGGTCGCGGAGATCGCGCGGCAGGTCGAGGCGGGCCTGCGCGCGGCGGGGATCCCGGTGGCGTCGGTCGCGGTCGACCGGCGGGGCCGGCTCGATCCGGCCGACGGGGACGGGCCCCTGCCGTACGACCTGACGGTCGCCTGCGTCAACGCCGACCTGCTGCCCGAGGTGCACCGCCGGCTGCGCCACCGGCTGCCCGCGGACGGCCGGTTGGTCGGCCTCTGGTGGTGGGAGCTGGAGCAGGTCCCGGAGGCGTGGGCGCCCGCCCTGGCGCTGGTCGACGAGGTCTGGGCGGGGACGCGCTTCGTCGCGGACGCCTTCCGCTCGGCGTTCGACGGGCCGGTCCGGCTGGTGCCGCTCGGGCTCGGGACGCTCGCCCCCGCCGGGGCGCTGCCGGCGGAGGTCGCCGACGATCCCCGGCCGTACGTGCTGGCAACCTTCGACTACTCGTCGCAGATCGCGCGCAAGAACCCGCTCGCCGCGATCGAGGCGTTCGCGCTCGCCGGCCTGGCGCCGCGGCACCGGCTGGTCGTCAAGACGGTCAACGGCGATCGCTGGCCGCGCGAGCAGGAGCGCGTCCGGCTGGCCGCGCTCGACGCGGGGATCGACGACGTGCTGCTGCTCGACGGCGCGCTCGCGGCCGACGGCCAGGCGGCACTGGTCGACCGGGCGACGGCGTTCCTGTCGCTGCACCGCTCCGAGGGGCTGGGGCTGACCGTCGTCGAGGCGATGCTGCGCGGGACGCCGGTGATCGCCACCGACTACGGCGGCAGCACCGACGTGCTCGACGGCGCGTCCGGCTGGCCGGTCGCCTTCGCGGCGGCGGCGGTGCCCGCGGGCTGCGGACCCTACCCGGAGGGCGCGACCTGGGCCGAGCCGGACGTCGAGGCGGCGGCAGCGGCGCTGCGGGAGGTGGTCGCGGGTGGCGACGACGTCACCGCCCGGGTGGACACGGCGCGCGTACGGGCCGAGGCGCGCGCGACGAGGATCGCGAACGGCACGGATCTGGTCGCCGCCCTCCGCGAGGCTGCGGGAGCGAGGGGCCGGGCGGGGCGGACCCCGGATACGTCCGGGCGGCTGCGCCGTGCCGTCGGTCGCGTGGTCGGCCGTTGACGCGGCGGAACGCCCGCCCGGTCGTTCTCCCCGCCCTGGCCCGCGACGCGGACGACGTATGCCGGAGTGCGTCGAGCGGGTGGACGGCCTCGTAGACTGCGGAGCGCGCGGTTCCGCGCCGTCCGCGTCCGTCCGAGTCGAAGGTGTGCATGCAGTCAGCCGATCGGGAACGACCCCGTCGCTCGGGGGAAGCAGCGATGCCTGAGAGCGCCATCGAGGACGCCGCGACGGCGGATCCGGCGCCGCGGCGCGCGTCGCACGTGGGCCGGGGCCTGACGCTCGCGACGATCCTGGGCCTGCCGATCGTGCTGGTGCTGGTCCTGCGTCTGCCCCTGGTCAACCAGCTGCAGTACGCAGATGCGTGGTTCTACAGCGGGTACGGCTGGGTGCCCCACCACCACCTCGGAGTCTTCGACCTCAACTACTTCGCGGTCCGGTTCCCAGCGACGCTGTCGATCGGCGCGTTCGAGCGCGTGTTCGGGGCGCAGGGCGGCTACCTCGTGCTCCGGTACCTGCTGGTCGTCGGTGCCGGAACCGCGCTGTACGTCCTGGTCACCCGCTTCGCGACCCGCTGGGTGGCGCTTGCCAGCGTCGCGCTGCTGTACCTGACGCCGTTCTTCTCGAGGTTGGTCCTCTGGGACTACTCGTTCTTCCTCACCGTTACGGCGGGCATCATGGGCGTCGCCGTGTGGTGGCTGTCGGACCGGTCGCGGATCCGCGCGCTGGTCGCCGGCGCCCTGCTCGCGATCGCGCTCTTCGCGCAGACGTCCTTCCTGATCGCGCTCGTGCCCTTCGTCCTGGTCGAGGTCGTCGGGGCCGTCCGCGAACGCCGGCTCCGCGATCTGCTCGTGCGGGCGCTCGCCGCGCTCGTGGGCGGTCTGGCCGTCTACCTCGTGGGCTGGTTGGCGTACACCCAGATCCGCAACGGGTTCTCGATCACCGAGATGCTCGAGCCGACGATCGACTACCTGCGCGACAACGAACAGAACACGGGCCCGTTCGTCAGGCCCACGTCGGAGTGGCTCTGGCGTGAGCCGCGCATCTGGGCGCCGATCGCGTTGAGCGTCGCGCTGGTGTGCGTGATGCGTCGCCGGTTGCTCGGCTCGACGCTCGAGGCGCGGATCGCGCAGTTCTGCGTCGGTTACGTCGGCATCACGTGGATCTCGCGGTTCGCGACCACGTCGTCGGGGATCGAGACGTGGTGGGCGTACTCGGTGCTGATCGTCGCGATGGCCCCCGCGCTGGGTGTGCTGCTCCACGAGGTGTCGCGGCGCAGCGGTGCCGAGCGACGGGTCCTGCTGGCCGCGGCGGGGGGCTCAGTGCTGCTCGCCATCGCGGTGCGCTGGATCGACGCGCCTGCGCTCGACGCGTACCGGTGGATCGCGGATCACCAGGCGATGGTGATCGTGCTCCTCGTCGTGGCGGTGGTCGTCGCAGTGGCCGCGGGGGCCCGCGCAACGCGGGTCGCCGCTACGGCGGTCGTCGCGCTGTGCGCGATCCTGACGTTCCTGGCCTTCTCCCCGTCCGTCATGGACGGTCGCGGAACGACCGGGACGTTCGTCGTCGACGCGGGCCGGGACTGGGATGCCTATGGCGACGGCAAGCGGTTCGCCGAGCTCGTTCGTGATCACGACGGCCCGGGGGAGCGGATGCTGCTCTGGTATCCGGTCAGTCCTGTGACCGACATCGCCTGGGTCAACCTGCCGCACCTCGGGCACACGGTGCAGCAGGTCGGCACCACCGAGCGGATGGACCAGATCAGCCCGACCGGGATGGCCCGGCTGATCGACCCCGCGGTCAGGTACGTCCTCGTGATGAGCGAGCAGGCGACGGATCTGGAGCTCGCGGCCGAGGCGCTACGGCGTGAGGGGTTCCGGGCCGTCGACGTTCGACGCGGGGCCCTGATCGACGGGCGGCTCGACTACCGGTTGCTCCGGCTCGACGAGAAGCCCGCGACCTGATCCGCGGCGACCCGGCCGGAGCGGGTGCGCAACCGCTCCGGCGGGCTCAATCGCCCGACGTCGGGGCCCAGCGGTGGTACACCGCGTCCGCCTCCGACGTGCGAAAGCCCGACGCCTGGTACAGCCGCTGGGCCGCGACGTTCCGCGCCTGCGTGGCCACGGAGATGCGGGTCGCTCCGACCGTCTGCGCGTGCGCCCGGAGGCCGTCGAGCAGGCGCCCGCCGACGCCGATGCCGCGAGCGTGCTCGGCCACCGCCAGCAGTCCGATCGTCATCAGGCCCGAGTCCGGGTCGAACGCGGCGGTGACGTACCCCGACGGGCGCCCGTCGACGTCCGCGGTGAGCACGGTGTCGGCGATCGAGCCGTCGAGGCTGCGTTCGATCCAGACGCCGTACAGGCGCGCCGCGGCCTCTCGCGGGAAGCGCTCGTCGAAGTAGAAGCGGGTATCGGTGTGCGCGGTCGTGGCGGTCTCCCGGAGCTCGGGGAGGTCATCCGCGCGTGCGGCCCGGACGCCGTCGGGCGCGGGACCGTCGAGCACCTGCGCCTGCAGGCGCAGGCGCAGGTCGACGAGCATGAAGCCGTGATCCCATGCGGCGCGTGCCGTCCTCCGGTCTTCAGGATCGGCGAACAGGTAGGTGCACGCGATGCCGTTGCGCTCCTGCCACGCTGCGACCGCGCGGCCCGTCGCGTCGTCCAGCTCGCGTCCGCGCACCTGGCCGATCGGCATCCCGAAGTGCTCGGAGTCCCACGCCAGCCGCTCGCACCCGTTGCTCAAAGCCGGACCTCGGAGCTCGGCGACAGCTCTCGGACCTCTCCGACGACGTAGTACGGGCGCCCCTTGGACTCGCTGTAGATCCGCCCGACGTACTCCCCGATCAGGGCCACCGCCACCAGCAGGATCGCCAAGAGCGCGAAGATCAGGGCGAACGCCGACACGGCGCCGGCCCCGCCGTCGCCCTTGACGACGCGGTAGATCAGGAAGAAGACCGACGCGAGGAAGCCGACGAACGCGCCCGCCACGCCGAGGCCGGCGACCAGGCGCAGCGGGAAGACCGCGTAGCCGGTGACCAGGTCGAGGAGCATGTCGACCAGCGCGCCGATCCGGTACCGGCTGCCGGAATCGCCCCGCGGGTCGTGGGTGATCTCGACCTCGGTGATGTCCGCGCCGAGCCACGCCACGAGCGCGGGCACGTACCGATGACGCTCGGTGAACAGCAGCATCCGATCGACGGTCGCACGATCGTACGCGCGGAACATCGAGCCGAAGTCGGCGAGCTGCGTGCCCGTCTGCCGGCCGAGCCACCACGAGAGCCCGCGCGTGATCATCCGCCGCCCCAGCGGATCGGCGCGTTGCGCGCGAACGCCGGACGCCACCTCGGCGCCGTCGTGCAGCGCCGCGACGAGGAGCGGGATGTCCTCCGGGCGGTACTGCATGTCGCTGTCCATCGTGACGACGATCTCGCCGGAGGCGTGCGCCAGGCCGGCGAAGACGGCGGGATGCTGCCCGAAGTTCCGGGCCAGGCGCACCAGGCGGACCGGGTGCGGGTAGCTCGCGGCGGCCTCGACGGCGCGCTTCGACGTGGCGTCCCGACTGCCGTCGTCGACCAGCACGACCTCGCAGTCGCCGTCCAGATCGCGGAGCACCGGATCGAGGCGCTCCAGCAGTGGCGCGACGTTGTCCTCGTCGTAGTAACACGGTACGACGACGCTCAGTGCGACAGGGGATGGAGCCGAGACTGACACAGGGGAGACCTTACTTCGTCGCTTCGGCCCTCGACCCCCACCGACCCGCGCACCCGGCCGTTAACAACCCTAGACTCGTTCAGATGGCAGCGATTCCGTTCAACCGACCACAGCTGGTCGGAGGCGAGCACGCGTACATCGACGAAGCCCTGGCCAGCGGCCAGCTTTCCGGCAACGGGGTGTTCGGACGTCGCTGCGCGGAGTGGCTCACGAGCAGCATCGGCGCTGAGCACGCGCTCGTCGTGCCGTCCTGCACCGCCGCGCTCGAGATGACCGCGCTGATCGCCGACCTGGGTCCCGGGGACGAGGTGATCATGCCGTCGTTCACGTTCGTCTCGACGGCCAACGCCTTCGCGCTCCGCGGCGCCGTTCCGGTCTTCGTCGACGTTCAGGCCGACACGCTCAATGTCTCCCCGTCCGCGATCGCGGACGCGATCACCGACCGGACCCGCGCGATCGTCGTCGTGCACTACGCCGGCGTCGCGTGCGACATGGACGCGATCCAGGCGATCGCCGATCGCCACGACCTGGTGCTGATCGAGGACGCGGCGCACGCGCTCCCGGCCAGCTACCACGGACGTCCGCTCGGCTCGATCGGCGCGTTCTCGACGTTCAGCTTCCACGAGACGAAGAACGTCCAGTGCGGGGAGGGCGGCGCGTTGATCATCAACGACCCCCGACACGTCGCGGCGGCCGAGATCATCCAGGAGAAGGGCACGGACCGCTCCCAGTTCTTCCGCGGTCAGGTCGACAAGTACACCTGGCAGAGCGTCGGCTCGTCCTACCTGCTGAGCGAGGTCGCTGCCGCGTTCCTGCTCGCCCAGCTCGAGAGCATCGACCAGATCACCGAGCGGCGCCGCGCGATCTGGGAGCAGTACCACGAGGGTCTCGAGGTGCTGGAGGACGAGGGTCTGCTCAGCCGGCCGACCGTGCCCGACGGGTGCCGGCACAGTGGGCACCTCTACTACTTCTTGGCCCCGTCGGCGGAGCAGCGCACGACGATGCTGGCTGGCCTGCGGCGGCAGGACATCGGCGCAGTGTTCCACTACGTGCCGCTGCACGATTCGCCCGGCGGCCGCCGCTACGGTCGCACGGACGGGTCGCTCGAGGTCACCAACGACGCCAGCCGGCGTCTGGTGCGGCTGCCCCTCTGGGCCGGAATGTCGAGCCTCGACGTCGAGCGGATCATCGACGTCACGCGGACCGAGGCCCGAGCTTCCGCCTATGCGCGACCTGCGTAGCGCGGTGCTCGCGCACCCGGCGGTGCGCTTCCTGATCTCCGGCGGCATCGTGGCGGTGGTCTCGCTGTCGCTGACGACGACGCTGCGGCTGACCGGAACCCCGTTCCAGCTGGCGTTCGCGGTCGGCTACGTCTGCGGGATCATCGTGCACTTCGGCCTGCACCGCTACTTCACGTTCGCGTCGGTCGAGACCTATGCGCTCGGCGCGCGCTCCCAGGCCCAGCGCTTCGTCGCCACCGTCGTCGTCCAGTACCTCCTGATCGCGGGCGGCGTCGCGCTGCTCGCTCCGTTGCTCGGGGTTCCCGACCTGGCCGTCTACTTCACGCTGATCGTGCTGATGTCGGTGGGCAACTTCCTGATCACCCGACACCGGATCTTCCACGGCCGCGCAGGGCCGGCGCCGACGCTCGGTGACCCGCGCAGCGTCGATCCCCGAACGCCCCGATGATGCCTTCTCCTCCCTCACCGTCCCCGACCGTTCCCTCCGATGACGCGACCGCCGCGGCGGCGACCGCGGCGGTCGCCGCACCGCACGCACCGTGGTGGCGGTTCCCCGCACCGGTCCTGATCGGAGCGGGGGCGATCGGGCTGATCGCCCTGGCGATCTTCGTGGAGATCTTCCGCCGCGACGTCGCCACGGATCTTGCGGTGCACGCCGACATGACGATCGTTGCCCTGCAGTCCGGTGAGTGGCAGGGCAACGTTCTCTTCTACGGGCTCAACGCGCTGTTCGCGGGGTTCTCCACCGACGAACGGACGGTCAGGATCGCCGCAGCGGCGGTCCTCACGCTCGCGGTGTCCGCGAAGTACCTGGTGACGTGGCGGTTCGCGGACGGCGAGCTGCGACGCGACGGCGTCGGGCGGGGATCGGTCCCCGCGCTGGCCGTGCTGCTGGTGCTGCTGATGCTCTGCTTCAGCCTCCCGACCAAGACGATCTACATCGGGCAACTTCCGGCGAACGTCTGGCACAACTCGACGACGATCCTGCTGATGCCGTTCGCGGTGCTGCTGTTCACCACCAGCCTCGCCTACGTCCGGACGCTCGATCCCCGGTGGCTGCTCTGGGCGCTCGGGGTCGGCCTGCTCGGGATCCTGGCCAAGCCGACCTTCGCGATGGCCGTCGGCTTCGTGCTCCCGGTCTTCGCGTTGCTCGAACGGCGCCAGCGGCGTGCGGTCGGCGGCGCCCTCGCGCTGAGCGTCGGACTCGCGACGCTCATCGTCGTGCAGTACTTCTACGTCTACTACCTCGGCCCCGGCACCTCGGAGGCCGACTCCGACGTCGTCCTGAAACCGTGGCACGTCTGGTCGGTGTACTCGGAGAGCATCTGGCGCTCGGTGCTCGCCTCGATCGCGTTCCCGTTGGTCGCGCTGGTCGTCCTGCGCCGACGGCTCTGGAGCTACGACGCGTTCCGCTACGCGGTGCTGCTGACGGTGGTAGGGATCGGCATGTTCGCCCTGCTCAGCGAGACCGGACCGCGGGAACTCGACGGGAACTTCGCCTGGCAGGCGTACGTCGCCGTGTACATGCTGTTCATGGTCGTGCTGGTGCGTTCGATCTCCGCTTGGCGCGCCGGACTGCACTGGGTCGCGACCGCGATCCTCGGCGTCGCGTTCCTGGTGCACGTCGTCAGCGGCGTACGGTTCGTCCTCGAGATGTTCGAGCGCGGAAACCCGATCTAGCCCGCTGCTGCCGGGGCTCGCTTGCTCCGCGAGCGGCTCAACGAGCCCCCCAGCGCTCCAGCCGCCGGGTGACGTGGGCGTGCAGCCAGCCCAGCACGCGGCGGCGGCGCGGCGGCAGGTGCTTCTCGGCGAAGTAGGCGACCGAGGCGGCCATCTGCCGCTGGCGGTCGGCGACCACCGAGCCGACGTGCCCGACCGCGACCGTCGGGTCGTAGACGACCCGGCCGCCGGCCGCCCGCAGTCGCAGGCAGAGGTCCTCCTCCTCCTTGTAGAGGAAGAAGCGCTCGTCGAACCCGCCGATCGCGGCGAACGCCTGCCGCCGCACCAGCAGGAACGCACCCGACGCCCAGGCCACGTCGGCCGGGGCGCGACGCTCGCGCCAGTACGCGTGGCCGGCGCCGTTCGCGACCCAGGCGAGCAGGCCGCGCCGCTCGCCATGGTCCCAGCGCTGGGTGGCACCGTCGGTCGTCACCAGGCGCGGGCCGGCGGCGACCACCGAGGCGTCGTCGAACCAGCGCACCAGCCGCTCCAGCGTGCGCGGCTCGGGCAGCGTCACGTCGGGGTTGACGATGCAGAGCAGCGTCGCGTCGGCGTTCGCCGCCAGCTGGTTGTGACCGGCGCCGAAGCCACCGTTCGTCGCGCTGCGGGCAAACGTCACGCGCCCGGCGAAGGCCGCTTCCAGGTCCCCCAGGTCGTCGTCCGAGGCGTTGTCGAGCACGCCGACCGTCGCCGCGAACGGCGCGCCGTCGAGGTCCGCCAGTACGGCGCTCAGCGCCGGCTCCAGGTGGTCGCGGGTGTTGTAGTTGACGAGTTGCACGGCGAGCGTCGTCACGGTGCTCCCTTCCGGCCGTCGATCATCGCGAACGCGGTCTCCGGGTGCAGGTCGCGGGCCACGTCGTAGGCGAAGATCGCGACCTGGTACCCACCGCCGATGGCGAAGATGCGCTCCGGGGTCGCGCTCGGCGGCAGGGCCGAGACCACCGGGACCACGCTCTCGGGGTCGGGCGGGCCGAGCAGCAGGAACGAGCGAATCCCCGGACGTGCCCGGAAGGCCTGGTCGATGTAGTGCAGCGTCATCGGGCACGGCGTGCCGGCCGGGCCCTGCGGGCAGACCGTGACCGGGGTGACGTCGAGCTGCAGCCCCGACGCGAACGCCAGCGGGTAGGAGGTCCAGTAGTCGACGAACCCGCGCGTCGCCCGCTCGCGCTCCGCGATGGCGACGACCGCCGCCGTCGGGCCGGGAGGGGGCGGCTTGGCGGTCGACAGCGCCGCGATCGCGCCGAGCATCGCCAGCGCGCCGGTCGCGGCGAGGATCCACGGTCGCCGCTGCCGGGCCTGGGCGGCGGCCAGCAGCGCCGCGGCGGCCAGCGGCACGCCGTACAGGTAACGCGGCACCGGTTGGCTTCCCGCCCCGCCCGCCGCGTTGGTCAGCAGGAACGCCACCAGGTAGCCGACGGCCAGGACGCCCCAGTAGACGACCCAGAGGTCACGCTGCAGGTCGCGGTCGGCGTCGTCGGCGGAGCGCTCGGCGGGCGCGGCGAACAGCGACCGCCGTCGACGCCAGAGGGCGATAGCGCCGACCGCCACCGCGATCCCGACGAGCACGGTCCCGAGATACCCGGCGGTGCTCTCGACGACGCCCCGCGGGGCCGACGGCCCTCCGCGGCCGCCCCAGACCTGCTCCAGGCCCATCAGCGTGTTGCCGACCGAGCGACCCAGCGCGTCGTAGGCGACGAGCCCGAGCTCGTAGGGCTGGTGGACGTAGCCCAGGTCGCCGACCACCGAGCGGGCGACGGCGGCCAGCCCGGCGAGCACGGCGGCGACGATCAACGCGGTCAGGCCCAGCCACCGGCGACGGCGAAACGCGACCAGGCCTCCGGCCGCCGCGGCCGCCAGGGCGATCAGCATCATGGGGTCGCCGGAGCCGACCGCCAGCACCGCGATCGCCGCGACGGCCGCTGCCAGCCCCAGTACGACCCGGCGGGCCGTTCCACCGCGACGCGCGGCCGCGACCAGCA
>CAZMVL010000066.1:0-15742 GCA_964569335.1 uncultured Paraperlucidibaca sp.
GGCGCAACTATCGCTTGCTGCGCGCCGCAGACAACGCGCACGCACCGGAGCGCAACCGCTTCGAAGCCGTGAACGAACAAGAGGCCATCACGCTGGTGCGAGAATTCGCGGCCGACCCGCAACGCCCTCAGACACAACGCGAGGCGCTCAGCACGCTGCTTGAGACCTTTGAGGCCCGACCCAAGAGACCGCACCAAGAACTGCTGCTGTTGCGCCGTTTGCGCGTGTACATCGTGCCCGAAAACGAAGGCCCCGCCATCACGCCGTCGGCCTTGCGCAAGCTGCGCGAACCCCATTGGATCGAAGTCGAGCTCGTTGACCACGACAAGCAGCCTGTGCCCAACGTGCAGGTCCTACTCATCCACGACAACCGCGACGAGAAGACTTTGCGCAGCGACGCCGAGGGCCGCGTGCGCTGGGAGCCGCTTGCGCCAGGCAACGTCAGCATCCGTCTGCCCGAGCTCGACGCCGACATGTGGAAGGCCCTCGGTGGCTTGGCAGCCCAAACCGTCCACAAGACCACCCTCTACACCAAGTACATCGTCAAGCGCGGCGACAACCTCTCGCGCATCGCCCGCAACCACGGCCTCAAGGGCTGGAAAAAGCTCTGGGACGACCCCAAGAACGAGCCCCTGCGCAAGAAGCGCAAAGACCCGAATATTTTGCGCCCCGGCGACGAGGTCATGGTGCCGGGCAAGACCGTGCAGGAAGTGCTGCGCGCGGTGGATGGGGTGCATCGGGTGGAGGTGGAGCAAGGCCGGCAAGAAATTGCGGTGCGCGTGCGCAGCATCCACGGACAACTGCACAAAAACGGCGCCTGGACCATGTACCAGCCGGAGACGCGCATCATCCTGGACGAAGGCGTTACAGACGACCAGGGCATCGCGCGCGCCGTCCTCCCCGCGGCGCAACGCACGGTGTTGATGGCGCTCAAGGACCCTATCGTGTCGTGGACGCTCGAGCTCAACACACTCGAGCCGACGCATGAGCCCGGCTCCGACGAAACGGAGTTCATCGACCGCGGCTTGCTCGGACATCTGCAGGGGCTCGGCTTTGCCGGGCCCACGGACGATCGAGCCAACCTCGAACATGCGCTCTTAGCCTTCGAACATAGCGTGATGAATCGTTCGGAACTCGGCGCGCTCGACCTAGAACTCGCAGACCGCCTCAACAAGGAATACCTGGCGTAGCCATGTCCAATCGCGTCCCTGCCAACGAGAACACGACCGCGCTGGTTACGTACTACTCTCTGCGTCTGGCACAGCTGGAGTGCTTGCCGCCCCACGAAAAGCCTTCATCGGGAGACGCTCCAGAGGGCGCGGTGCGCATGCGCGAGGCAGGCCGCTACGACGTGGTGCCTACGCCCATTCCAGGAGCTTACGTGTGGATACGGCGCCCGCACCCGCTCTTGTCAGGCGAACAGGAGACGCTTACGGCCCGAACGGACGAGGACGGGTTCGCCTTCCAGGAGACATCAAGCGACTCCGATATCAAAATGCAGCTCGAGAAGGCGAAACCGGCATACCCCATCGCCATCACGGGCGGCACTGCATTTTACCTGTACTGGAGCCTCAACAAGGAACTGTTCGATCTCTTCATTCAGGAACTCACGCGCTACGGAGCGAGCAACGAGGCCTATGTCTTCAAGCGCTTCGGCGTGCTCGAATCCAAGGCACGCCCTAACTACTTCGCACGCCGCGACCTCCCAGAGTTCATTGCCACCACGCGGCTTGCGACGCACCTGCTAGGGCCACCTGGGGAGTTTGAGCTCAACTCGTTGGACGGTCAGGCGCTATGCGATGTCACGCCACTATCGCTTCGCGCGTTGTACCAGGCTGAACTTGCAAACTGGTACTGCGCCACCGCGCTCGAGAAATCTGGCAAAGACCTGGCAGCCATGCATCGCGCGATGGAGCTGATCTCGCAGGCCAAGGAGAGTAAGCCCGATGCGTATCTCGATGCTGAGGCGCACAACAAGGCGACGCCGCCTCTGCCGTTTCACGGCTCCAAGGAGCGCCAGATACTCGAGGCGTACCGGGATTTCGCCTGGCAATGCGCGCGGCTCCGGCCACTCGATCCTGGGCAGAAGCCGGAAGAGACAAGCTGGCAGGCTCGGAAGTCGATGGTGCCCAATGATGTGTTTGAAGAAAGCACGAGCGTCCGAATCACTGAAGGCAGCAACCACAAGGACAGCGCCTGGTACGCCTCCGCATGGGAGATCGGCAAGGAGACAGATGGTCAGTGCGTTCACCCATATTTTCGCAAGTTCCCCTTTTCGCCCCTAGGTTTTCTCGCGCTCAACAACACTTGCCAACAGTACATTCAACACTACTACGAACTGTACCGCGCCGGCTTCTTGATGGCCGAAGCCGTGACTGAGTACGACTTGGCAGGGCGGACGGGAGCCGCCTTGGATGAACTCGAACGAGTCACCGCCGAGAACCTCGCGTTGCAGGCGCGCCTGCTGTCTCAAACCAGCCTGACGCGGTTCGTATACGATTTGGGGCGCGCCGTCACCGACGCCAAGCAGCAGGATGCCATGCTCCACCGATTCCTCGAGGCCTGCTGGAATGCAGGCAAGCCATGGTGGGAGGACGAGCTTGCAGACAGTCTGAGTTGCGAGCCCCCGTCGATGCAAACGGAGGCTCCCGCTGGAGCACGGACGGATGACGAGAGGGGATCGGACTGGGAGCTGCTCAAACCAGCGCTGGATATCATCACCACGAGCGCCGGGCGCGCTTCGGACATCTTCAGTGCGCTTTACGCGCGCCCCTTGGCTTCCCTCGTTTCGACGCCGGAGCAGGCGGCGACAGCCATCCATACCCTGCAAAACTTACACGCAGCCGCATCGGGCAAGAACTCGCCTCCGCCGAGGCTCAAACCCGGCAAGCTCAACTTGCAGATCGATTCCAAGACGGGGCAGATTCACGTCTCGTCTGCTTCAGGAAAGGCGCCGCAAAGCAAGACGCCGCTCGTGCTGTATCCCGCCACAGCTACCAGGGGGCTTGTCACCAATGGCCCCGTTCAGGCGGATGGTGGTGGGGTGCAGATTCAGGGCGACTACCTGCATGTTAAGAACGTGGAGGTTCCGTTTGATCCTCAGCAGATCCAGACGCTGGGAAGCGAACTGCCCGCACAGCTCGCCAACGCGGCCAACGCTCTGAACTTCACCTTCGCGCTGCTGACACTTCCCGAGCGCCTAAGCAAAGCCGACAACGGAATCGATAAGTTTTGGATAGGGTACGAAGTCGCATCTGGCGTTGTCGCCCAAGTCAGCTCGGTGCAAGCCGTGGTCGAGGCCTACAGCCACCCTCTGCGGTCCACGGGCGCGCTGTTCGAAGGGTTGAAACGACTTACGCAGTTTGTAGGCCAGGGCTTCGCGTTGGTGGACGGAGCGCGCAGCCTCTACGAAGGTTACACGCTGCTGCTTTACTCAGGCGATCTCTCGTACGACAACAAGCACGGCCGCACCGATCGTGTTGCCGCCTCAACCGTCAAAGGCGCAGCGCAAGTCCTGGTGGGCGGCGTGGGCATCAGTGGAACCCTCGGAGCGCTTGCATCCATGGCGGGGGCAGGTGGAGCTACTGCTGCAGCCGGGGCGGTCTTCCCTCCCTCTCTAATTCTCGCCATCGGCAGTACGCTCGTCTTGTGCGCGGCAGAAGCATACTTGGCCTACTCGCTCGATACATCACCCCAAACCGCAGCGACCTTGCGCGGCTTCGAAGAGGCCATCAAAAACCAGAAGCTCAATCGGGCAGCGCATTTGAGCGTAGCCGTTCGCCCCAAGGTTGCGGAGCAAGTCGCGAACTTTAGTCGTTTCGTCGAGCAGGCTCGCTAGGTAGCTGGTTGCTGGAACAGCGCATGCCTCGAGCGCCGTTATAGCTCGTGGGTAGAATGGATATGCGACGCGTTGCAGGCTGATCGAAACCGCCGGTATAGTTGCTACCTCTTACAACCTTGAACTCGCCACTCGTCGGTCCCTTGGGGTCGAACACCGGCCCGGTTTCATACGGTTCTTCCCAATCCGCCACCCACTCCGAGACGTTGCCGGACATATCGAGCACGCCGAACGGACTCGCTCCTTCAGGCTTCGAGCCCACGGGCGCCGGCCGTATGGCGGCGCGCACCTGCTTGCTGTCGTCGTCCGTATCGCCCCAGGGGTACGGGCGGCCGTCCGTTCCGCGCGCGGAAAACTCCCACTCTGCTTCGGTGGGCAAACGCTTCTTGGCCCAGCCGCAATAGGTGTCTGCTTCGTTCCAATCCACACAGCTTATGGCGAGTTGCGCAGCGCCTTCTTCGTCATAGCTGCAGCCCAGCGAGCCGCCTCGGGGCCGCTTGCACTCCCCTGCCTCCACGCAGGCGCGGTAGGCCGCTACGGTCACCTCGGTGCGGTCGATGCAGTAGGGAGAAAGCGTCACCTGGTGTTTGGCTTCGCGTGGCGTCCTGTCTGAGCCCATGACGAACGTGCCGCCCGGGATGTGCACCATGCCTTCAGGGCAGTTTGGGTCCTGCACGAAGGCTACGGCTGCCGCATCGCTTGCCACAGCTTGCGGTTCGTCCGGTTTTGACGCAGTCGCTCCTGGTGTGCTCGCCGCATCGGCGTGCACCGTCGGAGCGGACTTCGGCAACGAAGGTTCACTGCGGCAGGCAACGAGCAGAGCAAGCCCATTCAAGATCACGATAGAGCGCATGCGCTGCGGTATAGCACCGCGCAGGACACTCCAGCTAGCAAGCAGGCCACAGGAACACTTCCGAAAGCAATCTCGAATGCGAGGGCAAGCGCTACGTGCTGGTTCGCGACTTTGGGGTCGGCGTGAGGGGCGCCCACTGCTCGGACGGTTACGTGGCTCGTGACCGAGTTCTCTGCAACCTCGGGCTTCGGTCAGGACGTGGGCGGCGGCGGTGAGCTCGCAATAAAGCTCAACTTTGAGGTTGCTACAGATTCCAAGACGGATGCGATTGAGGTGTCTCAGACGAACGAGTTCACCGTCTTCCTCAAGGACCTGAAGTACAACTCGGAGACCGGAGTCACTTCGGGCACGCTGAAAAGCGAGAAGCTTCTCGGGCCAAATCGGGGCAACTCCATAGTGCGTGAGCAGCTCGTCGTCGGTCTTCTCCTTTACCGACTGCTTCACGCGGTCGGATGCGCGAAGCCGGGCGCATAAGCTCGCGACCTTCGCGCCGTCAGCATGCGCCCTGGAGACGCCCTGCGACGTCATCTCCTCCCAAGGCGTGGCCGGGCGCTCGTTTGCTAGCCGCATCACCTCGTCACCCACGATGGGCCGGCACGTGTCGCCCACGCGGAGGAAATAGCGGCCATCACTCGTCGAGGCGACGCCAGACGCGCGCGGAATCGTGAGCGCGATGTACTCGCCGCCGTTCTCGTGCCGCTTCAGCTCCGGCACCACCTGGACGTTCACGCTCAGCTCGCCTACGCGCTTGCGAATGCGGTCGAGCAGTGTGGGCTCGACGCGCTGGTTAGCGGGCGGTGCTTCGGCGTTGTCCTCGATGCCGATCAGCAGCGTGCCGCCCACTGCGTTAGAGTCGCTGATCGGTCACTTACTATGCAGCTCCTGGCTCCGCGACGCATGTTGTTGACAGCATATGCTTTTGAAAGCATAATCAGTGGATGGTCGAGGTGGTCGTGACCGACGAGTTCAAGACCTGGTACGAGGACCTCAGTGAAGGACACCAGGAGTCCGTTTTTCACGTCGTCGGGCTGCTCGAAGGGCGCGGGACCACCCTTGGATTCCCGTACAGCAGCGATCTACGAGGCACAAAGCACGCCCTTCGAGAGCTCCGCGTGAAAGCCCAGGGCGCACAGATACGCATTGCTTACGCGTTCGATCCCGCACGAAACGCGGTCCTGTTGCTAGGGGGCGACAAGACGGGCGACGACCGCTTCTATGAGTGGCTCATACCCGTCGCCGAGAAGATTTGGCTCCAATACTTAGACGAGCAAGGCACAGCGAAGCGAGGTGGCAAGTGACGCTCCATCGGTGGAAGGACATCAAAAAGGGCAAGCTCTCCGACAAGCGCGTCGTTGAGCTCGAGAAGAATGTGGCCGATGAGCTGCTCGAAATGAGCTTGCGCGATTTGCGCGAGTCTCTGGGCATCACGCAGCAAGTTCTCGCAGAGGCGGTGGGCGTGGCGCAGTCAGAAGTCTCGCGCATCGAGCGGCGTGAAGATCACCATGTCTCCACGCTGCGCAAAGTCGTCGAAGCGCTCGGAGGAGAGCTCGAGGTCAGCGCTGTATTTGGCAAGAAGCGGGTACGGGTCGCCTGAGCTCGAGAGCTTCGCGCCTTAGCCGCCCCACGGGCACTGGCCCTGCCATCACTGGGCCAAAGAGATCGCCGTCCACGCTGCGCACGATGCCAACGTGATGCCAGTCGTCCGCAGCATGCCTTACCAAAAACAGACTGCCAGGCCGCACCTTGTTCTTGTTCTCCGGCGCCGCAGGCAAGAACAAGCCGCGCTGCTTGGCAGAGGCCGCGATCAGGTCACACGAGAACGAGAGTTCGATGGGAGGTGGCATACCGAGGCTCTCCGCCGCTTGTGCGTGGGTCCACCGTGCCCAGGTCGGGCAGGGCTCGTGCACGCTACTTCACTCCGCTGCTTTTGCGTCCACACCTTGCTCACTGCGCGCCATGCGAATCTCCGTGCCGGTCATGGGCCCTCGCAAGTACGACATCGCCCAACGCGGATGCACCAATCTCAAGCCGTCCTTGGCGTGCGCGTCGCGCACCAAAAACCAACGCGACGCCAGACGCTTCAGCGTGTTCTCGAGTTCCTTGCCCGTCGCCATCCCATCGCCGGCGGCACCAGCCAGCCCTTCCACCACGCGCTCTCGGTCAGCATCCGTCTGCAAGCGACCGATGCACCACAGCCCCGCATTGCTGAGCGCTCGGTAGTCGAGATCCATCGGGTTCTGCGTGGCGATGAGCACACCCACCCCGAAGGCGCGCGCTTGCTTCATCAGCGCGACCAGCGGGCGCTTGGTGGGCGGGTTGTGGGGATGGGGTGGCAAAAATCCGTAGACCTCGTCGAAGACCACGAGCGCACGTAGCCGCTGCGAGCCCTGGGCTCTCGGCTCTTGGCGGGATCAGGGTCGCGCCCCAACACGCAGTAGCAAGGACACGCCTGCGCTGCGGGCGGCGCGTGCGGACTCAGGGTTCCAGCTCAATGGAGCAAGCTCGCGTCGGGCTCGACCAAGTTATCGATTCTGTCGGCCGCGCAGTCCATGCCGAGCACTGACATCGGCGAGTCGTTGAGCTTCGCGTTGATCTCGGCGATCGGTGCTCGGGCGAGCCCGCCCTCAGCCTCGACCATGTGCTCGAACATCTTCCGGTAGTCGAGCATCGAGCCCACGATGCCCCGGTCGTTGGTCGGCGCGTAGTCCTCCGGATGATAGATGCCGAAGCGCGCGAGCAGTACCTCGGGGAGCGCCATGGCAGCCATGGCCGAGCGGAACTCGTACCTGAACAGCCCCTGAAACTCGCGCAGTTCGGCAGCAACCACCGCGGGGCGGACGAAGGTGAGCAGCGTAGTTCGGTGAACCCAGATGACGCACTTCTTGCCGTCGACCCAGAAGAGATCCGCGAACCACTCGTGCTCAGGATTCGGAGGGGCCGCAAGGGCAGCGGCAAGGTTCACGTGGGTCGCCTTCGCCAGCTTCTTGGTCACACGAAATGTTGGCACGGGCGGGATGGTGATGGATAGGCGCGCGCTTGGCTAGCCGTCCTGTCTGGCCGCGAGGAGGCGACGAGTCCCCTTGGGATAATAGGGAGAACCGGGTGGCGGACGACAATGTCCGATTTTGCAGACATGGGATGGGGAGGTGGGGCTGAAGGATTTGAGGCGGCATTAACCAGCCAACAGAGCAGCTGCTGTACAATCTCGAGTCATCCATGCGATCCGATGCAAACCGCCTTGGTCTGCGCACGATTCGAGCCATTCTCGACGGCGCCCATTCTTTCGATCTGGAAGTAGCTGGTACGAAGGTCTCGTGCACTGTTGAACGCGCGCCGATAGCGCCCTGGCCTGCCTCCGGGCTCGATGGGCTCGATGCCGGCATTGACGGCGAGTGGCCGAGGGGCGTAATCGTCACGTGCACGTGGGAGGGGGGACAGTGCGCAATGGTGGTGGCCTGCCACTACTGGCAGACGAAGACCCGATACCGGCATCAGGTCGGGCTTGCAGTTCGACTGAAAGGTCGAGCTCGAGAGTTGCTCTGGATCACGGTCCCCCCCGCACTCGGCAAGACCGAAGATGGCGAGAAAGCGCTGCTGGCAACTAGCGTTTCGGCAAAGCAGAGGCAGAACGGCGACGCCCAGCACAATGCGCGGATCAACGAAATGCTTCGCCCCCTGCTTGCCGGGTCCAAGCTCCCCCTGATAAAGGCCGCGTCAGTCGCTGTGTGCGAGGTGGAAGTTCCGGCCTGCACCATTCTTCCTAGCCCTGAAATCGCGTTTGGCCGGCTTGTTCATGTTGCGCTGCTGAAGCTCGAGTTCTTGGACCGCGGACCCGAAGCCAGGGATAGGGGCCGGCCCCTTGTCGACTTGGGCGAATGGGCCAGCACGCTGCGCGGCACTGTTCTGGACGACGAGACTGAAGAGGAAGACGACGACGAGAGCGAGCCCCGCGAGCGCCGCTACTGGGCGGGTGGCATTCCGCTAGGCTCTGCCTCGAAGCTGAAGGAGTTCACGAGCCAAGCCTTCTGGCAGGTGGACCGACAGCTCTCCGGCGGCGACAAAGCGGCACAGGCCACATGGGACCGCTTCAGCGAAATTCGCCGCGGCGACTACTTCGCCATCAAAGGTTACGAAGGGGAGCACGACCTTACCATTCACCTCGTCGGCGAGGTGACGGCAACTGCCCCGGAGATTGGCAGAATCGAGCTGCGGCGACTCAACGTTCCACTTTACCGCGGCGAAGCGCCGCGCGGACGTGGAGCCGGCAGCTGGTTCGACGCGCTCGTCCCGGTGACCCGTAAGGACACGATTGAGCAGATCTTTGGCGTCACGGCTCGCAGCGCTGTGCCTTCCGAGGGTCTCGTCCCGAGCGATATTGCACGCAATCTGATCCTGTATGGTCCGCCCGGAACCGGCAAGACGTATCACCTTCAAACCGAGTACATGCGTTACTTCGTCCGGAGCACAGCCCAGTCCGAGGCAGCGCACGACCTTACGGATCTGGCCACCACTCTGAAGTGGTACCAAACCATCGCTGTGGCCATGCACGACCTGGGAGGCCAAGCCAAGGTCGACGACCTGCTCGCGCACCCACTCCTCAAGGCGAAGTACGTACTTCAGAACATTCCTACGCCGCTGCGCCAGATGGTCTGGAACACTCTCGGCCAACACACGGTGGAATCGAGCACGACCGTGAAGATAAAGCGCCGACTCGGAGACCTCCTCTTCGACAAGAAGGAGGACGGAACTTGGTTTCTGGCAGAGGCTCTGCCCGAGGATCTGGCAGAAGCGAGTCAGGGGCTCAAGGCGCCGCAGGCTACCTCCGAACAGCAGAACTTTACGTTCATCACCTTCCACCAGGCCTACGCTTACGAGGACTTCATCGAGGGCATTCGCCCGCAGCTGGCCACCGACGCAGACGATGAGACAAGCGACCTGCGCTACGCCCTGGAGGACGGCGTCTTCAAGCGCGCGGTTCGTGCCGCCCTGCGGGTGGCCGGGTACGAAGGGACGCTCGACGATTTCTGTAAGCTCTCGCCGGATGAACGCAAGCAACGAATGGACGGGGCGCGGCCCTACGCCATCTTCATTGACGAGATCAATCGCGGCAACGTTGCGCGCATCTTCGGTGAACTCATCACGCTACTCGAGCCGGACAAACGCTTGGGCGAGGACCAAGAGGTCATCGTAACCCTGCCCTACTCCCGGACTCTCTTTGGCGTGCCCAGCAATCTCTACGTGATCGGAACCATGAACACCGCCGATCGCAGTGTGGAAGCACTCGACGCTGCCCTACGCAGGCGCTTCGCGTTCCGAGAACTTCCGTCGAAGCCTGAGCTCCTGACGTTCGCCATAGAGGGCGACATCGATCCGGCCCAACTGCTCCGAACCATTAATCGGCGCATCCAGAAGCTACGTGACCGCGATCACTGCATCGGGCATGCGTACTTCATGGATCTGAAAGACGAGCCCACCCTCGAAGGCCTCAAGAGGGTGTTCAAGCAGTCGGTGGTCCCTTTGCTGCAGGAGTACTTCTTCGGAGACTGGGGAAAAATCGGCCTCGTCTTGGGCCGGGACTTCGTTCGCCGGCGCGACACCAGCGCAATCGAGTTCGCCGACTTCGACCACGACGAGCGCGATGCGCTTGCAGAGCGCCCAACCTGGGAACTCGTAGACGTCGACCAGCTCACGAGCCTCGCGTTCCGAAGGATTTACGGGGATGCCCCGGAAAACGCTTAAAGTCTTCGAGCACCAGACGATTCGCGTTGGTGACCGCATCGCGACCGCGCGCGGCACGCAGGATGCCCTGCGCGCGGCCGACCTCGACGCTCTGGCTCGCTTCAATGATGCGCACGGAGGACGTTTTGTAAGCATCGGACATCGGCGAGTCACGTTCCGAAACTTTGTCGGGTACATCCAGATCGGCGACTTGGGCATCGAAATCCTACCGAAGGCCGACCGGCACTCCGCGTCAGATGTCGAGACGGCGCATTGGCGCAACGGGCTGTTGAAGATGCTCGAGGTAGCGCTCGGCATACGTCTAGAGAGCCCGACCGCAGCGGCACAGAGCACCACCCGCTCGACCTTGCTCGACTTGGTCGCCATGAGGTTCTTGGAAAAAGTCGAACGCCTGACGCACGAGGGGCTCGCAAAGGGGTACCGCGATGAGGAGGCCAATGGGACCGTATTCCGCGGTCGCCTGATGATGACCGAAAACCTACGGCACAACGTGGCTCGGCCCGACCGCCTGTACGTGCGTCACCAAGTGTTCGATCGGGATATACTGGTGAATCAGATCATTGGTTCGGCACTCACCGCACTCACGGACCTGCCCTTGAGCGCATCCGTCGCAGCGGCTTCCGCGCGCTGCCGTGCGACGTTTCCGGAGGTGGGTGCATTGGCGCCATCGCCTCGACTCTTCGAGCGAGTGGCCCTGGGACGCAGCACCGCGCGCTACCAGGACGCCATCGTGTTCGCACGCATGATCCTCGACCAATACGCGCCTCAACTGCGTTCGGGTCCCGTGCCCGTATTCAGTCTGCTGTTTGATATGAATGTGCTCTGGGAGCGCTACGTCGCGGCCTTGTTTCGCAAGACGCGAGCGCCCGGACTCATCGTGAGCACGCAGAGCAGCGTAGGCTTCTGGAAGCCTACAGGTGAGTCGAGTCGCACGCTGCGCCCCGACATCGTTGTACGGGCAGACCAAAAGCCACTGTTGGTCGTGGACACCAAGTGGAAGGTGCCACGTGATGGTTCACCGTCGGACGACGACCTGAAGCAGATGTTTGCGTACAACGAGCTCCTCGGCGCGCCACGTGCCCTGCTGGTGTACCCGAGCACTCACGCCCGGCCCGAGGGCAAGCAAGGCGCGTTCGCCGATCGTGCGCATCGCTGCGGCACGCTGTATCTCGGTCTGTTCGACGCTCGCGGCTGGAGCGCGGCGACCATGCAGCGCGAAGTCGACAGTCTGGTGGCGGAGCTTTGCGGGTGAGGGCGGGCGAGTATTACGCGCGCGATGGAAGCTCAGCCCCCGTGGTGAGAGGACGCTAAAGGCCACGCGCCGCCAACCCGTCCAGGCAGCGGTTCGGTCACTGACCGCCAAGCGCCCAGTACGCTTCGAGCACGTTGCGCAAGGCTGCTTTCTGCTGGACCGTGATCGGCCTGTCTGCCCTGTACACCCGACCATGGAAGCGAATCACGGCGTCTTTTGACAACGCGACCGCTCTCAACATTGCCATGTCGGCCGCGGTCACCACGCCGTCGTACCACTCCCAAATCCTGCTGTCGTGGTCTCGCTCGAACTTGACTCGGTCGTACTCAAACCGCTGATCGTCAGCCACGACAACGAATGATTCTATAAACAGCCAGTCACTCGCCATGTACTGGATACACAGCCGCAACCAGGGCAAGTCGCCACCGCGTTTGCCGATGTAGAGAAAAAAGCCATTCTGATTGTTGTAAGTCGGCGACGACTTGTCCCGATACCAGTCAACACCATCTACCTTGTCTGTGGTTTTCTTCAGCTTCTTGAGTGTCGCAGCAACACGCTGCTCCTCCTGCTTCCTCCTTGCTAGTTCAGCCTGCTCGATACCAACCAGCGCGGCGGCGCTGAGAGCCATGACCTCGGGGTCGTTGAGTTCGTGAAAACGTTCTGCTTCTTGACGAGCGCGCTGATAGTCTTTCGCCTTCATCAAATCGCCTATCTTGCGCACGATGTCCGGCCGCTGGGTCGTCAACTCCGCTTCGAGTGCAGCCCGCTTTTGCGCGCGAGACGCTTCCTCCTCCTGTCGGCGCTTAGCTAGCGCTTCCTCCTGGAGCTTGGTGTCTTTCTGCCCACCCGACCCGCCGATACTGCCCGCAACGAGCATGAGGCCGCACAGGCCTAAGAAAATCCAGCCATAGCCCAAACGCTTGCGACTGCCGCTCACGCCCCCTCCTAGTGTTCCCATCCCCGCACGAAGCATTCTAGAACACAGAGACCATCGCTCGATAGGCGCCAGGACAGCGAGCACACCGAACGCGGGCCTCCAACGGTAGGCGAATGTGAGGGCGCCATCGAGCAAACTGCATTTGCTCCCCACGCCGAATCTCGGAGGCCGATCGGCTACAGCTGACCAGAGCGTCGTCCGGGAGCCCCCCGGAATGCTATGGCCGAGAAAGCCCCGGTTAGCTGCGCCGCGCTCCGCAGTGCGGCTGGGACCCGGTCGAAAGCGACCTCGTAGCCCATCAAGCCGGATTGAAGCCGGACCGGTCGGGACCCGGTTTCCGCGGCGATCAAACCACCCCGAAACCCGGTCCGAACCGGCCCTCGGGGCGACCCAAACCACCCGAAGGCCGGTCGCGACCGGCTTCCGAGGCCACTCAAACCACCCAAGGGCCGGTCTCGACCGGGCCCCGAGGCCACTCAAACCACCCGAAGCCCGGTCTCGACCGGGCTCGGGGTGATTCAGTGGGCTCCGACCGGGTCGCAAGTGGTTTGGCAACCCCGTTCCGAGTGAACGCCCGGCTGCCACCCTGCCCCACAGAAGAGGGCCTTGCCACGTTCCCAGTGCGGGGCCCGCCCCGGCTTTGGGCTATCATCGGCGCCCCCAGGCCTGTGGCCACGCACACGAGAATCCCACGATCATGCCGTTGACTCTGCCCCAGCTCGAACGCCACCTCTTCGCCGCCGCCGACATCCTGCGCGGCAAGATGGATGCCTCGGAGTTCAAGGAATACATCTTTGGCATGCTGTTTTTGAAGCGTTGCTCCGACGTCTTCGAGCAGCGCCACCAGGAACTGCTCGACAAGGAGCTCAAGAAGGGCCGCCCCAAGGCCGAAGCGCAAAAGCGCGCCGAGCACCACCTGAATTTTACGGGCGAGGTCTTCTTCGTGCCGCCCGAGGCGCGCTGGCCCCACCTGCGCGACCACGCGCTCAAGGGTGTAGGCGAAAAGCTCGACACGGCGCTGGCAGCCTTGGAGGAGCACAACAGTCCAGGCCTGACCGGCGTGCTGCAGCACATCTCGTTCAACCGCAGGGTCGGCCAGAGCACGCTGCCCGACAAGAAGCTGCGCGAGCTCATCGACCACTTCGGCAAGTACCGCCTGCGCAACGAGGACTTCGAGTACCCCGACCTGCTCGGCGCCGCCTACGAGTATTTGATCCGCTACTTCGCAGACTCGGCCGGCAAGAAGGGCGGCGAGTTCTATACGCCACGCGCCGTGGTGCGCATGATGGTGCGCCTGGCCGCGCCCGAAGAGGGCATGAGCGTGTACGACCCCTGCGTAGGCTCGGGCGGTACGTTGATCTTGGCCAAGCAGTACCTCGACGAGCACCAGCTCAACTCCAAGGACCTCTCGCTCAACGGCCAGGAATCGAACGGCGGTGTTTGGGCGATTACCAAGATGAACATGCTGCTGCACGGCATTCCCGACGCCGCGCTGCACAACGGCGACACGCTGGCCGAGCCGCTGCACGTAGAAGGCGGCGAGCTTGCGCGCTTCGATCGCGTGCTCAGCAATCCGCCCTTCAGCCAGAACTACGAGCTTCAGGGCCTGCCGTTCCGCGAGCGCTTCCGCTTCGGCTTCTGCCCCGAGGGCGGCAAGAAGGCCGACCTGATGTTCGTGCAGCACATGGTCTCGGTGCTGTCGCAGCGCGGCATGGCCGTGACGGTGATGCCCCACGGCGTGCTGTTCCGCGGCGGCGAAGAGCAGAAGATTCGCGCAGGCATGCTCGACGACGACATCATCGAGGCCGTGATCGGCCTAGCGCCCAACTTGTTTTACGGCACCGGCATCCCCGCCTGCCTCTTGGTGCTGCGCGCGCCCGGAAGTAAACCTAAAGCCCGCAAGGGTAAGGTCTTGTTCATCAACGCCGACCGCGCGTACTACGAGGGCCGCGCCCAGAACTACCTCAACCCCGAGCACATCGAAAAGATCGTCAGCGCCTACCAGCGCTTTGTCGACATCGAGGGCTTTGCACGCGTGGTGAGCCGCGCCGAACTACGCGAGAACGACGACAACCTCAACATCCGCCGCTACGCCGACAACGCGCCGCCGCCTGAGCCCCACGACGTGCGCGCGCACCTGCTCGGCGGCATCCCCAAGCCCGAGCTCGAGGCCAAACAGGCGCTGTTTGAGGCCTACGGACTCGAGCCGCGCGGGCTGCTCAAGGACAAGGGTAAGGGCTACCTCGACTTCCGCGCCGAGCTGCGCGACAAGCGCGAGCTCAAGCCGCGCATCGAATCCGACCCGGGCGTGCACGAGAAGGCCGAGGCGCTGCGTAAGGCCGTCGACAAGTGGTGGAAGGCCCACAGCCCGCGCATCGCAGCCTTGCCCGAGACCCGCGCCACGATGGCGCTGCGCACCGACCTCTTGAAGAGCTTTGACAAGGCGCTCACGCCAGTAGGCCTGCTCGATGTCTATCAGGTGGCAGGCGTGATCGCGGTGTTTTGGGGCGAGGTGCAAAACGACCTCAAAACAGTCGCCGCACGCGGCTACCTGGGCCTGGTGGAAGCCTGGGAGACCAGCATCCTGACGGCGCTCGAAGCCGAGACCCGCAGCGATAGTCCCTTCGAGCACCGCTTGGTGAAAGCACTGTTGCCCGAATACTTGACTGAGCTGGCCGAGCTCGAAGCCAAGAAGGCCGAGCTCGAAGCATTGGTTAAAGTGAGTAAGGCCGGCGAAGACGAAGAAGAGGAAGAGCCCGAGGAGCAGCTCAGCGAGGCCGAGCTCAAGGCCAAGAAGGCCGAGCTTGGGGAAGTGAAGAAGGCGCTCAAGAGCAAGCAGACCAGCTTCGCCAAGCGGCTGACTGAGGCGCGTAAGAGTCTGGACAAGGCGCACGCCTCGACGCTGGTACTCGGCATCTTCCGCAGTGAGCTGGACAGCATCCTCACCCGCTATGTGAACGAGGGGCGCCAGCAAGTGATCGCCGCCTTTGAGAACTGGTGGGACAAATACCGCGTGACGCTGACGAGTCTGGAAGCCGAGCGCGATGCCGCGGCCAAGAAGCTACGCGAGTTCTTGGGGGGGCTTGGGTATGAGTGAGTGGACGCAGCGCCCTTGCGGCGACA
>CAZMVL010000066.1:15752-22380 GCA_964569335.1 uncultured Paraperlucidibaca sp.
TCTCACTGGAGTATGGAGACGCGCTTCCGGCTCCTTTACGCAGGGGAAGTGGTGCAATTGTATTCGGCTCCAGCGGACCCGTGGGCAGTCACTACGAATCTCTTGTGCGGGGGCCCGGCATCGTCGTCGGACGTAAGGGCACTGTGGGCGCGACGTTCTGGAGCGAGAGCGATTTCTGGCCTATCGACACTACCTACTATGTGGCACCCAAATCCGCCGAAATGCGCTGGATCTATTGGCTGCTACGCAATCTACCGCTTGGCCGTCTTGATACATCAACCGGTGTCCCCGGCCTCAACCGGAACGACGTCTACGAACTCCCCGCTCACGTCCCCCCCCTCTCCGAGCAGCGCAAGATTGCCGAGATTCTCGACACGCTCGATGAGGCGATTCGGCAGACCGAGGCCATCCTCGCCAAGTTGAAGCAGGTCAAGCAGGGCCTGCTGCACGACCTGCTCACGCGCGGCATCGACGAAAACGGCGAGCTCCGCGACCCCGAGCGCCACCCCGAGCAGTTCAAGGATTCCCCCCTGGGGCGGATTCCGAAGGAGTGGGAGGTGGGCCCGCTCCGCGCGTATGCCGGTCCTGGACGCCCGCACTTGAAAACCGGTCCGTTCGGCTCGAGCTTAAAGCAAGAGCACTGGGTGCCCAATGGCATACCAGTCGTAACGATAGGCTCTCTAGGGGAAGGGTACTTCCTGCCCGATGAACTTCTCTACATTGGAGAGGCAACTGCTCGCGCCTTAGCTGCGTACGCATTGCGCCCTGGCGACATAGTCTTTTCCCGCGTTGCCGATGTCGGACGCTCTGTAGTAGTCACGGAGCAAGAAGACGGCTGGATCATGTCATCGAACATGATGTGGATTTCACTCGACCGAGCCCGAGTCAACGCTTCCTTCGTCCAGGCCAACATAGCGGCTAACAACTGTGTGCGAGACCAGATCTCCCGGTTCGTCAATTCGGCGGGGAGAGACGTAGCGAACGCGACGATAATGAACCATTTGCAGTTTCCTTGGTGTGTTCTCGAAGAACAGAATCGGATCGTGTCCATACTTCGGACCGCGGAAAACCGGGCGGGAGACGAAGAATCCCACCTCGCCAAACTCCGCCTGCTCAAGCAGGGCCTGATGGACGACCTACTCACCGGACGCGTGCGCGTCACAGCCTTACTCGCCGAGGATGATTCGTGAGCGGACCTGAGCTAAGCCAAGTCGAACAGCCTTTCTTGAACCAGCTTGTGTTGCTCGGCTGGCAGCTCATCACCGGCAGCCTGACTGAACCGTCCGTGACCGGGCGCGAGTCGTTCCGTGAGGTGCTGATCAAGCCCGACCTGCGCAGGGCGCTTTTGCGCATCAACCTGCGCGAGGGCAAGGCCTGGCTCGACGACGCGCGCATCGCCCAGGCCATCGGCGAGCTCGAGCGTATCCAGGCGCCCAAGCTGATGGAGGCGAATCAACAGGCCACCGCGCTGCTGCTCGCGGGCGTGAAGGTGCCGGGCATTGAAGGCTGGGAGGGCGGGCGCGAGCGCACTGTGCACTTCATCGACTGGGCTCAGCCCGAGCACAACACCTTCACCGCGGTGCAGCAGTTCAAGCTCGATTGCCCCGGCGGCGCCTCGGCAGGCTCCATCCGCCCCGACATCGTGCTCTTCGTCAACGGCATCCCGCTGGTGGTGGTGGAGTGCAAGGCGCCCGGCGTAAACGAGCCGATTGTGGAGGCCGTGGATCAGCTGCGCCGCTACCACAATGCGCGCAAGCAGGCCGGCGAGGTCGAAGCCGACGAGGGCAACGAGCGGCTCTTTTACAGCAACCAGTTTCTGATCGCGAGCAGTGGCGACGACGCGCGCGTGGGCACCATCGGCGCCGAGGGCCGCTACTACCAAGAGTGGAAAGACACAGCCCCCGTACCGCAGGCCGAGGTGCTGGCTGAGCTCAACACCACGCGCCTGCGCAGCCAGGAGATGTTGGTGGCGGGCATGCTGCGCAAGGCGCACCTGCTCGACTTGGTGCAGCACTTTACGATCTTCGATCAGAGCAGCGGTAAGGTCGTCAAGAAGGTCTGCCGCTATCAGCAGTTTCGCGCCGTGCACAACACGATTCAGCGCTTGCTCACGGGCAAGACGCGCGCCCAAGACGGCGAGCAGGATCAGCGCGGCGGCATCGTCTGGCACACCCAGGGCTCCGGCAAGAGCCTGACCATGGTGTTTCTGGTGCGCAAGCTGCGCTCGGTGCCCGCGCTCGAGCAGTTCAAGGTGGTGATCATCACCGACCGCAGGGATCTCGAAAAGCAGCTGCGCGCCACCGCCGAGATGACGGGCGAAAACGTCAAGCGCGCGGCCAACACCAAGGGCCTCAAGAGGCTGTTGAGCCAGAAGGGCCCGGCCCTGGTGTTCGCGATGATCCAGAAGTACCGCGGCCAAGACGAAGACACTCAGGCTCAGCCCCAGCCGGTAGACGTGGAGCCGCTCGGCCTGCTCAACGACGACGAGAGCATCCTGGTGCTGGTCGACGAAGCCCACCGCAGCCACGGCAACACCTTCCACGCCCACCTGCGCGAGGCGCTGCCGAACTGCGCGCGCATCGGCTTCACCGGCACGCCCATCCTCAAGGCCGACAAGAAGCGCACGCACGAGATCTTCGGCAGCTACATCGACCGCTACCTGATCAAACAAGCCGAGGCCGACGGCGCCACCGTGCCCATCCTGTACGAAGGGCGCACGGCCGAGGGCGCGGTGGCCGACGGGCGCGACCTGGACGAGCTGTTCGAGGACATGTTCCGCGAACATTCCAAGGAAGAACTCGACGCCATCAAGCAGAAGTACGCCACCAAGGGCGCCGTGCTCGAAGCGGAAAAGCTGATCGCCGAAAAGGCGCGCGACATGCTCGCCCACTACGTCGAAGCCATTTTGCCCAACGGCTACAAGGCCCAGGTGGTGGCCTTCAGTCGGCGTGCGGCGGTGCGCTACCAGCTCGCCTTCAACGCGGCGCGTGAGGAACTCGTAGACGCCGCCGAGGCGCTCACACAGGCCGAGCGCGCTCTCGACGACCTCGAGCTGATGGGGCGCCCGCGCAAGTTCCGCGTGGCGGTGTACGCGTCGCGCTACTTGCCGCGGCTTGCGCGCATGCAGTTTGTGGCGGTGATCTCGGGCGATCACAACGACCGCGAGGAATGGCAGCCGTGGATCGACCCGAACAAGTCCGAGGCGCGCATTGAGGCCTTCAAGCGGCCCTTCCCCAGCGACGCAGAGCTTACGGCGCACAGCGAAGGTGAGGGGCCGGTCGCGTTCTTGATCGTGAAATCGATGCTGCTCACCGGCTTCGACGCGCCAATCGAGGGCGTGATGTACCTCGATCGGCCGCTGCGCGACGCCGAGCTGATGCAGGCCATCGCGCGCGTGAACCGCACGGGCTACGGCAAGCGCGCCGGCATCGTGCTGGACTACTACGGCCTGGCGCGCCACCTCGAAGAGGCCTTTCGCGAGTACAGCAGCGAAGACGTCGACGGCGCCCTGAGCAGCCTCGACGACGAGCTACCCAAGCTGCGTGACCAAGCCTTTCGTGTGAACGACCTGTTTGCGTCGCGCGGCGTGGATCCCGAACAAACCGAAGAGGCTGTACAGCTGCTTTCCGATCCGCAGCTGCGCGCGCAGTTTAGCGTGCTGCTCAAGCAGTTCTTGGCCACACTCGACCTGATGCTGCCGAGCCCCAAGGCCCTGCCCTTCGTGCCGCTGAGCAAGACGCTCGGACTCGTGTACGTGGCCATGCGGCGCCGCTACCGCGAAGGCCACGTGGAGCTTCACAAGTCGGTGGGTGAGAAGGTGGGGCGCTTGATCGACGAGCACGTGATCTCGCTCGGCATCGACCCGCGCATCCCGCCCGTCCAAATCGGCGACGAGACCTTTGCGGACCATCTGGAGCGCCAGGTCTCGCCGCGCGCCAAGGCCTCGGAGATGGAACACGCGCTGCGCCATCACATTCGCAAGAAGCTCGACGAAGACCCGGTCTTCTACCAGAAGCTTTCGGAGCGTCTGGAAGAGTTGCTCAAGAAGTACGGCCAGGAATGGGATCAGCTCGTGCTTGCACTCGGCGAGCTACGCGAACAAGTGGTGAGCGGGCGAAAGCAGAGCGAGGCCGCACATGGGCTCGACCCGCTGCGGCATGCGCCGTTTTACGACCTGATCACGCAGGCGCGCGGCGACCAGGGCAGCGCCGAACTCGCTCAGCACACGGCGCGTTTGGTGGAAGAGGTGATCGTGCCCGCCATCCGCACGGTGGGCTTCTGGAAGAACGCGCAGCGCCAGAGCGACCTGCGCGGCGAGGCCTTCCGCTTCCTCGACGACAACGACGCTGTTCCGTTTGAGAAGCTCGAACCCGTGGCCGACCAGCTGATGGAGCTGGCCAAGGCCAACCAAAGCAAGCTCGGGCTGGCATGAATCACCTATCGCTGCATGGGCTCGACTTCGAGCTACGGCGCAGCAGTCGCCGCCGCAGTTTGACGATCACCGTCGAGCGCGACGGCGCGCTCTTGCTCTCGGCGCCGCCCGATTGCGGCAGCGACGTGATGGCGCAGTTCGTCCACGACAAGCTCGAGTGGATCTACGGCAAGCTCGTGCTCAAGGGCATGCTGGGCCAGAGTGGCCCCGAGAAGCGCTACGTCAGCGGCGAGAGCTTCCCGTACCTCGGCCGCAACTTCCGCCTCTTGCTCGTCGACCAACAAGACGTGCCCTTCAAGCTCGTGGCCGGCCGCTTCCAGCTGCTGCGCGCCGAACAAGCGCGCGCGCGTCAGCATGTGATCGCCTGGTACAGCGCCCACGGCAAGCCCTGGCTCGCCCAGCGCGTCGCGCGCTTCGCGCCGCGCGTCGGCGTGGAGCCGAGCGGCGTGCACGTACAAGACCTCGGCTACCGTTGGGGCTCGTGCGGCAAAAGTCGTCGCCTCAACTTCCACTGGCGCACCGTGCTGCTGCCGCCACCCATCATCGAGTACGTGGTCGTGCACGAGCTGGTGCATCTCCACGAGCCGCACCACACACCGGCCTTCTGGCAGCGCGTCGAGCGGCTGATGCCGGACTTCGAGGCGCGCAAGACGTGGCTCGCAGAGCGTGCGGGCGCCTTGGTGGGGGTGTGAGGGGCGCGCTGGGCCTCCCTCGTCATCCACGCCCAGAGCACACTCGAGCGTCCGCTAAATGGTCGTTGGTCCCGCGTCCACACGTAGGAGAATCAAACATTGACGACTAGCTGCTATGTCTGCATGCGGGTTCCTGCCCCTTCCGAATGGAGTGAGGAGCACGTAATCCCCAACGCATTGGGAGGCCGATGGAAGTCTCGCACTCTCCTCTGCCGGCCCTGCAACTCCACCCTAGGCTCGACTATCGATGCCGCTCTGTGTCGCGAACTCGGGCCCGTGATGCACATCCTGAACATTTCGCGGGAACGTGGTGAAGTGCCAAACTGCGTGGTTCAGCTCCCGCAGGGCGAGTTCATCCGCAATGTAGACGGGAACATGCGCCCGGTTCGGCCAACGATACAGGAAACAATCCACGGCGATCGAGTTGAAGTATCGATTCAGGGTGGCTCGCGCAAGCAGGTGGTCCAGGCTGTTCGCGGGATCGCGCGGAAGTACCCTGGCAAGTTCGACCCCGACGAATGGGCGAATAAGATGACAGAGTCAGTGGAGCGCTCCACGCACCCGACTACTTTCACGATGAACGACCTTGGCAGCGACGAGGCTCTTCGCGGCATCGCCAAGATCGCGGCGAGCGCGTTCGTGCTGCTCGGTGGTCGCCGCGACAGCTTGGCGTCGTGCATGCCGTACATTACGGGCAAGTCGTCCCGACAACTTGTCCGGTGGTACTTCGAGGCAGACGTTATGCCCGGTAGGCAGCCCGGCTGGATAACTCACGCGGTGGCCGTCCGTGCCGATCCGTCGTCAGGTCAGCTGTGGTGCTACGTAGAGCTCTTCCGGGCGTTCCGCTTCGTTTCACTGTTGAATGAGGCCTACACGGGCGAGCCGCTCGCGAAGGACTACGTACATGAACTGTGCACGGGCCAGCCGTTGGATGTACCGCTCACGTTTGACCCTCGCGGAATCGACCCGGACATTGGCGGCATCGACATCGACGCGTTCAAGCGCGAGGCCGAGGAGCTGATGACGGTCAGCGCCTCGCGATCACGTGAGGCCGCAATTGGTGGTGCCGTAGAACGAGCGTTTTCTGCCACGCTTCAGAACAACCCAAACGCAACCGGGCGCGAGCTGATGCCGCACCTGTTCAGGGAACTTGAGCCACTCCTTCTTGACCTGGTGCGGCCGAAAAGGTTCCCAGACGAAGCGGAACAGGACGACGCCCTGCCAAATCCGGATCGTGCGAACGAGTAAGGCAGAGGTCGGCTCAAGCCCTGGTTCGTCTACTTCGTGGCGCTCAAGACGGTGCATGCGAGCCGTCCAAGGCGACTGCGGCGCCGTGGGCTCGCTGGCCCCCCTCACCTCACCCCCCGCCGCATGCACCACAACGTCAACCCCGGAAACCCCGAAAAGGTTCGCTCTCGCGTAACCACATAGCCATGCCGCTCGTAGAGCCGCACGCTGCTGAGCTTGTCGGTCTCGAGATAACAGGGCACACCATCTGCATCGG
>CAZMVL010000067.1:0-21189 GCA_964569335.1 uncultured Paraperlucidibaca sp.
GATCCCGCGCGCCCAGCCGTCGTCGGGATCGAGAACCTGCGGCGCTACCTGACCTCGTACGCGGGGATTCCGGTCGGCACGATGATCGTGTCGCACGGCGTGGCGGGGCGGAAGGAGCAGGCGTGGGCGGCGACGCTCGACGCGCTCGGCCTGCGCGACGCCGCCGTCGGCGACCGGGTCGGCCCGGCGCCCGGGGCGCCGGTGCTGGCCGGAACGGTCTACGACCGCCGCGACGCCGAGCTGCACCTGGAGGTCAGCGACCCGGCGCCCGGCCTGGTCGAGCTCTCCGTCCACGAGTGGAGCAGCCAGGTCAACCTGTCGGTCCGCGCCTACCTCTACGCGGAGAACGCCCGGGCGATCGCCGCCGCTGAGACCACCCGCTGGACGACCTGGCTGGAGACGACGCTCGGGCCGTCGGAGCGCCGCGCCTGACCCCCCAACCCCCGCTGATGCGGATCGCGCCGCTCCCGCGGGCGAAATCCGCATCGGCTCGCCGTCGCCGCGCTCCCGACCGCCGCTGATGCGGATCGTGCCCGCCACGGCGGTGAAATCCGCATCAGCGGGGTGGGGTGGGGGTTGCTGTAGCTTGCAAGCGGATGTACATCGAGATCGACCTGGCCACGGTGCCGCCCACGACGACGCTGCGGGAGGCCGACGACTTCAAGGCGTTCAAGGTCGTCGTGCGGGGCGGGGGCGACAGCTTCGTCACACCCGATGCGCTGCGCGCGCTGGCCGGCGACCGGGCCGACGATCCGGCCTGGCGCGAGCAGCTCGACGGCATGCTCGGCTACGCCGCGAGCAAGGGCTGGATCCGCGAGCAGGACGGCGCGATCCAGGCCCACGTCGAGCAGCAGCCGGTCGACGGGGAGTAGCGCACGACGACGGCCCGCGTCGGCTCGCCGACGAGGCGCGGAGGCCCGTTGCGCCCCGGGGCCTTAGGGGCCGTCGGTCGGGTCCGCGGACGTCAGCGACTGCTCGGCGACGACCGTTCCGCGCGGGCCTAGCGCGGTCACGCCCAACGGTCGCTGGTCGGCGGGGAAGAAGCGCATGACGTACCGATAGCGGTCGAGTTGCGGGTGCCGCCGTACGGCGCTGCGCGGGGCGCGGCGGGAGCGGAACGTGACGGTCGTGCCGGCCGCGGTGGTCACGCGCAGCCGGTCCACGGTCCGGTAGGCGACCCCGTCGATGGCCCACTCGTCGGCGCGACCCAGGCCGCTGCCGATCCCGACGCCGAGTCGTAGGCGGCTGCGCCACGGGAACGTCATGCTGCCGCCGTAGCCGTCGGCCGCCGGGAGGCCGGTGTCCAGCTGCAGCCAGCGGCCGTGGATCGCCGCGTCCAGGGTCCAGCGGACGCCGCCCGGCGACGTCCCGCGGGCGATCCGGACGGGCTTCGGCGGCGCCGGGCTGCCGGGTCCGAGACGGCCCAGGAGCGGAGTCGCTCGTGCCTGGTCCGCCTGGGCTGTCGCCCGTTCGCTCGGGGCGATCGTGGTCAGGCTGATCGCGGCGGCGCAGCAGAGCACTACGGCGATCGACCGGGCCAGGGGGCGGGGGGGGGGAACGCGCAGTGGCGTGGCGGACGTACACGACGCCACGGTATCCGGCGACCGGGGCGGAGCGGCGGTGCCCCCCCGCGGCTGAGGACGAGGGCGTGCACGAGGGCCGTCACTGGTGATTCCGTCTCAATCGGAGCACCCAGACCGACCGCCCATGTGATACATAGTGCATAATGTTGGCACCGATCGCCGGATCTCGCGACGTCACGGGACGCAGGGAAGCGCCGCCCACGCGGCCGCCGTCGGACGTATTCGCCCTGGCGGCGGGGCTCGGTCGATGAGCCGGAACCCCGGTGCGCTGCTGTGGGCGCCCACCGCCGAGGACATCGACGCCGCCCCGTTGGCGAGCTTCACGGCCTGGCTCCGGTCCAGGCACGGGCTGCGCTTCGACGGCTACGCCGACCTCTGGAGCTGGTCGACCGAGAGCATCGAGCAGTTCTGGGGCGCGATCCGGGAGTACCACGGCGTTGGATCGGGGGACGCGAGCGTCGTCCTGCCCGAGCGCGTCATGCCCGGTGCGGACTGGTTCCCGGGAATCCGGCTGAACTACGCCGAAGAGGTCCTGCGACGCGCGCCTCGCGACGCTCCGGCCCTGATCTTCGGGCACGAGGACGGGGCAATGGTCGCGCTCTCGCGGGACGATCTGCGGTCGGCGGTCGGCGCGCTCGCGGCGACGCTCGCGCGTTGCGGCGTCGGTCGCGGCGACCGCGTCGCGGCGTTCCTCCCCAACGTCGCGGAGGCGGTCATAGGCCTTCTGGCGACGGCGTCGCTCGGAGCGATCTGGACCTCCTGCTCGCCGGACTTCGGCACCCAGAGCGTGATCGAGCGGTTCAAGCAGGTGGAGCCGAAGGCGCTGCTGGCGACCGGCGGGTACCGGTTCGGCGGGCAGGTCCACGACCGACGCGAGATCGTCGAGGTGCTGCGGGCGCAGCTCCCGACGCTCCGGCTGACCGTCGTCGTTCCCGGGCCCGGGGAGCACGACGTTCCGGACGGCGCCGTCTCCTGGTCCGCCGCGACGGCGGAACCGGCGCCGCTCGCGTTCGAGCCGATGGCGTTCGGGGACCCCCTGTGGGTGCTGTTCTCGTCGGGTACGACCGGCACGCCCAAGGGCATCGTCCAGGGCCACGGCGGGATCGTGCTCGAGCACCTCAAGGGGCTGGGCCTCGGCTCGGGGATCGGGCCCGGCGACCGGCTCTTCTTCTTCAGCTCGACGAGCTGGATGGTCTGGAACTGGCTGGTCGGGGCGCTCCTGGTCGGAGCGACGCCGGTGCTCTACGACGGTAGCCCCGGGTACCCGGACGTGCTGGGGAGCTGGCGCGTCGCGGCCAGGGCGAAGGCGACGGTCTTCGGAACCGGTGCGGCGTACCTGACCGCCTCCGAGAAGGCCGGCGCCGAGCCCGCCCGGGAGCTGGACCTCACGTCGCTGCGTACCGTCGTGGCCACCGGATCCCCGCTGCCGACCAGCACGTGGCACTGGGTCCACGACCAGCTGGGCCCGGCGGTGCGCCTCGATTCGAGCTCCGGTGGGACCGACGTCTGCGGTGGCCTGATCGGGGGCTCGCCGTGGCTCCCGGTCCGTGCCAACGCACTTGCCGCTGCGTGCCTGGGCGTCAAGGCCCAGGCGTTCGACGCGCGGGGCGAGCCGGTGGTCGGGGCGCTGGGCGAGCTCGTGATCCGCGAACCCATGCCCTCGATGCCGATCCGCTTCTTCGCCGATCCCGACGGCTCCCGCTACCGCGAGGCGTACTTCGACGCGTGGCCGGGCGTCTGGCGTCACGGGGACTGGGTCGAGTTCGCTGCCGACGGCAGCGCCGTGCTGAACGGCCGGTCCGACGCGACGCTGAATCGCGCCGGCGTGCGGATGGGCTCGGGGGACATCTACGCGATCGTGGATCTCGTGCCCGGCGTCCGCGACAGCCTCGTCCTGGGTCTCGAGCTTCCGGACGGCGGGTACTTCATGCCGCTGTTCGTGGTGCTCGACGACGACGCCGCGCTCCCGGACGTCGCCGACCGGATCCGGGCTGCGATCCGCAGCGACCTCTCGCGCCGGCACCTTCCGGACGAGATCCACGTGGCGCCGGCCATCCCGCGGACCAAGACCGGGAAGCGGCTCGAGGTCCCGATCAAGCGCCTCCTGCAGGGCACCTCGACGGAGCTCCCGAGCGCGGATGCCGTGGTCGGCGGCGAGGCGCTCGAGTGGTTCGTCCGGTTCGGACGCGACCACGTTCTTCCGCAGATCAACGCCACACGAGAAGGATGAACCGATGACCATGCACATGGGCCATGTTGCGCTGCGCGTCCCGGATCTCGACGCCGCGGCAGGGCACGCGAAGCGCGTTCTCGGCCTCCGCGAGACCGACCGAACGGCGACGCAGGTGCTGCTCTCGTCCAACGAGAAGCACCACGAGCTGCAGCTCGTCCTCGGGGACGATCCGCGGCTCGACCACGTCGGGTTGGAGGTCGACGGTCCGGCGGAGCTCGAGGCGGTCCGCGAGCGGGCGACGGCGGCGGGCGCGGTCGTGCTCGACGACCTGGCCGCCGAGCATGGGATCGGACGCGCGATTCGGGTGGTCGGCCCGGCCGGAATCGCGTACGAGATCTACGTCGGCATGCATCGCGCTCCGCTCTCGATCGCGGCGCATCTCGCGCCCGGGATCCGCAAGTTCGGGCACCTCACGTTCCTCTCGGTCGAGCACGAGGCGATCGTCGCCTTCTGGGGCGACGTGCTCGGGTTCCGGCTCTCGGACGTCGCCGACGGGCTCACGTGGATGCGCTGCGACGCCGATCATCACGGCCTCGCGGTCGGGGACCACGCGGATTCGACGGTCCTGCACCACCACGCCTGGGAGGTCCAGGACTGGGGGGCCCTGGGCCAGTACTGCGACGATCTCGCGCTGAACGGGCTGCGCCTGCTGTGGGGACCCGTCCGGCACGGCCCGGGGTTCAACCTCGCCACTTACGTCTCGGACTCGATCGGTGGCGTGATCGAGGTCTACACCGACCTCATGCAGATCCCCGACGACCGTGCGTACGAGCGGATCGACTGGTCGAGCGAGCCCCGGGCCCTGAACCTGTGGGGTCCCGCGGCCGGCGAGGACCTGCTCTCCGCCGGGATCCCGATCGTCGACGCGACCACGACCATCGACCCCGCCTTGGCGAACGACGCCAACGGCACGAGCTAGGAAGGACCACCCTCATGCCCACCGCATCGCACGGCATCGTCCGATACACCACGACCGCGGGTCCGGCTCTGGGGCTGCTCGTCGACGGGACGATCTTCCCCCTGGACATCGAGATCGGATCGACCGGAGGCGCCGAGGCGCTCCTGGCGCTGGACGCGGAGACGGCGGCGGAGCTCAAGCAGTGCGCGCTCCGCTCCGGGGCGACGCTGGCCCTGGCGGACGTCGAGCTCCTCGCGCCGATCCCCCGACCGCAGAAGGTCTTCGCCGTTGGCCTCAACTACGCGGACCACATCGCCGAATCGAAGATGCAGGCCCCGGACGTTCCCACGATCTTCGCGAAGTTCGGGAACTGCATCGCGGGCCCCCACGACGACGTCGTGCGGCCGCGCGTGTCGCACGAGCTCGACTACGAGGGCGAGCTCGGCATCGTCATCGGCAGGCGCTGCAAGCACGTGCCCCGCGAGCGCGTCCACGAGGTCGTCGGCGGCTACCTGGTGCTCAACGACTTCAGCGTCAGGGATTGGCAGCGGCTCTCGCCCCAGTGGTCGATGGGCAAGTCGTTCGACACCCACGGCCCGATCGGTCCCTGGGTGACGGAGGCCGGCGGCGTCGACGCCGACCACCTCGACATTCGCACGTGGGTCAACGGCGAGCTGCGCCAGGCGTCGAACACCTCGAATCTCGTGTTCGACTGCGCCGACCTCGTCTCGTATCTGTCCCAGGCCTGCACGCTGGAGCCCGGCGACATCATCGCCACGGGGACGCCGAGCGGCGTCGGCGGGGCGTTCAGCCCCCCGCGCTACCTCGTCCCGGGCGACGAGGTCCGCGTCGAGATCGAAGGACTGGGGGCCCTCGTCAACCGCGTGGTCGACGAGGACGGGCAATCGGCGGACGCCGGTGGGCCCCCGCTCGCCCGTGCGGCGAACGTCGACGGGGAAGGCCGCTCGTGAGCCGGCGGACGATCAGCACCTCGGTCCTCGTTGTCGGCGGAGGCGCAGCCGGGCTGACGGCGTCGATCCTGCTCAGTCGGCTCGGCATCGACGCGATCGTCGTGGAGCGCCACGCCGGCACCGCGCTCCTCCCGAAGGCGCACATCCTCAACCAGCGGACGATGGAGATCTTCGGGGAGGCGGGCGTCGCCGACGCCGTCTACGAGCAGGGCTCGCCGATCGAGTTCATGGGGCGGGTGGCGTGGTACACGTCGCTCGCCGGCCCGACGGCGCTGCACGGCCGCGAGATCGCGCGCCGGGATTCGTGGGGCGGGGGCGCAGACCGCGACGCGTACGCAGCGGCCAGTCGCTTCCGTTCGACGAATCTGCCGCAGATGCACCTCGAACCGCTGCTGCGGGCCCGGGCGGAGCGGCTCGCTCCGGGTCGCGTGCTGTTCTCCCACGAGTTGACGGCCTTGGTCCAGGACGACGGCGGCGTGGTCGGGACCGTCCGCGATCTCGAATCCGGCGATACGGTCGAGGTTCGCGCCTCCTACGTGATCGGCGCGGACGGCGGGCGGACCGTCGGTGCGATGGTCGGCGCGACGCTCGAAGGCCAGCGCGACCTCGTGGACATGGTCAGCACCCACGTCGTCACGGATCTCCCGGGCCGCGGGCTCGATCCTGCCGTCTCGATCTTCTGGTTCATCAACCCGGACGCGCACGGCTCGATCGGCAGCGGGGTGCTCGTGAAGATGGGCGGGACCGGATGGGGCCCGTCGGCAGACGAGTGGGTCTTCACGTTCGCCACCACGCCGACGGACCCGACGGTCTTCGACGAGGCGTACGTCCGCGACCGTGCTCGAGCCGCCACCGGCTTCGACGATCTGCAGGTCGAGGCGCGTCGCATGAGCCGCTGGCGCCTGGAGTCGGTGGTTGCCGACCGCTACCAGGTCGGGCGCGTCTTCCTCGTCGGGGACGCGGCGCACCGCCACCCGCCGACGGGGGGCCTGGGGCTCAACACGGCCGTCCAGGACGTTCACAACCTGGTGTGGAAGCTCGCGCTCGCGATCGAGGGCAGCGGCTCGGCCGGACTGCTCGAGACCTACGAGGCCGAGCGGCGTCCGGTCGCCCTGCGCAACGCCGCGCAGTCGTACCAGAGCTTCTTCGACCACGCGGCCATCGACGCCGAGCTGGGGCTCGATCCGGAGGACCCGGCCGTGGGCTGGCGGCAGCTCGAGACGCTCTTCTCGACCGGGCCCGAGGCCGACGCGCTGCGGGCCGCGGTCGACGAGGCCGTGGCTCACAAGGCGCACGAGTTCAGCGCCCACGGGATCGAGATCGGCTACCGCTACGCCCGAGGTGCCCTGGTCCCCGACGGCACCGAGGACGAGGCGACCTTCGACCCGTGCACGTACCGTCCGTCGACGGCACCCGGCTGCCGCCTGCCGCACGCGTGGATCGGCGGCGACGTCGATCGCCGGTCGACCCTCGACCACGTCCAGCCCGGGCGGTTCGCGCTCTTCGTGGGGGCCGAGGGGGACGCGTGGGTCGCGGCCGCACGCGCTCTGGTCGACGAGCAGGGGGCTCCCCTGGACGTGGTCCGGGTCGGCGGGGACGGGGGACTCGTGGACCGGAGCGGGGCCTGGCTCCGCCAAGCGGAGGTGACCCCCGCGGGCGCGGTCCTCGTTCGCCCCGACCATCACGTGGCCTGGCGGTCCGCCGGCCTGCCGGAGGACCCGCGCGCGGCGCTCGGCGACGCGCTGCGGGTGGTCCTGGCCGGCGGCACACGGCGCCCGCCGACGGTCGCGGCGGACGAGCGGCGGTAGGAGCCGCGCCGGCGCGACGGACCTGGCCGTGGACGTGGTCGACGACCTCGGCCACGGGCCGCGCGCGCTGCCGAGGCGTTTCGGGAGCGCGCAGCTCGGGCGGCGGAGCTCCGCTGCGTGCCGTCTGCGAGCGCGGCACGCCTGCCGCCGTCAGGCGTAGACGGGCGAGATGTCCATCAGGATCCGGTAGTCGCGGACCAGGCCGTCCCGCAAGCGGAAGATGTTGGCGCAGGGCAGCGACAACCGGCCGCCGTCGAGCCGCTCGTAGTGCACCGTCATCTCCGTGATCACGGTCGAGTCGTCGACCACCCACAGCGAGCTGATCTCGTGGCGGACGCTCGTCAGCGAGGCGCCGAACGCGACGCATGCCTCGCGGAACGCGTCCTTGCCCTCGACGACGTCGGCGTTCCCGAACCGCAGGCGGACGTCGTCGGTGACGAGCGCGACGTTGGCTTCGACGTCCTTGGCGTCGGTGACTTCGAAGACCCGGCGGATGAGGGCCTCGGGGGTGAAGGTCTGCGACATGCGTTGGTCCTCTCTGGCTTGGACGGGTCGAGATTGACGTCGTCGGTCGTGCGTTGCGGTCCGCCGCTGATCGTTCGGCGACGGCGGGTTGGTCGCGGCGCCGGCGGCTGGCGGGCACCGTGCTGTGTCAGGTGAGAGCGGCGATCAGCGGGGCGAGCCCCGCTCCGTCCAGGTACTCGTCGAGTCGCGAGATGCGGCCGGAGCCGTCGAGCGTCACGACCAGCGCCGCGTGGAACGAGGCGACCGCGCCGGACTGCAGGCGGTACGTGTTGATCTGCGTCTGGACGAACCCGGACGCGGTGGCGAAGCGCTCCTTCACCTCGACCTCGGCGGTCGCCACCGACGCGATCGCGTCCAGCGTGCCGACGATGGCGGCCCTCGACAGGCTGATCTGGTCCGTGCAGTGCCACACCACGGCATCGTCGGCGTAGAGCGCCGCCGCGGCAACCGAATCCGAGCGACGGAGCACGTCCGTCAGGCGCTCCGCCACCTCGAGCGCCGTGGCGGGGTCGATCGTCACGTCGCTCATCGCGCCGGTCCGACGGAGGCGAGGGGAGCGATGATCTCCTCCCCGAACTGGTGGATCGACTCGAGGCGCCGGGAGAGTGGCACCCCCAGCGCGTCGTTGCCGGCATCGCCCAGCATCGTCATCCACGGCATCACGATGCAGTCGGTGACGCCCATCTCGGCGAGCTTGGCGTAGTCCTCGACCGTCGACGCGTCGAGGCTCCCCGCGTGGATCTTGAAGCCCTCGACGGGCCGATCGTTCTCGTCGAGCAGCTGATGCAGCCGGTTGATGATCCGCTCGGTCTCGGGCATCGGCGCCGGGACGCCGCACCAGCCGTCGCCGAACGCGGCCGCCATCTTCAGGCTGGGCTCCTTGTGGCCGCCGATGTGGAACGTCACGGGCTCGGTCGGCGCCGGACGCGCCTGGAGCCGGCCGAAGTCGAAGACCTCTCCGTGGTACTCGACCATCTCGCCGGTGAGCACGAGGCGCAGGACCTCGATCGCCTCGACGAAGCGCTGCTTCCGCGTCTCCCACTCGAGGCCCGTGTAGTCGTACTCCTGGGGCATCCAGCTGATCCCCACGCCGAGATCGAGCCGGTTGCCCGACATCAGGGCCGCCGTGGCCACCTGCTTGGCGAACGTCAGGGGCTCGCGGAGCGGGAGCTTGAGGACCCACGTCAGGTAGCGGAGGCGCTCGCTGTGCGTCGCCAGCGCCGGGAGGATCGTCATCGGCTCCAGGTACGGCGTGTCCGGGGACCACGGGCGCTTGCCGTCGGCGGAGAACGGGTAGATCTCGTCCTCCTGGCGCTCGGGCTGGAACGTGCCCTCATTGAGGCACAGGCTGTCCCACCCGGCGGCCTCGGCAGCGGCGTTGATCGGCAGGAACTCGTCCGGGTTGGCACTCGTGTTCCAAAGCGTGAATCGCATGACCTCTCCTCGGTTGATAGGTGCATTATGCACAATCAATGGCCGGTGAGTGAGAATCCGCCGATCCGCCCGGGGGTGGCGGCCGGGCAGACGGAGCCGGGCCTACCCGTGCTTGGCCACGAGCGCCGCGACGTGCTGCTCGTTGTGGCGGAGGTGGAGCCGCACGGCCTTCGCCGCGCTCTTGGGGGTCCGGGCCTTGAGTGCGGCGAGGATCTGCTCGTGCTCGGCCTGGGCCTGGGCCCGGTACGCGGCGTCGTAGTGTCGGACCGTCAGTCCCAGGTAGCTCGCCGAGGCTTCGCGCTGCGCCGTGATGATGTCGACGAGCCGCGCCCGCCCGGCGCCCTCGTAGATCCGCGCGTGGAACTCGGCGTTGAGTCGGGCGTACTCCACGGCCTCGGCGTGGTGCATCTCGGCGACGATCCGGGAGAGCTCCTCCAGGCTCTCGTCCGTGAGCTGCGTCGCGGCGAGCTCGGTGGCGAACGGCTCGAGGATCGCCCGGATCTCGTAGATCTCGCCGAGCTCCTCGGCCGACGGGCTGAAGACGACGACGCCGCGGTGGGCGTCCTGTCGCACGAGTCCCTCGCGGGCGAGCGCGGTGAACGCCTCGCGGACCGGCGTGGTGCTGACCGCGAATCGGTCGGCGATCTCCGTCTGTCGCAGACGCGTCCCCGGGGCGAGGTCCCCCGCGATGATCAGCCGCCGCAGTTCCTGGGCTATGGCCTCCGACCGGGTCTTGGGGATGATCGAGGAGGCGCTGCTGTCACGGGTCACGAGGTGCTCACCAGTCTGTTCGGGCTCGACGGCCCCGGTCCCTCCTGACTGTAGAGGAGCCGCGACAAAATGCACAATGCGGCGCCGGCGCCGTCCGGCCATCGCCGTTCCCGGCGGGTCGCGGAGGGTGCGATGCGGCCGCTCGCCGTCTGTGCGGCAGCCGTCGGCGAGACGCGCAAGAGAATTCCCCGAGGCACTAGCCATTGTGCATAATGCTCAACTGTGAGCAACGTCACGAAGTCCTCATGCCCGGGCTCCGACCGGGCCGCCACGTCCGAGCGGAGCGCCCGCAGGCCCCGCACCGTCCGCGGTGCCGTCGCGATCTCCGCGGTGTCGATCGTCAGCCTGCTGGCCGGGTGCGGAGGCTCCGACCCGGACCCAGGAGCGGCGACGTCTGCGGCGAGCGGGGCCGACGGCACCACCGCCTCGGTCGCCGAAGCCAAGAAGCTCGTCGACGCCGCGTCGTCGAGCATGCTGATGGGGCCGGGCGCCGGACCGGCCGGCCCGAGCGACCTGGTCCAGGCCAGCGCGGCCGACGTCCAGCCCTTCGCCTTCGACCGCTCCGGTCCGCCGAAACGCGTGGTGGTCGTCTCCTGCGGGCCGACGCCGACCTGCATCAACGTCACCAAGCTCAGCACCGCGATCCTGACCAAGATCGGCTGGTCGGCGAAGCGCATCCAGTCCAAGGACCTCACGCCCGCGTCGTTCCAGTCGATCTGGAACACCGCGGTCGGCGAGAAGCCCGACGCGATCATCAGCGTCGGCATCGCGGCGTCGCTGATCAACCCGCAGCTGGCCAAGGCCTCCTCGTCGGGGATCTACACGGTCAACGTCAACGGGACCGCGGAGGGCGGCGGGAAGGGCTTCGACGCCTACATCGGCTCCGGCTTCAACCTCGCGAACATCGTGATGTCCGCGAAGATGGTCGTCGATGGCGGTGGCGAGCCGAACATCGCCTACATGGACATTCCGCAGTTCCCCGACCTCGGGGGCAGGTACGGCATCCAGTACCTCGAGGAGCACTGCCCGGGCTGCGAGCTGACGACGTCGGAGCAGCCGGTCGAGAACCTGATCGACCCGGTCAAGACCGGGCGCACCGCGACCTCCGCGGTCCGCAAGGACCCGGACCTCCGGTTCCTGGCGACCGTGTCGTCGGACCTGTCGATCAAGGCCGCGAACCAGGCCTTCCGGACCGCGGGCAGCGACGCCAAGATGGTCGCGCCGATCATCAGCGCGGGGGCCGTCTCGTACCTGCGGTCCGGGGATCTTCCGTTCGCCGTCGGCCAGCCCGATTCGTGGGTGGCGCTGCAGGCGGTCGACGCGACGATGCGGGGCCTCGCGGGCGAGGATGCCCTGCCGCCCGCCGAGTACCCGATCGGCGTGGCCCTGATGACGAAGGACGACGCGCCGGCGGCAGCCGAGGTCGGCGATCGGGAGCTCAACGCCTGGTTCGTGGAGCGCTTCGACTTCTTCGCCCCGTACAACGAGGCGTGGGGAACGGACCTGAGCGGAGTCGAGGCGGATGGCGCCTGACGGCAGCGCGACGGCGGAGCTCGTCGGCCCCGGTCGCCTCGGCGCCGACGAGCCGGCGCTGGCGATCGACGCTCGGGGGATCACGAAGGTCTACGGTCCGACGGCCGCGCTGGCGGGTGCCGACCTGCAGGTGCGTCCCGGGGAGATCCACGCCCTGCTGGGGGAGAACGGGGCGGGGAAGTCGACCCTCGTCCGGCTCCTGGCGGGGGTCGAGCAGCAGGACCTCGGGACGATTCGGCTCTTCGGTCAGGAGGGCGGCGCCGCCGAGGCGGGGTGCGCCTTCATCCACCAGGACCTCGCGATGTTCCCGACGATGTCGGTTGCGGCGAACATCGCCCTGGGATCGGCGTTCCCTCGGCGCCGCGGGTTGATCGACGACCGGGCGGCGGTGCGCAACGCGCAGGCGCTGCTCGACCGTCTCGGGGCGCGCTTCAGTCCGCTGACCGCCGTCGGGGAGCTGCCGCTCGCCGACCAGACGGCGGTGGCCATCGCCCGCGCCCTGTCGCAGGGGGTGCGGATGATCGTCCTCGACGAGCCGACGGCGTACCTCGAGGTCGAGCAGGTCCGCGGGACGCTGGAGCTGCTCCGGCGGCTGCGCGACGACGGCGTGGCGTGCCTGCTGATCACGCACCGCGCGGCCGACGTGCTCGAGTACTGCGATCGCATCACGGTGCTTCGCGAGGGGCGTACGGTCGCCACCCGCGATACCGCGGGCCTGTCGGAGGACGCGCTCGTGGAGATGATCAGCGGGACCGTCCCGGTGGCCCGCGAGCGCCGCGCCCGCGTACCGGCGTCGGTCGCCCCGATCCTCGAGCTCGTCGACGCCGTCGGCCCGGGGTTCGGCCCGGTGTCCCTCACCGTCCGACCCGGGGAGATCGTCGGGCTCTGCGGGCTCGCGGACGCCGGGGCCGTCGATCTGGGACGGGTCGCGTTCGGGCTCGAGCGGCTCTCCGCCGGCAGCATGCGGATCTCCTCCGCCGAGACCCGGTTCAAGGGGCCGCGTCGCGCGATCGAGGGCGGCGTAGCCTACGTTCCCGCGCAGCGCCGCCTCGACGGACTGGCCGAGCAGCTCAGCGCTCGCGAGAACCTGTTCCTGCGGCCCGCGCGAGAGTGGTTTCGGCCGCTCCGCGGGCGGCAGGAGCGCCGCGAGGCCCAGCGCTTGATGCGCGAGCTCGGGGTCTACCCGGCGGAGACCGAGCACGCGGTTGCGACGTTCAGCGGCGGCAACCAGCAGAAGATCGTGCTCGCCAAGTGGCTGGCGGGCGCTCCACGGCTGCTCGTCCTCAACGAGCCCACGGCAGGCGTCGACCTCCACGCCAAGGCCGAGATCCACCGGCACATCGCCACCGCGTGCCAGCAGGACGCGTTCGGCGCGCTGCTCATCAGCTCGGATTTCAAGGAGATCTCCGAGCTGGCGGACCGGGTCTACGTGATGCACCGCCGCGTCGTCTGCGCGGAGCTCGGCGGAGCGGACGCGAGCCCCGAACGTCTGATCACCGCCGCCTACGGAAAGGCCGCCGCATGAGTCCCGAGACGGTCACCCCGCGATCCCGCGTCGCGGCCCCCGACCCCGTCGGCGAGGAGCCCCCCAAGCGCGTGAAGGTGTCCGGGCACGCCACGCTCGAGCACCTCGGCCGGTACGGACTCGTGGTGGTCCTGTTCGCGGTCATCGCGTTGTTCTCGATCTGGAAGCCGGAGACGTTCTTCGCCTGGGACAACTTCCGGGCGACGCTCGATCAGCAGTCGATCATCATGATGGTGGCGTTCGCCGCGATGCTCCCGCTGATCGTCGGGGAGTTCGACCTGTCGGTCGGTGCCAACGCGGGCCTGGCGTCGCTGCTCGCCGTCGGACTGGCGCAGAACCAGGGCCTCGGCGTCGCGCTCGCGCTCGCGCTCGCCGTCGCGGCCTCGACCGCGATCGGCGCGATCAACGGCCTGATCGTCACGCGCCTGCAGGTCAACTCGTTCATCGCCACCCTCGGGATGGCGACGTTGATCGCCGGCATCGCGTCGCTCTACACCGGAGGCGTCGACATCACCGATGCCCCGACGGCGCTCACCGACATCGGCCGCGCCGAGGTGCTGGGACTGCCGGTCGGCGTGCTCGCGGCGTTCGCGACCGGTGCGGTGCTGCTGGTCTGTCTGCAGAAGCTTCCGAAGGGCCGCGAGTTTCTCGCGGTGGGTGCCAACCGCCGTGCCGCCGAGCTCACCGGGATCCGGCCGCAGCGGCAGATCCTGATCGCCTTCGCGGCGGGTGGTGCGGTCGCCGGCCTCGGTGGGGCCCTCTACGGGGCCGCGCTCGGCAGCGGGACCTTGAGCACCGGACCGACGTTGCTGCTGCCCGCCTTCGCCGGGGCGTTCCTGGGCGCCACCGCGATCACTCCGGGGCGCTACAACGTGATCGGGACCGTCGTCGCGGTCCTCGTCCTGGCGTTCACCGTGTCGGGCCTCGAGCAGGTCGGGGTCGACCCGTGGGCCCAGTTCGTCGTGCAGGGAGGTGCGCTGATCGTCGCGGTCACCGTCTCGACCTGGGCGATCCGCGCGCGGCTGGCGCGGCTTCGGCACGCGCAGCTCGAGTCCCTCGCGAGCACGCACCGCTCCGGCGGTTGATCGCGAAGGCACCGCCTCCCGAACCACGCGGGGCGCCGTCCCCGGAACTCCACGCGCGTCCGATCGCCCGCGACCGGACGTGCATCCACCCCTCCCGTAAGGAGCGCAACGCATGACGCAGCAGACGAGCAGTGATCAGGAGCCCGGGCCGTCGGAGGTCGACGTCGTCGTCGTCGGGTTCGGCGCGGCGGCGATGGCGGCCGCCATCACGGTGCACGACGGAGGGGGTTCGGTCGTGCTCCTGGAGAAGATGCCCGAGGCGGAGGCCGGCGGCAACACCCGGGTCTCCGGGCAGGTCTGGTTCAGTCCGACGGACGTCGAGCGCGCCAAGGTCCATCTGCGGTCCCAGGCCCAGGACTATCCGATCTCGGAGGCGATCGTCGCCGCCTGGGCGGAGGAAACGTCTCGGAACACGGACTGGGTCCGGGCCCGCGTGGACGAGGTGGCGGGCCGGGTCCCGCGAGACCCGCGCGATCCGTACCCGACGGACGGCACGGGCATCACGAAGATCTCCTGCGGACAGGAGATGGGCGCGAAGTGGGATCCCAGCATCCCGGAGGACGAGTTCCCGGAGCTCGAGGGCAACGACTGCGGCACGGAGTGGTTCTACATCGGTCCGTCCCAGGGGTTCTCCCGCCTGTGGTTGACGCTCAAGGCGTGCGTCGAGCTCCGCGGAATCCCGGTGCGCTACTCGACCCGCGCCACCGAGCTGGTGCGGGCGGAGAGCGGAGCGGTCTGCGGCGTCGTCGCCAGCACCCCGCAGGGCAGCGTCACGGTTCACGCGCGTCGCGGCGTGATCCTGGCGTGCGGGGGCTTCGAGAACAACCAGGAGATGGTCCGGGACTACCTCCGGCTGCCGGTCTCGGTGCCGTGGGGGAGCCCCGCGAACACCGGTGACGGGCACAAGATGGCGATGAAGGTCGGAGCAGACCTCTGGCACATGCACAACTACATGTCGATCACCGGCCTGCGCGTCCCCGGGTACGAGTCCGGCGAGTGGGTCGAGCCGGCCGGCAAGCGCTACATCCTGGTCGGCCGCGACGGCAGGCGCTTCATGGACGACTCGACGCAGTCGCGGCACGGCAAGGCGATGATCCGTGGTGGGTTCGAGATGTTCCCGGGGTTCGACCACTACATGGTCTTCGACGAGGCGGCACGGCTCGCCGGGCCGCTGGTCTTCCCGGTGTCGGACTACGCGGCGAACTGGCTCAAGCAGGTCCACCGCTACGAGTGGAGCGCCGACAGCAGCGTCGAGATCGAGAACGGCTGGATCGTTCGGGGCGACACGATCGAGGAGCTCGCCGAGAAGCTCGGCATCGACGGCGCGGGGTTGGCCGCGACCGTGGCCGAGTACAACGGGTTCTGCCGTGATGGTCGTGATCGGCGCTTCGACCGGCCCCCGGCCACGATGGCCGAGATCTCCCAGGGGCCGTTCTACGGGTTCCGCTGGGGTGGGGTCCTCATGAACACCCTCGGCGGTCCGCGCAAGGACGAGGCGGCCCGGGTCGTGGACGCCTTCGGGGAGCCGATTCCCGGGCTCTACTGCGCCGGGGAGATCAGCGCGACGTACACGTGGATGCTCGAGGGCGGGCAGTCGATCGGGGACGCCTTCGCGTTCGGACGGATCGCGGGTCGCAATGCCCTCGAGGAGCCCGTGCGAGCGGGAACGACCGCAGAGAGCGTGGGTCGAGCCTAACCCCGGCCGGCCGGGGCCCCGAGGCGTTCTCGGGGCCGCTGCCCGGCGAGCCTCCGGGTCGCGGGGCGCGCGCTGCGGTTCGGGGCGTTTCCCGTCCGCTGCCCGGCTCAGCCCAGCAGCTCCCGCAGGCTCGCGAGCAGCCGCGGCGGGACGTGGTGCTCGTCGCTCAGCCGCAGGATCCCGGCGGTCCGGTCGGGGTCGCGGCCCTGGACGTCGAGCGCCTCGTCGACCAGCCGCCGGACGACGCGCTGGTCGCGCCAGCCGGGCTGCTCCGCCAGCAGCTCGATCGCGGCCAGCGACTCCTGCTCCTCGCCGACGCACTCGAACGGCTTGTGGCCGCCGGTCGCGGTCAGCAGCGCGAAGCCCTCGAACTGCGCGTCGTCGTCGAGCATCGCGCCGCCGAAGACGTCCGCCAGCGCGTCCGGCGCGGAGAACGGGGCGAGCACCAGGAAGACGAAGCGGCACTTCGGGCAGTCGCGGCACCAGGCCTCGCCGCCGCGCAGCGCCGGGTCGGTCCGGAAGTTGCGGTTGCAGCTGGTGAACGCGCGGTGGTACGCGCTCAGGTCGCGGGCGAAGGCGCGGGCGATCGACAGCTCGGACGCCGGGCGCAGCAGCGAGAAGACCTGGACGTCGGGGACGGCCTCGGCCGCCGCCGCCCGCAGCAGCTGCTCCGCCCGGAGGCTCTTGCTGAACTGGTGGTTGACCTCGATCCCGTCGTGGACCAGGTTGCCGGACGACGCCGACCGCTCGTTGGCCAGCGCGACCGCGTCGTAGCCGTTGAGCTTGGCCGTCAGCAGGGCGACGCAGGCGATGATCGCGGTGATCGGCACGTGGCCGTTGAGGGCTCCCGCGGCGTTCAGTCGCCGGAACTGGTCGAGCGGCAGGCCGCGGGCGACCTGGAGCATCGGCAGGTCGGCGACCTGCGCGGTCCGGCGCATCGGGTCCAGCGGATTGACCGCGAACAGCGCCAGCTCCGCGCCGGAGCGCCGGACGGTCTCCAGCGCGACGATCGAGTCCTTGCCGCCGCCGACCGGGACCAGGACGCGGGTCGGGTCGCTCGGGGCGGGGACGTCGCGGGCCGGCCGGTCGGTCGCCCGCGGGAAGGTCGGGCGCGGCAGCCGGGGCAGCCGGGCGCGGTTCTCGTAGGCGAACTCGCCGAGGCCCTCGGAGTAGAGCGCCTCCAGGTAGGCGGCGGTCGCCGGCGGCGGGGCGCCGGTCTCGCAGACGACCGCGGGCGGCGCGGCCATCTTGAAGTAGCTGACGCCGGCGACCCAGTGCAGCAGGTCGAGCAGCGGGTCGAGCGCCGCGCGGTCGACGACCGTGCCGGGCGCCAGCGGGATCGCGAAGGTCTCGGTGAACGCCTCCGCCTCGTCGAGCGCGTAGTGCAGGCTGACGAGCCCGTCGTCGCCGATCGACCGCCCGGTGAAGCGGAACGTGCTGATGGAGGCGGGGTCGAAGGAGGCCGTCGCCTCCGCGGGACCGTGGTCGATCGTCACCCCCCCGACGATAGAGGGCGTCCGACCCGGCGTCCTTCCGGTGGCCTAGGCGGAGGAGCTGGGGTCCTGCTCGATCAGCAGCCGGACGCAGCGCAGCTCGGGCCCCCAGTAGGAGGAGCTGATCGCGTCGGACGGGATCGTCAGGTCGACGTCGCCGGCGAACCGCAGCCCGACGACGGGGAGCTGGGCGGACAGCCGCTCCAGGTCGACCGTCGGGTGGTCGACGGTCAGCACCAGCAGCCCGCCGTCGCGCAGCACCCGCCGGAACTCCAGCAGCGAGCGCAGCTGGTCGAGCGGGCCCAGATGCTCGAAGACCGAGATGCAGAACACGCGGTCGAACATGGCGTCGGCGTAGGGCATCCGCGTCATGTCGCAGGTCTCCAGCCGCACCCGATCGAGGTGGGCGCGGTCGAACGCGGCCGCGGCCTCCGCGCCGACCGACTCCGCGATGTCCGCGACGATCGCGGTCGGCGAGGACACCCGGGGGTCGCTGTCGCAGGCGTAGGTCGCCCGGGCCAGCTCGCCCAGGCGGAACTTGAGCGGGTGGCAGACCCCGCAGGCCACGTCGAGCACGACGTCGGTGGGACGGACGAACTCCGTCGCCCACGCGTACTCGTACGGTCGGCTCCACCACGGCTCGGGTAGAGGAAAGACGAACTGCGGCTCGCGACGGTCGTCGCGGACGATGAACCTCGACACGGTGTGCTCCACGCCGCCATCCTCGCCAATCGGCGGGAGCGGCGTGCCCTGGCTCGGCCGCGCGCCGCCGTACGGCCCCGTTCCCACGGCCCCATGGACGGCGCGAAGTACCGTCATGGAGGTGTTCCGGGAGTCGCCCGGGAACGCGCGCCCGGGGCCCCCGGGCGGGAAGGAGGACGTGATGGGTGTGCGGTTGTCGGTACTGGACCTGGCCACGGCGGGCGGGAGCGTCACGCCGCGGGACGCGCTGCTCGGCAGCGCGGAGCTCGCGAAGCGTGCGGAGCGCTGGGGCTACGGGCGCTACTGGTTCTCCGAGCACCACAACATGCCGAGCATCGTGTCGTCGACGCCGGCGGTGCTCGCGGGGTACATCGCGGCCAACACGGAGCGGATCCGGGTCGGCGCGGGCGGCGTGATGCTGCCCAACCACTCGCCGCTGATCATCGCGGAGCAGTACGGCACCCTCGAGACGCTCTACCCGGGCCGCGTCGACCTGGGGCTCGGCCGCGCGCCGGGGACGGACTTCGAGACCGTCCGCGCGATGCGCCGGGCGCCCGAGGCGTCCGACCGGTTCCCCGAGGACGTCGTCGAGCTGCAGCGGCTGCTGGGGCCGGAGCAGCCCGGGCAGACGGTCCGCGCGATCCCCGGCGAGGGCACCGAGGTGCCGCTCTACATCCTCGGATCGTCGCTCTTCGGCGCGCGGCTGGCGGCCCAGCTCGGCCTGCCGTACGCGTTCGCGTCGCACTTCGCCCCGGCCGAGCTGCTGCGCGCGTCGCACGTGTACCACGACGAGTTCCGGCCCTCCGAGCAGCTCACGGCGCCGTACATGATCGCCAGCATGAACGTCTTCGCCGCCGACGACGAGGACGCGGCCAACCTGCTGCACGCGACCGCCCTGGAGAAGATGGCCCGCGCGATCAGCAGCCAGTCGGTCGACCGCAGCGACCGCGCGGCGGTCGAGGCGCTGCTGCGGTCGCCGGCGGGCCATCACGCCCGGCAGATGCTGCACTTCTCCGCGATCGGGACCGGAGACCAGGTCGCGGCGCAGGTGACGGCGTTCGCCGAGCAGGCCGGCGCGGACGAGGTGATGGTCGCGATGAACGTCGCGGACCTGCCCGCGCGGCTGCGGTCGTACGAGCTGCTGGCGTCCGCGATCGTGAACGACGAGGCGCAGGCGGTGGTCGGTGGCTGAGGACCTGAGCCTGGCTGCTCGTGGAAGCGCCTCAGCGCACCCGCAGCGTCAGGGTCGCACGGTCGCGCTGCAGGGTCAGGTGGCGGCCGTCCAGGTGCCACTGCACCCGGCCGCCGAAGAACGGGCGGACCGCGTCCAGGAAGTGATCGGACCCGCCCGAACGGCAGCGCACGGCCGTGGTGCGAGGGGTGCCGACGATCAGGACGGAGCGCTGGATCCGGACGGGCGCCTCCAGTTGCCGGCAACGGGCGCGCATCGTCAGGCGGGGCCGCCCGTCGCGCACGGCGAAGTCGACCGTGACGAACGGCCCGCGCCACGACTCGCCGATGCCCCGCGGCCAGCGCTGGTACTCGCCCTGGCCGAGCGAGGCGTCGATCAGGTCCCGCGCCCGGCTGGGGTTCGGCTGCGGGAGCGCTGGCGGCAGGTCGTCGCGCTCCAGCGTGACCGTCGTCGTTCCCTGGACGAGCACCAGCCGGTCGCCGTCGCGCTTCCAGGCCGGGCCCCGGGCGAGGAACGACGAGAGCAGCTCGTCGCGGCGCTCCGCATCGCCGGGGCAGGCCATCTGGGTCGTCATAAGGTCCAACGCGCGCAGCCGGCTCGGGGTCAGCCGCAGCGATCCGCCCATGTGGTTGCAGCCGGCGTAGAGGCCGAACGACCGTCGGTCGATCGCCAGCCAGACCGTCGGGGCGCCGTCGAACAGCGGCATCGGCTGTCCGTCCTGCTCGACGGCGACCACGCGGAAGACGTGTCCGGCGACGGCGTCCGTCGGGGCGGCGGTGGCCCGATCCGGACCGTCGAACGCGCCGATCAGCGCCGCGAGCGCCGTGACGCAGACCGCGATCGTGGCCAGACCGACGGCCGTCCGTCGGCGGAGCCAAGCCGACGCCGATGGCCGGTCCGCTCCGCGATCCCCGTCGAGCGCCATGACCGGGACTCTGGCACACGGGGTACGCGCGGGCGCGGTAGCGGCCCGCGCCGGCGGTCGTGGTCGGGGCTACGCCCCCTGCAGCTCGCCGATCAGCTCGTCCGACGTCATGACGCGCCCGAGGTACGGGAACAGCGTGCTCATGGTCAGCTCGCTGTACTCGCCGAGCATCCGGTCGGTGCAGTCGGAGAGGACGATCGCGCCGTAGTCGCGCTCGTTCGCGCCGCGGACGGTCAGCGACACGCCGAAGTCGGTCGCCAGGCCCGCCACGATCAGGATCTGGCGCCCCGTGTTGCGGATCAGCGGCTCGAACTCGGTGCACGGCCACGGATCGACCCGGGCGTTGTCGATCGTCCACTCGGGACGCTCCGGATCGGGGGCGACCTCGTCGAGCGTGTCGGCGCCCCACTGCCCGCGCACGGCCATGTTCTCCTCCGGGCAGCGGAGCACGCGGGCGGTGCCGCGGACGTAGCCGCCCCGTCGGACCTTCAGCTCCGGATGGCCGGGCCGGAAGGTCTCGTTGTGGTAGATGATCGGGACGCCGAGCGACCGGCAGACCTCGATCGTCCGCTTGATCCGCTGCAGCGTGTCGGCGAAGGGCAGCGTGTCCTTCGTGAAGTCGTACCCCCGGCCCTCCGGGTGCCAGAAGTCGTTCTGCATGTGGGTCAACACCAGGATCACGTCGTCGACGGGAACGCGGTCGAACTCGTACTCCATGCCCGGGGCCCTTTCGTGTGCTTGACGGGTCGCGCGCCGAGGGGAGCGGACAGTGCGTTTGTACGTGACCCCCCGGCGCCCCGCCAACGCACGGAAGC
>CAZMVL010000067.1:21199-21774 GCA_964569335.1 uncultured Paraperlucidibaca sp.
ACAGCGTGGCCGGCGCGCGGTGCGCGGGGGGGGGGGCGGATCGAGGCCGCGACGCTCACCGCCGGGCCAGCGCCTCGGGCGCCTCGGCCAGCAGCTCCCGCACCCGCGGGATCACCTGCGTGCCGTAGAGCTCCACGGCACGCAGGCGGGCGCTCGCCGACGCGGGTCCGCCGCTGTAGATCAGGTCGAACCGGCCGACGCCGAGCGACCGCACGGCGCCGGCGATCTTGCGGGCTACCGTCTCCGGCGAGCCGACGTACATCGAGCCGTGGGCGATCTCCGCCTCGAACTCCTGACGACGCAGCGGCGGCCACCCCCGGAGCGCGCCGATCCGGTCGCGGATCTCCTTGTAGGCGTCGTAGAACAGGGCCTTGGCCTGCTCGTCGGTGGCGGCGACGAACCCGGGGGAGTGCATGCCGACCGGGTGCGCGACGGTGCCGAGCTCCTCGGTGGCGCGTCGGTAGAGGTCGAGGTACGGCCGGAACCGCTCGGGGTTGCCGCCGATGATGGCCAGCATCAGGCGGAAGCCGTAGCGGGCGGTGCGGACCACCGACTCCGGAGAGCCGCCGACGCCG
>CAZMVL010000068.1:0-21773 GCA_964569335.1 uncultured Paraperlucidibaca sp.
GGTACTTGATACCCCCGCCATCGGCATTAACGAACTTGGCGCACTACTTGGTCAACTGACGCAATACCTCCTCAGCCTTGTCGGTTTAGCCGAGAGGGTCATCAATGAAGAACGTGTCGAATTTCATATTGCACCACTTTTTGTGGGCAACTTCCTGTTAGGGTTAATTGCTGGCAGTCTGGGTTTTGTGATTGTTCGACTGTTATGGCGTCGACATGCCATCAAGCAATGGAAGCGGCGAGCCGCCAAACGCCAGTCTTAAACCAGCTCAGCCTCGCGCAGCACCCCCTGCTCCATAATCAGACGACGATGCGCCAGATCCGCCAGACGAGACTCGTGAGTAACGATGACAAAGCTGGTGCCCAGCGTTTCGTTCAATTCGACAATCAGTGCATGAATTGATTCCGCGGTTTCACGATCCAGATTACCAGTCGGCTCATCGGCCAAAATAAGCGCTGGTTTGGTCACCAAGGCACGTGCCAATGCCACGCGCTGACGCTCACCGCCAGACAGCTCCGACGGCTTGTGCAGGCGTCGAGCACCCAAGCCCACCCGCGCCAGCAAATCATCAGCCATTTGCCGTGCCTCAGCGCTGGAACAGCCACCAATCATGGCAGGCAATGCCACATTTTCCTGAGCACTGAACTCCGGCAACAAATGATGCAACTGATACACAAAACCAATGTGCTTGTTTCGTAACTGACTACGCTCACGCTCGGAAACCGTACTGAAGTCTTTACCCATCAGGGTCACGCTGCCTGCGCTGGGTTGTTCCAGACCGCCCAGCAAATGCAACAGCGTCGTTTTACCAGCACCTGAGCGCCCGACAATCGCCAATCGCTCACCTGAGCGCACCGACAATGACAGACCATTCAATACGCTGATGGTTTGCGGGCCTTCGGTAAATACCTGATGCAGATCCTGCGCCACCAACACCACTTCATTGCCGAAATTACTCATAACGCAAAGCCTCTGCTGGCTGCACTTTGCCTGCCTGTGCTGCCGGGTACAACGTCGCCAGGAAGCTCATTAAAAACGCCACCAGACCGACCCAGATCACGTCAGTCCACAACAGTTGCGATGGCAAATAATTAACGAAATAGGCATCAAACATGGGCTGACCCGACAAGCGCTCGATACCTCGCGCAATATCGCTGACCGACAACGACAGCCCGATACCCAGCAACACACCGGCCACCGTACCACCAAACCCAATCGCAGTACCTTGCACCAGAAAGATCCGTTGAATCATGCCCGGAGTTGCCCCCAGCGTACGCAAAATGGCAATGTCAGAACGCTTGTCATTGACCACCATGACCAGACTGGACACAATATTGAAAGCCGCCACCGCCACGATAAGCAGCAACAGCAAAGACATCATGGCCTTTTCCATTTTGATGGCGTTAAACAGGCTACCCTGAGTCTGTGTCCAGTCCTGACCATAAAACCCGCTCGGTAACTGAAACAGCACATGTTCCGTGGTTCGTCGAGCTGCAAACAGATCATCCACTTTCAAACGCAAACCCAGGGTCTGCTGATTGATTCTCAGCAAACGTCCAGCATCGGCGTAATGCACATACGCCAGCATGGCATCCACTTCTGCCCCAACCCGGAAAATACCTACCACCTGAAAACGCTTGAAACGCGGCACGATACCGGCAGCAGTCAGTGCCGCCTCAGGCAACACCAGCGTTACCGAATCACCCACACTGAGACCCAGACCACTGGCTAATTGCTGACCCAGCACAATGCCGAACTCGCCATCCGCCAACGCATCCAGACTACCAGCCTGAAAGAACTCCGGCACAATAGACACCTTGCGTTCCTGTGCTGGCTCAATCCCGCTGACCAACACACCGCTGACCTGGCCGTTGGCCGTCAACATACCCTGCACCTGTGTTAATGGCGCGGCAGCGGTCACGCCCGGCGTCGCTTCAGCCAAATCCACCAAAGCCTGCCAGTTGGCAATGGGCTCAGGACTGGTAATGGTGGCATGAGGCACCATACCCAAAATACGTTGCTTCAATTCCCGATCAAAGCCATTCATCACGGACAGCACCGTGATCAGCACAGCCACACCCAGCATCAGGCCTATCATTGAGCTTAATGACATGAAGGAAATAAAGTGGTTACGACGTCGTGCTCGCGTATAACGCAAACCGATAAAACAAGATAATGGCTTATACATAATGGCGGCAATTAGACCACAGTGAATGATTATCGTCATGACGCTTTCACACAATTTGCGTTAACGTCATGCCCAGCGACCCAGAAATAACTTTAAAAAGACAGGTAACCATGCAAACACGTCTGATTGGCCATCGCGGTGCACGTGGCGAAGCGCCAGAAAACACATTGACCGGCTTCAAACATTTAATCGCTCTGGGCCTGCGTGCAGTAGAGCTGGATATTCGTGTCAGTGCCGATCAGGAGCTGGTGGTCATTCATGATCATCAGCTGGAGCGCACCACCAACGGCACTGGCCAGGTACGTGACTACGATCATGCCAGTCTGGCACAGCTGGATGCCTGTCGCCTGCAATGGCCTTATTGGCCGGTGCAGGAAGGCATCCCGACACTGGCACAAGTGCTGGCACTGTTAAGTGACTTTGAACACATCGAACTGGAAGTGAAAACCTGCAACGACGCCGATCAGGCAGTCATTGTGGAAAAACTGCCGTTGTTATGGGAGCAGTTCGACCTGGCCGGTCGTGCCCGTACGACATCATTCGACCCACGTTATCTGGTCGCCATCGCCGAATATGCACCACATATACCACGCGGATTTTTGTTTGAGGATGACTTTGCAGGCAATCCGATTGCTATGGCTACGGCGTTGGATTGCAGTAGTTTGGGGCCTCATCAGGCGCGTTGTGAGCCTGAGCTGATCAGGGCTGCTCATACGGCAGGACTGTATGTATCAACCTGGACGGTGAATAGTCGCGAGCGGGCGCGTGAGCTGGTGGCGATGGGAGTGGATGGGATTATTACGGATGTGCCTGCGGAGGCTTTGGGGTGGTTTTGAGATAACCGTTAGTGCTAACAGAGTGGTGATTTTCAAAACACGCCGTGAACCCCTCCCTGGGTGCACGGCGTGTTTTAACCTGAGCCGTCTTCTCCCCTACCACCGCCTGTTAAGTGCGAGGCACAATCCGCCGAACCGGAGGACGAGCACGCAAAGCCTGCTCATACAACGGCTGTACCACCGGAATACGTGCATTCAACTCACTGATACGCTGGCTGCTAGATGGGTGAGTGCTGAGGAACGAACTACCACCGCCCGATGCCTCTGCCATTTTCTGCCACAACGTCACCGATGCCCGTGGATTAAAACCGGCACGTGCCATCAGCTCCAGACCAATAATGTCAGACTCGGTTTCCTGACCACGGCTGTGCGGCAATGACAAACCGACCTGTGCCGCCATGTCCAGCATTTGTGCGGTGCCACTCGATATGCCGGTGACTGCCGTAATCAAACCCAGACCCGCCTGTTTGGCATAAGCCTGCGACATGCGCTCACGGCCATGCTCGCGCAGGGCATGGGCAATTTCGTGTCCCATGATGGCGGCGATTTCATCATCGGTCAGCTTGAGCTTGGTAATGATGCCGGTAAAGAACATGATCTTGCCGCCCGGCGCACAATAGGCGTTCAGCTCATCACGCGTTTCCAGGTTCACTTCCCACGACCAGTTCAGCGCGTCCTGACGAAACACGGCCGCATGCGGAATCAAACGATCGGCAATAACGCGAATGCGCTCCAGATTGGCACGATCCGTATTCAGCGTTTTACTATTTTTGGCCTTGGTCAGCTCACCCTGATACGATTCCAGTGCCAGTGCATCAACCTGCTCCGATGACAGCAGCAATAACTGTGAACGCTTGATGCCTGTCGCGCCCTGTTGCGTCGTGCTGGCACAGGCCACAAGACTTGCCACAACGACAGATACGGCAAAAGTTCGTAAAGAAAGTGTCAGCACGTCCGTAAACTCCGTTTAATTAAGCATTGGCAGGAAATAATAACGCCGCCAGATGTCAGTATAGCGTACACGTTCCTGCTGGATTTGCTCAGCTGTCCAGCCCAACTCATCGGCAAGGATAGCATCCAGATCAGACACAGCATCAATACCACCATCCGGCAACAACAAACCCAACCGTACCCGACGCAGCAACAGATCATCCAGATGCTCAACCTGCTCATAACGACAGGCCCAGCGAATTTCCGCCAGCAGTGTTTCAGTGTCGGCCACCGGCTGCCACTCCGCCTCTGGCATTTCAGCCAGGAAGCGCGACAGATGCCGCCCCAGACGAGCACCCAAACGTCGGTAAGCTCGGTCACTCAATTGCGCCGGCTTGGCAGGCCAGACCATCTCTGAAAAAACAGCCTGCCCATCATCACGAATCTCACGCCCCAAATATGGCTGTGCCAACTTCAGTGCATCCAGCGCAATCAAACGGAATGTGGTCAACTTGCCACCGGTCACGGTGATGAGTCCCTGATTATCCCAGACACTGTGACCACGGCTTTCCTTGGATGGATCACTGCCATTGCCCGCCGCAACCACTGGCCGCACACCAGACCAGGTCGACACAATATCGCTGATTTTAAGCCTGGCTTCGGGGAACTGCGCGTTAATACCCGCCAGCAGGTAATGCATTTCCGTTTCATTCAGCGCCGCCTCGATATCCAGATCATCACGATGATCCAGATCGGTAGTGCCAACCACCGTGCGTCCTTCCCAGGGATAAATAAACATGACCCGACCATCATCCGGGTGGTGGCAAATAATGGCCTCGGTCACACTCAGACGAGATGGCATGAACAACAGGTGACTGCCACGCAAAGGCCGGACTCGCTGCTCATTGACCAGATGCTGGCGCAAACGGTCGGCCCATGCGCCAGTGGCATTGATACTGACCTTGGCCGCCAACTGAGACACGGCAGCGCTGATCTGATCCTGAATACGCAACCCGGCCACACGCTCACCAGCCATGATCAGGTCAGTGACCTTGACATAATTCAACATGACCAGGCCATCGGCCACGGCTTCGTCCAGAATGCGTTGCACCAGACGCGAGTCATCGGTCATGGCATCGGTATATTGCGACGCGCCCCGCAAACCATCCTGGCGATACCCCGGAATACGTCGCAGAAAGTCAGCCTTGGGCAAATAGCGATGATCACGAATACGAGCCAGCAGGTCATAGGCCAGCAGCAATATCTTGAAAGGCCAGCGCCCGGGAAACACACCTTTGAAATGCGCAAAGTGATAACGCATGCGCTCAACCAGGCCAGGTGCTTCACGCAGCAAACGCTCACGTTCGGTGAGTGAGTGCCAGGTCAAACGGATCTCACCCTGCGCAATATATCTGAGGCCGCCATGAACCATTTTGGATGAACGACTGGATGTGCCCCAGCTGTAGTCTGTCTGCTCCAGCAACAAGGTACGCAGGCCACGACGCACAGCTTCACGAGCCACACCAGCTCCCGTAATACCACCACCGATTACCACCACATCCCACGGAGTCGAGGCAATATCAGACCAAATTTGTGCACGCTGAGCAGACATGAAACTTCCGTTACTTTGTCAAAAAGAAAGGCATTCTAACGGATTGGCGTTAACTTTTGAGGTCAGGCTGCGACCACAGAGTCAACCCAGACTGACCATCGACAACTGACGCAGCTCACGCCCCAGAAAGCGACTGCCAATAGCCTGAAAACGCAGCGGAATATCGGTCACCAGATACTCATAATTGGGCTCACCCCGCTGCGGATTATGCATCCCCATTTCGGTCAGCACGCCTGCCGTTTGCTCTGCCACCGTAATGGCCGAATCCACCAGACGAATATTTGGCCCGGCCACATCTCTGAGCAGATGCTTCAACAAGGGATAGTGGGTACAACCCAACACCAGCGTATCAATGGATTCCACAAAAACCGGTTTCAGATACTCCTGAGCCGTCAAACGTGTCACCGGATGATCCAGCCAGCCCTCTTCCACCAGCGGCACGAATAATGGACATGCCTGAGAATACACATGCACAGAAGGGTCGAGCTGATGAATATGACGCGCATAGGCATTTGAGTTGATCGTGGTCGGCGTGCCAATGACACCAATGCCCTTGCCACTCATGGCCACCGCTGCCCGCGCACCAGCATCAATCACATCCAGCACCGGCACTTGGGAGCGCTGACGAACCGCCTCGCCAGCCACAGCCGCCATGGTATTGCAGGCAATGATCAGCAGCTTCACATCACGCGCCAGCAGATAGTCGGTAATCTGGGTAGTAAAGCTGTGAATGGTGTCTACCGACTTGATGCCATACGGCACACGAGCGGTATCACCAAAATAAATGATGTCTTCAAACGGCAAGCGCTCCATGAGCGCACGCACCACGGTCAACCCCCCTACGCCCGAGTCAAACACACCAATTGGCGAACGAGCACTGGCACGCGTCATAACTTACCTGTTTGTTGATTGAAAACGAGAACATAGCAAAACGCCGTAAGGCTTGCACTCGGGAAACCACAATAATTGACCGCCAACACTTATAGTTCTATTTCAGAACCTGTAATGCTACAGTCAAGCTTGTATCAAGAGGTCTGATCATGAACCAGAAAACTGATAGTCGCTGTGCCGTTGTGGTAGGTGCAGGTGCACTGGAAGGTATTGGTGGTGCTCTTTGCCAACGCTTCGCCAACGCAGGACTACCGGTATACGCCATCGGTCGTAGCGCAGACAAATTACTGCCCACTGTCGAAGCCATTACCAGCAACGGCGGTATAGCCATTGCCGTACCCACTGACATTACCGACCCTGCTGCCGTCAGCGCACTATTTGATCGCATCGCAGAGGATGGCCGCGTACCGGATTTGGTCGTATTCAATGCCTCTGAACGCAATATGCCCACCAGTTTCTCCGCTGCCACCCCCGAATTTGTGGAGCAAATGTGGCGCACCTGCTGTTTTGGTGGCTTTCTGATTGGACATGAGGCCATTGCCCGCATGCTGCCACAAAAGCGCGGTACGCTGATTTTTACTGGTGCAACCGCCTCATTACGCGGACGCCCAAAATTTGCCGCCTTTGCTGCTGCCAAAGCCGGATTACGCATTCATGCTCAGGGGTTTGCACGTGAATTTGGCCCGCAAGGCATCCACGTCGCTCATGTCATTATTGATGGTATTGTGGCAGGTGACCGTGCCGCCAAATCTGGCTATGGTATCGGCAAAATATTACTGAAGACCAAAGGCGAATACGGTGCACTGCACCCTGAAGCCATTGCTGAGGCCTACTGGCAGCTACACATTCAACATCGCTCGGCGTGGACACACGAACTGGACTTACGCCCCTGGAAGGAGAGCTTTTGATGCAAGCAGGTATCGTTTTACACCAATGGGAAATCTCCCCTTTCTGCCAGAAGGTTGCCCGTGCGTTGCGCCATAAGGGGCTGGACTATCGCACCATCGACTACAACGGCCTGCTGGGTGCCAAGGCGACACGTCTGAGCAAGGTCGGCAAATTGCCAGTGCTGGATATTGGTGATGAGCGTATTCAGGACAGCACCCATATCGTGCGTCGGCTGGATGAGCATTTCCCCGAATTCCCCTTGTTCCCTGCCGACCCGCAACAACGTGCTCAGGTCGAAATCTGGGAGGACTGGTCAGACGAATTGCTTTACTGGTACGAGGTCTACTTCCGCTGCAACGAAGCACAGGCTTTCCGCAAAGCCGTGGACTCGGCACTGGTTGGTCGCCCGGCATGGGAACGCCCATTTCTGGCAGCCTCACTCAAAACAGCACTGAGCCTGCAACTGCTGGCACAAGGCCTGGGTCGTATGCGTCGTGAAGATGTAGAAGCCGAATTCCAACGTCATCTGGATCGCATTGAAACCGTATTGGCAACCACCGGATGGCTGGTAAGTGACACCAAGACCATTGCTGACATTGCCGTCGCTTCGCAATTGCTGGAAGTACAACGTACCTCGCCACAGAATCTGGGTCTCGATCAGCGTCCTCGTCTGACGGCATGGTTGGAGAAAATTTTATAGGCCGCACCGCAACATTCGGCCATTGCATTCGTCTTACCTACAGGCATCAATCAAGATGCTGTAAACCAAGGAGACGCGATAATGAACCACTTAAATGCCGCAGCAACTTGCAACTGCACTTGCACCTGTCATGCCTGTACCTGCAACGGTGCCTGTGCCTGCAATTGCAACACCTGTCGCTGCCATCACAAGTAAGCCTTGAGCATGAACACCGACATTCTCTGGCAACAATATCAGTCCCGTTTGCTGGGCTTCCTGCTCCGGCAGACGGCTGATCGTGCTTTGGCAGAAGACATATTGCAGCAGGTATTCGTCAAACTGCTGCAAACACCACCGACCAGTGAGCATCCTGCACAGCTGGAGGCCTGGTTGTTGCGTGTCTGCAAAACCACGCTGATTGATCACTATCGCCGCAACAAGCAAACCATCCTGTCTCTGGATGACGTGCCGGAAAATGATGTTGTTGCCAATGATGAAATGGCAGACTCAGACTCGGCCATTACAAACTGCCTGCAAAATGCCATCACCGTATTACCCAAGGCACATGCCGATGCTATTCGAGCAGCTGACTTAAACGATGTGCCCCATGCCATACTGGCCAAACAGTTGAACGTGCAGCCCGCCACCATTCGTTCCTGGGTCTACCGAGGACGGCAGAAGCTCAAACAACAGCTGGCTCTGTGTCTGAACGATTGCCCCTGTGAGAACACCACCCCACCAGAGCAATGTTGCGCGACACAGACATCACGAGGCCGCATCTAATTCCGCCTCAAGCACAGCCTCCTCGTAGGAAAACCAGCCACTTTTGACGCCGTAAATACCACCACCAAGCACAATCACCAGAGCCAGTACCCACCAGATATAGCGCCGCCTGTTGGCATAAGGATCAACCAGGGAGCGATGCGATCCTTCTGGCAATCTGGCGAGATGCGTCAGTGCCGTGCCAAAGGGAATATTGATCTTGGCTTCGGTATTCACCGCCCAACCATTGGCATCCAGAATCGGCGCCAGGTTGCGCGCACGCAATTTGAACCAGGCCAGAATCATCGCCGGACCAGAGATCAACAGCACAATACCCGCAAAAACCAACGGGATCTGCCACCACATCAGGCCAAGGAAGCCGGTCAAAACCGCCGCCAATGCAGTACCGATTGCACCTAGTGCCAAGCCAATCGCAGCGAAAATACCCACAAACCGGCCAATATCAAAAGGCGCTGGTGCGGCAGGCTGCCCGGGCGCAGATTCAATTTTGGTAGCAGCTCCGCTAACACCGGCAGAAGCCTTGTCATTCATGGCCTGCTCTTTGGAAGCCGCCATCTTCTGAGCCTGCTCCGAAATCAGCTTGCCGATACGACGATACGGACTCCAGAACGCATCACGCAGACTGATTGGATTTTCCACAATCTTGACGATTGTGGCATCCCAGTCCTGCCCTTTGCGGTCATAGAAAACCCCATTACGCCCCACCATGAGATTGCCTGCACTACCGGCTGTGACTGCTGCCACAATCGTAATTTTTTCTGCACTTTCTTTACAGGTACAATCCAGATAAGCCAGATAAGTGCGCGAAAATGTAGCCAGAGCAGCGTGCTTGGCCGTGTCCGTGACCAACACACAAAGATCAAAACTACGACCATCCAGAAACAAGGTTCCGGTTTGGAAAATGGCTTTTTTACCCGAATAAAAATCACGCAACGCCACAAAATTATTCAGTAACGGCACCAAAAAACGCTGGAAGCGAATCAGCTTGTCAGCAGCCAACGTACTGGCCGCTGCCTCCTCAACTGATTTATCTCTGGTGATCAGAACCTGCAACTCAGCCTTGGCATCGTTTTCTACATAATCCTGCAAGCGTGCTTCTTCAATACCCTCCACCTGCACCACAGGCTTCTCTGCCAACCACTCAAGGTGCGCCCCAAGCTTGCTCTGAATCTCCTGCCATTCGCTGAAATCCAGTTCTTCACGATCCCCCAGCAAAGGCTGAATCACCTGAGCACGAAATGCCGCAACCGCCTTGACCCAGGCCGGATTCACACCACGAACCAGCGGCAGCTTGCGTTCGGCCGACACCTGCGCCAACGGCATGCGTACCGCCTCTTCATTGGCCATATGCAACGACTGTGAAGAAAGCTGACTCAATTCAGCTTCCGAGCCATTCATCAGTACCTCAGCACGGCTGTCATAAGCGGCAAACTGCGCACGCATGAAAAAGTCTTCAATCTTGCCCGCCACTGCCTGATAACTGGCAACCGCCACTTCGGAGTGCTCACCCAAAGGCTTCAGGTACTCAGACTCCTGATGCAACTTTGCACGCCAGGCCTGCAAAGCGGTGACTTCTTCAAAAAACTGATCAATCTTTTCCTGGGAAATACCGGGCTCACCACAGCGATCTGTTTCTGCACCCAGACTGTCAATAACATCCTGAATCAGCCCCTGGATACGCTCGTCATGCGCCATAGCGACCGGAATAAGGCCATCACCGTTGGGCTGATCGGGCGGAAATATTCTGGCAAGGTCAGCCGTATCATCTACCGTCAGGGTTGTAGCCTGCGACTTTCCCAGGTTATGCAGAATATGCTGCGCAGAGCGAAACAACTGCCTGCCTTCGTCTGTAGTCGTATTGATCGCAGCAAGAGGCAGGTCCTGCGCATTGAACAGCACCTCGGGATCCGCCAGATTTTCCAGCGCCCAACGCACGGCAGCCAGAATTTCAGGCGCACGAATGCGTCCATCACCATCAGTGTCAATGTACTGAAGCGTACGTTCATCAAACTCCAGACCTTGAACCGGACAGGCAAGGCTGGCCCAGAGCTTGAGATCAAGCTGATCCAGCGCCCTGAGATCAGCAACGGTTTCTATTCTGACCTGATCAAAACCACCAGAACGAAAAAAGCGCCACTGATGAGCGCTTGTGATGTTTTCTGACATTGGGATGTCCTTAAAGCCTGTTTTCTGGACAAGAGCCTAGGCGATTTACAGGCTCATGGGCAAGCGCAAACAGAAGCGGCACTCATCACCAACACTTTGCCAGCTAATATGGCCACCCAATTCAGTCGCACGTTCACGCATGATATTGCGCCCGCGCCCTTCGCCCCAGCGCGACTCATCAATGCTATTACCGTTGTTGATCACACTGAGTGTCAGCTCTCCATTGGCTTCTGCAATAGCAATTGTCATTTGATCGGGCTGTGCATGGCGCAAGGCGTTGCTGACTGCTTCACGCAAAATACGAGTGATATTGGCATTTTGACGTGCCGATAATATGGAGGCAGCCGTTATCAACTGCTCCCAAAGCAAAGGAACTTTAGCGGCTTCACAGCGCTGGCGCGCCTCGGATTGCCAGACAGTAGCGGCATTATCAAGACTGGTAGCGGAGAGCTCCAACAGACGTACCAGTGCCTTGGTATCCTGCAATGCTTCGCGTACCAGCGGTTGTTGTTCATGGTTACAGGTATACAGCAGGGTTAATAAACGAGCACCTATATCATCGTGAATATCTCGACGAATACGTTCGCGCTCCTGTCGCGCACCCTGCTCACGGGCAAGAATGGTTTCCAGCGCCAGCTCAAACAGATGTTGCAAGGCCTGCAAGGTTTCCACATCACGCTCGGTAAACAGGCGCTGTCCATTGTCAGAAAAACGGAGATAAAGATACCGGCTCGAGTTATCCATCAACGCCACTTGCAGGCCAATGCCGTTATCAGCCAGTGCATTTTTAGGGACGGTGCCGATGCGATAGTCTAGCGATAACGGTTCAAATACCCGTTGCAACACCGCTGGCCAGCGCTCGCGCAATTGATGCTCCTCGGTGGTAATCAACAGCGGCAAAGTATCTGGCAACCAGCTTTCAATATTGCGTTTGTGCTGACGACCAAAAAGCTCCCACAACCATTGGCGCACCGGAAAATACAACCAGCCTACAACGGCAGTAGCAATGGTAAGACTGAGCAAATCGGAAAGACGCAAAACAGACAACAGCAGTACGTCCAGCAAAATCACAGCCAACCCGCCAAACAACCAGCCCAGGATAGCGCTCCACCATTGCTCTATCTGAAACAGTCGATAGCGTGCAATGCCTAATGCCAAGCCCCAGTACATCACCAGGAAAGCACCGAACATCACACCTTGAGAAGCTGGTGGCATTATTCCCAACGCCGCGGGAATAATGATGACACCGGCAAACAGTCCCGTAGCGATATAGATAGATAATAAAAACCAGCGCAATGCAGCTCGGTCATCAGGACGACGTCGGGTTTGCCACCATTGCATCACGGCAAAGACCACACTAAGGCTGAAAATCAACAACACCGACAGGTGGAACCACGCCGTCGTGTCTATCCATTGCAGGGTATCGCCCAACCAGGCAATCGAGGCGATCAGGTAGCAGGCTGCCACCATCGGCAACCTGCCCAGACGCACCGGATAAGTCCATAACAAAGCGACCAGAGAAGCGGTAAAAAACAGGGCGCCAAAATGGTTAACCATGGACAGCAGACGAAACAGCTCACCAGAAATCAGCAGCTCACGGGTACTGTATATGGCTGCTGCTGGTGCAAATATCAGGTATCCCAAACCGGTCATTGCGTAGAGACAAGCGGCTTTATCACGCAGACGTGCACCCCAGACTATCGCCCCAGTCAGGGCACCACCGACACCAAAAGCGAGTTGCAACCAAAATAGCCAAGGCAAGCTGCCCAAGGGACGGTGATCCGCCACCAACAACGGGATAGTGTCACCCTCGGTGGTAACAGCAGCTAATTGCCCGGCAGTCATGGCATTGAATAACTGCTGGTTATGCTGCATCAACTCATTGTACTGGCTATAACTGGGCAACATATCCGGCTCTTCGATCAGCAGCGAGGCCGTTGCAGGGATAGCCTGACCGGATGCCATCAATGTTTGAATATGAGTACCGGCTTGCCAATGACTATTAGGGCTATGAGGATGTATGGCTTGCACCTGAAACAGATTGTCATCGGTAATAACAAAGGTCAGCCCCGTCCAAGGCAATTTGAGGGCCAGAGTCAGCGTCAGAGCAATAACCAATAAACAGAGCGCAACACTACAACTGATGAAAGTTCTCGGTGATGGGGTGATCAACGCAAAGTCCCCTATTATTGAGGTGCTTGGTGAAATAAGTATAACAACGGATTAACCGCTTACCAGTCCCCCGATTCAGGGGGCTTGTCTTGTGCGCCTGATCACGCATCATGGCAGTATTCAGGGTTCCATAAGGAGAATGGATGTGCGATATGGCCTTATTGTTGAAGACATTCCAGCGGTGGCCACTACGCTAAAGCAGCATCTGGTATCGGCATTTCCTGATATTCAAGTCACGATGGCCGAATCACTGGCGGCAGCACAACTGGCATTGACCCAAATCAAACCGGATATTTTGCTGCTAGATATTGGTTTGCCCGATGGCGAAGGCTCTTCCCTACTCACCGAAAAACGTATTGATCCCAGTACACTGGTGGTCATTACCACCATTTTTGATGATGACACCCATTTGTTTGCTGCCCTGCGCGCAGGTGCCAATGGTTATCTGCTCAAAGACGAACCCGAAGCACAATTGATTGCTGCCCTGAAAGGCATTGCCGAAGGGCGTCCGCCACTGTCACCCGCCATCGCCCGACGGATTATTGCCTCATTTACGCCACCAGAGCAGGAAGGCAATCTCTCCCCGCGCGAGATCGATGTCCTCTCGCTGATTGCCAAAGGCTACAGCCTGCGTGACGCTGCTGGCTTGCTCGGCCTCAGCCACAATACGGTAGCTGGTTATCTCAAAACGGTATATCAGAAGTTGCAGGTCAACTCACGGGCAGAGGCCACCCTTAAAGCAGTCAATCTTGGTTTGGTCAGACCGTCAACACAGTAAATTTTTATTCTGTACTGCCAGTCCCCCTGAATACGGCTACCTGAGTTTTATCCAGCCATTAATCTTAAAGGTGACTCTCCCCAAACCATTCATTTTATAAAAGGAAATTATTATGACATCTGCCCGATTAATCACCTGCGCCATCTCATCAACACTATTGCTGTCAGCTTGTGCCAGTGCACCGATATCTGCCCCCTCATTTAATGCTGGTGCCGATGCCAAAAGCCAGGCTGCCGTCTTTATCAACGACAATGGCCAACAAAAATATTTGGCTGATGTCAAAAAAGTGGCACTTACCGGGTGCAATGTTTTATTTGCAGAAACCTCCAGTGCAAGCTCTGGAACCGATGGCGGCTTGTTTGCCAACTCCGGTAATTACCGACGCTCCGAAACTCAGGTCAATGTGTATTACACCTTGCAGGGAATATCTAATGCGGACATGCAGCGTATTACCAATGAGGTCTGCGCCGATGCCGAGCGACGCCTGGCTGCTGCCGGTTTTGATGTAGTTCCCAAAGCAGAATTATTGAAAAACGAAGCGTTCAGGGCTCTGCTCGCCTCGGGCAAACCCAGTCCTTATCAATTCAAGGTCCCCAGCAAAACCAATAACACCACCTATAAGATATTTGCCGCGGATGGGCTGACTGTTTATGACAACCGTTATATCGGTACCGCAGGCGGTTTGAGTCAGGCCTTCAAGTCCGCTGGTGGCAATGCCGCCTGGCAACAGGAAGCAAAAGTGATGCAGGAGCTGGGTATAACCGCCGTCAGCACCAGCATGTTGGTAGATTTTGCGGCACTGGCAGGTGATGGCGGCCAGAAAGCCTTTCGTCTGGCCAACAAAAACACCGCCGAAGTCAGCCACGGCGTTAACCTTGGTATTACCGGTGAAGTGGTTTTTCGCCCACATTCAAAAATGAAATGCTACAAAGGCTGGGGGGATACGCAGAACTGCATACCGGATCATAAAATTGTGCCCAGCTTTAACAGCAAAAACCCTGTCACCATCAGTGAAAAATTCTATAAAGAGGTCGTTAATACCACTAAAACCAGCGACAAGGTGGGCGCCGTGGTCACTAAAGGTTTATCGGTAATGGCCGCCATGGGCGGATTGGGTGGCATATCCAGTTATGACATTACCCGCTACACCGTAGAGGTTGAACCGCGACAATTTGCCACATCCAGCCGCAAGGGACTCGATGGTTTCCTGGATATGGTTTTTGTATCAGCCAAATCAAACTGATTAACGATACCGTTGACTATAGTGTTGAAGTGATTTTGCAGGTGCGAGTGAGGAGATGAAGCCTCACTCGCATCGGAAAGATTAGTCCTGAGGACAAACTACCAAATACAGCGCATCGTCACGCTCCAATTGTCGCATCGACTGTATACGCAATGTGCCATCTTCTGCCATCGGCACCAATTCCAGCGTACTGCAATTCAATAGATGGGACTGATGGGATACCAGATCCACGTACTCTTTCTGAAAGCGATAAAGTATGAACTGGCTGATATTGTGTCCTTCCCGATCGGCTCGGGACACATTGTCGGTATCCACCACGCTAAAACCAACGGCCATTGGGAAAAAGTAAGTCCATGGTCGCCAGAAACTACCACCACGCTCAACCGCCACTACCTGTGAAGTCGCCGGTAACAGGGTTTGCTTATGCTCAAACCAGGAGTATTCATAATAGATCTGGTAAGCCAGCATGCCTGCGCCAGCGAATACCGGAATAATCCATTTCGGCAATCTTTTTCTACTCAGGCTACGCAGCAGAGCACCAATTCCTGCTGCTCCCAAACCCGCTATAGCCAATGCCACCAGATGCCAGATCATAAATTCTTTTCCCAGAAATAAGGCGGGCCTCCATAAGGAAGCCCGCTCAGGTTCAGCCAATTACAAAATACTACTTAGTGATCCAACGCAGTGCCAGCACCCTTAGGGAAGCGAACGCTTTCCACCAGATCCTGAATTTCCTTCGATGGCTCTTCCGATGCATAGGATACCGCAAAGGCCACTGCAAAGTTGATCAGCGCACCAACTGTTCCGAACGACAGCGGAGAAATACCAAACAGCCAGTTATCTGGAGTGTTAGGCAAGTTGTTGGTACCCGGAATGAAGAACCAGCCCAGGTAAACAAAGATGTAAACCGTAGTGGTAATCAGACCAGCCAACATGCCTGCCACTGCACCCTTGCTGTTGATACGCTTGGAGAAGATACCCATCATCAGTACCGGGAAGATCGAGGCGGCGGCAATACCGAAGGCTAATGCGACCACCTGCGCGGCAAATCCCGGCGGATTAATCCCCAGCCATGTAGCAACCACAATAGCTACCGCCATGGAAATACGTGCAGCTCGCATCTCCCCCTTCTCACTGATATTTGGTCTGATCATCTTCTTGATCAGGTCATGACTGATTGCCGAAGAGATCGCCAATAACAGACCGGCTGCTGTAGAAAGCGCCGCAGCAATACCACCCGCTGCAATCAAACCAACCACCCAACCCGGCAAGTTGGCAATTTCAGGGTTGGCCAGTACCAGGATATCGTTGTTAACAACCAGTTCACTACCAGCCCAACCACGCTCTTGTGCAGTCTCGGCAAACTCAGGCACATCATTGTAGAACTGGATGCGACCATCATTGTTCTTGTCTTCGAAGCGGACAAGGCCGGTATCTTCCCAGGTCTTGATCCAGTCAGGACGCTCAGCGTACTCCAGCGAAGGTGCTGTTGGACCTTCAGGATAGATGGTATTAAGCAGGTTCAGACGGCCCATAGAGGCAACCGCTGGTGCAGTGGTATACAACAACGCAATGAACACCAGAGCCCAACCAGCAGACCAGCGTGCATCAGCTACTTTAGGTACCGTGAAGAAGCGGATAATAACGTGAGGCAAGCCTGCAGTGCCGATCATCAAAGAAATGGTGAACAGCAACATGTTCAGCTTGTTGGATACATCAGCGGTGTAGTCCTGGAAGCCCAGTTCACTTACCACTTCATTCAACTTTTGCAACAATGGCATACCGGACTCAAGATGAGTGCCGAACAGACCCGTTTGTGGCAACACATGACCCGTAATCTGTAACGAGATAAACACGGCAGGAATGGTGTACGCAACGATCAACACCACGTACTGAGCTACCTGAGTGTAGGTAATGCCTTTCATACCACCCAATACCGCGTAAACAAACACCACTGTTGAAGCAATGATCAGGCCAGTAGTACTGTCCACTTCCAGGAAGCGGGCAAAAGCCACACCAGCACCGGTCATCTGGCCGATAACATAAGTGGTAGAGATCAACAGCAAACAGATAACTGCCACTACACGTGCAGCCTTACTGTTGAAGCGATCACCCACAAAATCTGGCACAGTAAACTTGCCAAACTTACGCAGATACGGTGCCAGCAACATCGCCAGCAGCACATAACCACCCGTCCAGCCCATCAAGAAAGAAGAGTTGACATAACCGACTGAAATCAGACCGGCCATGGAGATAAAGGAGGCAGCAGACATCCAGTCGGCGGCTGTCGCCATGCCGTTGGTAACCGGATGCACACCACCACCCGCCACATAAAACTCCTTGGTGGAGCCGGCTCGCGCCCAGATCGCAATCGCGATATAGAGCGCAAAGGAGCCGCCGACAAACCAGAGGTTAATAGCAAACTGGCTCATATTAATTACTCCTCAAGGCCAAATTCTTTATCCAGCTTGTTCATTCGCCAAGCATAGAAAAAGATCAGAACAAGAAATACGAGGATTGAGCCCTGCTGAGCAAACCAGAAGCCAAGGTCGGCTCCGCCCACCGAAATGCCGGACAGCAACGGACGCAAAATAATACCGAAACCAAAGGAACATAAAGCCCATATAAACAGGCTCCAGTAGATCAGGCGAAGATTCGCCGACCAGTATGCAGCAGCTTTCTGTTTGTCATCTGCCATAGTATTGCTCTCCACCTTATTGTTATTACTAATTTGGGAAATCCCACTGACTCGAGAGCTTTCCGTGATTGAAACTCTGCAAAATTCAGCCAGACAATACATCCCAGACATTAGTCTTAAACGAGCACGATGGCTGAACACTCCTCATGCGGAGAACCCGCAGTGATTAACTAGACCAATGTCGAATGGGTACCAGAGCCTTAACCGAACACACTGACAGATAAGCAGCATAGGGTTTTACCCATGACTAAAGACGACGCGTTCGACAAAGCAGGAAAAACTGCCGTGATGCAGAATGTGCACGGCATCATGACTTTCCTGCTGAACTACCCTCCCTTCAACCAGATGGAGAGCAACCATCTGGCCTGGATGGTGGAGCATTGTCAGCTGCGCTTTTATGCACAAGGCGAGAGCATCATCAAACCACAAGATGGTGTGGTCCAACACTTTTATATGGTCAAACAAGGGCTGGTAACCGGCAAACGTCTGCTCACCGGACAGCAGGAACCAGAAACCACTTTTGAGATCAGCGTTGGCGAATGCTTCCCGCTGGCCGCACTCATCGGCGAACGCGGAACCCGTACCGAACATCTGGCCGGAGAAGACACCTTCTGTCTGGTACTACCACGTGCCGATTTCGCCAGACTATTCGCACTATCCAGTGTATTCCGCGACTTCGCTCTGCGTGGCGTCAGCAGCCTGCTTGATCAGGTCAACCAGCAGGCCCAGGCTCAGGCCGCAGAAAATCTCGGCTCACAATATTCACTGGACACTCGACTGGATGATCTGGCGGTACGCCTTCCAATTACCTGCTCCGCTGAGCTACCAATACACGCAGCGGTAAAAGGCATGCATGAAGCCAGTGTCGGCAGTATCGTCATTGTTGATGAGCAGCAACATATTCAAGGCATTTTCACTCTGCGCGACCTGCGCCGGGTAGTCGCCGATGGCGACGTGGCAATGAATCAGCCCATCGGCCAGGTGATGACACCATCGCCCTTCCATCTGCCACCAGACGCCTCGGCCTTCGATGCGGCCATCGCCATGACCAGTCGACATATCGCCCATATCTGCGTGGTGGAACAGGGCAAGCTGCTCGGCGTGGTGTCCGAACGCGACCTGTTCTCTCTGCAACGGGTCGATCTGGTGCATCTGGCGCGCACTATTCGCCAGGCCACCCGAATCAGCACCCTGGCTGCCCTGCGCACTGACATCCGCCACTTGGTTGAAAGCATGCTCGCGCATGGCGCTTCATCCACACAGATCACCCACATCATCACCCTGCTCAACGACCATACCGTCTGCCGAGTCATTGAGCTGTGCATCGAAGAACAGGGCGATCCCGGTGTAGCGTTCAGCTGGCTGTGCTTCGGCAGCGAAGGCCGTCGCGAGCAAACCCTGCATACTGACCAGGATAACGGCATCTTGTTCGAGGCTGACTCACCCGAGCAGGCAGAGCAAATACGCCAGAAATTACTGCCACTGGCCATGCAGATTAACCAACGACTGGCAGAGTGCGGCTTCACCCTGTGCAAGGGCAATATCATGGCCAGCAATCCCGAGCTGTGCCTGTCCCGTCAGGAATGGAGCAAACGCTTCGACCAGTTCATCCGCACATCCACCCCGGAAAACCTGCTGGCCTCCTCAATATTTTTCGATTTCCGGGTAGTCTGGGGTGAAACCGAAGGTGCCGAACAATTATTCAAATCGGTACTTAATCAAGTCACCGACCATCCACTGTTTCAGCGCCTGATGGCCGAGCACGCCATCAGCTACCGTCCGCCCATCGGTCGTTTCCGCGACTTCATTCTGGCTCGCAGTGGTGCCGAAAAACACACGCTTGATCTCAAGAAAGAAGGACTGACACCCTTCGTCGATGGTGCGCGAATACTGGCGCTGACTCACGGCATCGCCGAATACAACACACTGGCACGCTTTCGCAAGCTCAGTGAACACGGCGTCATTGAAGCACTGGATGCCGATGCCTATGAAGAGGCCTACCACTTCATTCAACTCATCCGCATGCAACAGCACCAGAAACAGGATCGCGAACAACGACCCTTCAGCAACCGTATCGACCCAGACACGCTCAACCATCTGGATCGACGCATTTTGCGCGAGTCTTTTCGCCAGGCCCAACGCCTGCAATCCAGCATTACCTTGAGGTACCAATTATGAGTCCGCTTGATTGGCTTCCACGCTTAAGAGGCGCCCTGCTCAACGAACAGCAGCGTCAACGCCGCAGCGCCCTGGCTCTCGCTCAGGCGATGGATGACACGCTGCTGACCGATGCCCGGCTGGTAGTCATGGATCTGGAAACCAGTGGACTCAACGTACAACGCGACCAGATACTGTCCATCGGCGCGGTGGTCATCAAGCAAGGCTCCATCGACATGGGCAACCAGTTCGAACGCACCCTGTACCGTCCCGACCACAAGGTCAACGAATCGGTACTGATTCACGGCATTGCGCCCAGCGAAATTGCCCGCGGCATGCCCGCCGAAGATGCACTATTGGACTTCATGGATTTTGCTGGCCAAAGCGTATTTCTGGCCTTTCACGCCGCTTTCGACCAACGCATGCTCACCCGCGGCCTGCGTCAGGATCTGAGCTATCGCCTGCAACACAAGTTCATTGATATCGCAGAAATGGCACCCATGCTATGCCCCGATGCCGCCATAGGACGTGGTGGTCTGGATGATTGGCTAGCCTATTTTCAGATCACCAACAGTCAGCGCCACAATGCTGCTGCCGATGCACTGGCCACCGCAGAAATCGCCCTGATCCTGCTCAGCAAGGCTCGCGCCCAAGGAATTTATACTCTGGCGCAACTGAATGATCGTCTGAATTACTGGCGTCGCCTGCGGCAATCGCGTCGGACGGGGATGTGACACATACCTCAAAATGCAAAAAACTCCCTGTACCAAAAGGCTACAGAGGGTTTTTTAGACTTGAAAGCGGGCAACAATACTTAAACTTGCTATCCTGACCTTGAACCAACAAATAACTATTAGTAACGCCACCACGCTGTCATAAACTCACCAGGCTGACCATCAAAACGACATGCAAGCAACATAATGCTCTCAGGCTCCGTCCAGCCACCAGCAAAATCACAGGCAGCAAGATCGCTCAAGGTCAGACGTAAACCTTGCACGCGCCAGCGGCCGGACGCCTCACCCTCAAAAGAAAAGGCATCGTAACGACCATTTGTAGAAAAACTAACACCAACATCATCGTTATAACTGTACCAGTCCGTGCCTGGTAGCTCGGCTGCCAGATCAACGGGCACCAAGTCATAATCAGCTACTGCGCCATCAGCAGCACCGCCAATGGTCATACAGCTCAAGCTCAGCAAATCATCATTAACACGAATACATTCATCCTGACCAAACTGCTCCGGCCATTTGATGATCAATACATTATGAACAAGTCGCCATTTTGCCACACCAGCAGGCGCAGGAACGCCCGCCTCATCAGTCAGTCCCAGCCGATAAGTGAGCACACCATTACGACTCAACATGGCGCCCATGGTTGTATAGTCAGAATTATCGGTAACAGACCAAACACCCAATACATCAGATTGAGTCAAGGGAGTCGTGGCAGTGACTCGACCACTCAACGTCAGATAAGATTCTGAATCAGACTCTCCACTACCGCACGCTGTCAGCGCAGTGATACAAGTCAAGCAGACGGCACGAAGCCAAACACGAAAATTGCGCATAAATCACATCCTTGTCATTTAAAGAATTGGTTGTAATGCTCTCTCACGCCGAAAAGCCAAACCCCAGATAGCAAAAACCCCTGTACCGAAAGGCTACAGGGGTTTTTAAATTTGGAGCGGGTAACGAGGCTCGAACTCGTGACCTCGACCTTGGCAAGGTCGCGCTCTACCAACTGAGCTACACCCGC
>CAZMVL010000069.1:0-21266 GCA_964569335.1 uncultured Paraperlucidibaca sp.
ACCCCCGACATCCTGCTCCCAAAGCAGGCGCGCTACCGGACTGCGCTATACCCCGTTCTTGAACAATCACTGCCTAAGCAGCTCGCTTGTTAGCGAGGTGCGCATGATAGTAGGCGCTTGTGAGTGCGTCAACAACATAGTGCATATTGCATCCACCAAACGGTTAAAGTTTCAACGTATGCCATAGACGCACTGACAATGGCTTACCTTCATGCGAAAATGCACGCTGCAATCACTGTTATGGAGTTCGCATGTCCGCTCTGCTGCTAGATGGTAAGGCCCTGTCACAAAAAATAGAAATTGACCTGGCTCAGCGCGTAGCCGCCATCAAGTCTGCCAGCGGCAGAACCCCCATTCTGGCCACCATTCTAGTCGGTGACGACCCGGCTTCAGCCACTTATGTGACCATGAAAGGCAAAGCCTGTCAGCGCGTCGGCATGGACTCCATCCGCCTGGAACTGCCCTCCACCACGACCACCGAACAGCTGCTGGCCGAAATCAACACGCTAAACCAGAATCCCGACGTGCACGGCATCTTGCTGCAACATCCCGTGCCAGCCCAAATTGACGAACGCGCCTGCTTTGATGCCATTGCTCTGGCCAAAGACGTAGACGGTGTGACCTGCCTGGGCTTTGGCCGCATGGCCATGGGTGAAGCCGCCTACGGCTCTGCCACTCCTGCTGGCATTATGTCATTACTACGTCATTACGGCGTTGAGTTGGCAGGCAAACATGCCGTGGTCGTAGGTCGTAGTGCCATTCTCGGCAAACCAATGGCCATGATGCTGTTGGGTGCCGACTGCACCGTAACCATCTGCCATTCCCGCACACAAAACCTGCCTGCTTTCATTGCTCAGGCAGATATCGTAGTAGGCGCTGTAGGCCGCCCTGAGTTCATCAAAGCCGACTGGATTAAAGATGGTGCGGTGGTTGTAGACGCTGGCTACCACCCCGGCGGCGTCGGTGACATCGAACTAAAACCACTGGTAAATCGAGTATCAGCCTGGACACCAGTCCCCGGCGGAGTCGGCCCCATGACCATCGCCACCCTGATGGCCCAAACCGTACAAGCCGCCGAAGCGCAGCTGATTGTTTGAACTGCTACTAGGCATAACCACAGGATTGAGTCTGCAGGGTTGGGTTTGAGGCAGGAAAACCGTCTCACGCCATGGATGGCGTGAGCGAGCCTACATGGACGTATTCACGGCGTGTTTTACTGCCTCAAACCCAACCCTGCCAACAGCCTAATCAGCTTTGCGCCAGCGGATTCCCTCTCGGGAGAACTCAACAGCTACGCCCATGTCAGTCAATTGAGCACGCAGCTCATCCGAACGCTGATAATTCTTGGCAGCACGAGCTTGCGTAATGTCAGCCACGATAGCCTCTACTTGCGCCACAAAATCAGCATCACCCGCACCAGCCTGACGGAAAGTATCTGGATCATGCTGCAACAAACCTAACAGCCCACCCAAACGCTTCAGCAAGTTCGCATATTGATGCGCACCAACAGCATCACCAGCCTTGTCACAGCGATTAGCTTCACGTACCAGCTCGTACAACACAGCCAACGCTTCTGGCGTATTGAAGTCATCGTTCATGGCATCGGCAAAACGGGCTTCATAGCTGGCAGCGTCGGCGGGTTCGCCATCGGCAGCTGATACCAGTGCTCCCAAGGTTGCGTAAAAGCGCTCCAAAGCTTGGCGTGACTGATCCAGTGCGGCATCCGAATAGTTCAGCGGACTGCGGTAATGACTGGCGGCGATGAAGAAACGCAGCACTTCCGGATGATAGCTTTTCAGCACTTCGCGGATGGTGAAGAAGTTGTTCAGCGACTTCGACATCTTTTCTTCGTTCACCTGCACAAAACCGACATGCATCCAGGTGTTGACGTAGGTCTCGCCAGTGGCGGCTTCACTTTGAGCAATCTCGTTTTCATGATGCGGGAACTGCAAATCGCCACCACCACCATGAATATCAAAGCTGTTGCCCAGACAACAGGTAGACATGGCCGAGCACTCGATATGCCAACCAGGACGACCCGCACCCCAGGGCGACTTCCAGAATGGCTCGTCGGGCTTGGCGCTTTTCCACAGCACAAAATCCATAGGGTCGGACTTCAGCTCGTCCACTTCTACTCGCGCACCAGCCTGCATGTCTTCCAGGTTGCGATTGGACAGGCGGCCATAGCGCGGAAAACTGGACACATCAAAATAGACATCACCGTTGGATGCCGGATAAGCATGGCCTTTTTCCACCAGCGTGTTCACCATGTCCACAATGTCATCAACATGATCGGTGGCTTTAGGCTCCAGATCGGGCGACATCACGCCCAGCGCTGCCGCGTCTTCATTCATGGCGGCGATATAGCGCTCGGTCAGCGCATTGATCGACTCGTTGTTTTCATTGGCACGACGGATGATCTTGTCGTCAATATCGGTGATGTTACGCACGTATTTCACGTCATAACCGGAGTGGCGCAACCAGCGCACAATCACGTCAAACGACACCATGACGCGGGCATGACCGATATGGCAATAGTCATAAACCGTCATGCCACAAACATACAGACCGACCTGCCCCGCTACGCGCGGTACAAAAATGGATTTGGCACGGGCTTCGGAGTTATAAATAACTAACTCACTCATGCTCCCGCTCCTGCCTTGGCCCAGGAATCACGCAGCGTCACGGTGCGGTTAAACACCAGACGCTCAGTGCTGGAGTCCACTGTGTCCACACAGAAATAACCTTCGCGTTCGAACTGATAGCGACCATCGGCAGCAGCCAATGACGGCTCAACACGAGCGTCAGTAAGTACCGTCAGCGACTCAGGATTGATAAAGGTGGTGAAATCGGCGTCGTTACGATCTGGCGCAGGATCATTAAACAGACGGTCGTACAGACGAATTTCCGCAGGCAATGAATGCGAGGCCGACACCCAGTGGATCACCCCCTTCACTTTACGGCCTTCGGGATTCACACCCAACGTAGCCAGATCGACATGGCAATGCAGCTCAACCACTTCACCGTCGGCATTTTTGATCACTTCGTCACAGCGAATGACATAGGCATTGCGCAAGCGCACTTCACCACCGGGAATCAGGCGCTTGAAACCCTTTGGCGGTACTTCTTCAAAGTCACTGCGATCAATATAGATTTCATGGGTAAACGGCAGTTCGCGCTGGCCCATGTCCAGGTTCGGATGTGCTGCTACGGTCAATGTATCAAGCTGACCTTCGGCGATATTGGTCAGCACCACTTTCAAAGGACGCAGCACCGCCATGGCACGTGGCGCGCTGTGTTCCAGATGCTCACGAATACAGAATTCCAGCAGCGACATATCGACAATGCCTTCGGCCTTGCTGATGCCAATGCGATCACAGAAATCACGAATGGATTCAGGCGTATAACCGCGGCGGCGCAGACCGGCAATGGTGGGCATGCGCGGGTCATCCCAACCATTCACCAGGCCCTGATCCACCAGCGCTTTCAATTTGCGCTTGCTGGTAACGGTGTAGTTCAGATTAAGCCGTGAAAACTCGATTTGCTGCGGATGCGGCAGACTGGGCAGGTTATCCAGCAGCCAGTCATACAAGGGACGATGTGCCTCAAACTCCAGCGTACACAGCGAGTGCGTAATGCCTTCGAGCGCGTCCGAAATCGGATGCGTATAGTCGTACATGGGATAGATACACCAGGTGTCGCCGGTCTGATGATGCGACACATGACGCACACGGTACAAAATGGGGTCACGCAGATTGATATTGCCCGATGCCATGTCAATTTTGGCGCGCAGCACGTGCTCGCCATCGGCAAACTCACCGGCACGCATGCGGGCAAACAAATCCAGATTTTCTGCAACCGAGCGATTACGGAATGGCGACTCCACACCCGCCTGAGTCAGCGAGCCACGATTGGCGCGAATATCATCGGATGACTGCGAATCGACATAGGCCTTGCCGCTTTTAATCAGCTCGACGGCAAAGTCGTGCAGCTGCTCGAAATAGCTGGAGGCATAACGAATATCGCCTTCCCACTGAAAACCCAGCCAGTTCACATCACGGGTAATGGCATCAATATATTCCTGCGACTCTTTTTCCGGATTGGTGTCATCAAAACGCAGATTGCACACGCCCTCTGCCTCTACCGCCACGCCAAAATTCAGGCAGATGGATTTGGCATGACCAATATGCAGGTAGCCGTTAGGCTCCGGAGGAAAACGCGTGACCAGCTGGCTGCATTTGCCACTGTCCAAATCGGCTACTACACGGGTACGAATAAAGTCTTTGGGTTCGATCATAGTCAGTTTGATTTGCGCAGGATTCAGGCATGACAAGGGACGAATCGCGCCCTATCATGTGCGTGGTTAAAAACGAGCAGTGTACCTTGCCCATCAGGACAGGCTCAACCGCATCAAACGACAATATAGGATGACTCGCATGAAAGTTGCTCTGAATACCACTCATGGCCGTATCGAAATCGAATTAAACGCAGAAAAGGCGCCCAAGTCAGCCGCCAACTTTCTCGAATATGTACGCAGCGGTCACTATAACGGCACTATTTTTCATCGCGTCATTGATGGCTTCATGATTCAAGGTGGTGGTTTTGATGCCGACATGAACCAGAAATCGGTGAATGCTCCGATTGCCAACGAAGCCGACAACGGCCTGAAAAATGAGATCGGTACCCTTGCCATGGCTCGTACCAATGATCCGCATTCTGCCACTGCCCAGTTTTTCATCAATGTCAGCAACAATGCGTTCCTGAATCACAGCAGCAAGACCGCACAAGGCTGGGGTTATGCCGTGTTCGGTAAAGTCACTGCGGGTGATGACGTCATTGCCGCCATCAAATCGGTACCGACTGGCAGCCGTGGTTTCCACCAGGACGTGCCACGCAACAATATCGTGATCGAAAGCGCCGAAGTTATTTCGGAGTAATGCACTTGAGCACCACGCTGCTGTTATCGGATGTTCATCTGAGCCCAGATCTGCCGCGCTGCACCGCCGCGCTGCTCAATCTGCTGGAAACCCTGCCGAGTGATTGTTCGGCGGTGTATATCCTGGGTGATCTGTTTGAAGTATGGATTGGTGATGACCAGCAATCGGACTATCTGGATCGCCTGTATCAGGCCTTTCAGACGGTAACGCAGCGTGGTCGCGAGCTGGTGTTTTGCCACGGCAATCGTGACTTTTTGCTGGGCCAGGATTTTGCCAATCTCTGCGGTGGTCGGCTCATGGCCGAACAGGAGCTGGTCGATCTGCATGGCCACTCGGTGCTGCTGATGCACGGTGATCAGCTTTGCACACAAGACGAAGCCTTCATGGCATTTCGTGCGCAGTCTCGCAGTGAGGCCTGGCAAAACGGCATGCTGAGCCAGCCGCTGGAACAACGCCAGATGATTGCCAATATGTGGCGCATGCAAAGCAAACAGGCCAATAGCAACAAGCCTGAAAACATTATGGATGTGACACCATCAGAGGTCGTGCGAGTGCTGGAAGAAGCAGGCACCGTCACCCTGCTACATGGTCATACCCATCGCCCGGGACGTTATCCGGTGGTGCTGCATAGCAGCGTGGGCGAGCAAATAGCGGGCGAACGTATTGTGCTGGGTGACTGGCGTGAAGACGAAGGCCAAGCAGTCATTGCCTGGGCAAATGCCGATGGCGTTCGTCTGGTCGATTATTCGTTTTAACTATCCTTGTTCTAAGCGCGCTTGCGATACACCGACAACACGAACGAGGCTTTTGTCGCCAGACTCTCCTGCTGACCCAAAGCCTCGCGCCGTGCTGGCTGCGCCTTCCAGGCATATGGCGTCATCGCCATCAGCTGCTGCAAAGCGGTCGAATCCAGCACCAGGTCTTGCTCAATGCGCTGCTGCTGCACCAGATCAAAATGCTCATCCAGCGTCTGCATACGGGTCATCGGCACATGCGCTCTGACCTCGCCAAACAAGGCTTCACGAAACGACCACAGATGATCTTCTGCCGGAATGGCCACGACCAGATGACCACCGGGAGCCAGCACACGACTGATTTCATCCAGCGGAATCGGACTGAACAAACTGCTGACCAGAGACAGGCTGGCGTCACTCACCGGCAAGGCGATGGCGCTGCCCACCAGCCAGACCACCTGCTTGATGCTGGCAGCGGCTGTCGTCACAGCGGCTTTGGCAATGTCCAGCCCCGCCACCGAAGCACAGGCCGGAATCAGCGCCTGGGTGTAATAACCTTCGCCACAACCAATATCCAGTGCTCTGACGGGCTTGAGTGAAGCTACGCGATCAGCAAAAGCATCACGCAGCACCTGATAATGCCCCGCCGACAAAAATGCCCGTCGGGCAGCGACGCTATCTGCTGTATCGCCCGGCAAACGACTTTTCTTTTGCTGCACCAGCAACAGGTTCAGATAACCCTGACGCGCCACATCAAAGCTGTGCGACTGCTCACAAGACCAGACACGATTGCGCCAGAATGGCAAAACCGCACTGTCAGGCTTGGCACTCAACGGCTCGCTGCATACCGGACAGCGCAAAACATCTAACACATGGGTCACACCGCCACCGCCAATAGTTGTCGTGGCGGACCACTGTGAAAACGCACTTCGTCATCAGGCGCCTGAATCAGCTCACGCTCCTGCTCACGGAAAAAGGCAATACGATCATCAATGCACTCACCGGCATACAGCCGTGCCAGCTCCAGATACATTTCAAAATGACGGGATTCGGAGCGCAGCAAATACTGGTAATAACGCTTCAGCTCATCATCCAGATGCGGAGCCAGCGCAGCAAAACGCTCGCAGGAACGCGCTTCGACAAAAGCACCAATAATCATCAGGTCCACCAGATGCCCTGGTTCACTGGTGCGGACGTGCTGACGCATACCCTGGGCATAACGCGAGGCCGTCACCGGCTGCCAGGCAATACCACGACGACTGATCAGCTCACGCACCTGTTCATAATGCAGCAACTCTTCACGCGCCAATTGCGCCAGATAAATTTGCAGCTCGTCTTTGTCATTGTAGCGAAACAGCATGTTCATGGCCGTGCCCGCCGCCTTCTTCTCGCAATTGGCATGATCACGCAACAACAGGGGAATATCCTTTAACGCAGCATGAATCCATTCCTCTGGCGTGGCACAAGGCAAAAAGTCGCGAACGGGCTGAAGGTCTTGCATAAAAAAGGCTCATCTTGCCGATAAATCAGACCGAATTGTACCGCATGACTTGGTCATGCTGATGTCATCGACTATTCTTGCCGCGCATAAGTCGATCAAGAGTGTGTCATGAATACCCAGAAACTGAGTGCCAAAGACCAGCTTTCATTATCACTGTTGCGTTTTTTCAGCCGCTGGTCACTGCCAGCGCTGCAACGATTTGCCGGCTTTCTGGGCGCCATCATTGCCCGCTTCAAAAATGGCAGCCAATACCAGACCGTATACAAAAACCTGAGTCTGTGTTTTCCCGAACAAAGCGAACAATGGCGGCATGACAAAACCCGCGCCACCCTGATTGCCACCGCCAAAACCGCCTTTGAATTTACCAAGACCTGGGGCATGCCTACTGATTACAGCGTCGGCATGATTCGTGAAGTGCATGGTGAAGCACTTTTTCACGAAGCACTGGCCGAGGGCAAAGGCGTGATTGGCATTGTGCCGCACTGGGGCACCTGGGAATTCATGAATGCCTGGGTGAATCTGCACACCTCGCCCATCATCATGTACAAGCCCGGCAAACAGCCTGGCGTGGATTTATTTGTCGCTGAAGCGCGTGGCCGCCTGAATGCCACGGTAGTACCCACGGACGACGGTGGTGTACGCAATCTGTTCAAAGGACTACGCAAAGGCGCGTTTACCGCCATCCTGCCCGATCATATTCCCAACGCACAGGGCGGTATTTTTGCCCCGTTTTTTGGCATCGACACCTGGACCGGCGTGATGGTGCCCAAGCTGATACATCGCACCGGCTGCCGAGTAGTGGTAATGGGTTGTTTGCGCCGCGAAGACGGTGACGGCTTTGATATCCACTTCCTGCCAGCCGACCCGGATGTTGATCATGAAGACCTGCTCACCGCCACTACAGCCATGAACCGTTCAATGGAAGCACTGATTCGCATGGCACCGGAAAACTATCAGTGGAACTACAAGCGCTTCAAGAAAAACGCTGAGCTGCCTAATCCATACTGAACGACGACTCCTGCACGGCGACGTCTTGCTCAGCGTCGTCTTGCAGCGCAGGGGGTTTTACGGAATACAGTGTCACCACCAGGGTAAACAGTAAAAGAGAAGTCACGCCGAACTGAAACAGGCGCTTGGCGCGAGCCTTGTCCAGAAAGAACACGATAATGGCCAGCGCAAAAAACAAGACACTAGATACCGCAGAAAATACGACCAACATCGTTAACATAACAACCAGCCCGTTTCAGTCCAGAAAATTTGCAGCGCCATCATAAACTACTTTTTCAACTTTGCTTCGACATGCGGCCATACCGCTTTTAACAACACGGGTTGAGCCTCTGCCGAAGGGTGAATGCCATCCGGCAGGAAATACGCCGGCTTGGTAGCAATATCTGCCAGAAAAAATGGCACCAGCGTCACCGACTCGGCCTTGGCCACTTCACTGAACGCACGCTGGAATCCATCGGCATAACGTGCGCCATAGTTCAGTGGAATGCGCATTTCCAGCAACAAGACATCTGCTCCCGCCGCTTTGGACTGAGCAATCATGGCCTGTAAGTTGTCACGCATATTGGTAATCGACAAGGCACGTAAACCGTCATTGGCACCCAGCTCAATCAGCACCAGTGCAGGCTTGTGTTCTGCCAATAAATTGGCCAGACGCGCACGTCCACCGGCAGTTGTCTCACCAGAAACGCTTCCATTGATGATCTTGTGCTTATACCCTCGGCTGTGCAGTTGATTTTGCAACAGCGCTACCCAACCCTGTTGCACGGGCATGCCATAAGCAGCAGACAATGAATCGCCCATCACCAGAATATGAGGCGTCGCTGCCCAGGCCGGATTACCCAACGTGGCCAATAGCAAACACAGGATTGATAAAAATCTCATGACGTATGCCGTCCTAGCAAAAAAAGTCAGCAAGTACATTAACAGTGGTGAGCAGCAACTGCCCATACTTAAAGACGTAAATATTGCCATCACCAGCGGGACAACGGCAGCAATTGTTGGGCCATCGGGTGTGGGCAAAACCACTTTGCTGTCATTACTGGCCGGTCTGGACACACCAGACTCAGGTCAAATCGAGCTGGCTGGCAGCGATATTACCGCTTGTGACGAAGAAACACGCACCACACTAAGAGCGGGTCGCATTGGTTTTGTGTTTCAGTCTTTTCAACTATTACCCAGCTATAGCGCACTGGAAAACGTGGTGCTGGCCGCTGAATTGGCCAATATCCCCTCGCCTCGTGAGCAGGCTATTAAAGCGCTGGAAGATGTTGGACTGGCGCATCGACTGCATCATGTGCCCAGTCGCTTATCCGGTGGTGAACAACAGCGTGTGGCACTGGCTCGTGCCTTTGTGGGCCATCCGCAGATTCTGTTTGCCGATGAGCCTACCGGCAATCTGGATGCCAAAACCGGCGCTGCCATCATCGAGCAGCTTTTTGCACTCAATGCCAATGCCGGCACCACGCTGGTGCTGGTCACACATGATCCGGCGCTGGCCAGCCAATGCCAGCAAATCTGGCAACTCAGCGATCAAGGGCTGACCCTGTCATGAATTGGGTATTAGCGAATGCCTGGCGTCGCTGCCGACAGTCCTGGCAGCATGGTGAGCTTTATGTGCTGGTGTTAGCGCTGGCATTGTCAGTCGCTGCTGCCAGCGCCGTCGGTATTTTTAACGACCGATTATGGCGTGCGTTGGTGGCTCAGGGCGGCGACACGCTGGGTGCTGACTATATTATCAGCAGCCGCCAGCCCATTCCGGATGAGCTCATCCAGCAGCTAACTACCACCGCCAAAAAGCATTCACATACCATAGTGCTGAACTCGGTGGTCTGGCATGGTGACGAGGCGGTACTGACCGGCGTCAAGGCCGTGCAGGACAACTATCCGTTACGTGGCGAACTGCGCGTCAGCAGCGAACCTTTTGCGGCCGAGCATCCTGTCCATGACATACCCGCCCCTGGCACCGCCTGGGCTGACGCTCGTCTATGGGCAGCAGTACAACTCACGGCCAATAGCCAGATTGAAGTCGGTGCCTCCACCCTGCGAGTCACTCAACTATTAAGCCATGAGCCAGATCGTGGAGCGGGTTTTGCTGATCTGGCACCACGTCTGTTGATTAATGCCGCCGACCTGCCCGGCACCGGCCTGCTGCAACCCGGCAGTCGTGCCACTCATGGTTTATTGCTGAATGCCGAAGGCGATGATCTGGTTCAGCTAAAAAATATCGAATTGCCTGACGGCATTAATGCACGCAGCACCGACAATGCCCGCCCCGAAGTCAGCCGAGCCCTGAGCCGCGCCAATAACTTCCTGAATCTGGCCGCCATGGCTGCGATGTTGCTGGCCGCTGCCGCCATTGGTCTCAGCGCCTGGCAATACAGTCAGCGACTACAGCCTGAAGTCGCCTTGCTGCGCTGTCTGGGCGCTCAACGCCGAGCCATCTTGAGCAGTCTGTTATTAAGCATGCTGATCATCACGCTGATAGCAGGCCTGATCGGCATTGGCGTCGGTTTTCTGGCACAAATGCTGTTGGCGGAAATAGGCAGCAACCTGTTGCAGCAAACCCTGCCTGCCGCCAGCCTGTGGCCTGCGCTCAAAACCCTGTTGCTCGCGGTATTGCTCATGGCCGGATTTGTCCTGCCCGCGTTATGGCAGGCCAGCGCCACTCCACCGGTTCGAGTCCTGCAACAACACAACAGCATGCAACAGCGCACCTGGGTCATTATCGCGCTGGGGCTGACCAGTTTGTGCGCCGCTTTTGTGGTGCAAACCGGTCAATTGCAACTGGCCGCGCTGACATTATTCGGTACCTTGCTAACCGCCACCGTGCTGGCCATATTGGGATTTGTCTTGTTGCAGCTGCTGCAACCCTTGCGTCAGCGCAGTCAGTCGGGTCTGCGTCTGGCACTGGCCAATCTGGCACGTAGACGTACAACCACAGTGGCACAAATAGTGGCATTCGGCCTGGGCCTGCTGGCACTTTTGCTGCTGTCTGTGGTGCGCCATGACTTGCTGACCACCTGGCAGGATCGGCTGCCTGCTGACACTCCCAATCAGTTTCTGATTGATATTCAGCCGCATCAGGTAGATGAGCTAAGTCAGTTCCTGGCACAGCGACAACTCAGCAATGCCCGCCTGTGGCCCATGGCACGTGGACGCCTGACCGCGCTCAATGGCATCGAAGTCAATGAAGACAGTTTTGATGACCCGGAAACCCGACGCTGGATCAACCGCGACTTCAATTTGTCATGGACCACCGAACTCAGCGAAGACAACACCCTCACTGAAGGCAACTGGTGGGGAACTGAAGGGACGGGCCAAGCACTGCTGTCTGCGGACAGCTATGCCCGCGAACGACTCGATCTGAAGCTGGGTGATGAGCTGACTCTGAGCTTTGCCGGTCAGGAAACTACACTCACCGTCGCCAATTTCCGAGAAATTGACTGGTCATCATTTCAACCCAATTTCTTTTTGCTGACCACACCGGGCGCACTGCCAGACACGCCCACTACCTGGCTCACCAGTTTCTATTTACCGGAAGCGCAGCGCACCGCCATGCGTGAGCTGAATCAGGCATTTCCTAATGTAACGGCACTGGATCTCACTGCACTCATGGCCCAAGTGCGCAATATCATTGACCGTATTGTGCAGGCCATGGAGTTTGTCTTTCTGTTCACACTGGCTGCCGGCCTGACCGTCATGCTGGCTGCCATGGAAGCCAGCCGTGACGAACGCCGACGCGAAATCGCTCTGCTGCGCGCCCTCGGCGCTACCCGTCAGCGCATACGTCACAGCCTGCTCACCGAGCTGGCCTTGCTGGGCGCATTAGCCGGTGCTGTGGCCACACTGGCCGCACATCTCATTGGCAGCCTGATTGCTGCTCAGGTATTTTCGCTGTCGTATGGCTTTAACCCATGGTTATTGATTTATGGCTGCGGTGGCGGCGCCATTTTAGTGGCTGCATTAGGCTGGATGAGCTTACGCCAGACCGTCAATGTGTCGCCCAGCCATGTCCTGCATTAACTCAAACCCGAGTAATTTTGATCTTATGACCCAGCAATACGACTTTGACCAGATCATTGAACGCAGTGGCAGCGATTGTGAAAAATACGATGGCCGCCAGCGCCTGTTTGGTCGCGACGACATCACCCCGTTATGGGTGGCCGATATGGACTTTGCCGCACCGCCGCCCGTGCTGGCCGCACTGCAACAACGCCTGAACCATCCGGTGCTGGGTTATACCGAAGCACCAGCCGCCTTGTTTGAAAACATTGCCTCCTGGTGTCAGCAACGCCATCAATGGGCGCTCAACACGCAGGACATCATGTTGTGTGCAGGAGTTGTACCCTCGCTGTTTGCCTGCGTGCAAGCCTTTACCCAACCAGGTGACGGCGTCATCGTACAGCCGCCGATTTATCCCCCGTTTTATCGGGCAGTCACCCTGAGTGACCGCAAACTATTGCTAAATCCACTGCTGGAACATAACGGCGAATACCAAATAGATTGGGAGGGTCTGGAACAACTGGCCGCTCAATCCCGCATGCTATTGCTGTGCTCACCGCATAACCCGGTCGGCCGAATATGGCGCACGGACGAACTGGAGCGCCTGCTGGCACTGGCCGAACGTCACGATCTGCTGATTATCAGTGATGAAATTCATGCTGATCTGGTATTTACGCCACACCGACATACGGTGCTGGCCACATTGCCCGGAGCGGGCAATCGTGTCATTACCGCCATGGCACCCAGCAAAACCTTCAATATTCCCGGCCTAGGTCTGTCCTGGCTGGCTGTGCCTACAGCGACACAGCGTGATGCCATCAAAGCCAGCTTCGCCAAGCTCCACATGGGCATGCACAATCCGTTCAGTCTGGTCGCCGCTCAGGCTGCCTACCAGCACGGACATGACTGGCTGGATCAACTATTGCCTTATCTGCAACAAACCCGTGATGAGGTACTGGCTCTGTTAAGCACCACCGCCATTCGCGTATCTCCCGTACAAGCCACTTATCTGCTCTGGCTGGATTTTCGTGGCTATGACATCAGTGAAGCCGATCTGATGCAGCACCTGATTAACGATGCTCAGGTCGGCCTGAGTGCAGGCAGCTGGTTTGGTGCGGAAGGCAGCGGATTTTTCCGACTCAATATCGCCGCACCACGGTCAGTCGTTTTGGCTGCCGTTCAGCGTATTATCGCCCTCACAACAACGCTAACAACAAAAAGGACACCCTCATGATTGCTTACACCACCATTGGCACCAACGACATGGAAAAAGCCAAGGCCTTTTATCTGGAACTGCTCAGCGACTTGAATGTCCGTGTACTGGTCGACGTTGGCCGTTTGGCCCTGATCGGCTCGTCCATGAGCAAACCCATGCTGGCTGTATGCCTGCCCTACAACAAAGAACCCGCCAATCCTGGCAATGGCAATATGATCGCCATCCCTGCTGGCTCACGCGACAACGTGGATGCGCTCTATGCCAAAGCCATCAGCTTGGGCGCCACCTGCGACGGCAAACCCGGCGAGCGCCTGCCCAACTTTTACGGTGCCTATATTCACGATCTGGACGGCAACAAGCTTGCCTTTATCCATATGGGTTAAAAAGCTGGCAAACGCGCGCTGCGCTAGTTGAATCAGCAGGCGCACTTCAGTATGATGCGCGCCTACCCCATAGGCGCATAGCTCAGTTGGTTAGAGCACCACCTTGACATGGTGGGGGTCAGCAGTTCGAGTCTGCTTGTGCCTACCAAATTTCAGAACCCGCAAAGCGTTAAGCTGAGCGGGTTTTGTCGTTTTAGAGGTTATATTTTTACAGCTCATAAAGACGCAAAACTTTTCTTGGTGACCATCTGGTGACCAATTTGTGCCCAAACTTGCACTATAAAAGTGGGGGTCATTTTTAAGATCAGCCATTTTGTTCAAAAAACAATCAAAAATGACCGGAACCATACTTTGTCACGATTATGCGTGACCAGAATTAATCCACCCTACTGTTTTTATTCAGAATTATTGTCTTCTTTGATGTGCTCCATTAAATCGGAGACTTCACAATCAAAATAGGTACATAACTTATCAATTACGTCAGTCGTACAGTTATAGCCAGGGACACTAGAAACCTTTCTCAATGTGCTGCGATTTAGACCAGTCTCTTCAGCAACCTCGACTAACGTAATGTGCCTTTTTTCTTTAAAGGCTTTGTCGGCCATCGCCTCTTTTACTCTAAATCTGATCATAAAAAGCACCTTTAGGTCATTAAAAGCATCATTTGCTATTGACAACACCCATGACTAGGGCGAAACTAGTTCCAGATGGTGCTTATAAACACCATTCGGGCATAAGAGAAATCATGTGGTGCAAATGATACCACGATGAAAAATCCAATTGCTCTTCTATACGTCTGAATAGTTGGAGAACATCAATGGGTAAATATGAACTAATAACAGCTGAAGAACTTGGTGAGCGTCTTCGCTACAACCCCCGCTACATACTTCGTCAACTGCTTGATTACAAATTGTTTGAAGGCGTGCATTACGTAAGGCCCTTTGGCGGAAAGAAAATTTTGTTTATTTGGGAGAGAGTTTTTCAGGACCTAAATATTGTTGATGACAACGTTCCACTAGCTGCTGGAGGAACAATCAATGGCTAATGTTCGAGCAAAGCCCAGCGGTAAGCTTTATTTTGATTTTAGGTACATGAATCAGCGTTGTCGTGAAACAACTGAGCTCTCAGATACGGTTGCAAATCGTAAGCGACTAGAAAGCATCATGAAGAAGATCAGCGCAGAAATTATGCTTGGAACCTTTGATTACGAAGCTTACTTCCCAAATAGCAACATGGTTTCTAAAGTTAAAAAGCAAACCTCCCCAAAGCCAACAGGCCTGCCTACTATTAATGAGTGCGCAACTACATGGTTAATTGAACATGAAATCGAGTGGAGAATTAACTATCGAAACGTCATTGTTGGCATTATCGAAAAGCATATTCGCCCACACCTAGGGGGGCTAACACTGTGCGATCTGTCTCGTGACGATATCGTTCGATTTAGAAACCATCTCGCCAGACATAGAAGCTCAACTGGTGCCGCTTTAAAGCCTGCAACAATCAATCGAGTCATAACGGTATTAAAGGCAATCGTTGAGCAAGCATGCTTCGTGCACAAACTCCCTACTCCTTTTGAGCGAATTAAAAAACTCAAAGAGGAAAAGCGCTCAGTTGAGCCCTTCACGATTGATGAAATGAACCGAATGTTAGCCGATGTGCGAGCTGACTTTAGGGACTACCTGATTGTTAAATTTTTTACTGGTCTTCGAACAGCCGAAATTAATGGCTTACGCTGGAAATATGTCGACCTTGATCGCGGTGAAATCTTAATTCGTGAAACATTTTGTAAGGGACGATTTGATTACACCAAAAACGATTACTCACAACGAGAAATCCGAATCACTACCATTGTGCGTGAAGCTTTGGAGCGTCAACTAAAGGTCACAGGTCATTTCGGCAAGGATGGTGTTGTATTTTGCACGCGAAATGGCAATCCACTAGACGACCATAACTTCTGCAATCGTATCTGGAAGCCGATGTTAGAGGATCTGAACATCCCCTATCGACGGCCATACAACACTCGACATACCGCCGCCACGATCATGCTCGCCTCAGGTGAAAGCCCTGAATGGGTTGCTCGCCAGTTGGGTCATGCCAATACACAAATGCTTTTTACGGTTTATAGCCGCTTTGTGCCGAACTTAACGCGCAATGATGGCAGCGCATTAGATCGTTTATTAGCTAACACCATTCAAGCTGTCTGAGGAGAATCAAAATAATGAAAGTTATTCACTTAGATTTAGAGCGTAAACGTCGCCAGCTTTCTTGTTCTCAGCAGCTTGTCGCGCGCATGGCCAAGTCTCTCTTGCAAACCTATGCAGTTAGTAAGGATTTAGATCTGTCGGTTCATTTTGGTTACGGCAAACAGATGACCAATGAGCAGGCCATTACGATCTGGATACTTGATGTCCTTCAGTCAATGGACCAAGAGCTTGCTGACAAGATTTTTCCCGTACTCTGCGACCGCTTTCAAACGAAGCTGAGCAGACTGCCAACACATATGCATGGTGGGGATTTGTGATGTTGGTATCTGTTGCTGACTTGGGAAATTACTTGAACAAGGATGTTCAGTTTTACGCGAAACTCGTTGGGCGTCGTATGTGTCGTAGTGATACGGGACATAACTTTTATCGCCTACAGTTTATTGAAAACGGACAAGCTGTTGACGGCATTCTTTGGTGGAGCAGCCCCATCTATGCCCAAGTGGGGCAACTTGATCTGTCAGTGCCTCCTCGTGTAGAGGTACTAGCCCGTGTTGACGGCGACAACAAATCTTTACGTCTCCGAGTTAGCAATTTGTGTGTTGCTTATCAGAGCTTAGATAAAGGAAATAGCACTTGGATGATACCCATCCAAGCGCTAGACGCTTACTTCATGCTCTTTGACTACCTTCAAAAAATGTCTAAAGGTGGCTTAGCAACATTCATGTCGGCAGTGTTTTTAGATGATGACATTACACCCGCTTATTTACGCTGCCGAGGAAGTGCTAATCATCACCATAAATTTATGGGTGGCTTATTGGTACACAGCGTACAAGTAGCTAACTTAGTTCAGACCCAATCAATTTGCTTAGGGTTATCGCTAGAAGAAACCGAGCTTGGTATTGCAGGAGCACTTCTGCATGACTTAGGAAAAATTGAAGTAGTTGGCGAAGCCAATCCACGACCTAAAGACCCTGGCTTGTTCTCGCATGAGGTCACGACAATTAAGCTTTTGGCGCCACACTTAAAGCTACTAAAAGCTATCGATTCACGGACTGCATGGACGATGGAGCACATCCTTCATCAGATGATACCTGCTCAAAAATCAAAGATCGCCTCCCTAGTTATTTGTGACCTGATAAGAACAGCTGACCAGCTTTCTGCAGCTTCCAATAACAAAAAAGGTATTGATGACTTTATGAGCATTGGACAGCATTCGCAACTGCACCCTAAGAATGTAGAAGCATTTCAAAAAAGACAATTAGCTCTATTTAACAACGCTATTTAATTTGATAAGGACCGACTCCACTAGACATCTCTTTGCCTCACAGTGGATTCAACCGATTGGCTATTACAGAGTGCTCATCACATGTATTTAAGGCAATACTGTGATGAGCGAACAAGCTTCCAACCTCAAAAAAAGCGTCTTTAGACAGCTACAGACTGATTTTATCGGTCAGATTACCTCCTCTACAATAAAGGGTCTAAATACCTGCTTTAGCGTTATCACAAGATCACCAAAATGCCCACTAACTGACACACTAATGGGCTCATCAAGATCAAAGTGGCCTGTTGATTTAGAAGCTCGTAGCAATTCATTTTTCTTTGAGGGCGAATGCGCAAGCATTTTAACCAAAGTTTTGTTATTAAAATCAATGGAAAGAGCATAAACATGCCCTTCCCAAGGAAGGTTGGCAACTGCCGTATAGCTATTCTTTCCCAGTACATAAATCCTATGTAGCGGAAAGTCATGAAAGCTTAGCCTAGACTCCTTACCAAGGCCGGACTCCATCAACTTCATACCCATGTCTGGTTTAAATGACATAAATTTCTCCATGAAAAAAAATTGTATTGATGAGTTACGTTTGTGGCAAAAGCCAACAAACACGCTTAATTGACTCACTCGCCAAACAACTTCTCAATGGAAAACTCTTTAAGTTAAGAGAGTTTTTATGTCATGTGTAAGCCCACGTTTGGACTAAACATTTACGGATCCAAACCAGCGGTAATCGAAGACAGCTTTGATTGTCGATTCATCGCAAACACGCGATCAACCCAATTGGATTCAAACTGCCCGCTTTCCCATGGCTCATCAATGGTATCGACTAGTCTATTAGGCAGTTCATAATCGATTGTCGACAAATAATGATAGATACCACTACTAGCTCGACTGGCTGGCATACCAAAGTGCAACGCAGGATCATAGGCGTTACCACAGCCGGTTAAACAATCGTAATAAGCCTCTAACACACCATCTGTTAAATCGCCTATGCGAGTTTTACTGGTAACAGTGTTAGTTTTATTGATGAGCCATAACGATACACTGCAGCCGGGGCGCAAATTGACAGATACCTCTGAGGCATGATCTTGCTCAAACTTCACATACACTTGGCAACCCTGAGTGTTGTATTCCGACGTTTGCTCGAAGCTAGATCTGGCAACACCTAGTGCCTGATCGACGTATGGGCGATTAGCACCCAACAGGTCATGTATGTCTAGGCCAGCGCTCGCTGGCTGCAAGGAAGATACTTCACGTTGTGTATCCTCTACTTGGCGCTCTATTTCATTGAGAGACCGTTGTGCTGATGCACGAAACTCATCTACAGACGACTCAAACGCACCCGCTACAAAACCGCCAATGAGTGCTAACGCCAACAAAATAAGCCCAGCAATCGACCAGTTCCGTTGAACACGATTGAAGTGCTCGACACTGTCCCACTGCTTATTTTTCCAGGCCCATTCGCGGCCTTTTAAGCCCAGCACGATCGACACTACAAAGCCGACAATGGGAATAACGCCCAATAAGCCAATCCAAGTGCGGTTAAAGATTGCCCAAATCCAGCCAAAGATAAACGCGCCCCACGACCAGCCTTTTATGCCTTCAGTGACTTCACTCTCACCAGAGAACACCTGAGACTGATAAGGACTTGGCGCTCCGCAATTGAGGCATTTTTCATCTGCCGGGACTACCCAACCACCGCATTTTGAACATCGCTTCATAAAAAGTTCCTTTTCAATAGTCTCAAGATTATCCAAAACATAGTCGTATTAGGGCTCATAGGATGAGCTTAACTAAACGCACGCATGATTCAAAATAATGTCTGGTGCGCCAAACGTAATAGCTCGCTTCTGAGAAGCCGTACTGACGGCAAAGATCTTTAACAGCAACACCAGCCTCAATATCACGCAAGAAGCCAATAATTTGTGCTTCAGTAAAACGCTTTTTCATATCCAATCTCCAGATAGTGGGATTGGACTCTAAAACTACGTGCTACTCAAATACGGGGGGACGTCGCACCTTCAAGCTCATTCGCAAGGAACTCCAGCATCGCCTGAGCGATGACATGCAAAGCTCCATCGCTGCGGCGTTCGAGCATTTCACCGCCATCATTTCCTCGGTGCTGCTGGAGCACGCGGAACTTTTCGACGAAACACATCCTGAATTACGTGCCATGTTGTACTGGCACTTCGTCGAGGAAACCGAGCACAAGAGTGTCAGTTTCGATGTGTTCGTCGACGCAAGCGGCGGCGGTCTGGAGGGTAGTCAGCCTGGCGAGTGGCGAGAAATTGCGCGGCCGACATCTGATCTCCGCCTGCGGCGGGCTGGTCTCACCCAAGCTGCCTGACATCGAAGGTCTTGACGCCTTCGAGGGAGAAGTTATCCACACTGCCCGCTGGCCTGAAGACATGGACCTGCCGGGCAAGCGTGTTGCCGTCATTGGCACCGGCGCCACCGCCGTGCAACTGGTTCCGGAGATCGCCCGTCAAGCGAAACAACTTGATGTCTATCAGCGCACCCCGATCTGGGTTCTGAAAAAACCGGACCGGATATTGCCAGGCTGGCTGAAAAGCCTGTTTCGTGCCTTACCCTCCCTGCAAGGTGGCGTTCGCGGCATAACCGACGTGGCCAGCGAAACCCTGATGGGGCTATCGGCGATCTACTACCGTCAGGCCCCCTAGATCGTGCGCGCCTGCGAGAAGGCCGCACTCGACAATATGCGAGAACAACTCCCTGGCAGACAGGATCTCTGGGAAAAACTCAGCCGGCCTATGGCTTTGGTTGCAAACGGCCCACCTTTTCCAACGAGTACTTCACAACGTTCGCCCGCGACAGTGTCGAGCTGGTCACCACTCCCATCCGTCGCATCACCCGACAGGGCATCACCACCAGTGTCGGCAAGTCGCGACGCATTGATGTACTGGTGCTTGCCACCGGCTACAAGACCTTCGAAAAGGGCAATATCCCCTCATTCGAGCTGATCGGCAGCAATGGCGTTGATCGTTGATCTCGGCCAGTTCTGGCACGATAATCGCTATCAGGCCTACGAAGGCTTGACCATTTCGGGGTACCCGAACTTCTACATCATGCTCGGCCCCTATGCACTGATTGGTATCTCCTACTTCAAGATGGCAGAGGGAAATGCCATTCATCTTTCACGCTGCATCCGCGAGGCCCGCCGGCGCAAGGCAACCCGGGTGGAAGTCCGGCAGCCCGTGCATGATCGCTACTTTCAGCACATTCAGCAACGTCAGCAGAACACCGTGTTTCTCAACCACAACTTCGCACTCTCCAACAGCTATTATTTCGACCACCATGGCGAACGCGTCCATGCTTCGCCCCTCGACCTCGGTGGAGATGCTGTGGCGGGCAAAGCACCTGTCAATGGACAATTACCTTTTCCTGAAGAGTACGGATACGGGCGCGGTTGCCGAGAATCCTACGCCAGCATATATAAATTTGGCAAAATAACCAATTTGGGTTGATATGATCTAGGCGTATTGTGTCCCGACCGCCCTCCAAGAGTATGAATAGCGCGTAGCCAAGCTACTTACTATTCACTATCGGAGTTGTCATCCATGGAAGACGCCGCACACCCAGTAATCACTGCGGAGTTTACCGACTCGGTCTTGTTGGCGACAGTTACTCCCCGGCGTTGCGCCGGGAGCATATTTCAGACCAGAGACTTCAAATCGGTACCCGAATCACTCAATGCTTCAGCGCTGACGCTCTTACGGTGCTGGACCAGCTGTTTGCCGACCATGAAAGCAATGGGCAGATTGACCGCGTCAACAGCAATGACACAGGCCTCGCGGAGATAGAACACCGCAAATTCCTTATCCTCGGGGCTGCCGCGCATCACCCGCTGATCATGATTTTGCGACAACCCCACCATCTGCAGGCGAACGTCGTACTGGTTCGACCAGAACCATGGGACGCTATCGTAAGGTTTCTCCTCTCCCATCAGGGTCGTCGCCGCAATACGAGCTTGATCGACAGCGTTGG
>CAZMVL010000070.1:0-870 GCA_964569335.1 uncultured Paraperlucidibaca sp.
TACAACGGCCACCCCGACGCCGCCGACCGCAGCTTCGACCTCTCCTGCAAGCGCGCCGTGGTGATCGGCAACGGCAACGTCGCGCTCGACGTCGCCCGGATGCTGGCGCTGACGCCCGACGAGCTCCAGGTCACCGACACCGCCGACCACGCGATCCAGGCGCTGGCTGCGTCGAGCATCGAGGAGATCGTGGTGCTCGGCCGCCGCGGCCTGGCCCAGGCGGCGTTCACCAACCCCGAGCTGCGCGAGCTCGGCGAGCTGGAGGACGCCGACATCATCGTCGCGCCGGAGGACGTGGCGCTCGATCCGGGCTCCAAGGCCTGGCTGGAGCGCGACGGCGGCGACGTCCGCGAGCAGCGCAACGTGGAGATCGCGACCGAGTACTCGACCCGCACCCCCGAGGGCAAGAAGCGCCGCGTGGTGCTGCGGTTCCTCGGGTCACCGGTGCGGATCCTCGGCGACGACAAGGTCACCGGGATCGAGATCGTCCACAACGAGCTGATCGCCGACGAGGACGGCTGGCTCTCCGCCCGCCCGACCGACCGGACCGAGACGATCGACTGCGACCTGGTGCTGCGCTCGATCGGCTACCGCGGATCGCCGCTGGACGGCGTCCCGTTCGACGAGCAGCGCGCGACGATCGCCAACGTCGGCGGCCGCGTGATCGCCGGCGACGACGAGCAGCCCGTCCCCGGCGTCTACACCGCCGGCTGGATCAAGCGCGGCCCCTCCGGGATCATCGGCACCAACAAGAAGTGCGCCCAGGGCACCGTCGACGCGCTGCTCGAGGACGCCGCCGCCGGCCGACTGCCCGCCCCCACCGTCACCGAGGACGACCTCGAGACGCTGATCGCGCAGCGCCAGCCCGAC
>CAZMVL010000070.1:880-4680 GCA_964569335.1 uncultured Paraperlucidibaca sp.
TCGTCGACGTCGCCGAGATGGTCGCGGTCGCCAAGGGCTGACGCATCGGGTCCGGGGCCGGGCTCACCGCGGGGGGGGCGGACGCCCCGAAGTCCGTCACTCCGCCGGTTGGAGGTACCCGCCATCGACCCGCAGGAGGGCGCCGGTGGTGTAGCTGCTCGCGTCGGTTGCAAAGTACAGCAATGCCCCGGTGATCTCGTCCGGGCGTCCGCCGCGCTGCAACGCGAAGCCCCGGGACTCGCGGGCGAAGGCCTCCGGGTCCCAGTGCTGCGCGACGTCAGTCATGAAGGTTCCCGGGACGATCGCGTTGACCCGCACGGTCGGCCCGAACGCCCGGGCAAAGCCGACCGTCATCGACTCCAGCCCGGCCTTGGCCGCCGCGTAGGGGATCACGTGCGGCGTCGGCTGGGCCCCGGCGACGCTCGAGACGTTGATGATCGAGCCGCCGTCGCCCGCCGCCATCCGCGTGCCGATCGCCGCCGTCAACCGGAACGGGCCCGAGAGGTTGACGTCGATCACCTTGCGCCACAGCTCCTCGCTGACCTCGTCGAGCGCCCCGTAGAGCGGCGACATGCCCGCGTTGTTGACCAGCACGTCGACCCGGCCCAGCTCGGCGTAGCTCGCCTCGATCAGCCCGTCGACCTCGGCCCAGCGGCCGACGTGGCAACCGTGTGCCAGCGCGCGGCGCCCGGTCTCCCGCCGCACGATGGCCGCCAGCTCCTCGCAGCTCTCGCGGTTGCGGCTGGCGATCACGACGTCGGCGCCGGCCCGGGCGAAGGCGAGGACCGCCTCGCGGCCCAGGCCGCGGCTGCCGCCGGTCACCAGCGCCACCCGGCCCTCCAGCGGCTGGGAGCCGGCGTCGCGGGGTGCTTCGGGACGGTCCATCGTCATCGCTCCTCGGTCTCCAGGCCGGCGAAGCCGGCCGCCTCGTCGATCAGTCGCGGCACGTCGTGCTCGAGCCGCTCGGCGTAGGCCGTGCGCAACTCCCCGCGGCAGTACTGGGCGTACGCGCCCTCGACGATCGCCGCCAGCTTCCAGAAGGCCAGCGCCATGTACCAGTCGATCCGGGCGACCGAGCGCCCGGTGCGCTCCGCGTAGCGCGCGGCCAGCGCCTGCCGCGACGGCGCGCCCGGCACCCGGGATACCCCCTGGACGTGCGGCATCGCCGGGACGGCCGGACGGTCCGGCCCCCAGAACGCGAGGAACAGGCCCAGATCGAGCAGCGGATCGCCGATCGTCGCCATCTCCCAATCGATGATCGCCGCCGCGGCGATCCTCGGACCGGGCGTCAGCAGCACGTTGTCGAGGTGGAAGTCGCCGTGCAGGATCGCCGGCTCGCCCGACTCCGGTCGGTGCTCGTCCAGCCAGGCCGCCACGGCGTCGAACCGCGGGAGCGGACGCAGGCGGTAGCGGTCCAGCTGCCCTCGCCAGCGGTCGACCTGGCGCTCCAGGAAGCCCTCCGGCCGGCCGAAGCCCTCCAACCCGAGCGACCGCCAGGGCGCCGAGTGCAGCGCCGCCAGCGCGTCGATCGCCGCGAAGCCGACGTCGCGCACGGTGGCGTCGCCGGGAGGGTAGTCGGCCGGCAGCTCGGTGGTGATCGCGTGGCCGTCGACCGCCTCCATCACCATCAGCGGGCGCGGGTCGACGCTCGGGTCGGCGCAGGCCGCGACCGGCGCCGGGGCCGGGACCTCGCTGGCGGCGAGGGCGACCAGGATCCGGTGCTCGCGGCCCATGTCGTGGGCGCTGCGCGAGATCGCCGCGGCGGGCGGCCGGCGGACGACCCAGCGGTGGTCCCCGGCCGTCAGCAGCAGGGTCTCGTTGGAGTTGCCCCCGGTCAGCGGCTGCAGCGCGAACGGCCCGTCCACCCCGAGCTCGCGCTGCAGCCAGGCGGCGAGCGCGGGCCCCACCGTCGGGTCGGTCGTCGTCGCGTCGGAGGACATGCCATCCGAGTCTGCCTCCGCCCGGCGCCCGGCGGAGGACCGACCGCGGGAAACGTTGGAGTTTCGTCCGATCCGGCGCCGCGCACGGAAACTGGACGGACCTCCAGATCCCGCGGCGCCCCGCCGCGGCGCCGCCCGCCCCGGCCCGTAGCGTGGAGCCGGTCACGGACGACCCCGACGAATCGGAGCGCAGGATGGCCTGGGACTTCTCCACCGACCCCGAGTTCGAACGGCAGCTCGAGTGGATGCGGACGTTCGTCCGCGCGCGGATCTACCCCCTGGAGACCCTGCGGCTCGACTGGCGCGACTACCGCGAGGCCATCAAGCCGCTGATGCAGGAGGTCAAGGACCAGGGGCTGTGGGCCGCGCACCTCGGCCCCGAGCTGGGCGGCCAGGGTTACGGCCAGGTCAAGCTCGGCTTGATGCACGAGATCCTCGGCGGCTCCGACCTGGCGCCGCCGGTCTTCGGCAACGCCGCCCCGGACTCCGGCAACTCCGAGCTGATCGCGATCGCCGGCGACGAGCGGCAGTGGGAGCGGTGGGGCGCCCCGCTGCTCGACGGTCGGCTCTACAGCGCCTTCTCGATGACCGAGCAGGGCACCGGCTCCGATCCGCGGCAGTTCACCACCCATGCCGTGCGCGACGGCGACGACTGGGTCATCAACGGCACCAAATGGCTGGTCGGCAACGCCGACCGCAGCGACTTCCACATCGTGATGGCCCGGACCGACGTGTCGGACGGCGCCGACCCCTACCGCACGATGTCGCTGTTCATCGTGCCGACCGACACTCCGGGGCTACGCACGAGGCCGATCGGCCTGATGCACGAGCCGGAGTCCGACGGGCCCGTGCATTCGCACTCCGAGGTCTTCTACGAGGACGTCCGGGTACCCGCCGAGAACCTGCTCGGTGGCGAGGGGCAAGCCTTCGTCCTGGCCCAGAAGCGCCTGGGACCCGGGCGCATCCACCACTGCATGCGCTGGATCGGGGTCTGTCGCCGGGCCTTCGACGCGATGTGCGAACGCGCGGTCTCCAAGAGCGTCCACGGCAGCCTGCTCAGCGAGAAACAGACGATCCAGAACTGGATCGCCGACTCGGCCGCGGCGATCGAGTCGACCCGGCTGCTGACCCTCCACGCCGCCTGGACGATGGACCGGGTCGGCGCCAGCAACGCCCGCACCGAGATCGCGATGATCAAGTACCACGGGGCGACCGTGATGCACGAGATCCTCGACCGGGCGATCCAGATCCACGGCTCGCTCGGCTTCTCGACCGACCTGCCGCTGGAGCAGATGTACCGCTGGTCGCGGGCGGCGCGGCTGTACGACGGGCCGGACGAGGTCCACCGCGTCACGGTCGCCCGGCGGGTCCTCCGCGACTACGTCCCCCGCGACGTCCCGACCGAGCACGTGCCGACCCGCCGGCTCGAGGCCGCCCGGCTCTACCCCGAGTACGCGGGCGAGCTTCCCGCGTGACCGCCGGGCGCGCGCCGCGCGCGCTGCTGATCGACTTCGGCGGTGTGCTGACGTCGAGCATCCACGCGGCCTTCTCCCGCGGCTGCGTCGCCCTCGGCCTGCCGGCGTCGCGCCTGGCCACGCTGCTGCGCGACGAACCGCAGGCGGCCCGGCTGCTGGTCGAGGTCGAGACGGGCCGGCTGTCGGTCACCCGGTTCGAGGAGCGGCTCGCGCCGCTGCTCGGTCCGCGGGTCCCGGCCCAGGGCCTGTCCGCCACGCTGACGGCCGCGCTTCGGCCCGACGTCGCGATGCGGCGGACGGTGTACCGCCTGCGTGCCGCCGGAGTCACCACCGTGCTGGTCTCCACCTCGATGGGGATGGCACCCTACGGTCCGCGGTTCCGGGA
>CAZMVL010000070.1:4690-20722 GCA_964569335.1 uncultured Paraperlucidibaca sp.
TGGAGCCCTCTCCAGACCGCGGTGGTGCGCCACCGGAGCGGCCCGCCACGGTGCGGCCGACGCGCCATAGAGTCGGGCTCCGGGATGCCCGCGGGACGCGCTCCGCGTTCGCGGTCACCCAAGCGACGATCGGAGAACCATGCAGTTCGTACTGGTCCACGGTGGCAGCTTCGACGAGCGGACCTGGCAGACGCTGACGCCCCTGCTGGAACACGACGCGGTCCTCGTCAACCAGCCGGGACGCCCGTTGAACCCGGTCGACGACATCACGTCGATCGGCCTTCCCGCGTACCGCCAGAACGTCGCCGACGCGGTGCGGAGCACCACCGGCGACGTGGTGCTGGTCGGCCACTCGATGGCCGGGATCAGCCTCGGCGCCGGAATCGCCGCGGCCCCCGACCGGGTCCGCCACGCGGTCTTCCTGTCGTGTGCGGTGCCGCCCGAGGGCAACAACATGTACACGCTGGTCGACGGCGACGTCGCGGAGACCGCCAGCCAGGGTCTCGAGGGCGACTACATCCCGGTCAGCCGCGAGATGCTGCGCGATCTGATGGCCCACGACCTGACGCCCGAGCAGGAGGCGCTGGCCGCCAGCATCATGGTGCCCGAGCCGGCCCGCCCGTTCCGCGACCCGGCGACGCTGGCCGGCTACGAGCTGGACGTCCCGAAGACCTGGATCCGCTGCACCGAGGACCAGATCTTCCCCTCCGCGCTGCAGGACCTGATGGCCGAGCGGGTCGGCGCGACCGCCGTCGAGGACCTCGCCGCCGGCCACCTGGCGATGCTCAGCCAGCCCGAGCAGCTGGCCGGGATCCTCAACCGGATCGCGCGCTCCGTGTCCTGAAGGCCAGCCCACGACGACGGTACTCGCGGCGCGCGCCGGCGGGTACCGTCGTCGCGCGACGACTAGGCGTCGCGCGACGTCCCGTCCAGGTCGCGCGCGCTCTCGATCAGCTCGACCCGCACGCCGTCCGGGTCGGTCACGTACGCGACCTTGGCGCCGACCAGCAGGCCGCTGCGGGGGATCGGCACGACCCGCGGCGAGACGAGCGGAACGCCGGCCGCGACCAGCGTGCCGTGCAGCGCGTCGAGGTCGTCGACGTAGAAGGCCAGGTGGCAGGTGCCCGCGTTGGCCGCCGCGGGATCGACCGGCGTGCCGTCGACGCCCTCGAACCGCATCAGCTCGACGAACCCGCCGGCCGGGGCGCGGACCACGGCGACGTCCAGCACGGCCTCCGGGTAGCCGGTGATCTCCCGCGTGTGGGCGCTGTCCGAGCGCAGCCGCGTGACCAGCTCGAGGCCCAGCAGATCGCGGTAGAACCGCAGCGAGCGGTCGACGTCGCGGACGTGGACGCCGACGTGGCTGGCCGCCACCCCGGACGCGGTCACGCCCCGGGCCGCAGCATCGTGGTGGCCTCGACGGCGATCAGCCGCGAGCGGGAGCGGTCCTGGAAGCGCTCCTCGTCCGGCACGATCAGCGATCGGTAGAGCGGCTCGGCCAGCATCGCCGCGCGGGCGTGCTCGTCCGGGTAGTGGACCTCGGCGACCCCGTCCCACTCGCCCGGCTGCTGAACGTGGTTCTGGACGTAGCCGACGAAGTGCCGACAGACCTCCGGGGTGCGCATCACCAGCGGGCCGTGGACCTCGCGCCAGTGGCGCGAGAACTCCTCGTGGCTGAGGCCCGGCCGGCGGTGGATGGTGATCAGGTACTTCAGCATCGGCTGCTCCTGCGATCGTGGCCGGCGCCCCACGCGCCCGGGCCGTTGGGTCGGGCCGGCGGTCAGCGGTTGGCGTGCTGACCCAGCGCGTCCCGCTCGGCGAGCGCCCGGCGCACGCGGGCGTGCTCCGGTGCCGCCTCGAGCGTCGACGGACGCTCGCCGTGGGCCTCGAGCACCTCGCGGCTGGTGGTCGTACGGCCGGTCCAGTCGGTCGGGTCCGCGGCCAGCAGGTGGACGCACGCGCGGCCGATCCAGGCGGCCGGCTCGAGCTCCACGAACGACAGGTCGCCGCCGGTCACCGCCAGCGCCCCGGCCGTCGGCACCGCGGTGGCCGGCGCCAACGAGGTGACCGACACCCCGCGACCGTAGAGTTCCTGAGCCAGCCCGCTGGTCATCCGGTCGAGCCCGGCCTTGACGACGCCGTAGGGCACCGCCTTGACCGGGCGCGGAGCGAACGGCGGCCCCTCGGGGTGCCGCGCCGCGATCGACGAGATGTTCACGACGTGGCCGCGGCCGCGCTCGAGCATCCCCGGGAGCAGCAGCTGGGTCAGCCGCCAGGGCGCGGTGAGGTTGACGGCCAGCACCTCGTCCCAGACCGCGAGTGGCATCGTCTCCGCCGCCTCGAAGTGCAGGTAGGCGGCGTTGTTGACCAGCCCGTCGATCGGCCCCGCACGCTCCTCCGCCCGCGCGATCAGCCGCTCCAGCGCCGCGGGCGACGCCAGGTCCGCGGGGACCGCGTCGATCCGACCGCCCGCCTCGCGAACCGCGGCGACCGTCTCGGCCAGGCTGCCCGGCAGTCGGTGCGTCCCCTCCTCCGCCGTCCGTGCCACGGCGACCACGTGGGCGCCGGCCGCCGCGGCCTGCCGCGCGATCTCCCGCCCGAGGCCCCGGCTGGCCCCGGTCACCAGCACGGTCCGACCGGCCAGGGCCGGACCGCGCGGGTCGTCAGGCATCGTCCTTCCCGCTGCCCAGGTAGGCGCGCTCCAGCAGCTCCCGGCTGGCCGCCGCCGACTCCGCGGTGCCCTCGAAGGTGACGACGCCGTTGGAGAGCACCACCGCCCGGTCGGCGACCCCGAGGGCCAGGTCGACGAACTGCTCGACCAGGATCACTCCCATGCCGGAGTCGGCGAGCTGCCGGCAGACGCCGAGCAGCTGGCCGACGATGTTCGGGGCCAGGCCGAACGACAGCTCGTCGACGAAGAGGAACCGCGGCTGCACCAGCAGCGCGAGCGCCATCGAGAGCATCTGCGCCTCGCCCCCCGAGAGCGACCCGGCCGTCTGGCCGGCCCGCTCGCGGAGTCGGGGGAACGTCTCGAAGACCGTGTCCAGCTCCTCCTGCCGCGGGAGCCGGTGGAGGGCCAGCCGCAGGTGGTCGTTGACCGTCAGCGCCGGGAACAGGCCGCGGTCCTCCGGGATCAGGAAGAGCCCGTCCCGCGCCCGCGCCTCCGGGGACCGTCCCCGGAGGTCCTCGCCGTCGAGCGCGACGCGCCCGCTGGGCATCGGCGCGAACCCGGTGGCCGCGCGCAGCACCGAGGTCCGGCCGGACCCGTTCGCGCCGAGCAAGCTCACCACCTCGCCCGGGGCGACCGCCAGATCGACCCCGTGGACGACGGGACCGCCGCCGTAGTCGACCACCACTCCCTGCAGCTCCAGCGCCGACTCAGACACCGAGGTACGCCTCCTGGACCCGTGGGTCCCGTTGAATCTGCTCCGGCGGGCCGGTGGCGATCACCTTCCCGAAGTCCAGGACGACCACGTCGGAGCACGCGTCGCCGATGAACGACATGTCGTGGTCGATCAGCACGATCGACAGCTCGTGGGACGCGATCAGCCCGCGCAGGATCTCCGCCAGCCGCCGTTTCTCGTCCGGCACCAGGCCGGCGCCCGGCTCGTCGAGCAGCAGCACCCGCGGCTGGGTGGTCATCGCCCGGGCGATGCTGGCCAGCCGGCCGACACCCGCGGGCACGTCGCCCGCGATCGTCTGCTGGTAGTCGCCGAGGTCGAGCCGTGCGATCAGGTCGCCGACCAGCGCGTCCGGGGCGCCGGCGACCTGCAGGTTCTCGCGGATCGTGAGGTCCTCGAAGAGCTCCGTCGCCTGGAACGTCCGGGCCAGCCCCAGCCGCGTGCGCCGCCACGGCTGCAGCCGCGAGACGTCCCGCCCGGCGAACGAGACCGCCCCGCTCGCCGGTCGCACGAAGCCGCTGACCGTGTCCAGCAGCGTGGTCTTGCCGGCCCCGTTGGGGCCGACCAGGCCGAGCGTGATGCCCTCCTCGAGCGTCAGGCTGACGCCGTCGAGCGCCGTCACCCCGCCGAAGCGCACGGTCAGGTCGGTTGCTTCCAGCACGTTCATACGGCGCTCCCCGCCTTCGGGGTCTCGACTGCGGGCACGGACGTGGCCTCACCCGGACGCTGGCGCTTCTGCCGGCGCTCCCAGAGCATCAGCGAGATGCCGTTCGGGTAGAGGATCACGTTGACGATCAGACCGACGCCGCTGATGATCGCGAACCAGTCGCCCTCGGCTCCCAGCTGCCCCAACAGGGGCGTGCCGAGGGCCACGAAGAACCCGGCCGCGATGCCGCCGGAGACCGTCCCGACGCCGCAGATGAAGACCGCGGCGAGCAGGGTGATCCCGGGCAGGATCGAGAACGTCCCGGTGGTCACCGTCCCGGTGGCGAAGACCCAGAGGCCGCCGCCGAGCGCCGCCAGCGACGACGACAGACCGAACGCCACCAGCTTGGTCGACGTGGGACTGATCCCGACGGATTGAGCCGCCCGCTCCGACGAGCGGATCGCGATCAGCCGCTTGCCGAAGCTCGATCTCCGCAACGTCCAGACGGCGAATCCACCGAACGTCAGGAACGCGATCGACACGAAGAGCAGCCCGCGGGTCGACAGATCCATCCCGAAGAGGTCCGGCGGGGGCACCGTCAGGTCGTCGGGGAAGTGCTCGAGGATGTACACCCCGTGGATCAGGTTGGCCGCGGCGAGGGTCAGCACCGCGAAGCTCAGCCCGCGAACCCGCAGGGCCGGGAATCCGACCAACACCCCCAGGGGGAACGCCACGATCGCGGCGATCACGATCGCCGGCAGCATCGGCATCCCCCAGGACTGCGCCATCGTCCCGGCGGTGAAGCCGCCGAAGCCGGCCAGCGTCCACTGCGCCAGGCTGACCTGGCCCAGGTAGCCGGTCGTCATCACCAGTGACAGGGCGACCAGCGCGTTGGCGCAGCCGTAGATCAGTACCCCCTGCCAGTAGTCGTCGGCGATGAACGACGCGCCGATCAGCACCGCCACCGCGGGTATCGCGAGCTGCAATCGCAGCGGTGGCAGCGGCGCGGCCGGCAGACGCTCCACCAGCTGGCCGCGCGACGGGATGCCCTGGCCGCGGATCAGCAGCACGAAGGCCAACAGGATGAACGGCACGGCCTGCTGCCAACCGGCCGAGAGCCGCGCCTGGGTCAGGCTTCCCGCGATACCGAGGAAGATCGACGCGACGATCGCGATGCTGATCGAGCGGAAGCCGCCGACGACGGCCGCCACCACCGCCTGCAGCACGACCAGCGTCAGCGCCGTTTGCAGCAGTCCGATCTGCCCGACGATCGCGATGCCGGCCAGGCCGGCCAGCGCGGACCCGAGGATCCAATTGAAGAGGGCCAGCCGCTCGACGCGGTGGCCGAGCCGCTGGGCCGAGGCCTCGTCGATCGACGAGGCCTCGGTCGCCAGGCCGGCGGTCGTCCGGGCGAAGTACCACCAGGACGCGATGCCGACGACGGCGGCGATGCCGACCGTCCAAATGCCCGATACCGGGATCTGGACCTCGCCGACCGCCAGCGTGGCGCTGCTGAACAGCTCCGGGACCTGGGCGAGCTGGTCGCCCCAGATCAGCAGCGCCGCTCCCTGGAGCAGCACCAGCACGCCGACCGTCGCCACGGTCTTGGCCAGAGCCGGCGCCGTCCGCAGGTTCCGCGTGACGAAGAGGTGGATGCCCGCCCCGATCGCCGCGGAGACCGTGATCCCGAGGACGACGCCGATCCACTTGTTGTTGCCCGCCAGGACCCAGTGACCGTAGACCTCCGTCCCGACCATCCCCACCGCGCCGTGAGCGAAGTTCAGGACGCCAGAGCCCTTATAGATCACCACGAGGCCGATCGCGGCGAGCGCGAAGGCGCCGCCTGCGATCAGGCCGAGAACGGCGAGTTGAAGGTCGAGAGCCACTGCGCTACTCCGCCTTGCAGGTGTCCTCGGAGCCCGCGAGCTCCGGTTCGCCGTTCGTGATGCGGATCACGTTGACCCAGCCGTTGGCGACACGGGGCAGTCCCTCGCACGGTCCGGGCAGGTTGGCGAAGTCGACCTCGGGGCTGGCCATCATCGGGTCGGTGTAGGAGGTCTGCTTCAGCGCGTTCAAGAACGACTCGCGCGTGATCTCCTGATCCTCGGGGATGTTCTTGAGTGCCGCGACGGCCATCCGGCCGTTGAACCAGGCCTGGTAGGCCGCGAAGTTGCGCGTGTAGTCCCCGTGCCCGGCCGCATCCATCGCCGTGTTCAGCGGCTCCCAGGAGGCGTCGTTCCAGGGCTTGGCGTAGAGCGTGCAGACCAGTTCCGACGACTTCAGCTCGGCCGCGACCTTCGAGTCGCAGATGCCGACGTTGCCGCCGAACTTCGGCTTGTAGGCGATCCGCTGCGCGGCGGAGACGATCAGCGGGATCTGCTGGGCGCCCGAGAAGGTCAGGATGAAGTCGACGCCCGCCGACTTCGCCTTCGAGAGGACCGAGACGAAGTCGGTGGTCGTCGCCGGCACCGACAGGTCCTCGACGCCGATCCCCTTCGGCTCGAGCAGCTCGTTGTACAGCTTGACCTGCTGGGTCAGCCCCGGCTGCGGCGAGTAGATGATCCCGAGCTTCTTGACGTCGAGCGTCGGCAGCACGTCCGCCATCGCCCGCGTGTCGCAGGTCTGGGTGCACTGCATCATGAACGCCGTGGAGGCGGTCTCCGTCTCCGGCGCCGTCGACGCGCTGGTCAGGATCGCCATGCCGGCCTTCTCGGCGGGCGCCGCCGTGCCGAGCTCGTAGAGGCCGCCGACGAAGGCCAGCGCCTTGCTCGAGACGATCTTGCGGACGCAGTTGGGCTGGTTGGCCGGGTCGGCGAACGAGCCGTCGCAGGCGTTGAACTGGACCGGTCGCCCGCGGACGCCACCGGCGTCGTTGACCTCCTTGGCCAGCGCCTCGAGCACCTGCTTGGTCTCCGGGTACACGAAGGGACCGCTCAGCTGGCCGAGAGCGCCGAACTCGATCGGGGTGCCGGTCGGCGCCGCCGCGGTGGTTGTCGCCGTGTCGGCGGTGGTCGCGTCAGCGGGCTTCGGATCGTCGTCGCCGCCGCACGCGGCGAGCGTCCCCGATACCGCGAGCGCGGCAACGAAGCCGCCCAGCGCCCGCCATGACAGTGCGTTTCTCATGGTGTTGTCTCCTCCACCTGTTGACGGCTCCGGGGTCCGGAGCCGGGGTCCTTGCGTAGGGCCGCCCGCGCGCGGTACACCGCACCGCGGCTCGTGCCTGCGTCGCCACTCGTCGGCTGCCGCCAGCCTAGGACCGAGGACTCAGATAGTCAAGTTCTTAACTATCTTGCTTGGAAGTAAACCTGGAGGGGTCTACAGGAAGGGGCCGCCGGCGGCGGCCGCCCCTTGCCCCGCACCCCGCGGGCGCGCTAGAAGAGGACCGGAAGCCGGTCCAGGCCACGCAGCTCGAAGGTCGTCGCCGGCGGGCCGGGAGGCGCGGCGCGGCGCATCCCGGGGTGCCGCGCGAAGAGCTTCGCGAAGGCCACCTGCGCCTCGACGCGGGCCAGCGCGCTGCCGATGCAGACGTGGATCCCCTGGCCGAACGCCAGGTGCCGGTTGGGAGTCCGGTCGATCCGGAACGTGCCGGGGTCGTCGAACTGCTCGGGATCGCGATTGGCTGCCGCCAGCAGGCAGACGACGTTCTGCCCCGCCCGCAGCGTCTGCCCGCCGATCTCGACGTCCTCGAGCACCGTCCGGCCGATGAAGTGGACCGGCCCCGCGTACCGCAGGCACTCCTCGACCGCCGGGCGCACCAGCTCCGGGTCGGCGTTGACCCGCGCGATCAGCGACGGGTCGTCGAGGAACAGCTCGAGCCCGTTGCCGATCAGGTGGACCGTGGTCAGGTGACCGGCCTCCATCATCAGGACGACCGCCGGCACCAGCTCCTCCGGCCGCATCATCTCGCCCTCGTCCTCGGCGGTGATCAGCGTGCTGATCAGGTCCTCCCCAAGGTTGGAGCGCTTCTCCTCGATGATCTCCGCGACCAGCGTCGCCAGCTCGCCGCGCGCCCGCACGCAGGCCTCGACCTCCTCCGGCGACGCCAGCGGGTCGGCGCCGGCGTGCCCGAGCACCGAGAGTCGCAGGAACTCCTGCTCGTGCTCGGCCGGCACCCCGAGCAACCGCGAGATCACGATGATCGGCAGCGGCGCCGCGTAGTCCGCCATCGCGTCCATCCCGTCCTGGCCCTCGACGCGATCGAGCAGCTCGTCGGCGATCGCCTCGATCTCCGCGTGCATCCGCTTCATCGCCCGCGCCGAGAACGCGCGCACCTGGAGCTTGCGCAGGCGCGTGTGCTCCGGCGGCTCGCTCAGCATCATCGTCCCGCCGAAGCTGGCGGTCACCACCGAGCTCGAGTCGTCGCGATCCGCCGCCAGCTTGTCCTGCGGACGGTTCTGGTGGAACAGCGCCGAGCCGAAGCGCTGATGGTCCTTGAGGATCGGCAGCACGTCCGCGAACCGCGTCGCGAACCACAGCCCGCGCTCCGGGTGCCAGTACATCGGCGCCACCTCGCGCATCCGCTCGTAGACGGCGAGCGGATCGTCCAGGTGGCTCGTGTCCCAGGGATCGAATCCCTCGCTGAGGTCGGTCGCGGCGGTCGGGCTGGGCATGCTGGTTCCTTCGGGTTCGAGGGATCGGGAGAGCGCTCGGCGCCGGCTCCGCGCCGAGCGCGGAGACCACGCGGACCGGCGGACGGCGGGCCGGCGCGGCGCGCTAGAAGGCGAGGAAGAGGATCTGCTCGCGGCTGTAGTCGAGGTCGGGGTGGACCGCCGCGAGGTGCTCGCGCACGACGGCGACGAGCTGCTCCTCGTCGTCGCCCACGAGCCGCTCCCCGCACGGGCAGTCGAGGGTGGTGCGTTCGTACGGCACGCTCAGGGCGCCTCGCCCGAGACCCACGCCGGGATGTCGTCGATCAGCTCGAAGCGGAGACCGCACTGCTCGCGGGCGTCCAGCAGGTACCCGTCCTGGGTCCCGGGCGCGTCGAGCCCCGACTCCCCCAGCGTCATCCCGCGGAAGGCGGCCGCCTCGACCACGCCCTGTGCGAGCATCTCGTCGTGGAGCCCCTCGAGGCCCGGAGTGCGGAAGCAGACGTCGTGGACGCCCGGCCCCTGCTCGTCCAGCTGCCGCCGCCAGCTCGCGAACCGCTCGACGCCGTGCGGCGGTCGGACGATCTGGAGGACCAGCCCACCGACCCGGACGTGGACCACGTGGAGGTCCGGATGGCGCCCGGTCAGGTACTCCGCCATCCGCAGCTCGACGCGCTCGGCGCCGGCGGTCCGCACCAGGAACTCCGCGGCCGCCTCGGGGTCGTCGTGGACGATCTCGACGTGCAGCATCACCAGGTTCGGGGCGCTGGTCGTTCGGTCCTGTGCATCCACGTGATTCGCTCCTCCTGGCCCTGCGTAGCGGACTCAGCGGCAGTATCCGCGGGCCGACCGAGATTGTCAAGAATCAAATAGTCAGACGAAGTTGCCCGGCCGTAGAGCCCCCCAGAGCACGCCAGAGGCGGCCCATATGCCCAGCTTTACCCGCGATGACCTTGCGTCCGTGGACCCCTCACGATTATAGTTTGATTTCTAACTATCTACGACGAGGGAAAGAGTCGCCGTGATCAAGAAGTTCTCGACCGTCTACGCCGGCCATACCGACCTGGGGGATCTCGGGCAGCACGCGACTCCGGTCCACGAACGGCGCTACCCGAACGAGCACCTGGCCACGGTCTTCGACAAGACGGTGGCGATCGCGCAGGCCTGCGATCGGCTCGGGTTCGACACGCTCTGGCTCGCCGAGCACCACTTCCAGCCCGAGGGCTACGAGTGCAACCCGAACATCCCGATGGCCGCCGTCCACCTGGCGCACCTGACCTCGAAGATCAAGATCGGCTGCGGCTTCAACGTCCTGCCGACCTGGCACCCGCTTCGGGTCGCCGAGGACTTCGCAGTGGCCGACATCCTGACCAAGGGCCGGACGGTCTTCGGCGTCGCCCGGGGCTACCACGCGCGCGAGGTCGAGACCTTCGGCGTGCCGCTCCACGACAGCGACGCCAACCGCGAGTACTTCGAAGAGCAGGTCGACGTGGTCATGAAGGCCTTCCACTCGGAGTCCTTCTCCCACCGAGGCAAGCACTTCACGATTCCGCCCGCGATCGAGTACCGCGGCGAGGAGCTCAAGGAGATCACCCTCGTCCCGCGTCCGCTCCGCCAGCCGGTCGAGACCTGGCAGCCGGTCGTCAGCGCCAGCCAGCGCGGGCTCGACTTCATGTTCAAGCACGGCATGAAGGGCCTGATCGGTGGGGCGGCCGTCTCCGACTCGACCGACAACGCGATCCGAGCCTTCCGCGACACCGCGCACCGCCACGGCCTCGACTGGGAGCTCGGCGAGGGCCTGAGCCTCGGCATCACGCTGCACCTGGCGGACTCCCGCGAGCAGGCGATCCAGGAGCTCACGCCTTACTACGAGGAGCACGTCAAGCTGTTCGGCCCGCTCGGCTTCATGCGCGAGCTGAGCCCCGAGCAGCTCGAGGTCACCAAGGGCCGCGGCGGGTGGGACGCGGCGGGGATCCCGACCTGCAAGGACTTCGTCGACCGCGGGGCCTGGTTCGCCGGGACCACCGACGAGATCGTCGCGGTGCTGCGGGACCTGGAGCAGCGTTACCCCGGGCTGGAGAACGTCCACCTGAGCAGCCCGCTGACCACCCCGCAGACGGTGGTGATCGAGCAGCTCGAGGCGATCGCCGCCGAGGTCATGCCCCAGTTCAACACGGTGTCGGTCGGCTGACCATGGCCCCGATCGGCGAAGCCCGCTACGACTTCTCCGGGAGCGTCGTGATGGTCACCGGCGCGGGCCGGGGCCTGGGCCGCTCCCACGCCCTGCGCTTCGCGGAGGCCGGAGCGACCGTGGTGCTCTGCGACCTGGACCCCGACGGGTCCGAGGTCACCGCGGCGATCGAGCAGGCCGGCGGACGCTGCCTGTACGTCGCCTGCGACGTCAGCGACCACGACAGCGTCGCGGCCGCGACCGCGCGCGCCGTCGACGAGCTCGGCCGGATCGACGTGTTGATCAACAACGCCGGGGTCGAGAGCACCCCGCTCGTCGTCGAGATGACCGAGTCCGACTGGGACCGGGTGCTCGACATCCACCTCAAGGGCACGTTCCTCTGCTCGAAGTTCGCGGCGCAGCAGATGGTCCGGCAGGGGTCCGGCCGGATCATCTCGACCGGCTCGACCAGCTCGCTGCTCGGGCTGCCGCGGCAGGCGCACTACTGCGCGGCCAAGCACGGGATCATCGGCTTCTCCAAGGCGATGGCGATCGAGCTGGCCCCGTACGGGACCACCGTCAACGTCGTCTGCCCCGGATCGATCGCCACGCCGATGCGCAACGACCTGGCGGCCGGCGGCCCGGAGGCCGAGTGGATCGCGTCGCTGCCAGAGCTCGTCGGCTCGAAGAACCTCTTCGCCCCCGGAACGTCGCTCGATCCGGGCGACGTCACCGGCGCGATGCTGTGGCTGGCCTCCGACGCGGCCTCCGCCGTAACCGGGGCGACGGTCGTCGTCGACGCGGGGTACTCGATCAAGTAGACCCGGCGGGCGGGCGACGGCCCGCCCCCGCGTCCCGCCGATCAGGCCTTCTTGGCGCGCGAGCGCGCGCCGGCGGAACCCATCCGCGCCGGCTCCCGCAGCTCGGCCAGGGCATCGACGATCCGTCCGACGTGCTCGTCGTCGAGCTCCTTCAGGCCGTGACCGGACTCGATCACCGCCTGGGTCGCCTTGACGGCGACCTTGCGGCCCTGCTTGGTGATCGTCGCGAACGTCGTCCGCCGGTCGACCGGGTGCGGATCCCGCTGGACCAGACCGTCGGCCTCCAGGCGGTCAATCGTGTAGGTGATGCTGGCCTGGTGGACGTTGAGCGCGCTGCTCGTCTTCGACAGCGGCAGCGTCCCCGCCTCGCTGAGGTAGATCAGCAGCAGGGCCTCGTAGCGGGAGAAGGTCAGGTTGAACGGCTTGAGGACCTCCGCATAGCGGGCCCGCACGAGGTCCTGCGCCCGCATGATCGACATCGCGGCGACCATCCGGTCGCGGCCGCCCCACCCGCGCTTCTCGTACTCCTCCTCGGCGATGTCGATCGAATCTGGGGACGTGGCCATGTTCGTAACCTACCGTGGTTCAAGCGGAGCGTTCGGGAACGCCCGACCCTTTGGAATTCAAAGTGTATTGAATCGTCGCGGGCGCCGGGCGGGGTCGCGGGCGGCGCGTCACCGGGAGCCGCCATGCAGCTCGACGCGAACCGCCGCCAGACGCTCGAGCGCGGGCACGATCGAGCCCTCGTCTCCGCTCGGCACGTACGCCACGACCCGGTCGATGCCGGCCTCCGCGTAGCGCGCCAGCCGCGCCACGTCGGGAGCAACGCCGCTGACGCTGACCGCTACGTGGCGTCCGGCGCGATCGCGCAGCTCGCGCACGCGCGCCAGGAACGCGTCGTCGTCCGGCTCCTGTCCGGGCAGCCACCCGTCCCCGTAGGCGAGCACGCGGTCCAGCACCCGTGGTCCGTTGCCCCCGACGAGCAGCGGCGGGGCCGGCGCCTGGAGCGGCTTCGGCCAGCAGCGGATCCGGTCGAAGTCGACGTGGCGCCCGTGGTAGCTGGCCTCGTCCTCGCGCCAGATCGCCCGGACCGCCTCGGCGTGCTCGCGCAGGACCGAGAACCGCCGGGCGGGCTCGACGCCGTGACCGGCGACCTCCTCCAGGTTCCAGCCCGCGCCGACCCCGAGGATCAGCCGGCCGCCGCTGAGCCGGTCGACGCACGCCGCCTGCTTCGCGGTGACGATCGGATCGCGCTGGGCCAGCAGGCAGACCCCCGTCCCGAGCGCGATGCGGCTGGTCGCCGCGGCCGCCGCCGTGAGCGCCACGAACGGGTCGTAGGTGCGCTCGTACTCCGGCGGCAGCGGCCCGCCGAGCGGGAAGGGGGTGGCCCGGTCCGCGGGGATGTGCGTGTGCTCGGTAACGAAGAGCGACTCGAAGCCCGCGTCCTCGACCCACCGGGCGACGAGCTCCGGCGCCGGCGTGAGATCCGTGAGGAAGACGGCGACGCCGAAGTGCATGGCGCTAGGCGAGGTTGACCCGCAGCGCCGACGAGTCGAACGGCTGCGCCCCGAGGGCGGCGTCGGCGACGATCGCCTCGGCCTGTGCCCCGTACCGCAGGCGGGTCGTGCGGTGGATCGGGTCCTTGTCGAAGTGCGGGATCACCTTCTCGCCGAACACGCGGATCGTCTCCAGCGCAACCTCGCGCGGCATCGCCGAGGGCACGCCGAAGGCGATCTGGTCGACGCCGATGTCGGCGTACCCCTGCAGCTGCTCGATCACCTCGTCGGGATCGCCGCAGACGATCGCCTTGCCCTTGATCATCTCGTCGACCTGCTCGAGCGTCGGGTTGGGCTCCTTGTCCGGCCACCGCTTGCCCCAGTCGGGCATCGGGAAGGTGTCGTGGTAGAGGTAGACCAGCGAGAGGATCTCGTTCATCCCGGCGCGGGTCATCTCGCGGCGCGCCTCCTGCCCGTCCTCCAGGCAGAGCCCCAGGCAGGCCACCGCGAAGTTGTCGTTGGTGTACTGGCCAACCGGCTCGGCGTTCGCGACCGTCTCCTTGTAGGTGTCGACGTACGGCTTCAGCTCCTCGAGACCGGAGACCAGGAATCCGAAGCCGAGGGCACCGATACCGTGACGCGCGGCCTTCTCGAAGGTCGGAAGGTTGCCGACGGCGGTCCAGAGCGCCGGGTGGGTCTTCGCGCCGCCGTACGGCTTCGGGTAGATGCCTCGCGCGGAGGCGACGCTGAAGGCCGCGCCTTCGTGCGTGTACCCAGGGTGGTCCGTCATGCGGGGGTCGTGGCTCTCCCACATCTTCTTGAACTCCGGGATCACCTCGTCCCAGATCGCCTTCGTCTCCGACGGGTCGAGGCCGAAGGTCCCGACCTCGTAGCTCCCCGCGCCGCGCCCGGTCCCGAACTCGAACCGGCCGTTGGACAGCTGGTCGCACATCGCCGCGCGCTCGGCCAGCCGGATCGGGTGGTTGGTCACCGGGTTCAGCGGCCAGATCCCGGAGCCGACGTGGATCCGCTCGGTCGTCGCTAGCGCGTAGGGGATGAACGACTCGCTGGCCGACATGTGCGAGTAGCCGGCGAGCGCGTGGTGCTCCGACGGCCACGCGTACTTGAAGCCGTAGCGGTCTGCTTGCTGGATCAGCTCCAGGTCGAGCTTCAGGGTCTCCCACTCGTCGACCGGGTTGGTGATCTCCCGGCCACGGCCGAACATGCCGGCCTGGTGCATCGTTCCGAACTCCACCTGCGTCTCCTCGCTCCGATGACGGTCCGCCGGACGGGAGCCGGCTCGGCGAGAAGCTACCAAACTACGAATTCAAATAGTTAAAAACTTAGGTCAGTTCTCCGGTGCGGCCTCCGCCGGCCAGGCGCCGGGCGACATCGCCCTGGACCTGGGCCGAGTGCGCCGACGCCGCGCGCGCCGCGTCGAGGAGCTCCACGACCAGCGCGGGCTCGAAGGCCAGCACGCCATCGTGGTCGCCGACCAGCACGTCGCCCGGCCGGATCTCGATGCCGCCGACCGTGACCGGCACGTCCGTCGCGCCGACCCGCAGCGCGTTGTACGGGCCGAGCGGCGAGAAGCCACGGGAGAAGACCGGGAAGTCCGTTCCGCGCGCCTCGTGGCTGTCGCGGACCGGGCCGTCGGTGAGGATCGCCGACATCCCGAGGGACCGGGCGATCATGCACATCCCCTCACCGACCATCGCCCGGTCGGCCCGCGGCGCCGCCAGCGCCAGCACCCAGCCCGGGCCCCGCCGCTGCGCCCCGAAGCCCTCCAGTGCCGGCACGATGCCGGTGCCGACCAGCTCGCCCGCGACCAGCGGCGCCGCCGCCGGCTCGACGTCGACGGTCCAGGCCGAGCCGACGAACTTGCGGTACGGGATGGTCGGCCGGATTCCCTGCGTCGCGCGCGGCTCCACGCCGAGCCGCATCAGGCCGTCGGCGATCGCCGCCGACGGCAGGTTCAGCAGCTGGGCCCGCAGGCCGCCGTCGAGCGCCATCGCGTTCCCCTCCATCGGTCAGGCCGCCCGTGGCTCGCGGGGCAGGCCGAGGACCTGCTCGCCGATGATGTTGAGCATGATCTCGTCGGTGCCGCCGGCGATCCGCAGGCCCGGGGCGCTGAGCACGAACTCGCTCCACGAGAAGGTGCCCCACTCGCCCGTGTCGGCGACCAGCGCCGGCCCCAGCAGCTCGCTCGCCAGCTCCGAGACACGACGCAGCTGGTCGCTGAAGAGCAGCTTCGAGACCGACCCCAGCGGACCGGGGCCGTCGCCTTCCGCGTGACGCTCGCCGACCGCCGTCATCACCCGCTCGTGCAGGTACACGTCGGCCAGCCGCGCGCGGATCTCCGGATCGTCGGCGCGTCCCTGGTGTGCGGCCAGCTCGACCAGCCGGGGGACCACGCGACTCATCGGCGTCGTCTCGCCGGCGCCAACCGCCCCACGCTCGCTCAGCAACGTCGTCCGCGCGACCGCCCAGCCCTCGCCGAGCGCACCGATCCGGTCGCGATCGCTGACCCGCACGTCGGTCAGGAAGACCTCGTTGAACGCCGCGCTGCCGTTGATCTGCTGCAGCGGGCGGACCTCCACCCCCGGCTGGGACATGTCGACCACGAACATCGTCATCCCCCGGTGCTTCGGGGCGTCCGGGTCGGTGCGGACCAGCAGCTCGCCGACCTCCGCCATGTGCGCGTAGGAGCTCCAGACCTTCTGCCCGTTGACGATCCAGTCGTCGCCGTCACGGACCGCGGTGGTGCGGACGGCGGCCAGGTCGGAGCCCGCGTCGGGTTCGCTGAACAGCTGGCACCAGATCTCGGAGGCATCCAGGATCGCCGGCAGCCACCGTTGACGCTGCTCGTCCGTGCCGTGCGCCAGCAGGGTCGGTCCTGCGAGGTTGAGGCC
>CAZMVL010000071.1:0-5670 GCA_964569335.1 uncultured Paraperlucidibaca sp.
GACTACCACGCCCCCGACGACGTCGAGCAGCTCTGCGCGCTGCTGGCGGCGCACGCCCCCGACGTCGCCGTGCTGGCCGGAGGCCAGACCCTGCTGCTGCTGATGAACGCCCGGCTGGCCCGGCCGGCGGTCGTCGTCGACCTGCGGCGGGTTCCCGGGCTCGACGGCGTGACGGTCGCGGACGAGACGCTCGAGATCGGCGCCCGCGTGGTCCAGCGCGACCTGGAGTCCGGCCCGGCCGCCGCCGCGCTGCCGCTGCTGCCGCAGACGCTGGCCCACATCGGCAACGCGGTGACCCGCAACCGCGGGACCTTCGGCGGCAGCATCGCGCTCGCCGACCCGACCGCCGAGCTGCCGACGCTGCTGCTCGGCCTGGGCGGCAGCGTCGACCTGCGTTCGACGGCCGGCCCGCGGACCGTCGCGGCCGAGGACTACCTGGTCGACGGCGGGTCGGTGCGGCGGCCCGACGAGTTGCTGACCGCGGTGCGGCTGCGGCGGCCCGCGGCCGGCGACCGGGCGGGCTTCGCCCAGGTCACGCGACGCCGCAAGGCCAAGCTCTCGGCCGTCGTCGTGGCCAGCGCCGCCGGACCGGTCCGGCTGGCGATCGCCGGCGTCGGGGCGCGCCCGCTGCTGCGGACCGGCGACGCCGGTCTGCTGACCGACGACGGCCTGCGAGCGGTGGCCGCCGAGCTCGAGCCCCTGACCGTCGACGTCGGCGACGTCCACGGTCCCCCGTCCTACCGGCGCCGCCTGGTGCTGCCCGTGCTGCGGCGCGCGGTGGCGGCGCTCCGTCCCGTTCCGGAGGTCGCGGCATGACCGCCAAGCGCGAGCCGACGCACGAGATCGACCTGCGGGTCAACGGCGAGGAGGTGCGGGTACGGACCCGCGCCCGCACCTCGCTCGGCGACCTGCTGCGCGACGAGCTGCGGCTGACCGGCACCCACATCGCCTGCGAGGAGGGTGTCTGCGGCGCCTGCACCGTGCTCGTCGACGGGCGCGCGACCCGCGCCTGCCTGACGCTGGCGCTGCAGGCGGAGGACGCCGACGTGGTCACCGTCGAGGGGCTCGACGGCGCCGACGGCGAGCGGGCGGCGCTGCAGGACGCGTTCCTCCGGCACCACGCCTTCCAGTGCGGGTTCTGCACGCCGGGCTTCCTGGTGCTGGCGACCGAGATCGTCGCGGAGGCGCGGGCCGGGGCGCGGTTCGACCGCGAGACGCTGACCCGCCGGCTGGCCGCCAACCTCTGCCGCTGCACCGGCTACGAGCCGATCGTCGCGGCCGTCGAGGAGGTGCTGGCCGATGTCGGCTGATTCGGATCCGGTCGCCGAGGGCGCGGTCGGCCGCTCGATCCCGCGGATCGACGGCGAGCGCTTCGTCCGCGGCGGCGCCCGCTACACCGCGGACATCCGCTTCGACCGCCAGCTCGAGTGCGCGTTCCTGCGCAGCCCGCATCCGCACGCGCGGATCGTCGCGATCGACGTCGAGCGCGCGCTCGCGCTGCCCGGCGTGGTGGCGGTGCTGACCGCCGACGACCTGGAGGGCCGGGTCGGGCCGCACAACTTCCTCTGGCAGCGGCCGGACCAGCACTACGGGCCGGGACGCTGCCTGGCCGTCGACCGGGTCCGATTCGTCGGCGAGGCGGTCGCCGTCGCGGTCGCGGAGGACCGGGCGGTCGCCGAGGACGCCGTCGAGCTGATCGACGTCAGCTACGCGCCGCTGCCGGTGGTCCGCTCGATCGACGAGGCGCTCGCCGACGACGCGCCGCTGCTCCACCCCGAGTGGGGCGAGAACGTCGTCGATCGCGTCCAGTGGCCGCACCCGCACCCCAAGCTGCCGCCGCAGCGGGTCGAGGAGCGGCTCGCCGAGTCGGCGGTCGTGGTCCGCGACGTCTACTGGTCGCAGCGGGTCCAGGCGGCCTGCATGGAGACCCGCGGCACCGTCGTCGACTACGACCCGGCCGGTCCGGCGATCACCGTCCACACGTCGACCCAGTCGGTCCACCAGATCCGCGAGTCGCTGGCGTTGATGCTGTCGCTGCCGGAGCACCGGATCCGGGTGGTCGCCCCCGACGTCGGCGGCGCCTTCGGGGCCAAGGCCGCGATCTACCGCGAGGAGGCGGTGGTCGCGCACCTGGCGCTGCGGCTGCGGCGGCCGGTGCGCTGGATCGAGGACCGTCGCGAGGCGTGGACGGCGACCACGCCGGCCCGCGGCCAGCGGGTCGAGCTGGAGCTGGGCTTCGACGAGGACGGCGTGATCACGGCGATGCGCGCCACCAACACGCTGGACATGGGGTCGGAGCCGTCGCCGGTCGGGATGGGCCCGGTCTGGGTGACCGGGGCCTGCATGCCCGGTCCGTACCGGATCCCGGGGATCGAGATCCACGCCTCCGCGGTGGTGACCAACACCCCGCCGGTCGGCTCGTACCGCGGCTTCGGCCAGCCGGAGGCGATCTTCCCGCTGGAGAGGGCGATCGACGAGGGGGCCCGGCAGCTCGGCCTCGACCCGGTCGAGGTCCGCCGGCGCAACCTGGTCGAGGACCACGAGCTGCCGTTCGTCACGCCGACCCGCCAGGTGCTCGACAGCGGCCATTACCACGACCTGCTCGACCTGACGCTGGCGCAGCTGGACTACCCGCAGATGGTCGCCGACGCGCGGCGGGCGCGGGCGGAGGGACGCTACGTCGGCGTTGGGGTGGCGAGCTTCACCGAGTCGACCAACTTCGGTCCGACCCGCAACCTCTTCAAGGCCGGGATCATGGCGTCCGGCTGGGACTCGTCGACGCTCCGCGTCGAGCCCGACGGCCACGTCCGGGTCTTCTCCAGCCAGGCGCCGATGGGCCAGGGGATCGAGACCGTGCTCGCCCAGTCGGCGGCCGACGTGCTCGCCCGGCCGGTCGAGGACGTGGCGGTCGGGGCCGGCGACACGCTGACCGGTCCCTACACCGGCTACGCCAGCGGCGGCAGCCGCGGGGCGGGGATCGCGGGCGCGTCGGTCACGTTGGCCGCCCGCCGAGCGCGCGACAAGATGACGGCGATCGCGGCCCACCAGCTGGAGGTCGCGCCGGAGGACGTCGAGCTGTCGCGCGACGGCTTCGCCGCCCGCGGCGTCCCGGAGCGCCGGCTGAGCTTCGCCGAGATCGCGCGCGCCGCCTACATGGCGCCGCGCCTGCCCGACGGGATGGAGCACGGGCTGGAGATCACGGCCGCCTACGACCCGCCGAACAACGCCTTCACCTACGGCCACGTCGCGGTCGTCGTCGAGCTCGATCCCGAGCTCGGCTTCGTCACGATCGAGCGGATGGTGATCGGCCACGACTGCGGGCCCCAGCTGAACCCGGCGATCGTCCACGGCCAGGTGCTGGGCGGAGCGGTCCAGGGGATCGGCGTGGCGCTGTTCGAGGAGTTGCCGTACGACGAGGACGGCCGGCCGCGGGTCTGGATGATGCGCGACTACCTGCAGCCGACCGCGGTCGACCGGCCCGCGCAGGTCGAGATGGTCCACCTGAGCACCCCGTCCCCGTACTCGCTGACGGGCGTCAAGGGCGTCGGCGAGAGCGGGGTGATCGCGACCCCGGTGGCGATCGCCAACGCGATCCAGGACGCGCTGCCCGACGCCGCGCCGCGGATCACCGAGATGCCGGTGCGGCCGGAGTGGATCCTCGAGGCACTGGCGACGAACGGGCGATAAAAACCCGTATCAATCGTTTTGATATGGGCTCGGCGGGCGGCCCGATCGGCGCTGGGGCGCCCCGCGCCCGAACCCGCGGTCCCGGGCTTGTTCCGGTCTTGGTCCTGGACAAACGGCGATTACCGCGCGGTGATCGTTCGCCGCGTGGATACACCTCGCCGTCCTATTTGACGCGGGATGACTCGAATGATTATGGTGACGGCGTGCCGATCGTGCAGATCACCTACGCCGAGGGACCGACGCCGGAGCAGCGCCGGCGCCTGATCACGACCGTCACGGAGGCGGTCGTGCGCGAGCTGGAGGTGCCGGCGGAGGTCGTCAACGTCGTGCTGACGCCCGTGCCGCGCAGCGAGTGGGGTCACGCGGGCGTCCCGCTGAGCGAGAAGCTGCCTCCGTCGTGAAGCCCGCGGCCTTCGCCTACGCGGCGCCCGGCGAGCTCGGCGAGGTGCTGGAGCTGCTGGCGCAGCACGGCGCCGACGCCAAGCCGCTCGCGGGCGGCCAGAGCCTGCTGCCGATGATGAACCTGCGGCTGGCCCAGCCGGCGGTGCTCGTCGACGTCAACCGGGTCGCCGCGCTGGCCGGCACGCGGGCTGCCGCCGGCACGCTGGCGATCGGCGCCACGGCCCGCCAGGCGCACGTCGAGCGGGCACACGGCGGGGACGTCCCGCTGCTGCGGCTGGCGCTCCACCACGTGGGGCACGTCGCGACCCGCGCGCGGGGCACGATCGCCGGCAGCCTGGTCCACGCCGATCCCGCCGCCGAGATGCCGGCGACCCTGGTCACGCTCGACGGCGAGGTCGTGGCGGCGAGCACCCGAGGCCGGCGGACGATCCCCGGCCGCGAGTTCCAGCTGTCGACCTTCACCACCGCGCTCCACGAGGACGAGCTGGTGGTCGAGGTGCGTCTGCCGATCCGTCCGCAGGCGGGCCACGGGTTCTGCGAGATCGCTCGCCGCCACGGCGACTTCGCGCTGATCGGCGCCGCCGCGGAGGTCGAGCTGGACGACGACGGCCGATTCGATCGGGTCGCCCTGACGATGCTCGGCGCTGCCGACGTGCCGCTGCGTCTGACGGCGATCGAGGCGCAGCTGCGCGGCCGTCGCCCCGACGAGCCGCAGCTGCTCGCCGAACTGCGCGACGCCGTCAGCGACGCGGTCGATCCCGCCCCCGACGTCCACGCCTCGGCGGCCTACCGCAAGCGGGTCGCCGGGGTCGCCGCGCGCCGCGCGATCGCGCAGGCGCTCGCCCACCACGCAGCAGGAGCCGCCGCATGAGCCAGGACCCCGGAGCCCCGATCCCGCTGCTGGCGGGACCCGGCGATCGCGTCTGGATCCGCTTCCGCGTCAACGGCGTCGCGCACGAGCTCGACGTCGAGCCGCGCGAGCTGCTGTCCGACGTGATCCGCCACCGGCTGGGACTGACCGGCACCCACGTCGGCTGCGAGCACGGAGTCTGCGGAGCCTGCACGATCCGCCGCGACGGCGAGCTCGTGCGCTCCTGCCTGATGCTGGCGGTCCAGGTCGACGGCTCCCGGCTGGAGACGATCGAGGGCGTCGGCGACGGCGAGCGGCTGGACGCGGTGCAGTCCGCGTTCCGCGAGCACCACGGCCTGCAGTGCGGGTTCTGCACCCCGGCCTTCGTGCTCACCGCGCAGCGGCTGCTGGAGCAGCACGACGATCCGTCGGAGGCGGAGATCCGCGAGTACCTGTCGGGGAACATCTGCCGCTGCACCGGCTACGTCGGGATCGTCGACGCGGTGCGCGCCGCGCGCGAGGCGACGCGCTGATGGCGACCATCGCCGAGCCCGCCGCGCTGGTCGGCCAGCGGATCCGCCGCCGCGAGGACCCGAAGTACCTCGCCGGCCGGGGGCGCTACGTCGACGACCACGCGCTGCCGCACATGCTGCACGCCGCGTTCGTCCGCAGTCCGCTCGCCCACGCCGAGATCGGCGGGATCGACCCGGCCGCGGCCCTCGCGATCCGCG
>CAZMVL010000071.1:5680-16551 GCA_964569335.1 uncultured Paraperlucidibaca sp.
GTGCTCACCGGCGACGACCTGCGCGCCGGCGGCGAGGGGCCGCTGGAGATCGTCGTCACGCTCGGCCGCGAGGAGGTCGGCACGACCCGCCAGCCGGTGCTGCCGACCGACCGCGTGCGGTTCGTCGGCGAGCCCGTGGCGATCGTCGTCGCCGACTCCCGCGCGCTCGCCGAGGACGCGGCCGAGCGGGTCGCGGTCGACTGGCGGCCGCTGACGCCGGTGGTCAGCTCGGCCCAGGCGCTGGCCGCCGACGCGCCGCAGCTGCACGACGACCTGCCGGGCAACAACTTCGCCCACATCGAGTACGAGCAGGGACCGGTCGACGAGCTGCTGGCCGGGGCGGCCCACGTCTTCCGCAAGCGCTTCGACGTCGGCCGCTGGATGGCCGCCCCGCTGGAGACCCGGGGCGTGCTGGCCCGCTACGAGCCGAGCACCGGGGAGGCGGAGGTCTGGTCGTCGGTCCAGTCGGCGCACAACCTCCGGACCTTCCTGGCGATCATCACCGGGATCCCCGAGGGCCGGATCCGCTGCATCGCCCCCGACGTCGGCGGTGGGTTCGGGATGAAGGGCTCGATCTTCCCCGAGGATCCGGCGATCCTGGTGGCGGCGAAGATCGTCGGCCGGCCGCTCAAGTGGATCGAGGATCGGGTCGAGCACCTTGCGGCGGCGTCGCACGCCAAGCAGATGGTCTGCGACCTGCAGCTCGCCACCGACGCCGACGGCCGGTTCCTGGCCTTCACCGGGCACTACGAGGGCGACGCCGGCGCCTACGCGCAGTTCCCGCCGACGCCGCTGATCGACGTCCTGCAGGCGGCGGCGCTGCTGCCGAGCCTCTACGACATCCAGGCGATCCGCTACTCGCTGGACTGCGCGGTGACGAACAAGAGCCCGGCCGCCGCGGCGCGCGGGGTCGGCTGGTCGTCGGGGCAGATGGCCCGCGAGCTGCTGATCGACGAGGCCGCCCACGAGCTGGGGATCGATCCGGCCGAGCTGCGGCTGCGCAACTGCCTGACGCCGGAGCGCGTCACGACGGTGACCGGGCTGGCCTACGACGGCGGCAGCTACGCGGAGGCGATCGGCCATGCGCTGGAGCTGGCGGACTATCCGGAGCTGCGCGCCGAGCAGCAGCGGCTGCGGGCGGAGGGCCGCTACGTCGGCTTCGGGATCAGTCCGTTCGTCGAGCCGGTCGCGTACGGCACGATCCACGCGCGCGCGCTCGGCCTCGGCGGCGCGACCTACGACAGCGCGAGCGTGACCGTCGAGGGCGACGGATCGGTGATCGTCCGGACGGGGTTCCACTCCCACGGCCAGGGCCAGCAGACGACCTTCGCCCAGGTCGTCGGCGACGCGCTCGGCGTGCCGCTCGAGCGGGTCCGGATCCTGCAGGGCGACACCGATGCGACGACGTTCGGCTTCGGCACCTTCGGCAGCCGCGGCGCGGTGATCGGCACCGAGCTGCTGAACCGCGCCTGCGCCGACGTCCGATCCAAGCTCGCGACCTGCGCCGCGCACCTGCTGGGCGCCGCCGCGGACGAGATCTGGTTCCGTGACGACGAGCTCGGCGTGGTCGGCGACCCCGAGCGGACGATGACCTTCGGCGGGCTCGCGGGCGCGGTCTACTTCGGCGGCCCGGAGACGCGACCGGCCGGCTTCGAGCCGGTGATCGCCGCGACCAGCTTCTACGACCCGCCCGAGTCGTACACCAACGGCGTGGCGCTCGCGCGCGTCGAGGTCGACGTCGAGACCGGGATCGTGCACGTCGACCACCTGTGGTTCGTCGAGGACTGCGGCGTGATGCTCAATCCGATGATCGTCGAGGGCCAGGTGGCGGGCGGGGCCGCGCAGGGGATCGCGATGGCGCTGCTCGAGGAGCTGGTCTACGACGAGCAGGGCCAGCTCGTCTCCGGCACGCTGATGGACTACCTGTACCCGTCGACGACCGAGGTCCCGCCGATGACCTTCGGCCACCTCTGCACCCCGGCTCCGGACGTCCCCAGCGGCGTCAAGGGCGCCGGCGAGGGCGGCGCGATCGCCACCCCCGCGGCGGTCCTGCAGGCGATCGCCGATGCGCTTGGTCCCTTCGGGGCCCGCATCGACCGGTCGCCGATGCGCCCGGACCGGGTACTCGCCCTGATCGACCGAACGGAAGACGCCTGATGGAAGTCCAGAGCACCTTCGAGATCCCCGCCACCGCCGACGAGGCGTGGGCGCTGCTGCTTGACGTCCCGCGCGTCGTGCCCTGCATGCCCGGGGCCACGCTGGTCGACGTCGTCGGCGACGACGCGTGGAAGGCCCAGCTGCAGACCCGCCTGGGGCCGGTCAGCCTGAGCTTCGACGCCGACGTCGAGCGGCGCGAGGTCGACGCGGCCGCACGCACCGTCACCCTGGCGGTGGCCGCCCGCGAGCGCAGCGGACGCGGCGGTGCGACGGCGACCATCGTCAGCAGCCTGGACGAGCAGGACGGTCGCGCGGTCGCGCAGGTGACCACCGACCTGGCGCTGACCGGCACGGTGGCGCGCTTCGGACGGGCCGGGCTGGTCAAGGACGTGGCGGCGCAGATGACCGACCAGTTCGCGGCCAATCTGCGCCGCGAGCTCGGGGGCGAGGCGCCGGCCGCGTCACCGGCCGCCGCCGACGCGCCGACCGGGCGGCCGTCCGCGGCGACGGGCACCCCCGCGGCGGCGCCGGCCGGGGCGGCGCCGCCCAAGGCCAGCCGGATGATCGCCGGGATCATCCTGCGCTCCTGGATCCGCCGCCTCGAGCGCTGGCTGGCGCGGGTGGAGGGCGGGGCATGAGCGTCTTCGACGACCTGCCGCTCTCCGACCGCGACCGCGCCAACTACGCCAAGGCGGGGATGGGCGGACGGGGCGAGCGCGGCGTGCGCCCGGCGGTGCTGATCGTCGACATGAACCGCGCCTTCGTCGACAGCCGCTTCCCGCTCGGCAGCAGCGAGGCCGCCGCCCCGGCGATCGCGGCGATCGCGGCGCTGCTGGAGGCGGCGCGGGAGGCCCGCGTCCCGGTGATCTACACGACGACCTTCTCCACGCCGCACCAGGCGGTCAAGGGTCGCTGGAAGGGCAACGGCGGCGACCCGGACGACCCGTTGCTGTCCAGCCCCGAGGCCCACGAGATCGCGCCGGAGATCGCGCCAGCGGCGGACGACGCCGTGCTGCCGAAGGCGCGCCCGAGCGCGTTCTGGCAGACCGGGCTGGCCGACGTCCTGACCTACGAGCGCGTCGACACGATCCTCGTCTGCGGGATGAGCACCAGCGGCTGCGTGCGCGCCACGGTGGTCGACGGCTTCTCGCACAACTACCACGTGCTGGTGCCGGAGGAGTGCGTCGCCGATCGCGGCGAGCTCTCCCACAAGGTCAACCTCTTCGACATGCAGATGAAGTACGCGGACGTCGTGCCGACCGCCGAGGCGGTCGCGTACCTGCGCGGCACGGCGACGTCCGCCCGAACGGGAGCAGCATGAACAGCACAGTCAGCAGGGACCTCGAGGGCCAGGTCGCGGTCGTCACCGGGGCGGGGCGTGGCCTCGGGCGGGCGATCGCCGTCCGCCTCGGCGCGGCGGGGGCGACGGTCGTCGGCCTCGACCTGCGGCCGATCGACGAGACGATCGCCGCGGTTCAGGCCGCGGGCGGCCGCGCCGAGGGCCGGATCGCCGACGTCACCGACGAGGCCGCCGTGACGGCGGTCGTCAACGAGGTCGTGGGGACCCACGGACCGGTCGAGCTGCTCGTGAACAACGCCGGTCGCTGGATCGACCTGGAGCGGCGCCCGTTCTGGGAGATCGACGTCGAGGAGTGGGACGACGTGCTCCGCGTCAACGCCCGGTCGGCGTTCGTCGTCGCCAAGGCGGCGTCGGCGTCGATGCGCGAGGCGGGGCGCGGGCGGATCGTCAACTTCTCGTCGAACACCGTGGCGATCGGGATGCCCGACCTGATGCACTACGTCACGAGCAAGATGGCGATCGTCGGGCTGACTCGCTCGATGGCGACCGAGCTGGCGCCGTTCGGGGTCACGGTCAACGCGATCGCCCCGGGTCTGGTCCCGACCGACGCCGGTCGCGACGGGATGCCCGACGAGTTCTTCCGCTCGGTGATCAGCACCCAGCTGCTTCCGGTCGCGGTGACGCCGGAGGACATCGCCGAAGCCGTCGGCTACCTCTGCGGCCCCGGCGGTCGGATGGTCACCGGACAGATCCTCACCGTCAGCGGTGGCACCACGATGGGACCGGTATGAACCCGCACGAGCTCCACACGTTCATCGGCCTCTGCGAGCGGAACCTCGCGTTGAGCGGCGTCCGCGAGGGCCAGAAGGTCGCCGTCCTCTCGCAGGGGCACCAGCGGATGGACTACGCCGACGCCTTCCTGATCGCGGCGCGCCGGCTCGGCGCCGACGCCTACAACGTCCGGCTGCCCGACGAGAACGCCGGCCACGTCGACGGCGTGGTCTGGACGATCGGGATCACGCAGCTGGCGAGCAACCGGCCGGCGATCGAGGCGCTGAAGGCGGCCGACATCGTGATCGACCTGATGTTCCTGCTGTTCTCGGACGAGCAGAAGGAGATCCAGGCCTCGGGAACCCGCATGCTGCTGTGCGTGGAGCCGCTCGACGTGCTGGCCCGGATGTTCCCGACGGAGGAGCAGCGGCGGCGGGTCGAGGCCAGCGAGGAGCTGCTCGGGAAGGCGAGGTCGCTGCGCGTGACCAGCGAGGCCGGCACCGACGTGACCTACGCGCTGGGTCAGTACCCGGTGATGACCGAGTACGGCTACACCGACGAGCCCGGCCGCTGGGACCACTGGCCGTCGGGCTTCCTCTTCACGAACGGCAACGACGGCGGAGTCGAGGGCACGGTGGTGCTCGCGCCCGGCGACATCGTGATCGCGCCGTTCCGCAACTACGTCACCGACCGCGTCGAGATCACGATCGAGCACGGCGAGGTGGTGGACATCCGCGGCGGGCTCAGCGCGGGATTCCTCCAGGACTACATGGACGAGTTCCGCGACGACCCGCGACGCAACGAGATCGCGCACATCGGCTGGGGCCTGAACGAGAACGCGCGCTGGTCGCGGCTGGCGACGGCCCAGCGCGGGTTCGGGATGGAGGCGCGCGCCTTCCTCGGGAACGTCATGTTCGCGACCGGGCCGAACGCCGAGCTAGGCGGTACGAATCATTCGCCCTGTCACCTCGACATCCCGATGCGCGGCTGCAGCCTGTTCCTCGACGACGAGCCGGTGCTGCGCGGCGGCGAGTTCGAGATCCCGGAGCTGCGCGCCCCATGAGCACGTCGACGGTGATCGCCGGTCCGGAGGGCGCGCTGCGCGTCCTGTCGTTCGGCGACGCCGGCGACGATCTGCTGGTGCTGCCGGGGATCACCAGCCCGGCCGCGGTGTGGGGGTTCGTGGCCCGGCCGCTGGCGGTCGGGCGACGGGTCCACGTGCTCGACCTGCGGGGGCGCGGGGAGTCGCCGCCCGCCCCGTCCGGGCGCTACGGCCTGGGCGACTACGCGGCCGACGCCGCCGCCGTGATCCAGGGACTGGGCCTGGTCCGGCCGACGGTGCTCGGGCACTCGCTCGGCGCGCGGATCGCCGCGGCGCTGGCGGTCGCGCACCCCGGGCTGGTCGGTCGCAGCCTGCTGGCCGATCCCCCGCTGACCGGCCCGGGACGCCCGCCGTACCCGCTGCCACTGGACTTCTACCTGGATGGCATCCGCCAGGCCCGCGCCGGCTTGACGTTGGAGCAGGCGCGCGCGCTGGAGCCGACGTGGGACGACGGGCAGGTGCTCGACCGTGCCCGCTGGCTCGGAACCTGCGACGAGCTGGCGATTCGCCGGACCTGGGAGCACTTCCACGACGAGGACTTCCTGGGCCTCTGGGAGCGGCTCGCCGAGCCGCTGCTGATCCACGGGGGCGCCAGCCCGGTGGTCCCTGCCGACGGCGTCGCCGAGCTGCTCGCGCGCAACCGGTCGGCGACCGCGCTGGCGGTGCCGGGCGCCGGCCACATGATCCCGTGGAACGACCTGTCGGGGTTCCTCGACGTCGTCGAGCGGGCACTCGTCGCCCGCTGAGCGCTCCCGGTCGGTCGGTCGCCGTGCGCCGGGCGCCGGGCGTCCGGTTCGTCCCGTTGGACAGCCCCGCGGGCGAGGATTTATCCATTAGGCCTTGACGCCGATTGAACCGAATGAATAGGTTGGTCATGGGTGGTGATCACCCGGCAACCGTTCGAAGGGAGATCAACGTGATGACACGACGTACTGGGGTCCGAGCCTTCACCACCGCTGTGGGCATGGCGGCGGTACTCGGCCTCGCGGCGTGCGGCGGCGACGACGAGCCGGCCGCGACCACGGCCGCCTCCGGTGGCGGCGGCGACGGCGGCGGCGAGAAGATCGAGGTGGCGCACTTCACGGCGTACCTCGGCAGTCCGTTCGACCAGGCGTCGCTCGAGGCATCGAAGGAGCACGCCGGCGCGATGAACGCCGCCGTGACCAACTTCGACGCGGGCAACGACCCGCAGAAGCAGCTCCAGCAGTGCCAGGACGCGATCGCCACGCAGAAGTTCAAGGCGTTCATCGTCAAGCCGGTCGACGGTGCGGCCGCCGCGCCCTGCGCCCGGCAGGCGATCGAGGCGGGGATCAGCGTGGTCGCGCTCAACACCCCGATCGGTCCCGACGCGGAGAAGGTCGAGCCGCAGGTCGACGGCCTGGCCGGGTCGGTGGTCACGCTGCCCTCGACCTACGGCCAGGCGCTCGCCGAGATGACCGTCAAGGCGTGCGAGGGGCAGAGCCCCTGCAAGGTGGCGTACGTCTTCGGCCCGCCCGCGTTCAGCTTCATCGCCAACGCCCGCAAGGTCTTCAACGACGAGATCGCCAAGCACGACAGCATCGAGATCGTGGCCGAGGACTCGTCCGAGTTCTCGCCGGACAAGGCCGCGTCGATCACGAAGCAGCTGCTGCAGAAGCATCCCGACCTCAACGCGATCACGTCGGACGACGACGCTTCGTCGATCGCGATCGCGAAGACGCTGGCGGACGCCGGCAAGGCCGAGCAGATCGCGCTGAGCTCCGGCGGCGGCGCCGCCGAGGCGGTCGAGCTGGTCAAGAGCGGCGAGATCTTCGGCACGGCAGTGCTGGCGCCGCGGTCCGAGACCCGCCGGGCGCTCGAGATCGTCGTCCAGACCGCGCGCGGCGAGCAGGTCGAAGGCGCGACCGCGACCAACGCCGCGGAGCTGATCTCGGTCGGGACCTTCGTGACGAAGGAGAACGCGGCGGAGTTCACCCCGGAGTGGAAGACCAGCGGCTGATCGCCACGTGACCCAAGGTCCGGGTACCCCGCAGCGGGGTACCCGGACCGAACCCGGCTTGACCCAGGAGCACCACATGACGCAGACCACCACTCCGACGCTCGAGGGCTTCGACCCGCTCGGCGAGGAGTTCCTCTCCGATCCGTACCCGATCCTCGAGCGCGCTCGCCGGGAGGCGCCCGTCTTCTACTACCCGGACATGAACTTCTGGGTGATCACCCGCGAGGAGGACCTGGTCACCGCGGTCAACGACTTCGAGACCTTCTCGTCGCGGGCGATCGGCACCACGGCGCCGCCGCCCGACCTGGCCGGCCGGGTGCCGCCGAACCTGCTCAACGAGTCGTTCATCGCGCTCGACCCGCCGACCCACACGGTCTCGCGGAAGAACGCCAACAAGGCCTTCACACGCGGCCGGATCGCCGCTCTCGAGGGCGACATCGAGCGGATCGCCCACGAGCTGATCGACGGCTTCGTCGAGCGCGGCTCGTGCGACCTGATGCAGGACTACTGCTATCCGCTCTCGCTGCACGTGATCGTCGAGCTGCTCGGCATGGATCCCGCCGACATGCCCAAGTTCCGCCAGTGGACCGAGGACATGTTCGCGGTGATGGCGCCGGTCGACGCCAACGACCCGGATGCGGTCGCGACCAAGCCGATGTCCGACGAGGAGCGGGCCCTCCGCTGGGGCAACATGGTCGAGGCGTTCGAGTACTACACGGCGCTGGTCGAGGACCGCGTCCGGCACCCGCAGGACGACCTGGTGTCGGCGATGGTCCAGGTCAAGGACGACGAGGGCGCGCCGGCGATCAACGTCGAGCGGGTGATCACCCACATCATGGAGCTGGTCGCCGCCGGCAACGACACGACCGCGAACCTGATGGGCCACATGGCGATGTACTTCGCCGACGAGCCGGCGCAGCTGGCCGAGGCCCAGGCCGACCCCGCGCTGATGGAGAACGCGGTTGAGGAGGGCCTCCGCCGACGGGGTACCTCGCCGGGGCTGTTCCGGATCACGACCCGCGACGTCGAGATCGGCGGCACCGTGATCCCCGCCCGCTCGCTGGTCTGGCTCGTCTACGTGTCGGCCGGCCACGACGAGCGCTTCCCCGAGCCGCGGAAGTTCGACATCCACCGCGAGAACGCCGACAAGCACATGTCGTTCGGACGCGGCCGCCACAAGTGCATGGGCGCTCCGCTCGCCCGTCTGGAGGCCCGCGTCGGGCTGAACGTCCTCTACGAGCGGATCCCCGACCTCCGGATCGTGCCCGACCAGCGCCTGACCTACGAGCCGGTGCTGACCGTCCTGACCCTGCAGAGCCTGCTCGCCGAGTGGAACTGAAGCCCCCTATGTCCGCTATCCCGCTGACGCTCGCCGTCAACGCCTACAACCACGTCCAGGACCTCTTCACCGGCGCGGTGCGGGTCGAGGGCGTCGACCTCACCTGCCTCAGCTACGACGTCGAGGAGATCTTCTTCCGGTTCAGCAAGTACCGGGAGTGGGACGTCTCGGAGTTGTCGCTCGCCAAGTACTGCGCGCTGCGCGCGTCCGGCGACGACTCGCTGGTGGCGATCCCCGTGTTCCCGTCGCGGGTCTTCCGCCACTCGGCGATCTTCGTCCGTGGTGACGGCGCGATCGCCGAGCCGGCGGACCTCCACGGACGCGCGATCGGGATCCCGGAGTGGACCCAGACGGCAACGGTCTACGGCCGGGGCCTGCTGCAGCACGACTACGGGGTCGACCTGCGGTCGGTCTCCTGGGTCCAGGGCGGCGTCAACGAGGCCGGCCGGGTCGAGGGCATCCCCGTCGCGGTGCCCGAGGGGGTGCGGTACCGCTCGGAGCCCGAGTACTCGCTCGCCGAGCTGCTGCTGTCGGGTGAGATCGACGCGATGATCGCCGCGCACCCGCCGAACGAGTTCAAGGCCCAGACCGGCGAGATCGTGCGGCTGGTCCAGGACTACCCGCGGGCGGAGCGCACGTACTTCGAGCGGACCGGGGTCTTCCCGATCATGCACCTGATCGCGATCAAGCGCGACGTCTACGAGGCGCATCCGTGGATCGCGATGAACCTGCTGAGCGCGTTCACCCGCGCCAAGCAGCGGACGCTCGAGGACCTGGTGTCGCAGAACGCGTCGCTGGTCCCGGTGCCGTGGAGCTTTGCGCATGCCGAGGAGGCCCGCCGCCTGTTCGGGCACGACTACTGGCCCTACGGCGTCGAACCGAACCGCAAGACGCTCGAGGCGTTCCTGGGGTACGCCCACGAGCAGGGCGTGCTGGCACGCGAGCTGCTGGTCGACGAGCTGTTCGCGGTGGAGACCGCCGATGCGTTCCGTGTCTGATCCCCCGCCCGGCCCCGGGGCGGGCGACGTCCACGTCGCGGCGCGCGCCGTCGGCAAGCGCTACGGCGGCGTCGCCGCGCTGAGCTCGATCGACGTCGAGTTCCGCCGGGGCGAGATCCACGCGCTCTGTGGGGAGAACGGCGCCGGAAAGTCGACGCTCGGCAAGATCGTCGCCGGCGTGATCGCGCCCGACGACGGACAGCTCGTCGTCGACGGGCGAGCGGTCGCCTACCGCTCGCCGCGGGACGCGATCCGCGACGGGATCGCGATGATCGCCCAGGAGCTGGCGATCGTCCCGCAGCTGTCGGTGCTGGACAACGTCTTCCTCGGGCACGAGCTCGGCCGCCGTGGCCTGCTCGACCGGGGCAGCGCCGAGCGGCGCTTCCGGACGCTGGCCGAGCGCGTCGGGTTCACCGGCGACCCGGCGGCCCGCGCGGGAACGCTGCGGACCGCCGAGCAGCAGCAGGTCGAGATCCTCCGCGCGCTTGCGCGCGACGCCCGGCTGATCGTGATGGACGAGCCGACGGCAGCGCTCAGCCGCCCGGAGGTCGAGCGGCTGCACGCGGTGGCGCGCGACCTGCGCGACCAGGGCGTGACGATCGTCTACGTCTCGCACTTCCTGGCCGACGTGCTCGACCTCTGCGACACCGTCACGGTGCTCAAGGACGGCGGCTTCGTCCGCACCTCGCCGGCGGCGGGGGAGACCGTCGACACGCTCGTCGCGTCGATGCTCGGGCGCGAGCTCGTGCACCAGTTCCCCGAGCCCCAGCTGCCCGCACCGGACGCGCCGGTCGTCCTGGAGGTTCGCGGGCTCGAGCGCCCCGGCGTCTTCTCCGCGGTCGACCTGGACGTCCGCGCGGGCGAGATCGTCGGGATCGCCGGGCTCGTCGGCGCGGGCCGGACGGAGATCGTCCGCGCGATCTTCGGCGCCGATCGCGCTGACGGGCACGTCGCCGTCGACGGCCGCCGGATCCGCCGGCGGCGTCCGGCGGCGGCGATCGCCGCCGGCATGGCGCTGTTGCCCGAGAGCCGCAAGGACCAGGGCCTGGTGATGATCCGCTCGATCACCGAGAACGTCGGGATGGTCCACGCGGACGGCTTCACCGTCGGCGGCGTCGTCCGGCGCGGGCCGGAGCGCGTGGTCGTCGACCGCGTGCTGGCCAGCGTCGATGCGCGCGCCGCGTCGACGGCGCTGCCGGTATCTGCCCTCTCCGGCGGCAACCAGC
>CAZMVL010000071.1:16561-20707 GCA_964569335.1 uncultured Paraperlucidibaca sp.
CAGCAGAAGGTGGCGCTGGCCAAGTGGCTGGTCAAGCCGCCGCGCGTGCTGATCGCCGACGAGCCCACGCGCGGCGTCGACGTCGGCGCCAAGCGCGCGATCTACGACCTGCTGCACGAGCTGGCGGCGCAGGGCGTCGCGGTGCTCGTGGTCTCGAGCGAGCTCGAGGAGGTCCTCGGGCTCGCGCACCGGGTGCTGGTGGTGCGCGGCGGTCGCGTGGTCAGCGTCCAGGACCGCCGCGACGCCGACCCCGAGAGCGTGATGCTCGCCGCGTTCGGGGCGGACGCCCAGCCTCCCTCACCCTCGATCTCGTAATCCAAAGGAACCCCTGTGGCCACCGAAACTCCCTCCGCGTCGGCTGTCGCGGCCGACGCCCCGGCCCCCGCGGCCCCCGGCGCCGGCCGGCGCATCCGGCTGCTCCGCGACTACGCGATCGTCGTCAGCTTCGTGGTGCTGTTCCTCGCCCTGACGTTCACGAGCGACGTCTTCCTGACGTCGACCAACCTGCTCAACGTGCTCGAGCAGAACGCCCCCGTCGGGATCATGGCGATCGCGCTCACCTACGTCCTGATCGCCGGCGAGTTCGACCTCTCCGCAGGGGCGGTCTACGTCGTCACGGGCGTGCTGGCGTCGCAGTGGGCGGACATCATCGGCGTCGTCCCGGCGATCGCCGCGGCGGTCGCGGTCGCGACCGCGATCGGGCTCGTCACCGGCCTGCTCGTGACCTACGCGCGGATCGACTCGTTCGTCTGCACCCTGGCGATCAGCATGATGGTCGCGGGCGCCAGCCTGGCGATCACCAAGGGCTTCATCACCACGGTCGCCGACCCGGCCTTCATCGACCTCGGCTCCAACAGCCTGCTGGGCGTCAAGTACTCGATCTGGATCTTCGCGCTGGTGGCCCTCGGCTTCGGCTTCGTCCTGGCCCGCACCAAGTACGGTCGCTGGTTGTTCGCCGTCGGCGGCAATCCGGAGGCGGCCCGGCTGTCCGGCATCAACGTCCAGCAGGTGAAGGTCTCGGTCTTCGTGCTGAGCGGCGTCGCGGCGGGGATCGCCGGGGCGATCGTCGCGTCGCGGACCGGGCAGGGGCAGGCCGGCGACGGCATCATGATCGTGCTCTTCGCGTTCGCGGCGGTGGTCGTCGGCGGGACCTCGGTCTCCGGAGGACGCGGGGCGATCTGGCGGACGGTGCTGGGCGTCCTGCTGCTGGCGATGATCACCAACGGCTTCAACCTGCTCTCGATCGATCCGATCTACCAGCGGATCGTGCAGGGGGCGATCATCCTGGCGGCCGTGGCGGCCGACAGCCTGTCCCGGCGAACGGCAACCTAGCCGGGATTTCCGTAACATTGATTCGAGGTATTTCGGGCTCCGTCGGGGCGCGTCGGCCGCGCCGGTCGCTCTGACGCAGACCCGACCTTGGACGATCGGCCTCCGCCCCGTTGCGGTCGCGGCGACAGACGGGACGGACCATGAGCACGGCGCACGAGAACCTCCGCACGGACCCGGATCGCGGCTCCTCCTACGGGTCGTCGAAGGCCGAGGCGTTGGCGCGTCGGTTGGAGACGGAGATCACGGCGCAGTCGTTGGCGCCGGGGTCGCGTCTGGGGACGAAGAGCGAGTTGCGTCAGCGGTTCAAGGTGGGGGTGGCGACGGTCAACGAGGCGTTGCGGTTGATGGAGAGTCGGGGGTTCGTGGCGGCGCGTCCGGGGCCGGGCGGCGGCGTCTTCGTGGCGACGGCCGAGCCGGTCGACGGGGTGCCCCGCGAGCCCGCCGGCAACACGGTCCGGGTCGGATTCGACTGGGACCGCGCGACGCTCCGCCACTGCCTGGAGGTCCGCAACGCGCTGGAGCCGCTGGTCTACCGCCAGGCGGCGCGGTTCTCGACGCCGCGCGACATCACGTTGCTGGAGGCCTGCGTCGAGCTGATGCGGGCGACCCTCGGCGACGAGCGCGCGTACGTGCGGGCCAACTGGGCGTTCCACCGGCAGGCGGTGGCCGTCTGCCGCAACCCGCCGCTGCGCAGCATGTACCTGGCGGTGCTCGAGTTCCTCGAGGCGGGGCTCGACGACTTCGACTTCGACGCCAGCGACGAGCGGGCGATCGCGGTCCACCGCGAGCTGGCGGCGGCGATCGCGGTGGGCGAGGGCGAGCGGCTGGAGCAGGCGATCCGCGGCCACGCGGAGCGCTCGCCCCTGCCCTGGTGAGGCGCCCCGCGGCCAACGACAGAAAATAGACCGATTCATTCGTAGTGGTGTAGGCTCGGGGCATGCGCCGACCGACTGCGCCCACGCGGGGCTCCGATGGCTGAGATCACCGACCTGCGCGATGCGATCGCCGAGCTCGTCCACGACGGCGACTCGCTGGCGCTCGAGGGCTTCACCCACCTGATCCCGTTCGCGGCCGGGCACGAGGTCCTGCGCCAGCGACGGACCGACCTCGAGCTGATCCGGATGACCCCCGACGTCCTCTACGACCAGATGATCGGGGCGGGGGCGGCCCGCAGGCTGGTCTTCTCCTACGGGGGCAACCCGGGCGTCGGGTCGCTGCACCGCTTCCGCGACGCGATCGAGCACGGGTGGCCGCGACCGATCGAGATCGAGGAGCACAGCCACGCCGGCATGGCCAAGCGCTGGGCGGCCGGAGCGGCGGATCTGCCGTTCGGCGTCCTGCGCGGCTACCGCGGGACGGACCTGGAGGCGCGGACCCGCGTGGCGCGGGTCGACTGCCCGTTCACCGGCGAGACGCTGGCGGCCGTCCCGGCGCTCACCCCCGACGTCGCGATCGTCCACGCCCAGGAGGCGGACCGGGCCGGCAACGTCCAGCTCTGGGGCATCGCCGGCGTGCAGAAGGAGGCGGTGCTGGCGGCCACGCGGTCGCTGGTGACCGTCGAGCGGATCGTCGACGAGCTGGTGCCGCGTCCCGGCGGCGTCGTGCTGCCGGGCTGGACGATCGACCGCGTGGCGCTCGCGCCGCACGGCTCGCTGCCCTCGTACGCCCACGGGATCACCGAGCGCGACAACGACGCCTACCGCGCGTGGGACCGGGTCTCGCGCGACCGCGAGGCGTTCACCGCGTGGCTCGACGGGCACGTGCTCGACCCGGCGGGGAGCCGCTCGTGACGCGCCCCGACGATGGGCCGGCGAGCACCGGCGAGCTGCAGACGATCGTGGCCGCCCGCCGGCTGCGGACCGCGAAGGTCGTCTTCATCGGGGTCGGCAAGCCGTCGACGGCGGCGATCCTGGCGCGGATGCTCCACAACCCCGCGCTGGTGCTGGTCTACGAGTCGGGCACGATCGGCGCCAAGCCACACCGGATCCCGCTGTCGATCGGGGATGGCGAGCTGGCCGAGACCGCCGATGCGGTGGTCGCCGTGCCGGAGATGTTCGACTACTGGGTGCAGCCCGGCCGGATCGACGTGGCGTTCCTCGGGGCGGCCCAGGTCGACCGCTACGCCAACCTCAACTCGACGGTGATCGGCGACTACGCCGCGCCGAAGGTGCGCCTCCCCGGCGCGGGCGGCGCGCCGGAGATCGCCGGAGGCTGCGGCGAGGTGGTGATCGTCGCGCCCCACGACCGCCGCACGCTGGTCGACCGGCTCGACTTCGTGACGACGGTCGGGCACGGGGATCCGCTGGGGCGGCTGGGGACGATCCCCGGCGCGCCGCCCCAGGGAATCACGCGACGAGACCTCGGGCTGCGGGGGCGCGGGCCGACGGCCGTGATCACCGATCTGGGGGTGCTCGAGCCGGATCCGGACGACCACGAGCTGACCCTTCGCCAGCTGCATCCCGGGGCGACGGTCGACGACGCCCGGGCGGCGACCGGCTGGGAGCTGCGGGTCGCCGACGACGTGGTGGAGACCGAGGCGCCGACGACCGACGAGCTGGCCGCCCTGCGAGAGCTGGTGGCGCGATGAGCACCGACGCCTTCGTCCTGGACGCGGTGCGGACCCCGTTTGGTCGGCTCGGTGGTGCGCTTGCGGGTGTGCGGCCGGATGATCTGGCGGCGAGCACGTTGCGGGCGTTGTTGGATCGCCATCCGCATCTCGATCCGGCCCGGATCGGCGATGTGGTCCTCGGTGCCGCCAATCAGGCGGGCGAGGACAATCGCGATGTCGCGCGGATGGCGGTGCTGTTGGCGGGG
>CAZMVL010000072.1:0-11135 GCA_964569335.1 uncultured Paraperlucidibaca sp.
CCTGCCGCCGCTGGAGCTGTCGTGAGCATCGACCTGGCGGCGGCAGGGTGATTCCCGACGGCTGCGCCAGCTCCGCCAGCCGCTCGCGCCAGGCCACGTCGACCGTGGCCGGCGTCCAGCCGCCGTCGCGCAGCTCGACCTGGGCCACGCCCGGGTGCGAGTAGAGCGTGAGCACGTCGCCGCCGATCCCGATCGCCTGCCCGGTGACCCCGGCCGCGGCGTCGGAGGCCAGCCAGACCACGACCGATGCACAGTCCTCGGGGGTGCCGATCGCGTGCTCCTGCCGCACCGGGCGGGGCAGCGGCTCACCGCGCTCGGCCGCCTCGACGAGCGGCGCGTAGAGCGGGATCGACGCCGTCATCTCGGTCCACGCCGTCGGCACGATCGCGTTGACGGTGACGCCCGCTCGCGCGAGCTCCAGCGACCAGGTCCGGGCGAAGGTCACGATCCCGGCCTTGGCGGCGGCGTAGCTCGTCTGGCCGAAGTTGCCGTGCTGGCCGGCCGGCGATCCGACGACCACGATCCGGCCGCCCTCGCCGGCCTCCCGGAAGTGCCGGGCCGCGGCCCGTGCGCAGGTGAAGGTGCCCCGCAGGTGCGTGCGCACGACGGCGTCGAACATCTCGTCGGTCGTCTTCCAGAGCACGCCGTCGCGCAGGACGCCGGCGTTGGTGACCATCAGGTCCAGGCGCCCCAGCTGCTCGACCGCGGTGCGGACCAGCCCGTCCGCCGTCTCCGTGTCGCCGACCGGCGCCACGAACGGCACCGCGGTCCCGTCGGCCGCGCGGACCGCGGCGACGGTCGCCTCGGCGGCGTCGCCGTCGACGTCGTTGACCACCACGGACGCGCCCGCCGCGGCGAGCGCCAGGGCGTACGCACGGCCCAGGCCGCGCCCAGCGCCGGTGACGACGGCGACCTTGCCGTCCAGTCGGATATCGGTCATGGCGATCACGCGTAGTGGCGGAACAGGCACTCGGCGACGAGCGCGGGCTTGGTGCCACCGTCGACCTCGACGGTCGCGAGGACGCGCAGCTGGACGCCGCCCTTGATCTCCTCGACCGCCGTCAGCTCGACGCCGCAGCGGAAGCGCGCGCCGACCGGGACCGGCGACGGGAAGCGCAGCTTGTCGAGCCCGTAGTTGATCGAGACCGACGCACCCTCGACCCGCAGCAGCTCGTTGACCATCGGCGCGAGCATCGCCAGCGTGAAGTAGCCGTGGACGATCGTCGTCCCGAACGGCGACGCCTCGGCGAAGTCCGGGTCGACGTGGATCGGATTGTGGTCGTCGGTGAGGTCCGCGAAGCGGCGGACCTGCTCCTGGTCGAGCACGTACCAGCCGGTGTGGCCCAGGTCGGCGCCGGCGTGCTGCGCAAGCTCGCCGACGCTCGCCGTGAGGCCCGGGCTCGGGGTGTCAGTCGTCGTCATGCTTGCGACAGTATCAGTCTTCCTGATAAAGATGAAGGACGAAACGATCGGGCGACGGCGGTCCCGATCGAGGCCCACACAGCCCCGACCATCCGTTGTGGTGACCGGCCGTGACCGTCGGCATCCACGGAAGACCGGCACGGCCCCCTGACCTCGACCGTCAGGGACACGAATACAGACGACCGCCGCAAGCAACGACGACCACGGAGCATCCGGAGATGACCAGCGACACCGCCGACGCCGACGCCGACGGCGTCGGCTTTGCGTTGAGCGACGAGCAGCGGGCGCTGCGGGCGCTGGCGCACGACTTCGCCCGGGGCGAGATCCGTCCCCGCGCCGCCGCGCACGACGCCACCGCCCGCCACCCGGCGGAGCTGCTCGTCGCGGCCCACGCGCTGGGGCTGACCAACCGGCACCTGCCGGCCGCGCTGGGTGGCCCCGGGCTGTCGGCGTTCGACGACCTGCTGGTCGAGGAGGAGCTGCACTGGGGCTGCTCGGGCATCGCCACGACGCTGGGGTCGAACGCCCTGGCCGCGATGCCGCTGCTGGTCGCGGGCACGCCCGAGCAGCAGCGCCACTGGCTGCGGCCGCTGGTCGAGTCCCCGACGATCTGCGCCTTCGGCCTGACCGAGCCGGACGCCGGATCCGACGTGGCGGCGCTGCGCAGCACCGCCCGCCGCCACGGCGGCGACTACGTCCTGCACGGGACCAAGGCGTTCATCACCAACGCGGGGCACGCGGCCTGGACGGTCGTCTTCGCCAAGACCGACCCGGACGCCGGGCGCCGCGGGATCTCCGCCTTCGTCGTCCCGATGGACGCTCCGGGCGTGCAGGTCGAGCGGCCAGTCGGCAAGATGGGGCAGCGCGCGTCGCAGACCGCGGCGTTCTCACTGGACGACGTGGTCGTCCCCGCCGCCCAGCGGATCGGCGCCGAGGGCGACGGCTTCCGGATCGCGATGGCGACCCTCGACCGGACCCGCGTGGCGTCGGCGATCGGCGCCGTCGGCGTGGCCCGCGCCGCCTACGAGCACGCCCGCGACCACGCCCGCGAGCGCCGGCAGTTCGGCCGGCCGATCGCGGACAACCAGGGCGTCGGCTTCCCGCTCGTCGACATGGCCACCGAGATCGAGGCGGCCCGGTTGCTGACGTGGCGGGCGGCGTGGGCGGGCGACCGGGGCGACGGGCAGGCGACGGTCCACTCGGCGATGGCCAAGCGGTTCGCCGCCGACGTCGCGATGAAGGCCACGACCAACGCGGTCCAGGTGCTCGGCGGCTACGGGTACACCACCGAGTACCCGGTCGAGAAGCTGATGCGGGACGCCAAGCTCCACCAGATCTACGAGGGCTCGTCGGAGATCCAGCGGGTGGTGCTGATGCGGCAGCTGCTGCAGTCGTAGCGCGCGGCGTCGGTCAGCGCGGGTCGCGCGTACCCGACAGCCGGCCCACGACCGACGCCAGGCCGCGCACGACGACCTCGCGCTCGGCCGCCGGCACGTCCTGCAGCAGCTCCTCCTGCAGGCCGTCGACGATCGGCCGGACCCGGCGCAGCATGCCGTGGCCCGCCGGCGTCAGCCGGGTCAGCAGGATCCCGCGGTGCGACGGATCGACCCGCCGCTCGACGAGCTCCCGCCGCTCGAGCCGCGCGACCACGTCGTTCATCGCCTGCGGGGTGATCAGCGAGCGGCGCGCCAGCTGGGCGTTCGACAGCCCCGGCCGGCGCTGGAGGACCGACAGCACGGTCAGGTCGGGCACCGACAGCTCGTGCTTGGCCAGCCGCCGCTGGAGCTCGCGCCGCACGCCCTGGTTGATCCGCCCCACCAGGTAGACCAGCGTGGGCGGCCAGCGCTCCCCGTCCGACGACGCGTCCCGCTGCTCGCCCTTCACCGTCGACCCTCGGGACGCATCGGCCCATCGTACCCGCGCCCGTTCGGCCGCCGCCCGGCGACGGGCGGCTGATCGTTCCGAAACAGGTCCTCAGGGAATCGCGAAGTACTTCGACTCGGTGTAGTCCAGCAGCCCCTCGTGGCCGCCCTCGCGCCCCAGCCCGCTCTGCTTGACGCCGCCGAACGGCGCCGCCGGATCGGAGACCAGCCCGCGGTTGACCGCGATCATCCCCGCCTCCAGGCGTTCGCCGACCCGCAGCGCCCGCGCCAGGTCGCCCGAGTAGACGTAGCTGACCAGGCCGTACTCGGTGTCGTTGGCCTGGGCGATCGCGTCGTCCTCGTCCTCGAACGTGACGATCGGGGCGACCGGTCCGAAGATCTCCTCGCCGAGCACCCGCGCGTCCCGCGGGACGTCCGCCAGCACGGTCGGCGCGAAGAAGTGGCCGACCCGGTCGATCGGTCCGCCGCCACAGAGCACGCGCGCGCCCCGGGCGGTCGCGTCGGAGACCAGCTCCGCCACGCCGTCGACGGCGGCCGCGTTGACCAGCGGACCGACGGCCGCGCCGTCCAGGCCCGGCCCGACCTCCAGGCCGGCCATCCGCTCCGCCAGCCGACGGCCGAACTCGTCGGCCACCGACGCCTCGACGTAGAAGCGGTTGGCGGCGGTGCAGGCCTCGCCGATGTTGCGCATCTTGGCGATCATCGCCCCGTCGACGGCCGCGTCCAGGTCGGCGTCGGCGAAGACCACGAACGGCGCGTTGCCGCCGAGCTCCATCGACGCGTTGACGACCCGCTCGGCCGCCCCGCGGAGCAGCACGCGGCCGACCTCCGTCGACCCGGTGAACGAGATCTTCCGCACGGCGTCGTGCGCGAGCAGCGCCGAGGCGACCGCCCCCGAGCTGCGGCTGGGCACGACGTTGACCACGCCGTCCGGCACCCCGGCCTCCGCCAGCAGGTCCGCCACCGCGAGCGCGGTCAGCGGGGTCTCGGAGGCGGGCTTGAGGACCACCGTGCAGCCGGCCGCCAACGCCGGGCCGATCTTGCGCGTGGCCATCGCCGCGGGGAAGTTCCACGGCGTGATCAGCAGGCAGACGCCGACGGGCTGGTGGACCACCAGCATCCGGTTGCTCCCGCTCGGACTGACGCCGAAGCTGCCCAGGTTGCGGACGGCCTCCTCGGCGTACCAGCGGAAGAACTCGGCCGCGTAGGCGACCTCGCCCTGGGCGTCGACCAGCGGCTTGCCGTTCTCGCGGACGATCAGCTCGGCCAGCTCGTCGCGGCGGGCCGTCATCAGCTCGAAGGCGGTCCGCAGCACCTCGGCGCGCTCGCGCGGTGGGCGGGCGGCCCACCCCGATGCGGCCGCGGCGGCCGCATCGGCCGCCGCGATCGCGTCCTCCACCGTGCCGTCGGCGACCTCCGCGATCGGCGCCTCGTCGGCCGGATCGACGACCACGAAGGTGCCGCCGCCGGACGCGTCGCGCGTCCGGCCACCGATCCGCAGCCCGCCCGCGGGCAGCGGGGCGGTCATGCGTCCTCGCCGAGCAGCGAGCGCACGAGCGCCAGCGACGCCTCGGAGCTGCCGGCCCCCTCGACCGTCCCGTACAGCAGGCGCGCCAGCTGCGAGAGCAGGTACGGGTGGACGCCCAGGTCGTAGAGCGCCTTGAAGTCGCGCTCCTCGATCGCGCGCCGCTCCTCGGGCAGCAGCGCGTAGCCGTCGAGGACCGCCGACGGGTCGTCGGCGAACTGCTGACGCAGCTCGACGTTCCACTTGAGCTCCTGGACGAACGCGTGCGTCGCCAGGTCGCGGTTGAAGTTCTCGATCGCCATCGTGTCTCCGTTCGAACTCAGACGGTCCACCGCACCGCACCGACGCCGCAGCGCCACTCCGGCACCTCGGCGTAGGTCAGGACCTCGCACGGGCGCTCGCCGATCGCGCCCATCGCCACGAGCCACGAGAGCAGCTCGGCCGTGCCGCCGATCCCCGCCTCCTCCATCCGGTCGAGCGTGGCCTCGCGCAGCACCCGGTCGTGGTCGCCCTCGGCCAGCAGCTCCAGGAACCAGCGGTCGAAGTCGCCGTCGATCGCCAGGTAGCGCTTGCCGCCCGGCTCGTGGCTGAGCCCGCCCGACCCGAGCACGCCGATCCGCAGTCCGTCGGGCAGCGCCCGCAGCGCGTCGCCGAGCTGCTCGCCGAGCCGGTAGGAGGCCCGCTCGTCGGGCACCGGCGGCACCGTGCAGTTCTGGATCACCGGCAGCAGCGGAACGCCGAAGTCCTTGAAGCCGGTCAGCGTGACCGGCACCGAGATGTTGTCGTCGAAGCGCAGCGGGTCGTCCCAGCGCACCACGTTGGCGCCGGCCCCCTCCAGGTGCTCGACGACCGCCTGGGCCAGGTCGGGGCGGCCGGGCATCGAGTAGTCCTCGACCTGCAGCCACGGCTTGAACCACTCGTCCGGGCCGGAGTGCTCGGCGGTCATCCCGAAGACGAAGTCCGGGTACGCGGTGACCGGGAAGTTCGCCAGGTGGTCGTTGGCGATCAGCACGAGCAGGTCGAGCTCGGCGTCGCGGATGTCGTCGCCCACCGCCTGGTAGGCGGTGCTGACGTTCCGCTGACTCTCCTCGTCGGCCTTGTCGAACCAACCGGTCAGGCCGGGCGCGTGACTCACGGCCGCGGCGAAGACGATATCTGCCATCCGTTGGGGTCCTTTCACGAAGAGCGGGGGGCGGACGCCGCCCCGCTCGAGCAACAAGCGGTGGTCGTCATGTCCCGACCTTGGGCACGGCGTAGGCGACCGGCGCCGAGGGCGGCGGGCCGACGCGGTCGGCCCAGGCGACGAACTCCTGGAACGCCGTCATGAACGACCCGAGCAGCTCCCGGGTCGCGGGGTCGACCAGGCGGCCGTCGGCGTCGAAGCGCTCGTAGGCCTGGGACACGAAGACCTCCGGGCGCAGCATCGTCTGGCTCCCGGTGAAGTGGAACAGCGCGCGCAGCGCCTGCTGGGCGCGGACCGTGCCCATCAGGCCCGCGGACGCGCCGATGATGCCGACGGGCTTGTGGCGCAGCGGGCTCTCGTACGGGGACGCGCCCGCGCAGGAGACCCAGTCGAGCGCGTTCTTGAGCACGCCGGGAACGCCGAAGTTGTACTCGGGCGTGACCACCAGCACCCCGTCGGCCCGCTCGATCCGGCCGGCCAGGTCGGCGACCTCCGGCGGCAGCCCGGCCTGGCGGACGTCGTCGTTGAACGGCGGCACGTCGCGCAGGCCGGCGTAGCGCTCGACCTCCAGCCCGGGGGGCGCGCACTCGATCGCCGCCGTCAGCAGCGCGGCGTTGAAGGAGCGGGCCCGCAGGCTGCCGCAGATCGCGACGAGGCGCAGCGGAGCCGCGACGCTCGGTGCCGGGTCGGTCATGCCCTCGATGCTACTGCAATCGATTGCTAAGATTCAAGTCGATGCGCTCGCCGACCGTTCACCAGCTCGCCGACGTCGACGCCAACAACGTGGTCGGGGTGATCGATCCCGCGCGTCCGCCGGTGCTCACCGTCGCCTCCGGAGACCAGGTCGTGCTCAGCACGCGCCACCTCTGGGGCGGCGCCATCGACGCCACCACGACCGTCGCCGACATGCGCCGCCTGCGCGAGCAGTGCCTGGCCGACGGGGCGCTCGGCCCGCACACCCTGACCGGGCCGATCGCCGTCTCCGGGGCCCGACCGGGTGACGCCCTGCGCGTCGACGTGCTCGAGCTGGAGCTCGGCCCGCACGGCTACAACATGATCCTGCCCCAGGCGATCTCGACCGGAGCGCTGGCCGACCGCTTCGCCGAGCCGTCGATCGCCCACTACGACCTGACCGGCGATCGTGTCGAGCTCGCGCCCGGCCTGACGGTCGAGCCGAAGCCGTTCCTGGGGATCATGGGCGTCGCCCCGGCCGACGACGGCCCGCGCTCGACCGCGCCGCCCGGCCCGTTCGGCGGCAACATCGACCTCCAGGACCTGGTCGTCGGCACGTCGCTGCTGCTCCCGGTCTTCCGCGACGACGCGCTCTTCTACACCGGCGACGCGCACGCGCTGCAGGGCGACGGCGAGGTCGACCAGACCGGGCTGGAGGCGACCTTCCGCCGGGCCCGGCTGCGGCTCAGCGTTGAGCCGCAGGCCGGCCTGCGGCTGCCCCGCGCCCTGACCCCGACCCACGTCATCGTGCTGGCCTTCGGCCCGACCCTGGACGCGGCCGCCGCGGCCGCCGTCGACGAGGCGGTCGACGTGATCGCCGCCGCCCGCGGCTGCTCGGCGGTCGACGCGTACCGGCTCTGCTCGCTGGGCGTCGACCTGGGCGTCACCCAGATGGTCAACGTCACCCGCGGGGTCCACGCCCGGATCCCGCGCGCGCTGCTCGGCGAGGACGACGCCTGAGCCCGCCCGGACCGGGTCGGGCGCCACGCCGACCGAGGTCGACCACCGCTGCGGAGCCGTTCGCCGGCCGGCTCCGCGCCCGGTGCCTGAGGACCCGGACCCTCAGCCGAGGCTGGTGATCGGGATGTGCCGCTTCTCGGCCGACTCCTCGTCGATGAACGGGGTGCCGTAGGCGTGGAAGCTCGGCGGCATCTTCAGGCCCCAGGCCTGGCCGTCGCGCCGGTCCTCCTCGGTCCAGGTGACCGGCTGCCAGTCCGGATCGAAGATCAGGTAGCCCTGCGTGACGAACTCGATCCGGTTGCCGCCCGGCTCGTAGACGTACATGAAGTACTGGTGGCTGATCTTGTGCTTGCCGGGTCCGGTCTCGATGAAGATCCCGTTCTCCGCCATGATGTCCGCCGCCCGCAGGATGTCCTCGCGGTTGTCGCACAGCCAGCCGACGTGGTGCAGCCGGCCGCGGGCGCCGACGATGCCGTCAAGCGAGACCGCGACGTCGTGGACCAGCGGGGTCACGCTGTTCCAGGAGCTGATCTCGCGACCGTCGTCGAGCACGATGTTCTCGCGCAGCTTGAAGCCCAGGTGGTCGGCCAGGAAGCCGCGGTTGACCGGCACGTCGTCGGTCAGCACGTGCAGGTGGTCGAGCCGCCGCACCAGCGCCCCGTGGCTGGGCATCTTCTGCGGCATGTTCTTGTAGTACGGCCGCAGCTCGGGCGGCGGCGAGAACTGCTCGCGCTCCCAGTAGACCTCCATCAGGTGCCCGGCCGGCATCCGGAACTGGTAGGCCCGGCCGTGGCCGACGTCGCCGTCGATCCAGCCGACGCCCTGACCGGTGGCCTCGAGCACCGCCGCGCGACGCTCCAGCGCCTCGTCGCTCATCGCCCGCCAGCCGATGTGCCGGACGCCGGCCTCCGGCGCCTCGGTCAGCTTGAGGGTCGTGCCCTCGAAGTCGCCCCAGCTGCGCAGGTAGACCGAGTTGCCCTCGCGGGAGACCTCCGTCATGCCCATCAGCTCGGTGAAGAAGTGATGGCTCTCCGCCAGCTTCGGGGTACCCAGCTCGACGTGACCGAGGCAGGCGATCTCCTGGTGCACCTCAGGCTCCCTTGCCCGCCAGGGCCACGCACTCGATCTCGACCAGCACGCCGGCCCGCGGCGCCGAGGCCTGGACCGTCGTCCGCGCCGGGAACTGCGGGCACTCCGCGAAGAACTCGCGGTAGACCGCGTTGAACTTCGGGAAGTTCTCCATGTCCTTGACGTAGCAGTTGACCTTGACGATCCGGTCCTTGGACGACCCGGCCGCCTCGACCACGCCCAGCATGTTCTTGAGGGTGAGCTTGGCCTGCTCCTCGAAGTCGTCGGTCGCGACCGTGTGGGTCTCGGGGTCGAGCGGGCCCTGGCCCGAGCAGTAGACGAAGCCGTTGGCGATGATCGCCTGCGACAGCGGCGCCTTGGTGTTCCCGGAGAAGCCGACCAGCGGCGCGGCATCGGTGCTGACGGAGGTGAGGTCCATGGTCATTCGCTCCTGATGGTTGATTCCGGGACCGTGATCCCGAACAGGTTGATGGCGTTGCGGCCGAGCACACGTCCGACGCCGGCGTCGTCGAGGCCCAGCGACCCCGGGTCGGCGAACGGCCGGTGATCGTTCATCGCGAACGGGCAGTCGCTGCCCGCGAGCACGCGGTCGTCGCCGACGAGCTCGAGCAGGTAGCGGGTGGGGACGTCGTCGAACAGCACGGTGTCGTAGTGGAACCACCGCAGGTACTCCGCGGGCGGCCGACCGGTGCGGTCGCGCAGGGTCGGCCAGCGCCGGAATCCGGCGTCGATGCGCCCGTACTGGTACGGGAAGAACCCGCCGCCGTGGACGAGCACCAGCTGCAGGTCGCCGAAGCGATCGGGCACCTCGGCCCCCAGCAGCGATCCGACGGCCAGCGTCGTCTCGAACGGGTTGCCGACGACGTTGACCAGGAAGAACCGGTCCATCCGCGGCGGCGGCGCGAAGTGGCCGGGGTGCAGGATCAGCGGCGCGGAGTCCTGCTCGGCCGCCGCCCACAGCGCGTCCAGGTCGGGCCGCGCCAGGGTCCCGTCGGCGGTGTTCGCCGCCAGCATCCCGCCGACCGCGCCCAGCTCGCGCGCCTCGGCCAGCACGTCGGCGGCCGCGGCGCCGTCCAGGTCGGGCAGCGCCGCGACGAAGCACGCGTCGTCGCGCTCGGCCGTCGTCGCCGCCAGGTGCCGGTTGACGACCCGACAGAGCGCGGTCTGGGTGGCCGCGTCGACCGGCGCCGCGATCATGTCGATCCACGGACCGAGCACGCTCAGGTCGACGCCCCGCTCGCACTGCCGGGCACCGTGCACGTGCGCCTCGCGCAGCGGCTCCGGCGCGCCGCGTCCGACCGCACCGTCGCGGGCCGCGACCGCCAGCGCGATCTCGCCCCGCTCCGCGTCCCGCCGCGCCTCCAGGCCGGCCGGCAGCTCGTCGAAGAGCCCGGTCGGCATCAGGTGCGCGTGTACGTCGACGGTCGGGTGCATCACATGCCGTCGAGCTCGACGGTGATCGTCTTGGCCTCGGTGAAGAAGTCGCGCGAGTGGACGCCGCCCTCGCGGCCGACGCCGGACAGCTTGGCCCCGCCGAACGGCGTGCGCAGGTCCCGGACGAAGAAGCAGTTGACCCAGACCAGCCCGGCGCGGACCGCCGCGGAGACGCGGTGGGCGCGCGACAGGTTGGTCGTCCAGACCATCGCGGCCAACCCGTAGGGGGTGTCGTTGGCCCGCTCGATCGCCTCCGCCTCCGAGTCGAACGGCGACACGACCAGCGCCGGCCCGAAGATCTCCTCGCGGACGCAGCGGCTGTCGGCCGGCAGGTCCTCGATGATCGTCGGCGACACGTAATAGCCGTCGGCCAGCGCCGGATCGTCCGGCGTGCCGCCGCCCACGCGGATCGTCCCGTCCGCCGCCCCGATCCGCAGGTACTCGACCACGCGATCGCGGTGCTCGGCGGTGACCATCGGGCCGATCGAGACGGCGGGATCGAGCGGATCGCCGACCTTCAGCGCCTTCGCCCCGGCGACCAGCCGCTCGAGGAACTCGTCGTAGATCGGCCGCTCGATCAGCAGCCGCGAGCCGGCCAGGCAGACCTCGCCCTGGTTCTTGAAGATGCCCTTGAGCGCACCCGCCACCGCCAGGTCCAGGTCGGCGTCGGCGAAGACGATGTTCGGCGACTTGCCGCCCAGCTCCAGCGACAGGCCCTTCAGCGTCGGGGCGGCGTTGGCCATGATCGTCTTGCCGGTCGTCGACTCGCCGGTGAACGTCACCAGGTCGACGTCGGGGCTCGCCACCAGGAACTCGCCCGCCGCGTCGGGGCCGAAGCCCTGGACCACGTTGAGCACGCCGGGCGGCAGGACCTCGGCCGCCAGCTCGCCGAGGATCGTCGCGGTGA
>CAZMVL010000072.1:11145-20516 GCA_964569335.1 uncultured Paraperlucidibaca sp.
CCGGCGACTGCTCGGCCGGCTTGAGCACCACGGTGTTGCCAAAGGCCAGCGCCGGGGCGAACTTCCACGACGCCATCATCAGCGGGAAGTTCCACGGCGAGATCGCGGCGACGACGCCCTTCGGCTCGTAGCGCGTGTAGGTCAGGTGCTTGACCGCCGGGAAGGTCTCGGCTTCGGCCAACCGCTGGAAGTCCGCGAAGAACCGCAGGTTGCGCTCGACCCGCGGCAGGTCGAAGGTCCGCGACTCGGTGATCGGCTTGCCCATGTCGCGGCTCTCGGCCTGCGCCAGGTCCTCCGCCCGCTCGCGCACGCGATCGGCCAGGCGGTGCATCAGCGCGCCGCGCTCGTCGGCCGACATCCGCGGCCACGGGCCCTCGTCGAACGCCCGGCGGGCGGCCGCGACCGCACGCCGCACGTCCTCCTGCCCGCCCTCGGAGACCTGCGCCCAGGCCCGGCCGGTGTGCGGATCGATGCTCGCGAAGGTCCGTCCGTCGACGGACGGCACGAGCTTTCCGTCGATCACGTGCCGGACCTCGGTCCCGTATTCGACGTGCTCGAGCCGCGGCTCGGTCTGCGGGTCGACAGCCTGCGTCATGCGTTCTCCAAATCACTCTTCGGTACTCCGCCGACGCCCCAGTGCGCGGCCGGGACCTCGTCGAGGATCACCCGGACCGCAGCGGGGTCGGCGCCCGTCGTCTCCACGACGGCGTCGGTCAGGCGCGCGATCAGCCGGCGCTTGACCGACTGGTCGCGGCCCTCGATCAGCGTCACGCGCACCAGCGGCATCAGGCGCTCACCGTCACCGTGCCGAGGCCGTCGAACTCGGCCGAGACCGTCTCTCCGGCCGCGATCGCGACCGCGTCGGTCAGCGCGCCGGAGAGGACCAGCGACCCGGCCGGCAGGCTCTGGCCACGGGCGGCCAGGCGGTTGGCCAGCCAGGCGACGGCCGCCGCGGGGTGCTCCAGCACCGCGGCCGCGGCGGCGGTCGCGACGACCTCGCCGTTGCGGCGCAGCACGACGCCGAGCAGGCTCAGGTCGCCGGCGTCGGCCGGATCGACCGCGCGCGGTCCGACGATCAGGCTGGCGCAGCTCGCGCTGGCGTTGTCGGCGACGACGTCCGGCAGCCGGAAGTCGAAGTTCCGGTAGCGCGAGTCGATCACCTCGAGCGCGCCGAAGACCGCCCGGGTCGCGGCCAGCACCTCGACGACGGTCGTCGGACCCGACAGCTCCTCGCCGAGCAGGAAGGCGATCTCCGGCTCGACCCGCGGGTGGATCAGCCGGTCCATCGGCAGCGGCTCCTGCGCCGGATGCACCATTGCGTCGGTCAGCCAGCCGTAGAGCGGCTCGTCGACGCTCATCTGCTGCTGCTTGGCGCGGCTGGTCAGGCCCAGCTTGGCGCCGACCACGCGCTCGCCGGCCGCGATCCGCCGCTCGATCCCCGCCCACTGGATCGCGTAGCCCTGCTCGACGGTCAGCTCCGGCGTCGTCGCGGTGAAGCGCTCGACGTCGACCACGTCGCGGACGGCCGCGTCCAGGCGATCGGCGATCGCCTCCAGGTCCGGCTCAGGCACGGGAGGCCTCCTTCGCCGCGGCCATCTCGGCGGCGACCTCGATGATCATGTCCTCCTGGCCGCCGACGGTCCCGCGGCGGCCGAGCTCCAGCAGGATGTCCGCGGCGCGCACGCCGAACCGCTCCTGCGCCCGTCGGGCGTGCAGCAGGAACGACGAGTAGACGCCCGCGTAGCCGAGCATCAGGCTGTCGCGGTCGACGATCTGCTCGCGCGGCATCAGCGGCGCGACGACGTCCTCCGCGACGTCGGCGATCGCCATCGGATCGATGCCCGTCTCGACCCCGTGGCGCACGCAGGCCGCGGCCAGGATCTCGGTCGGGGTGTTGCCCGCGCCGGCGCCGAGGCCGCGGGTGCAGGCGTCGATCCAGCGGGCACCGGCGTCGATCGCCGCCAGCGAGTTGCCGACGCCCAGCGACAGGTTCTGGTGCCCGTGGAAGCCGACCGCCACCTCGTCCGGCAGCGCCGCCCGCAGCGCGGCCACGCGGGCCGCGGCGGTGCGCGGCACGAGCGCGCCGGAGGAGTCGGTCACGTAGACGACCTCCGCCCCGGCGTCGGCCATGATCGTGGCCTGCTCGGCCAGCTTCTCCGGCTCGGCCATGTGGGCCATCATCAGGAAGCCGATCGCGGTCATCCCGAGCTCACGGGCCAGCCCCAGGTGCTGCTCGGCGATGTCCGCCTCGGTGCTGTGGGTCGCGACCCGGACCACCGACGCACCGCGCTCGCGCGCCCGCTTGAGGTCGTCCTGGGTGCCGATCCCCGGCAGCAGCAGCACCGCCAGCCGCGCGCTGGACATCGCGTCGTGCGCGGCGTCCAGCAGCTCCAGCTCGTCGGTCCCGGAGAACCCGTAGTTGAACGACGAGCCGGCCAGGCCGTCGCCGTGCGAGACCTCGATCACCGGCACGCCGCAGCGGTCCAGCGCGCCGGCCACAGCCGCGACCTGCTCGCGGTCGTAGCGGTGGCGCATCGGGTGGCTGCCGTCGCGCAGCGTCGAGTCGCAGACGGTGATCGCGGTCATGCCGGGCCCCCTTCCGCTCGGGCCAGCTGCTCGCCGACCCGCACCGCCGCGGAGGTCATGATGTCCAGGTTCCCGGCGTAGGGCGGCAGGTAGTCGCCTGCCCCCTCGACCTCGAGGAACGCCACCACCCGGTCGTCGTCGAAGACCGGCTCGCCGCGCAGGCGGTAGCCGGGCACGTACTCCTGCACGCGGGCCACCATGTCCTGGATGCTGCGCGCGATCGCGTCGTGGTCGGCGTCGGGCCCGAGCGCGCAGAAGACCGTGTTACGCATAAGGATCTCCGGCTCGGCCGGGTTGAGGATGATGATCGCCTTGCCGCGGCGGGCGCCGCCGATGCTCTCGACGCCGCCCGCGGTCGTGCGGGTGAACTGGTCGATGCTCTGCCGCGTGCCGGGACCGGCGCTGCGGCTGGAGATCGTCGCGACGATCTCCGCGTACTCGACGCCGGTGACGGCGCCGACCGCGGCGACGATCGGGATCGTCGCCTGGCCGCCGCAGGTGATCATGTTGACGTCGGGGGCGCCTCGGTGCTCGTCCAGGTTGACCACCGGGACGACGCCGGGCCCGAGCTTGGCGGGCGTCAGGTCGATCGACTGCAGCCCGACCGCCTCCAGCCGCGGGGCGTGGACGACGTGGGCTCCCGCCGACGTCGCGTCGAAAGCCATCCCGAACGACGACGACTCGGCCAGCAGCCAGTCGATCCCCTCGGACGTGACCTCCAGGCCGGCCTCGCGGGCGCGGGCCAGGCCGTCGGAGTCGGGGTCGATCCCGACCATCGCGGCCGGCCGCAGGACGGCCGAGCGCTCGAGCTTGGCCATCAGATCCGACCCGATGTTGCCCGATCCGATGATCGCGCAGGGCACCCTCTCCGTCATGCTCGCTCCTCGCTGGTGACGAACCGCACCCCGACCGATCCGAGGTGCGCGAACTCCGCGACCACGCTGGAGCCCGCGACGACCGGAGCGGCCGCGTGCAGCGCTCCCGCCAGCACGATGTCGCCGGCCCGCAGCCCGTCGCCGTGCTCGCCCAGCGTGTTGGCCAGCCACGCCACGCAGCGCGCCGGGTTACCGAGCACGGCGGCGCCGGCGCCGGTCGCGGCGAGCCGGCCGTCGACCCGCAGCGCCATCCCGCAGAGGCGCAGGTCGAGGGCCGACGGCGGCAGCATCCGGCCGCCGAGCACGCAGCGGGCCGAGGAGGCGTTGTCGGCGATCGTGTCGACCAGGCCGATCTTCCAGTCGGCGACCCGGCTGTCGATGATCTCGATCGCCGGCAGCACGCCCTCGATCGCCCGCAGCGCGGCGCTGACGTCGACGCCCGGGCCGATCAGGTCGTCGCCCATCACGAAGGCGATCTCGGCCTCGACCTTGGGCGCGATCAGCGTGCCGACGTCGACGGCGTCGCCGTCGGCCACGATCATGTCGTCGAGCAGCGCGCCGAAGTCGGGGCTGTCGACGCCGAGCTGTCGCTGCATCGCCGTCGAGGTCAGGCCGACCTTGCGTCCGACGATCCGCCGGCCGCCGTCGACGCGACGCGCGACGTTGATCGCCTGGATCGCGTAGGCGTCGGCGATCGACAGGTCGGGGAGGGACTCGGTAAGGGGTGGAATCGGCGTCCCGGTCGCCTCGGCCCGATCGAGGGCGTCGGCGAGCTCGTGGCGCGCGGCGATCCGCTGCGGCTCGGTGTCGACCATGGTGCGGTCGAGAGTATTGCAAACGATTGCCGAAATGTCGAACGCCCCCACCCCCACCCCCGCTGATGCGGCTTTGGCCGACCAGAGCGGCGCGATCCGCATCAGCTGGGGGTGGGGCGGGAAGTCGGTACGGAGCGGGCACGGAATCGACACGATCGGACGACCACAGGTCCGTCGCGGACTGGCACGGTCAAGCGATGGCCGACCGACGGATCGCGGAGATCGCCCTCCGCCAGCACGGGATCGTCACCCGCCGCCAGCTGCTGGCGGCGGGACGCTCGTCGAGCGCGATCAGCGCCCGCGTCGAGCGGCACCGGCTCTTCCGGATCCACCGTGGGGTCTTCGCGCTCAGCCCGTACCTGGACGCCTGGGGCGAGCGCTACGCCGCGGTGCTCGCCGTCGGCGGCCTCGAGCCACGGGCTCACGACGCCGCCACCGGGCCTCCAGCCGGTGCGCCGATCGCCGATCCGCGCGCGATCCCCGGCGCCACCGGCGTCGAGCCGAGCATCCATCGGGTGGTCCTCAGTCACTGGTCGGTGCTCGATCTCCACGAGCTGATCGACCGGGCCCCGCCGCGCGGCCACGTGACGATCGCGGGCACGGGCGGACGGCGGGTCCCCGGTATCCACGTCCACCGGGCCCGCACGCTGCAGGCGGCGGACGTCGAGGTCGTCGCCGGGTTGCCGGTCACGACCCCGGCCCGGACGATCCTCGATACCGCGCGCGGCGCGTCCGTCGGCCAGGTCCGGCGACTGATCCGCGAGGCGGAGTACCGCGACCTGGTCGACTTCGGCGCGATCGCGGACGTGGTCCGTCGCAACCCGCACCACCCCGGCAGCTCGGTCGTCCGGCGAGCCGACCCGCAGACCGCCGAGGCGCGACGCCGCCAGACCCCGATCGAGGAGCGCGTGGCGGCGATCGTCGAGCGCCTGCCAATCGCCGCGCCGCAGCCGCAACTCAACGTCGCCGGCGCGAGCGGGCGGACCTACCGGGCCGACTTCGCGTGGCCGGATCTGCGCCTGATCGTCGAGTCCGACGGTCGTTCGTCGCACGACCGCTCGACGTCGTTCCAGAGCGACCGCGATCGCGACGCCGACCTAGCGGCCGCGGGCTGGCTGACGCTGCGCTTCACCTGGCTGCAGCTCGACCAACCCGAGCGCGTGGCCGCGACGATCGTCGCCACCGCGCTGACCCGCACCTCCGCCGCCTGAGCACCCGCGGTGCTGATGCGGCTTCCGCCGGTCACGTCGGCGGAAGCCGCATCAGCCGGCGAGCCACCCCGCCACGGCGCCGTCGCTGATGCGGATCGTGCCCACCACGCCGGCGCGATCCGCATCAGCACGGCGCGGGGGCCGACTGAGGGGGCGGGTTCAGGGGCTTCCCTGAAGTTCAGGGACCGGGACGTCGCGAATCTGGCGGCATGACGTCCTCCGCCCTGCCCCCGACCGCCCGTCGGCACCGGCTGCTGCTCGCCGCCGTGGTCGCGAGCGGCGTCGTCGCCGTGCCCGCGACCGCGTCCGCCGCCACCTTCTGCGTCAACGCTCCCGACTGCAGCGGGACCGCCGTCCCCACCGTCCAGCAGGCGCTCACGTCGGCGGCGGGCACCCCCGGGCCCGACGTGATCCGGATCGGCGCCAGCGCCACGCCCTACGTCGGACCGTTCGCCTACACCTCCGCCGATCCGGTCACGATCGAAGGCGCCGGCCAGGGAGCGACCGTCCTCGACCCCGGCCCGGTCAACGCCACGCTCGCGCTGCTCAGCCCCGCGTCCACGGTGCGCGACCTGACCATCAACACCCGGGACACCAGCGGCGCCCGCGGCCTGTACCTCAGCGGCAGCGCCGAACGCGTGACCGTGCTCCACCAAGGCACCGAGGCGACGATCGAAGGCGTCGCGCTGGTCGACGACGGAGCCTTCCGAAGCGGCACCGTGACCACGGAGAACGGTCGCACGGTGAACGCGATCGGCAGCGGCACCATCGTCGTCGAGGACAGCACGCTGAGCGGCGGGCACACCGGCGTAGGCACGAACGCCAACGGCCTGGCCCTCCGGCGGAGCACCGTCGTGGCCGGACGGCAGGCGGTCTTCGTCGCCGGGACCGCGACGATCGAGGACAGCGTCCTGCGCACGACGGCGCCGTTCGGGGGCGACGGAGCGCTGAGCGTCTCGAGCGGATCGACCGTCTCCGCCCGCCACCTGACCCTGCTCGGCAGCGGCGCCGGCTACGGCGTCTCGGTGTTCGCCTACGCCGCGGCCACGTCGAGCGTCAGCCTGACCAACTCGATCGTCCAGGGGTTCGCGACCGACCTGCGGCGCGCCGGCGTCGCCGCCAGCAACCTGACCCTCGACGTCAAGCACACCCGCTACGGCACCAGCTTCAGCGACGGTTCCCCGGGCGCGACGACGATCGACGGCGCGTCGTTCACCAGCCCGGTCGTCTTCCGCGCCCCGGTCGGCGACCTGCGTCTGCGCGCCGGGCAGCCGGCGATCGACGGCGGCGACCCCGCGCTCTCCACCGCCGCCGACCGGCGGGGGCAGGCCCGGGCCGACGGCGACGGCGACGGGGTGGTCCGTCCCGACCTGGGTGCGTACGAGTACGGACGCAACGCTCCCGAGGTCCGGGTCAGCGGTCCGGCGTCCGGCCCGATCGGCGCGCCGCTGACCTTCGACGCCAGCGGCTCGACCGACGCCGACGACGAGGCCCTGAGCTTTGCCTGGACGTTCAGCGACGGAGCCACGGCCTCCGGTGCGGTGGTCACCCACGCCTTCTCCACCGCCGGCCCGCACGCCGCCAGCATCACGGTCACCGACGAGGCCGGGGTCGCACGGACGCTCGCGCATCCGGTGACGATCGTCGGTCCGAGCGCGCCCGGACCGGACGGGCCCGGCGGGGGTGGCGGCCCCACGGACCCGAGTGGTCCCGGGGGCGCCGGCGGATCGGGCGGTTCCGGCGGTTCCGGGGGCCCGGCTGGTTCCGGGGGCTCCAGCGGACCGGGCGGCTCCGACACCCGGCCGGCCGTGTCCGCCCTGCGCGTCCAGCCGAACGTCGCCCGACGGGGTGCGACCGCCGCGCGGACGACCGCCACGTTGACCGTCGGGTTCCGGCTCAGTGACCGCGCGGACGCGCGGATCACCGTGGCCGAGCGCACCTCCGGGCGGCGCAGCGGCAGCCGTTGCGCCGCTCCGACCGCGGCACTGGTCCGCAAGAAGGCAGCGCGCTGCGTCCGCTTCGTCACGCGCACCACGGTGACCCGCAAGGGCCTGGCCAGCGGCCCCCATTCCCTGCGGTTCAAGCGCCTGCGGGTCGGGTCGCGCACGCTCTCCCCGGGGCGCTACCGCCTGACGGTGACCGCGACCGACGCCGCCGGCCGTCAGTCGACGCCGCAACACCGCACGCTGACCGTCCGCCCCGCGAGCTGATGCGGGTTCCGCCGACCCCGACGGCGGAACCCGCATCAACCGCGGCGGCGACGCCCGATCGATCACACCACCACCAAGGAGGAGCACTCATGTACCCGTACCGACGCCGCAGGGCGATCATCGCCCTGCTGACGACGACCCTGGCGGTCGGCGGCCTGACCGCCTGCGGCGGCGACGACGCCGACGACCGCGTCGAGGCCGCCCAGGAGCAGGCGGAGCAGATCCGCACCACCGCCGAGGAAGCGCAGCGCGAAGCGAGCAAGATCGCCGAGCAGGTCCAGAGCGGCGAGCTCTCGGCCGAGGAGGCGGCCAAGAAGGTCGACGAGGCGACGAGTGAGCTGCAGGACCAAGCCCTCGACGCCGCCGAGCAGGCTCTCGACCAGGCCGAGGACGCGCCCGGCGTGCCCGACGCCGCCAAGGAGCAGCTGGAGGACGTCAGGAAGCAGCTCGAGGCCGTCGAGTAGCCCGCCGACGACGCCAAGCTGATGCGGGTTCCGCCGACCACGGTGGCGGAACCCGCATCAGCTGCCGCGTGGCCGGGCCCTCACGACCCGGACGATGCGTCGCGCTGCCGCTCGCGGTCGACCATCCGCGCCACCTCCAGCCGCGACGAGACGCGCAGCTTGGCGAACACGTTGCGCAGGTGGGTCTCGACCGTCTTCGGGCTGAGGTACAGGGTTCCCGCGATCTCGCCGTTGGTGCAGCCGTCGGCGACCAGATCCGCCACCTCGCGCTCGCGGCCGGACAGCGCGTCCAGACCGCTCGCCCCGAGCGTTCCCCGGACCGGACGTCGTCCCAGGCGACGCAGCTCGCGGGCGGCCAGATCGCGGAAGCCGACCGCGCCACAACGCTCGCAGAGCGCCACCGCCCGCTCGAGCTCCGCCACCGCCTCCGTCCGCCGTCCCCCGGACGCCAGGGCGCGACCGGCCAGGGTCCGCGTCCTCGCCTCCTCGACCGGTGCCCGCTCGGCCATCAGCTCCGCCGCGGCCGACGCGCGGTCCGCGGCCCCGGCCGCGTCGTCCGTCGCCAGCAGCACCGCCGCCCGCGACCGCATCGCCCACGCACGCGCCAACGGCAGCCCGAGCCCCTCCGCGTGGACCTCCGAGCGCTCGGCCGCCGCCGTCGCCGCCGCCACGTTCCCGCCGGCCAGCTCGACCTGCACCAGCTGGTCGAAGCAGTAGCACCGCCAGAAGCCCGAGACGGTCGTCAGCTCCGGGCCGGCGCCCGCACGCAGCAGCTCGTCCCGCGCCCGCTCGGCGTTCCCGGCGAGCATCAACGCGTCGGCCAGCATCGTGCCGGCCTGACCGGTGGTGATGTTCTCGTCGATCCCGCGGAGCAGCTCGATGCCCTCCTCCATCGCCGCCAGCGCCCGCTCGCTCTCGCCGGCGATCAGCAACGCGAACGCCTCGTTCATCAGCACCCAGGCCAGCGAGAACGGCGACCCGGCAACCCGCGCCGCCTCGACGGCCTCCTCGAGCAGGGCCGTGGCCTCCGGCAGCCGTCCGAGCATCGCCAGGCCGTACCCGTACGACAGCGTCAGGACCGGCAGCAGCGATCCCTGTCCGGTCGACCGCGCGACCCGGATGCCCCGTTCCGCCTGCTCGTTCATCGCGGCGAACCGCTCCAGGTACATGCCGGCCAGGGTCAGGCAGTGCATCCCGTCGAGCCGGCGGG
>CAZMVL010000073.1:0-13227 GCA_964569335.1 uncultured Paraperlucidibaca sp.
GGAGGACGGCGACGATCAGCCACGGCTCACCGAACGTGTTGCGATAGATCGACCGGACGGCTCGCGCGACCGGTTCCAGCGCGCTCGCGCCGCCGGTCGCGCCGGAACCGCCGACGAGGTCGAGGCTGAAGGCGAAGGTGAAGAGCGTGATCAGCGCGTGGGCGATGAACCCGGTCAGCTGCCAAAGCGTGTTCGCGAGGAACCACGCGATCGTCGGCGGGATACCCGACACGTCCACGCCCTTCAGCACCCCCGCCTCGACGGCGGAGAAGTGGTGGTCGAGGACGTAGTGGCCGAGCGGATGGGCGTCCATCAATGCGCCGTCCTGCAGCTGCGACGCGGGTCCGACGTTGGAGAGCAGGTCACCGCCGATCGCCGACGGGCGCGCGAGCAGGATCAACGCCACCGTGCCGCCGGCTACGACGAGCGTTCGTCGCACCCAGCGGCGGCCCAGCACCGCCTTCGTGCCAGCGAGAGCGCGGCGGCGGACCCGACTGGGGCCGCTCATGAGCGCTCCTCACGGTTGGGCGTGGTGTCCAGCGCCGCCAAGAGCTGCGGGTCGACGTCGACCTGGAGCTCACCAACACGGCCGTCGAGGTCGCGCATCAGGCAGCGTCCCTGTCGGAACCCGCGGACACGCGCGATCAGTGCCGGGTCTTCGGGGTCAAGGCCGAGTAGCTGGAGCGCACGGGCGGCTTCGGCGTCGCTCTCCTGACCGAACACAATGAAGGTGCCGACGAGATCCGAGAGGTCCCCGAGGTCCTCCAACCGCTGCGTCGCCAGCAGCACGGTCGCGTTGAACGCGCGACCGAGGCGGACCAGCCGGTTGACGAGGTTCCGGCCCTGCGACGAGGCCAACAGGAACCACGCCTCATCCAGCAGCACGACCTTGTGCCGCGACCGATCGCCCGACACCAGCCGCAGTGCGTAGGCGGCAACCAGCGAGAGCGTCGCCACCGAGATTCGCTCCGCACGCGAGTACGTCTCCCGTGATGCCCGCGGATCGGGCAGCGTCAGGCCCGGGGTGCGGATCGTCGTAACCGGCGCCACCGGCCCGCCCAGATCCGCATCTGTCGCTTGGTCGTCGGCGAAGCCCAAGCGCGCGAGTCCGAAGTCGCACGCAACCTCCAGCGCGTCCGCTGCATCGCTCGCGGCCGGCCGGTCAACCGCGCGGAGCCGTTCGATCACCTGCACCGACGACCGGGCGCCGTCGGTGACCAGGTCGCGGACGGCCCGTTGGATCTGGTGCTCCCACGACGGCGGCGGATCCCTGAGCAGCTCCAAGTAGTAGGAGCACGCCAGCTCTTCCCGCAGATCCGGAAGACCGATCCGCAGCGGATCGAGCTTCCCGCGATGCTCCGGGTCGGCGGAGAGCTCCAGCACCTGCACCCGACCCTCCAACCCACTGATCTGGTGCAAGCCGTGATCGGGCTTCGGATCCAGGTCGACCACGAGCGACCCGCGCCGCTCCGCCGCGTACGCGATGGCCTGTGCCGCGACCGTCTTGCCCGAGCCCAAGGTGCCGGCGAGCAGCACCGCCGACGCCCGCGACTCCCGCGACGGAGCGGTCGGGTCATAGGTCACCGGCCGCCGCGCCGGGGTCGTTCCCAGATAGATCCCGCGATCGGAGCCCAGCCGGTCGGAGCCGATCGGCATCAACGCGCCGAACTGCTCGACCGTCATCTGCGCCACGTAGTCGCGCACCCGCCCGCCGCCCGGTTGCGGGAGGTGGTCGAGGAACAGCGCCTCTTGCAGGCCACGGGGGCGGTGCAGGCGGATCGCTCCGAACTGGTCGCGCAGCGTGGCCACGCGCCGTTCCAGGTCCTCCGAGTTCTCTGCTCCGACCGCGAGCGAGATCGACGCTTGAAGCATCGGCGGATGCCCTGACGCTTGGAGGATCGCCTCGTACTCCCGCGCCAACGCCCGATCTTCCTCCGGCACCAACCCCGGCCCGTACGGAGACCCCTCCGCCTCCTCCCGCTACGCCGGCTCGACGTCGACGATCCGCTTGCGAACCTGTCCCAACGCCTGCCGATTGCCGACCCACCGGGCGTGCAGCACCGCATCCACGGGGAACCCGACGGACTCCAAGGGCGCGAACATCAGCTCCGCGACCGGCCCCGGGAATTCCGCCTCGTCCGCCAACGCGCCGACGGTGAGGATCGCTTGGTGCGCGTCGCCCTGCTCGGTCGCGACCACCAGCCGCGCGGGTCCGGTGCGCGGCTCGTTCAACGGCGCCGCGACCGTCTCAACGATGTCGGCCCCCAACGGCTCGTAGGCGACCCGCCCGTCGTCGGCCTGAATCATCAGCGCGTCGGGCTGCCACCGACCATCCAACTCCGGCTCTCCGACGCCACGCAGCGGACTACGTCGCAAGAGCCACTCGAGTTCTCGGGTCGACGCGCGACGGCAGCCGATCACTGCGGCGAGCTGTTGGAACGTCCGCTGCTCAACCGTTGCCAACGCGCGGAGTTCGCGGTCAGGGATCGGCTGCGATCTACCGACGCCCGCCAGGTCTTCCAGCCGCCGACGCGCTCGACCGAACTGCCCGGTCAGGGACGCGCCGAGCCGGTCGTGTTCCGGCGACCCGAGCGCAACGGCCAGGTACACCTCCGGCCAGAACGCGTTGAGTGTCCCCAGCCGCTGCTCGTGCCGCCGCAGGAACCGCTCGAACGCTTCCGGGTCCTGACCGGTCGGATCGAGCAGCCCGCGGGTGCGCTCGCGATACCGCTCGGCCGGGTACGCACGGGCGACGCGGTGCAGTGAGAAGTCCGCGCCGACGACCGTTGCCAGACGTTCGAGGGTCCGCAGCCACCGCCACTTCTCCCCCACCGGCAGAAACGGATACGAGACCGTCGGCAACCGGTACAGCGCCGCCGCTTCGCCACCCGGACCGAGCAGCAAATTCTGGCGCGCGTAGCGCAACGGGAAACTCACGGCCGAACCTCCAACCGTTCTCCAGCCCGCAGCTCCAGCGGACCGGCCAGCGCACGCCGGCCACGTCGTGCCGTCGCGGTCCCGGGTTCGAGGATCGCCTGTCCGCGGGTCCACGGCCATCGACCGACCCGCAACGCCACAGGCGTTGACGGCACCACCGTCGCGGGGCCCGTGACCCGACCACGCCGCAACCACGGCGACCGATGATCCGACGCGACACCAACCCGAAGCTCGAGCCGACGACGCGCCTCGACCGGAAGCGCCCGGCCGACCCAGCGCCTTGACGGCCGCACCTGCAACCACAGCCACGACAACGCGTAGCGATGCGCCGGACGCCCGTCGGGTGTGGCCTGCGTCGCCAACGTCGCGACCAATCCGGGCAGCACCAGCAGCCGCAACGGCCAATCGACCACCGACAACAGCACGCCCACGACCTGGGTACCGGCGAGCACCACGACGGCAGCGAGCAGCGCCAGGCGCCGATCGCCGGCCGCGCTCACGAAGACCGCAGACGCGACCGCCAGCAACACGCCGAGCGTCAGCGACCGCGCGCCAAGCAGCAGCACCGCGATGATCGTGGCCGTGGCGTAGCCGAGCCAGACCAACGGGATGCCACCCGGAACAGGGATGCGGCGGCCTTCGACCTGGTAGATCCGCCGGTCCGGCCGGAAGATCCGCTGATACGACCGGACTGCCCCGTGCGGGCTCATCCGAGGATCTGCCTTCCGATCGCCCGAGCTGCCCGCGCGATCGCGTCCGGCGAGAACACCATCCAGCCGACCACCACGGCAGCGATCAAGAAGGTCATCAACTCGACGTAGCGTCGGTTGATCAGGAAGACCAACGAGACGATCGCGATCACCCCGCCGTAGAACTGCGCCGCATACCCCCGCAGCAGGTCACCCAGGTTCTTGGCGACGTCGTTGCCCGACTGCGCCAACGCCATCGGCGCGAGCAACAGCAGCAGGCCGACAGCGAACAGAAACGCAAGCGCGACCGCCACGCGGACCGACACCTGCCCCGAACACCGCGGTTCAGCGGCCCCGCGCTTATCGTCGGAGTCGGTAGCCGGAGTCGCGCCCGACGCCCGATCCGCGGGGTTCGTCGTGTCGGGGCTCATGCGCTCGGCCCGCCCGCCACGACCTGCACGTACCACCGCTCCCGCTCAACCAGCGTCAGCCGGTAGCGCAACACCAGCTCCGTATCGCTCGCGCGATCACGGACCCGCACCAGCGCCACCACACCGACACCACGCCGCGCCGGATACCGATCGCGCGCGACCTGCTCGACCCCCACGACCTCCAAGCCGCGCGACATCCGCACCAACCGCGCACCCGGGGCGACGAAGTACGCCAACGCCGCGCGATCGCCGCCGGCCACATACGCCTGCAGAAAGCGCGTAACCAGATCGGTGATCGGTCGCGCGTGGGCTTCCGGCAAGGCAGCCGGCTCGGGCGCATCGAAGCTCCCCCTGCCCGGTGCCGCGCTGAGCGACGGCAGATCGAACACCACCAGACCCCCAGCGCGATCGCGGGCGACCGGGACCGTCAGATACCGCACCGCCTCGCCAACCGACACCGCAACGGTGATCAGCGCGCGGCTCCGCCCAAGCGCCGCCTCACGGGCGACCGTCGCCCACCCAACCCGGGCCCCCGACCCGACCTCCGGCAGAACCGTCGCCGCCCGCTCGCGCAGGTCCTCGGCCAGAAACGCGGCGACCTCCCGGCGATACGCCTCGGGCTCCCGCCTCGATCCGCCGAGATACGTGTGCGTGAACCGCACCGCAAACGCCCGCGCCTCGTCATCCGGAAACCGACGCTCCTGCGCCTCAGCCGTCGCGCCGCGGTCCGTCGCCTCGCCGCCCCCGAAGATCGCGCCGAGACCACGGATCAGCACCAGGACGACGAACGCCCACAGCGCCACCCGACCCACGCGAGCCACCCCGAGCGAGCCAAGGCCGCGCCGTCGCCCGGCGACGGCTCCGAGGTCCTGTCCGGGAAGCGACGGGGCCGCGTCACCGTGCGAAGCGCCCGCTGCGGTCGTCTGCCGCGGCTGCTCGGCGCGCCGGGCGATCACGATCGTGCCTCGTCTCGGGCCGCGGCGGTCCGGCCCAGAGCCGGCGTCGGATCACTATCGAAATTCCAGAAGAACGCTCGCATCATCAACCCCTTCGACGCGTTACCACCGCGTCGGCCGCTTCACTGTCGATGGGGTTGTACGCCCGCAATCCCGGGACGTCTACAACTGGTGGCTTGCGTAAATACGCAAGTACGCAAGCCACCATTTGCACCTCACGAAAACGACAGGCTCGACCAATCGGCCGGGCCCGCTCGGATCCTCGTGCCACGCCACAGGCGCGGAGATCGATCGCGCTCTACGAGAGGGGCCGTGCGCCCTCGGCGATGGTCTGGCGCTGCGCGTCGAGGTGCTCGTCGACGCTGGCCACGATCTGCTCCAACAGCCACAGCGACGACCAGTCGGCAAGCGCGTAGCGCACGCTGCTCGCCTCCCTGGTTCGCCGGAGCATTCCCGCTTCGTAGAGCAAGCACAGGTGCCGGGAGACGTTCTGGCGCGTCACGATCGTCGGGAGTCGGTCGACGATCTCCTGCACCGTTGCCGGACCGGACTCGTCCAGCAGCACCATGATCTGCGCGCGCATCGGCTCACCGATCAGCCGCAACCGCAACCGCACGATCTCCAAAACCTCCACCGACCCGATCGCCCGCAGCCGCCCAGCAGCGCCCGCTCTCCCGCCACGACTCCGCGCGTCGCCGCCCACCGGCCGCGCCGCTGACTGCACCTTCACCATGCTGCACCTCCCCGTCGCAAGAACCAATGCCCAAGGTCCTACCTCGAACAGGACGGAAAAAACAATGACCACATGTGACCACTGAGCACATGTGATCAGTAATCACCCGGCCTTTACCGACCACAACTAGAGAGGTCAAGCGACGTCGGCCGGGCGCGGCACGCGCGCCGCATCGACGGCGTGGCCGGAGGCGTCGATGTTGTCCGTCAGGAGCGCGGCGTACGCGCCACTTCGCCGAACCCGAGCGGCGAGCCCACCCGTGCCCAGAAGGCCAGGTGTTGGACGAGGTCAGCGCCCAGACCGCACAATCACGCGCCGCTGCGCGCTGCTTCCCGTCGCATACGCGTAGCTCGCTCCCGGCTTGACCACCGCCCGGAACCGGTACGTGCCCCGGAGCTGGCGGGGCACCTGAAACGTCGCCGACCACCGCCCGTTGGATCGGGCCCGCACCGTCTTCACCGATCCCCACGACTTCCCGGCGTTGGCCTGGATCACGATCGCCGTCCCCTGCCGCGTGCCGGTCCGGCCACGCAGCCGACCAGAGAACTCCAGCCGCTGCCTCCGGTACACGACCGGGCGCGGCTTGACGGCGAACGTCGTCGATGCCCGTACCGTCCGTTGAAGGTCCGCCGCCGCCGCCGCAGGCATGGTGTCGCGAGAGCGAGAGCGCCACTGCACGCTGTAGCGCGCCGAGCCCGTCGCGACCGGGACCCTCGCCGAGAACCGCCCCGTTCCGTCCGTGGTCACCGTCTGCACGACCGACGTTACGGCTCCGGTCGCCGTCGGCGTAGCCACCAGCTGCAACGCCGCGCCTGAGATGCCCGTCCCCGATGGTGTGACGAGTCGCCCCCGAAGTACGCTCGACTTCCGACTGCTGTACCCGACCCGCAACGACGCGCCCGGCGCTCGACCACGACACGCGACCGCGTGCGTCCGCCGGTACCGCGCCGAGCGCTTGCACCGCCGCTGCACCGCTCGACTCTTCGACGGCTTCCTTCCGGTCGCCGGCCACCACGCCGTCAGCCGCGCGTCGTCCGCTTCGTACGAGCCGTTGGGGTTGCCGCGCAGTGCCGGGTCCGAGCCCGGGCCGACCTGCTCGCGATTCTGCGTCACGATCGACGCGCTCGCCAAGATCCCTTCGTTGCCGCCGACGTCGACCGCGACGACCTCTAGCCGGTGGGTGCCGTCGTCGATCTGGGCGGTGTCGACGGTGAGCCGGCCGATCGCGCCGGCAGGACAGGCGCGCATCGAGCTGTAGGGCGGCTGGCACTGCTCGGGCGCGACGGCGACCGGACGCCCGTCGATCCGTGCCTCGACTCGACGCACCCCAGAACCCTCGTTGTCCATCGCGCGGTACTCGATCGACCGCGAACCGTGAACCGGACCGCCAGAGGAGACCACCAGCGCGTCGACGTTCGCCGTCCCGGTCGGCGGCTGGGCATCACTCCAGGTGATCTCCATAAGCATCACGTCGACCGATCCCGAAGCGCCGTCGCAGAGGTTGAGGACGGAGCCCGCACAGTTCACGCCAACCCAGATCGACTGTCCCGGGGCACCGGCGGCTTCGGACACCGGACGATCGACCGCCACCGACATGACCTGCCCGGACGGGCATGGGTCACCCGGCCAGCTCGTCCCGCACACGCCGTACGGACCGACACCGCCTTCGGCCGCCCGCGTTCCCGCATGCAGGAAGCGATTCGCCTGCGCCCGCAGGTAGACCGGACGAATCCCCGAAGGCCATCGAAGCTGCCACTCCACCCGCGAGTGCCCCGCCGCGTTGCTCGGCTCCAGCGTCGCGGCGAACCGGCCAGGTCCCGCCGCGCAGTCCTCCGTCAACGTGCCGGGTGCATCACGGTATGGCTGCCAGTCCTGCAGCACCTGACCGAACTTGCAGTACGTCACCACGTACTCCCCCGCCTGAGCGGCACCCGACGTCGCAGTGAGCCCGCAGATTGCGAGCCCAACGACCAGGGCGACGCGGGCCAACCACCCACGGCCTCCGAAACAACGCTTCACCGGACGATCACCCGCTCCCATCCCAGTACACCCCCGGATCAACAGCCTGCTCCGGGTCCTTCTTCCGGCCACCCTTCGCCGACGAAGACGACGAGCTAGCAGCACCTGACGAACTCGAAGCCCCTGTCGGGGCCGGCGCCGGGGCCGACGTCTGAGACCCACCGGACGACGAAGACGTCGCCGCGCTCGACGCAGCGCTTGCGTTCGTCCGCTCCGCGTTCGCCGCCGCCAGCTGTGCAGCGGCCGCTCGTGCTGCCGCACGCTCTCGTTGGGCGCGCTCTTTGCGCTGCCGCTCGATCCGACGCACCGCCGTAGCCCCCGGTGCGATCCCGTATCGGCTCTTCGCCGCCCGCAACCGCGAGCGCGCCAACGACAAGTCACCACGCCGCGCCGCCTTGTCGGCCCGACCGACCAGCACCCGCGCGGCAGCCCCGCGGTAGCTCGACATCGCGGCCGTGTCCTCGAGCTGCTGCGCCCGCCGAATCGCCGCGTCGTAGTCACCACGCTCGGCCGCCGCACGCATGGCCGCAACGTCGCGAGCCCGCGCCGCCACTCGCGCCCGCTCGACCGTCCCGGCCGCCGCGGCCGACGCCTGTCGGTCCGCGTCTCCCGACCGTTCACCCAACGCGCTCGCAGCAGCCATACCCGCGCCACCGGCCAACAACGCAACGCCCACCGCAACAACGGCACGCTTCACCCGCCGCCCCGCAACCGGACGTGCAGCGCGCAAGGTCGCTGCTTCCTCACCACCGCCGTGCGGGACCTGCTCACCGAGCGGCGGGCGATCGCAATCCGCCTCCACCTCGCGGTCGACTCCCCCAGCGATCAGGTGCGGATCTTCGTTCGACAGTTCTTCCGCGACCTCGTCGGGCCACGGCGGAAGATCATCCGGCACCGCCTGCTCCGAACTACCCTCGCGATCACACGCGTCAGCGTCACCGGCAGCGCGAACAGACTCAACGAACGGTGCGGGTTCGGACGATGGACGGTCACCGTCCCCTGCGGCTGGCTCGCCTTCCCTTACCCGGTGCAGGCGACGCACCCGGATCTCATCGGCCGCCATCTCGTCGGCGTCGCTCACCGCGTCGCTGTCGTACCGGGCGCCCTCACGTTCCGTCGCAGTCCGGCGCCGCTCGATCCTCAGCGCCTCGACCACCAACGGGTCATCCGCCGCCGGCCAGATCACGCCGATCCGCGTACCCAACACCGCCGCCAACAGCTGCATCTGCTGCGGCCCTGACGGCCGATTGCGATCCCGATCCCAACGACGGAACGTGTGAATCGAGACGTTCAACCGCTCCGCGACCTGCTCCTGCGTCAACCCCGCCCGCAACCGCGCAGCACGAATACCCGGCTCCAATGCTCCAGTGCCGGTCCGGGACAAGGGGGGAACTTCCCGGCGATCAGCAGACATCACACGATCACCGCCCAGTATGCCCCGTCAACAGCCGGTCGGCAACCCCGTACACATAGCGCGCCACGTCCGCTCGACCGATCGTCCATGCGCCCCGGAACGCGACGCGGCCAGTAATTGACCGTGTCACTCGACCCCGCGAACGTCGTGTCAAAACGGCGATGCCTGGCCAGCAAGACCAATCCCGAGCCTAGCCATCCGGGCGGCACCGGCACCTGCGGGCTACTCCGCGATTCCGGAGCTTGAGAGCGGGAGGGGTCACATCTGATCAGTAGTCACATGTGACTACTGATCACCCGTTCGGCCGGCCCTCTAGACGAAATCCCGGACCGTTGCGAACTGGTAACCACGAGTCCTGCCGGGGCCCGCAGGCCCAGCCGTTTATCTCTCCGAGGCGTCTGCCTGCACCGCGGTCGGTCGGCTCGCAACAGCCGTAACCCAAGGATCAGTCGCAGGCTCGCAGCGGTCCAAGTGGAATAGTCCGGGCCGGACTTGTTGGCGCCCAGGGGCCTGCATAGCGTGCGGAATCGCAAGCCGACCGGAGGTAGAAGTCGTCGGATCGGCCTGCGTCTCACCTTCGAACGCACCGTGCCCGTCAACTCGCTCACCGCCGAAGCCGCCGACCACACGGTCGACCGCTCAAAGACGCTTCCCGCCGCCGACCTGCGAGGCGGCGAGACACCATGAGCGCGAAGCGCCCGCCAGAGGTCGGATCCCATCGCCTCCGCACCGCGATCCTGCAAGCCGTCGCCGGCTCCGAGCGACCGCTGACCGCAAGTGACATCGTCGAGCAGTTCGCCTCGTCAGGCTGGGCCGCACCGCCCAGCGTCAAGGACGTCCGCCACGCCGTCCGGTGGCTCCGGGGCCGCGGACTCGTCGAGACCCGAACCGGGCAGCACGGCCCCGGAAAGCAGCTGAGCCTCACCAGCACCGGACAAGACGCAGCACGCCAGGGGCTACCGGGACCGCGCCGGCCCAGGCCCGACGCGTCCCAACGCTCCGGCGCGTCGGCACCACCCACGAACGATCGGGGCAGCCGCCGCCCAGCGGACGTGGCTGGCCTGCGAATAGCGGGACGCCACCTGCCCCATCTCGCCCGCAAGTCCGACGCTTCCGGACGGAGCGGCTTGTGCTGACCTCCGTAACCGACTGGGCGACCGAGACGATCACCTTCGACCGTCGGGGGGTCGAGATCCTCGCGGTCGTGGGCGACTACCGGACCTGCGACCCGGGCACCTTGCGCCGCTCGATCGCCGCCTACGTCGGCGTCACCCCCGAAGACGTCTTCGCCGACCTCAACCTGTTGGTGGTCGTCGCTCCGGTGGGGACCTTCCTGGCGCCCGCGACCTACCGCGCATGGGTCGACGAAGCGGTCTCGGAGGCCGAACGAGAAACCAGGGCGCAGGTCAAGCTCCGGCGGCGCGCCGCTCGCATCGCAGCGGAGAACATCGCGCTGCTCGCCGAGGACACCGGACTACCTCTCGACGCCATCATGCGCGCCGCGATCGTCGCACCGGAGACCGCGGAGGAGATCATGGGCGGCGAACGGCTCCCCCACGCCGCGCTGGTCCGCATCGCCACCGCACTGGGCGTCACCGTCGAATCGCTGCGTCGGCCCGGTGCGCGATGACCCTACGACCTGTCGCTCTCCGCACCCTACCCCGCCGTCAGCCGGTAGCTGACGCGCCAGAACCGCAGCACCGGGACCAGGCATCTGGTCATGGTGCCGCCAGCACCGATCAACTCGCTCGTATCCGCCGCCAGCGCATCGCTTCGAACGCTATCGCGGGAGAGGAACATCGCGATCATCATCGCCACCAGCAGCACATGGCAGGAGCCGTTGCGAAGCTCAGCCGCGTCCCGCAGCGAACGCTCGATCAGGTCCCGGATCCGATCCACCGCGGTCGCTGCGTTGGCGTAGTAGCCGATGAAGCTCAGGTGTCCGGTCACGGCGTCGTCGAGCTGATCGGCGAAGCTGTCCAGCACGACGCTCAGCGCCCCCACGTTGGTGTAGGTCGCGGCTGCGGCGTCGAGCTCGTGCTCGGTGGTGCGTGGCTCGCTGGCGAGCGTCAGCAGCGCGATCACGGGCAACGCCGAGCTCGCAGCAGCCGCCTGCTCGAACCACGAGACGGTCCCGTCGCGCGGAAACCACCGGGCCGCGAACTGCCTCAGCGCTCGGTCACGGCGAACCGGGTCCGGGTCATGGTGCAGGTCGAGCACGCCCGCCCACTGCGCGTGCTCGGCGAGTCGCGCCCGAGCCCGCCCGTAGCTCGGCAGACCCACGCAGCACGAACGGCACGATTGCACGAGAGCCAGCAGGTATCCGCCGTCGTCCCACTCCGGATAGTCCCGGTAGTAGTCGCGGGTCGGCTGCTCGACGTCGACGGCATCCACGAAGGCGAGCATGATGCTGCTCGGAGCCGACGTGCGCAGGCTGAGATCGCGTCGGCCGCGCTCGCTGATCGTGTCGAGGAAGTTCGCCAGGATCTGGAACGCGACAAGCACCTTCACCAGCGGCACGCTCCGGCGACGCGGCACCTCCCAGAAGCGGGCCGCACCCTCGGTCAGCGACCGCTTGTCCGCCAGCGAGTGCAGGGCCAAGGCCCGAAGGTCGGGCGCGCGAATCTGAGCGGCACGACGCTGCCACTCGGCGACCTCCCGCCTGACCGTCCGTAGCCCCCAACCCAGCTCGCGACCCGCGCCAGAGGCCAACGCCGCAAGTTGACGGCAGTCCAGCGGGGCAGGATCGTCGAGGCGCGCGAGCACGGTCGACGAATGATGCCCCCTGCTAGTCGCGCAACGACGGACGAACCCGCGCCACGAGGTAGCCCGGAAGCGCGACGACGATCAACGAGGTCAGAACGACGGACCCAGCACTCCACGCGACGATGTCGAACCGAATCCCCGACACGACGGGGAAGCCCGTCACCGCAGCCACACCGCGGGTACAGAGCACCTGCCCCAGCAGCGCGAAGACCGCCCCCGCCAGGCAGCCGGTGACGACCAGCGTCCCGGCCTCGATGAAGAGCGCGCCCCACATGCGCGGCGTCCTATGGCCGTCGAGCTTCTGCCGGGCGACGGTTCGACGGTGCTGCCACAGCAGGCCGGCGATCGCCGCGGCCATCGCGAGGACCGCCGCCACGAGCGTGAGTGAGGCGATCTGACTCAAGCGCGCCAGACCGCTGCGGGCCGACTCCCGCTGACGTTCGATCCGCTCGGACGCGGTCTCCACCCGCAGCGCGGCGTTCCCGTTCAACGCACCGGCCACCGCATCCCGTCCGGCGTCGGGCAGCACACCCGGCGCGAGCGTCACGACGTAGGCGGTCGCCGCGTCGCTTCGCCAGCTGCGGGCGTAGTCGTCGGCGTTGACGAGGATCGCCCCCGCCGGCCAACCGAGGTTGGTCGTGATCGCCGCAACCCGGAAGACGGTCGGCTCGGGGGACGGCAACGTCAGTCGGCCTCCCACCCGAACCCCCAGATGATCCGCCAGGGCACGCGAGACGGTCGCCCAGCCGCCGCTCCGGATCCGCTCGCCAGCGACCTGCTCGTCGCCGTCGAGGACCTGGCCGGAGGGAATCGGCCGCTCGGTGGCTCGTGGGGGTGCCATCACCATGACGCGCCGATCGGCGACATCGAGGAATCCGCCGCGGAAGAGACTGACGCTCCGAGCCGCCGACAAGCTCGCGAGCGCGGACCCCTGAGACGGCGCGAACGGCTGCGTCGCCAACACGTCCCCCGCGCCGAACGGAGACACCCAGACATCCGCCGCGCTGTTGAGGCCGACCGCGATGCGATCCAGCCCCGATTGCAGGTTGCTGCGCGACCCCTGCAGCGACACGGATCCGAAGACCGCGATCGCTCCGGTCATCGTGATCGCCAACGACCGAACCCGCCACTCTGGCGAGCGCAACTGACGCAGCGCCAGCTCGACCCCGGGCACCCACCCACGCTCGGTCCGCCGACTCCCCCAGAGCAGCACCCACGTGGCGGCGTCCAGGATCATCGGCAGCAGCAGAGCGAGATAAGCTGGCTTCCACCAGGCATAGAA
>CAZMVL010000073.1:13237-20250 GCA_964569335.1 uncultured Paraperlucidibaca sp.
GCCCGGCGCCTCGCGGCGGCGGGCTCGGGCGCGCGGAACCGGAGGCTGGGTCGTCTCGTGGCGGGGGTCGCGGGCAAAGACCGAACCGCGCAGCGGTGCAAGCACCCCGAGGGTCGCCGCGAGCATCCCTCCAGCGGCAGCGATCGCGATGCTGGACCAGGCCACGATGCGCTCGTTGCCGACCGGGAAGGCACCGCCCAGGAAGCCGACGTCCGAGCCGAAGCCGCTTCGGGAGAGCGCGTCCCCCAGCGCAAGCCCAGCGAAAACCGACACCGTGCCCAGAGCGACCGCGTCCACCAGGATCATCCGCGTGACCTGCCACGGGCGGTATCCGCTCATGCGTAGGCCGATCGCCAGCGCGCGTCGATTGGCGGCCGTCACCAGCATCGCGCAGAAGGCGAAGAGGAACCCGACGAATGCGCTCAGCACGCTGAAGATCGTGGTGGCCTGACTGGTGGGTGCAGAGGCGCTGTTGAAGAGCCGAAGGTCGTGGTCAGCCGGCTCGACGTTCAAGCGCCCCGCGGCGATCCGCCGAAGACCGTCGCGGGCGATCTCGAGCTGACCGGGCTCGACTTCGACCAGGATCCGCGAGACCCGGCCCCGCAGACCGGCGAGGTCCTGCAGGTACCTGAGCGGTGCGAGCGCGATCGAGGTGCTGTTCAGCGCGCCGATGTCGTCGTGATCGACCGTCGCGACCGGCACCGTGCGCTCGCGTCCGTTGAGCTGCAAGCGCGCCTCGTCGCCAAAGCGCACGCCGATCACGCGACCGACGGGCTTGGGCACGGCAAGGGTCCGCTGCTGCGCGGCGTCGTCGGCGGAGAACCCCTGCAGCAACGTTCCCCGGAGCCGCACGATCCGCGGGTCGGCACCGAACACGGTGATCCCACGGCGCCCTTCAGGGCCGACGAGGTTCGCCTGCACCTGCAGAACGGGGGCAGCGTTTCGCACACCGGGCAGATCGTCCACAGCGTCATGGGTCTCCTGAGGGAACCCGTCGGCGCTCCGGGCGACAAGCTGCAGTTGGCTGTTGCCGACAACCCCGCTGGTGAGCTGCTTCACCGGACCGGAGAGGCTCGTGCTCGCGACCTGCGACGCGAACAACAGCGCCACGCCGACGGTGATGCCGATCACCGCCAGCAGCTCCTGCGGCCACCGGTGGCGCAACCGCACGAGGTAGAGCCAAAAGACGCCGCTGTAGCGGATCCGCCGCCGCCGCGGTGGTTGCCGGAGGTCGCTCACGATGACGGAGCGATCGACCCGGGTTGCGTGGCCGACAGCACGCCGTTCTCCAGGGTGTAGACCCGGTCGGCATACTCGGCCGCCTGTCCGTCGTGGGTGACCAACACCGTCGCCATCTGCCGCTCACGGGTCATCGCCCGGAGCATCGCGAGCACCTCGTGGGTGCGGCTGGCGTCCAGGCTGCCGGTCGGCTCATCCGCCAACAGCACCTTGGGATCGGTGGAGAGCGCCCGCGCGATCATCACCCGCTGCCGCTCACCCATCGAGAGCTGATCGGGACGGTGCCTCAACCGCTCCCCCAACCCCAGCTCCTCCAACAGCCCAACGACCCGTCGGCGTGCCTGCCGCAGACCGATTCCGGCTCCGACGAGCTTGAGCAGCGCGTTGTCCAGGACGTTGCCCCCACTGAGCAGCTCGACCGATTGGAGGACGAAGCCTAGCTCCAGCATCCGGTAGTCGGCGCGGTCGCGTTCCGAGAGCGCGGTGACGTCGCGACCATCGACGAAGACCCCACCGCTGTCGGGCGGCAGGACTGCGGCCGCGATCATCAGCAGGGTCGACTTGCCGGAGCCCGACGGCCCGAAGATCGCCACCACCTCCCCCGGACTCACCGACAGCGACACGCCGTCGAGGACCCGCACGGTCTCACCGCCAAGCGTGTAGTGCTTGACGACGTTGCGGAACTCCAGCCCCGCTGGCCCCACCCGGGTCGGTCCTGGACGGTCGCTCATCATCCGACCCCGTGCCGCTTGGGGAGCTCGACCACGGAACCCCGCGAACGGGCTCCGCGCCCACCGATCAGGGTCCCGCCGGCCAGCGACAGGATCGGGCGCGCACCGACCGTCTCGCTGGACTGTGATGCCGTCATCAAGACCGCCATGTCGAGCACGTCGACGAGCGAACGCAGCAACGTCGCGATGACGTCCCGCTCCACCAGGTCCAGGCCGGCGACCAGGTCGTCGATCAACAACAACCGCGGCGTGCGCACCACCGCGTGCGCGATCGTGGCCAGCGTCCGTTCACCGTCCGACAGCTCGGCCCACGACGCACCCCCGATCTGCCCCAGACCAGCCCGCTGAAGCACGTCGTTGGCGCGCCGTCGAGCGGCCCGCAGGCCGAGCTGGTCGAGCACCGCCATCGCCACCCAATCGCGCACCGCCAGGCCATGGGCGTCCGGGGCCTGGCGTGTGGCGATGGCGATCCGCGCCAGCACGGCGGAAGCGGCCAGGTCGTGTCCGTCCAGCGAGACCCGTCCGGCGTCCGGTGCCTGTAGTCCGGCCGCGAGCTCCAGGAGCGTGCTCTTGCCGGCCCCCCGACCGGCGACGACGGCGGCGAACTCGCCCGGCTCCACCACCAGCGAGACGTCCTTCAGGACATCGACAGGACGATCGCCGCGCCAGTAGCGCTTGCTGACGCCGTCGAGGCTCAGCCCGGGCGAGGTCATAGCGGTGGCGCCTGGTGTCGAGAGTCGCGGGCCCGATCGGCGGCGGTCGCCCCAACCGCGGCGATCGGCGAAGCGGTCGTCATCATCCGGCTCGACGACGTCGGGGGAACGCTACGACCGGGCGTTCCGAACGGGGGCGGCGTCCGCCGACCAGCGTTCCACCCGCAAGCGACAGGATCGGACGGGCCCCAACGGTCTCGCTCGACTGTGAGACCGTCATCAGGATCGCCACGTCCATGTCGTCCACGAGCGAGCGCAGCAGCGTTCCGACGATGTCGCGCTCCACCAGGTCCAGGCCCGCGACGAGGTCATCGATCAGCAGCAACCGCGGCACCCGAGCCACCGCATGCGCGATCGTCGCCAGCGTCCGTTCGCCGTCCGACAACGCCGCCCACGACGCGAGACCGACCTGCCCGAGGCCAACGCGTTGCAGCACGTCGCCGGCCCGCTGCCGGGCCGCCCGGAGATTGAGCTGGTCGAGCACCGCCATGGCGACCCAGTCGCGCACCGCAACGCCGTGCGCATCGGGAGCTTCGCGCGTCGCGATGGCGACGCGCGCCAGTGCGGAGCCGCCGGCCGGATCATGACCGTCGAGCAGGACGCTGCCTCGGTCGGGCATCTGCAGACCGGCCGCGAGCTCCAGCAGCGTGCTCTTGCCCGCTCCCCGGTCGGCCACGACCGCCGCGAACTCGCCCGCCTCCAGCACCAGCGAGACGTCCTTGAGCACATCGGTTGGACGGCCGCCGCGCCACGCGCGCTTGCCGACGCCATCCAGCACGAGCCGCGGAGGAGTCATGTCGATGACCCTCGGTATCGAGGGTGGTTGCGCAAGGTCTCCAGCGTCGCCCGTGCCGTCTGCAGGCTCCGCAGGCGACCGTCGAGCTCGATCGAGGTCATCGATCCCAGCAAGGCCTCGTAGAGGGCCTCGGCCGGCGCTGACCTTCCCGCTGCATCGGTCAGCAGTCGGTGGATGTCGACGCCTTCGAACTCCTCCAGACGCGTCAGGCAGTCCTCCTCGGCGTCGGTGACGAACCGCATGAGGAGGTCCAGGTCGTCGCCGCGCGCGAGCACGATCCGCAGGCGCAGCTCGTCGAACGACGCCGGTGGCGTGGAGAGCCAGCTGTCGAGCGCATCGTCGCCTTCTGCGGTCGCAACGTAGATGGTCCGTGGTTGACGCTCACCGGCCGACGTCGCTTGCGCATCGCGAAGCTGGATCAAGCCGTCTGAGCGCAGACGGCTCAGCGCGTCGTAGACCGACGAGCGCTGCACGTCCCCGGTGACCGACCACTGCTGAAGTTGCCGCATGACGGCGTAGCCGTAGGTCGGCCGCCGCGCCACCAGGCCGAGCACGGCGAACTTGGTCAAAGAGGACATCGGCGCAAGAAGAACCCGGACGTGGAAACGGCAGTATATGAACAAACGAACACGCCGCGTGTCACAAGACATGCACGCCACGTACGAACGGCCACTCCGTCACAGCGGCACCGCGCCAGGCGAGCTACCGTGCCCCACCCCGAGGACGCGACGGCGGAGGACACGGAACCCGGGTTTCCGTGGCGTGCCGACGACCGTCGGCGAAGCGCAGCTCGGCGCGGAAGCGCAGACCCTTGCGCGGGCACCGGCTCGGCAGCCCCACGCCCCCCGGGCGGTAGAACCTGCGCACGCCGGCTACCGGACGGGTGTAGAACAGGTCAGCTCCACCGATGACCACGCGCATCCCCACGAGCGCAATCTTGGCCCCGAACGGCGGCTGCGCCGGGGCCCGCAGCTGGAGCGCGAACTCCAGGCCGAACGGTCGGCGCGCCGGACTGAGGCGACCGGCGTAGGCCAGCTGGGCCGAGACCGGGTTGGAGGTCCGGGCCACGATCAGCAAGCCCGGCCGATCGTCTTGCGGCACACCGGAGTACAAGGTGAAGTCGGCGGCCGCACTCCGAACCGCAGGCTCCTCCGGGTCGAACAGCAGCGCCGCGGTGGCCTTCCCGCGCCCGATGACCGCGTTGCGCGGACACCGAACCACCGGGGAGCTCGAGAAGAGCACATCGACCATCGTCTCCGACGGAAGGCCACAGGTCGCCAAGCCGAGGGCACCGACGTCGATCCCGGAGGGCGCGAAGAGCCGGATCTCGGTCGCTGGAGACGGTATGCGCTGCTCGTCGACCTGCAGGCCGAAGCGCAGCGGCGCCTTCCCACCGAGCCGCGCGCCCGGGCCGAAGTCCGCACTGAAGCGCACCGGCTGATCGGCCGCACCGGCGACCGACGGGCACGCCAGCGTCAGGAGCACCAAGCCGGCGACCAAGCTCGCGCGCACGCAGTCGGTACAGCTAGTAGGAAAGCCTGCCGGTAGCGCGGAGCGTCGCGGCCCACGTCTGCCGGTTGACGACACCGGAGAACTTGCCCGTCCCCCGCGCGTGGCGGTAGCGGCCGGTGCCGCCCGCGAGGGTGGCGGTGCCGTCGAACGCGGTCCGCAGCCCGCCCGATCGCGCGGTGCCGTGCACCCTGATCCGCAGCGATCCCCCACGGGCCGCGATCGTGACGGTGCCCTTGACCGTAACTCCGTCCATCGTCATCTTCGAGCGCACCGAGCCCGGGATCGTGCCCTTCGCCGTTCCACGATGCTCGAACGACATCCCCGACTTCTTGACCAGCGTCAAGCGTACGTCCTGGGTGATCGACTGCGTCCGAGCCGACGCAGCCGACGGGGCCGAGAGCCCCACCAGGCAGATACCGAGCGCGACGGCCGATGCGATACCGGACGGCCGCCGCCCGTTCCGCAGTTGAAAGACGCCGACAGACTCCATGGAGCCATGAACGTACCAGACCGATGTCTGGGGACTAGCCGGGTAGCGGAGCGGCGCGCTCGGGTTCTTGACGTACACCTATGGTCGGCGACGGCGATCGCGCAGGACCGCACGGGCCGCGGCAGATCCGGACGCGACGACCAGCGGGATGCCTCCACCGGGGTTGGCACTCGCGCCCGCCAGGTACAGCCCATCGACCATGCGCGAGCGGTTGCCGAAGCGCAACGGGCCAACCTGGCGCAGCGTTGGCTGGATACCGAAGCCCATACCGTACGGCTGGTTGAACCCCTCGGCGAAGTCCTCTGGCCGGAAGACGCGCCGATAGTCGACCTCGGCCCCACCCGCGAGGACCCCGCGGCGCTCCAGCTCGCCCAGGACTCCGTCGACCGCCCGGAGCCGATCCTCCCTCGTGCCTGACGGGCGTGTCCCGCGAGGCGTCAGCGCCAAGGCGTAGATCGCGGTCCGACCCGGTGGGGCGACGCTGCTGTCGGTCTTCGTCGGCACGCAGATGTACGCCGACCGTCCCGAGGGACCGATGCCTCCGCCCAGCATCTCGTGCGTCAGGTCCTCCGGGTCGACGGGCATCGTGAAGGTGTGGTGTGGCAGGTCCGGCAGCGCGTCCGCGGCGCGGAGACCGATGAGCGACACCTGCGGCGCCAGCGACGGCGCGATCCGCCGCAGGCGTGCGCGAAACCACGCCGGCAGCGCGCTCGGCGCGATCAGGTCGCGGTAGGTGTAAAGCGCGTCGGCGTTGCTGATCACACGATCGGCGGCGAGCGTCTCGCCCCCCGCAAGGACCACCCCGCGGACGCGATCGTGCTCGACGGTGATGCGGTCGACCGGATCGCCGCAGCGGATCACCCCGCCCAGCCCCGTGTAGATCGACGCGATCGCCTCGCTGATCGCGTTGATCCCACCGCGGACGTACCAGACGCCCTGAACCGTCTCGAAGTACGGCACCATCGCGTACGGCGCCGGACACCGCGATGGCGAGGTCCCCCAGTAGAGCGTCTGGAAGGTCATCGCCGTGCGGACGTGCGGCGTCCGAAAGTAGCGACTGGCCACGTCCTGCACCGATCGAGCCGGATTGAAGGCGCGCAACAGCTCCAGCGGCCCGCGTCGCAGCAGCGCCCCCGGAGCAGGCGCCCGATCGATGAGCAACGACTTCAACGTGCGCTTGTGGCGCTCCATGTCCGCGATGTAGCGACGAAACCCCTGCGCGTCGGCAGCGGAGAACCGCGCGATCTCCTCGGCCGTCTCGTCGACCGAACCGGTGAAGTTCAGATGCTCCCCGTCGCTGAACCACGCACGGTAGTGCGGATCAAGGCGCTCGAGACGAAGATGCTGGTCGAGCTCTTCGCCGAACTCGGCAAACGCCTCCCGCAGCACCCGCGGCGTCTGCAGCATGGTCGCACCGATGTCCCAGCGGTACCCGTCCTCGCGATGAGCGGAGGTGTAGCCACCAACCGTCGACCGCTTCTCGACCACCACCGTCTCGACTCCCCGACGAGCGAGGATCGTCGCCGCGACCA
>CAZMVL010000074.1:0-19714 GCA_964569335.1 uncultured Paraperlucidibaca sp.
CGGTCGCGGTCTTCCAGGATCATCCCGACGTGGCCTACGCCCCGGGCAAGGCGGCCAACGCCGGCGGGGTCGCGGTCTCCGCCTTCGAGATGCAGCAGAACGCCGCGCGGATGCGCTGGGCGTTCACGGACTCCGACGACCGGCTGCGTCAGGTGATGCACCAGATCCACGAGACCTGCCGGATGACCGCGGCGCGTCACGGGTTCGACGGCGACTACGTGGCGGGGGCCAACATCGCCGGGTTCACGATCGTCGCCGACGCGATGATCGCCCAGGGCGTGGTCTGATCAGGCCCGGGGCGGGCGCAGGCGGGTGAGGCCCCCGTCGACGATCAGCTCGGTGCCCGTGGTCGAAGCCGACCGCGGACTGGCCAGGTAGCTGATCGCGTCGGCGACCTCCTGGCTGGTCACCAGCCGGCCGTTCGGCTGACGGTCGCGGAGCGCCGCCCGCAGCTCCTCCGGGTCGTCGGCGGACGCCACCCGCGGGGCGAGCCAGGGGCTGTCGACGGTGGCCGGGCTGACGCAGTTGACGCGGATGCCGTCGTTCAGGTGATCGGTGGCCATCGCGCGGGTCAACGCCAGCACCGCGCCCTTGCTCGCGGAGTAGAGCGCGAGCCCCGGCATGCCGACGGTGGCCGCGACCGAGCAGGTGCTGACGATCGCGGCGTGCGACGACGCCCGGAGGTGCGGCAACGCGGAGCGACTGACCCGCGCGATGCCGACGACGTTGACGTCCAGGACCCGCAGCCACTCGGCGTCGGCCGGACCGTCGATCGGGCCGGAAGCCGGTATCCCGGCGTTGTTGACGACGACGTCGAGCCCGCCGAAGCGGCCTACGACGGCGGCGATCGCCGCGTCGACCGAGGCGCTGTCCGCGACGTCGGTCGGCAGCGCCAGCGCGCCGGGCGGAGCGTCGCGGACGTCGAGGTCGAGCACGGCGACCCGGGCGCCGCGCGCGAGCAGCGTGGACGCCGCCGCGTGCCCGATCCCGGACCCGCCCCCGGTCACCACGGCCACGAGCCCGGCGAACTCACCCGCCGGGTCCTTCCGCTCGCTCGCGTCGATCACCGTGCCGCGCTCCGTCCGTGGTGGTGCGGCCCGACCGCGTCGCTCCGGCCGGCCAGCGACGCGATCGCGGCACCGATCTCGGCGAACGCCCGACGGGTGACCTCGAGCTGATCCGGGAAGGCCAGGAACCCGTGGAAGGCGTCCGCGTAGCGGCACCGGCTGACCGGAACCCCCGCACGCGCGAGGGCGGCGGCGAAGGCCTCGCCCTCGTCGCGCAGCGGGTCGAGATCGGCCGTCACCACGTGCGCGGGCGGCAGGCCGGCCAGCTGCGCGGCGCGAGCCGGCGCGGCGAGCGGGTCGGGCGCCCCGCCGTATTGGGCCCAGAACCAGGCCAGGTGCGCGGCGGTGATGTAGAAGCCGTCGCCGTTCTCGCGGTAGGACGGCGTGTCGCGCCGGTCGTCGAGCATCGGGTAGAGCAGCAGCTGCCCGTCGATCGTCGGTCCTCCGCGGTCCCGGGCGTGCATCGCGGCGGCGGCGGCGAGGTTGCCGCCCGCGCTGTCGCCGGCCACCAGCAGGCGCCCCGTCCGCGGCTCCGCCGCGACCCGCTCGACCACCGCGACGGCGTCGCGCAGCGCCGCGGGGTAGGGATGCTCGGGCGCCCGCCGGTAGTCGACCGCGATCAGCTCGACGTCCCCGGCGCGAGCGATCCGGCGGGCGATCTCGTCGTGGCTGTCGAGGTCGCCGAGCACGAAGCCTCCGCCGTGCAGGTAGACGACGGCGTCGGCCGCCGGGGCGGCCCGCGGGAGGTAGCGGCGGATCCGGAGGGCGTCCCCGTCGGGGCCCACGATCGCGGCGTCGACGACCGCGTGGAGCGGCGTCGGAGCGACGGCCGGGCCGCGCAGCGCGTCCAGCTGCCGCCGCGCGACCGCGGCGTCGGTGACCTCGGTGCCGACCCGCGGGAACCCGGCGTTGAGCCGGTCGAGCAGGGTCGCGACCGGCGCCGAGGGGGACGCCGAGGGCACGGGACGGGAGACGGCGCGGGAAGGTTCCATCGACGGTGCCGAGTCGATCACATGGTCCCGACCGGCGCCACGGTCATCCGACGGCGCGCGGGGCGGGACGGATGACGTAGACGGGGGACCGGCGCCGGCCGGGCCAGATCCGGTCATCCGCCCGATGGCGTGGCGCGGTCGAACTGGTCCACTGCTCGGTAATGCCGGCGGTCCTCCTCATCCACCCCTCGCGGTCGTTCCGCCCCGCTCGCTCGGAGCGCGGGAACCGCACCACCTGATCGCGACCATGTGGCCCTTCATCATCATCGGCCTGGTCACCGGCGGGGTCTACGGGCTCGCCGGCGTCGGCCTCGTCCTGACCTACAAGACGTCGGGCGTCTTCAACTTCGCGCACGGAGCGCTGGCGACCGTCTCGGCCTACGCCTTCTACGCGCTCTCGGTGCAGCAGAACGTCTCCTGGCCGCTGGCCGCCGCGGTCGCGGTGCTGGTGATCGGACCGCTGGCCGCGCTCGCCTTCGAGGTGCTCGCGCGGTCGATCGTCAAGGAGGCCCTGGCGGTCCAGGTCGCGGCCACGGTCGGCGTGCTGCTGGTGGTGCAGGCGGTGGTGGTGCTGATCTACGGCCTCTCCGAGACGCGAACCGTGCCGGTCTTCCTGCCGCAGGGGCAGACCTCGATCGGCGAGACCTTCATTCAGTACTCCGACCTCGTGACCTTCGCGATCGCGGTGGTGGCGACGGCGGCGCTCTACGTGCTGTTCCGCTTCACCCGGATCGGCACCGCGATGCGCGCGGTGGTCGACGATCCGACGCTGCTCGAGCTCTCCGGCACCAGCACCACCCGGATCCGTCGCTCGGCCTGGCTGATCGGCGTGATGTTCGCGTCGCTCTCCGGCGTCCTGCTCGCGCCGCTACTGCCGCTCGACCCGGTGCTGATCACCCTGCTGGTGGTCCAGGCGTTCGGTGCCGCGGCGCTCGGTGCCTTCCGCAGCCTGCCCCTGACCTTCCTCGGCGGGCTGGCGATCGGCGTCCTGTCGGCGCTGGCCACCAAGTGGTTCACCAGCGGGATCCTCGCCGGACTGCCGCCGGCGATGCCGTTCGTCGTGCTCTTCGTGGCGCTGCTGGTGCTGCCGCGCCGGTACCTCGCCGAGCACTCGCGGGCCGTTCCGCTGGCCCGCCCCGGCTGGACCGCCCCGGCCGGGCTGCAGGTCGGGATGGGCGTCGTCGTGCTGGCGGGGCTGGCGCTCGTTCCGACCTTCGCCGGAGTCCACCTGGGGGACTGGACGACCGCGCTGGGGACGGTGATCCTCTTCCTCTCGCTCGGCCTGCTGGTGCGCACGTCGGGCCAGGTCTCGCTGGGGCACGTCGGCTTCGCCGCGGTCGGGGTGGCGGCGTTCGCGCACCTCGCCGACGGCGCGAACCTGCCGTGGCTGCTGGCGCTGCTCGGCGCTGGCCTGATCGCGGTTCCGATCGGCGCGCTGCTGGCGATCCCGGCGATGCGGCTCTCCGGCCTGTACCTCGCGATCGCCACCTTCGGTTTCGGGATCGCCCTCTACTACATGTTCTACACCCAGGACTTCATGTTCGGGAACACCGGAGACGGCCTGCGGGTGCCGCGTCCCGGGTGGGGGATCTTCGCCTCGGACGAGGGCTTCTACTACCTGGTGCTGCTCGCGGTGATCGTGGCGTCGGCGTTCGTCGTGCTGCTGACCCGGAGCCGACTCGGGCGGCTGCTGCAGGGGATGGCGGACTCGCCGACGGCCTTGACCACCACCGGCGTCTCGGTCAACGTCACCCGGCTGATCGTCTTCTGCATCTCGGCGTTCATGGCCGCGACGGCCGGGGCGCTGATCGGAGCCGGTCAGGGGGTGGTCTCGGCGAGCTCGTACCCGCCGCTGCTGTCGCTGACCTACCTGGTGCTGGTGGTGATCGTCGGCGGTCGTGCTCCGTGGTACGCGCTGATCGCGGGTCTCGCCCTGATCGTGATCCCGTCGTACCTCTCGGGGGCGAGCACCCCGTACTGGCTGCAGCTGCTGTTCGGCCTCTCGGCGATCTCGTTCGCGCTGCTGTCCCCGGCCCAGCGCGGTGTCCCGTTGCCGCTGCGCGGCGCGATCGACCGGGTCTTCCGTCGCGGCGGACCGGCCGTGGCGCTCACGCGGCCCACGACCCTGCCGCCGCGCCCGGAGCCGCCGGCGCGCCACGGGGGCCTGGCGGTCGAGGGCCTGACGGTGCGGTTCGGCGGGGTCACCGCGGTCGATGGCGCGTCGCTGATCGTTCCGGAGGGCCGGATCACCGGTCTGATCGGGCCGAACGGGGCGGGCAAGACGACGCTCTTCAACGCCTGCTCCGGGCTGGACCGCCCGGAGCAGGCGCGGGTGACGCTCAACGACGTCGACGTCGGGCGTCGTGGCCCGGCCGTCCGCGCGCGGCTCGGGCTCGGGCGGACGTTCCAGCACGCCGAGCTGTTCGACTCGCTGTCGGTGCTCGAGAACGTGGCGCTCGGCTACGAGGGATCGCGCGCCGGCGCCAACCCGATCACCCAGACGGTGACGCCGCCGGCGGAGCGACGCGACACGCTGGCGATGACGTGGGGCGCGCTCGAGCTCTGCGGGATCGCCGATCTGGCCGATCGCCGGGCCGGCGACCTGTCGACCGGGCAGCGGCGGCTGGTCGACCTGGCGCGTGCGCTGGCCGGCCCGTTCAACGTGCTGCTGCTGGACGAGCCGTCGTCGGGGCTGGACGCCCGGGAGAGCGCGGCGTTCGGCGACGTGCTGGAACGGGCGGTCCGCGAGCGCGGCGTGGGGATCCTGCTGGTCGAGCACGACATGTCGCTGGTGATGCGGCTGTGCCGTCACATCTACGTCCTCGAGTTCGGGCGGATGGTGTTCGAGGGCACGCCCGAGGAGGTGCGGGCGTCGCCGATCGTGCGCGATGCGTACCTCGGCGAGGCCGAGGGCGTCGACGATCAGGCGGCCCCGGCGGTCCCCGCCACGACCGAGGGAGGCCGGGCATGAGCACGTCGACGATCGCGGCAACGGCCGAGGCCACCGCGGTGCTGAGGCTCCGCGACGTCCACGCCGGCTACGGCGGCGCGGACGTGCTGCGCGGGGCCGACCTGACCGTCGCGCCGGGATCGGTGACGGCGCTGCTCGGCCCGAACGGTGCCGGCAAGACCACGTTGCTGCGGACCGTCGCCGGTCTGCTCCGGCCGCGCCAGGGGACGATCCGGGTCGGCGAGCACGACGTCACGCGGCTCAAGCCCCACCGGCGGGCCCGCCACGGCGTCTGCCTGATCCCCGAGGGACGTGGCGTCTTCCGCAGCCTGACCGTCCGCGAGAACCTCCGGCTGCAGGTGCCGTCGTGGGGCGACCCGGCGAGCTGGGAGCTCCCGCTCGAGGCGTTCCCGGCCCTCAAGCAGCGACTGGGGCAGCGGGCCGGCACGATGTCCGGCGGCCAGCAGCAGATGCTGGCGCTGTCGCGGTGCTTCCTGAGCGAGCCGTCGATCGTGCTGCTCGACGAGGTATCGATGGGCCTCGCCCCGCGGATCGTCGACGAGATCTTCGTGGCGCTGAGCGACCTGGCGAGTCGGGGCGTCGCCCTGCTGCTGGTCGAGCAGTACGTGCATCGCGCGTTGGAGATGGCCGACGCGGTGCATCTGATCAACCGCGGCGAGCTGAGCTTCTCGGGACGCCCGTCGGAGCTGGACGAGGACGCGCTGACCCGCGACTACCTCGGCTCGGACATCGCCACGACGTGATCGGCGGTGCGCGCTCCACGCGTACCGCCCGGCCGTTCGCGGCCACCAACGTGCCTACAACAGGGAGCAGGAGAGAGATGTTGAGATCAGGGCAGTGGAGAACCGGTGTCCGGTGGGCGGCGGTCCTGGGCGCGACAGCGACCCTGGCGGCGTGCGGATCGGACGCGTCCGACGACGCCGACACCGAGAGCGCGGCGAGCGGGACCACGGCCGCCGAGACCGCGGAGACGACCGAGGCGGCGACGCCGACCAAGCTCAGCTCGACGCCGATCAAGATCGGCACGATCTGCAGCTGCACCGGTGCGGTCTCCTCGTCGTCTGCGGCGGTGCCGGCGACGCTGACGGCGTGGGTCAAGTGGACCAACGACAACGGCGGGATCAACGGCCATCCGGTGGAGCTCGTCCAGCTCGACGACGGTCTCGACGCCGCGACGTCGGTGAAGCAGGCCAAGCAGCTGGTCGAGCAGGAGAAGGTGGTGGCGATCGTCGGTCAGATGAGCAATCTCGACGCGCTGTGGGCGGACTACGTGGAGGAGGCGGGCATCCCGGTGATCGGGGCCGCGATCTTCAATACGCCGTTCGAGAACAACCCGACCTTCTTCCCGGTCGGGGCGCAGAACCCGGCCGAGGTCTACGGCAACATCATGTCGGCGAAGGACGCGGGCAAGCCGAAGATCGGCGTGATGCCGTGTGCGGAGGCGCCGGCGTGCTCGAACTACGCGACGTTGTTCAAGCAGATCGGGGAGATGGTCGGTGGGGACGTCGAGCTGGTCTTCAACCAGAAGATCACCGGCACGCAGCCCAACTACACGGCGACCTGCCTGGCCGCCAAGAGCGCCGGCGTCGAGACGCTGGTGGTGCTGGCTGCGCCCTCGATCGTGACGCGCGTCGCCGACGACTGCGCCAAGCAGGCGTTCAAGCCGTTCCAGGTCAACGTGAACTTCACCTCGAGCCCGGACTGGGCGGACAACGCCAACCTCGAGGGTGCCGTGACCGTGTCTCCGAACCTCCCGCTCTGGGACCGATCGAAGCCGAACGAGGCGTTCAACGCGGCGCTCGACAAGTACGCTCCCGGGATTCGGGACCGCCCGGAGTTCAATCCGTCCAACGCCACGGCATGGGCGTCGGGCGAGGTCTTCCGCGTCGCTGCGGAGCGCGCCAAGCTGACCCCGACCTCGACGCCGGCTGATCTGAAGAAGGGCCTGTACACCTTCGACAAGGAGACGCTCGACGGGCTGACCGCCCCGCTCACGTTCACCGAGGGCAGCCCGCCGAACCTGGTCGACTGCTACTTCCTGAACCAGATCAAGGACGGCGAATGGACGGCGCCGCAGGGCGCAGAGCCGACCTGCATCGCACCGGAGCTGGTCGAGCAGGTGGCGGCGACGATGACCAAGCGGTAGTCGCGCCGCTTCCCCTGACGTCGTCGTCTCGGGGAGGCACATGCAGCCGGTGGGCCGCGGTCGAGCAGACGATCGCGGCTCCTCGTGGCGCGACATATGTCACGGTCGATTCAGGACGGGGGGCCGACGAATCCGGTGGGGTGATCGGCCCATACTCGGCCATGACCAACGACCCGATCGCCACGGACTACGTCCACGACTACGACATGTACTCGTCCGAGCTCGCCCACCGCTGGGACGAGGTCGTCGAGCAGCTGCACGGGACCGGATGCCCTGTCTCGCGCAGCACCATCGGCGAGGGGGACGGGATCACCCACACGCACGAGTCGTCGACCCGGATCGCGAGCGATCCGGGTCGCTTCACGAGCGGCTCCGGCTTCATGCCCAACCGCCCGGCCGACCTTCCGCGGATCTATCCGTCGGAGGCCGACATGCCGATCCAGAAGTCGGTGCGGGGGGCGATCGACAGCTGGTTCCGGCCGAAGGCCGTCGCGGCCTACGAGGACGACGTGCGGCGGATCGCGGCCGAGCTGGTCGATGCCCTGCGCGAGCAGGCGGCGGCCGGAGCGCCGGTCGATGTCGTGCGTGACTTCTGCAATCCGCTGCCGGGTCGTGTCTTCTGCGACGCGGTCCTGCAGATGCGCGTCGGCAGCATCGCCGACCTCCAGCACGCGCTCGAGGGCTCGCTGCTGGGCTCGCCCGAGGAGCGCGGTGCGTCGATGGAACGGGCGTTCGTGGAGATGGACCGCTACCTGCGAGAGCGGCAGGAGGCGCCGCCTCGTGACGACTTCGCGCAGGCGGTGCTCGATGTGGAGTTCGACGGGATCACGTGGGCCGATCGCGTCGGGATCCTCGCCAACGTCACCCTCGGTGGCGTCGGAACCACCGGATTCGTCCTCGCGAGCGCGCTCCAGTACCTGGCGCGGACTCCCGAGGCGCAGGCGTTCCTCCGCGCCGACCCGGAGCGGATCGGTCCCGCGGTCGAGGAGTTCCTGCGCTACTTCGCCGCGTCTCCGCACAACGGCCGCCGCGTGATGGAGGACGTCGAGATCGACGGCACGCTGATGCGCGAGGGCGACTACGTCGTGATGTCGTTCGGCGCCGCGAGCCGCGATCCCGCGGTCTTCTCGTGCCCGCACGCGGTCGACCTGGCCCGCAAGCTGCCGAACCGCCACATGGCGTTCGGCGCCGGCATCCACCGCTGCCCGGGATCGCACATGGCTCGGCTGCAGCTCCGGATCGGGATCTCGGCGTTCGTCGACGCCTTCACGGACTTCTCGGTGGCGCCCGGCTTCGTGCCGTCGTACGAGATCGGCAACACCCGGGCGCTCAAGGCACTGCCGCTGGTGCTCGGGTGAGCGGCGTCGGAACGCGACAAATGTCATGCCCGAGTCGGGTCGCTCGTCCGACGCTTTCTCTCGCGGCGCGCACCCATAATGGGCCATGGCTCACGAATCCCTCAGCACGGACTTCGTCCGCAACTACGACATGAACTCCCCGGAACTCGCTCACCGGTGGGACGAGGTCGTCGAGCAGCTCCACGGGGTCTGTCCGGCCGGGGGCGACGTGGCCCCCGCGCGGCGCGAAGGTCGGTGCCCGGTGGCCCGCAGCGAGGTCGGCGAGGGCTACTGGGTGCTCAACACCTACGACAACGTCGGCCGTGCGGCAGGCGACTGGCAGACCTTCAGCAGCGCGACCGGGTTCATGCCCAATCGCCCCGAGGGGATGCCGTGGTTCTACCCCGTCGAGTCCGATCCGCCGCTGCACGAGTCGCTGCGGGACTCGCTCAACCCGTTCTTCCGCCCGAAGGTGATCGCGGCGCACGAGCAGGCGATCCGCGAGACCGCGCTCCAGCTGGTGGCGGACATCCGTGCCTCGGGAGACGCAGAGGTCGACGTCGTCGCGCGCTACTGCAACGCGCTGCCCGGCCGCGTCTTCTGCGGAACGGTGGCCGGGATGCCGACCGACGGAGTGGCCGAGCTGCAGGCGGCGCTGGACGCGGCGATCCTCGGCCCGATCGACGGGCGGGCGGCGGCGTCGGCCCGCGCGCACGACCAGATCGAGGCGTACATGCGCCAGCGACAGGAGGCACCGCGCAACGACGACGTGGTCCAGGCGGTGCTGGATTTCGCGTTCGAGGGGATCGGCTGGGAGGAGCGGATCAGCATCCTGACCACGCTCACCCTGGGCGGGATCGGGACCACCGGATTCGTCTTCGCCAGTGCGATCCTCTACCTGGCCCGGCATCCCGAGGAGCGGGCCGCATTGCTCGCGGACCCCGCGCGGATGCCGGCGGCGATCGAGGAGTTCATCCGGTTCTACGCGCCGTCGCCGCACGACGGTCGCCGCGCGACCACCGATGTCGACGTCGATGGCGTGCAGATCAAAGCGGGGCAGTACGTGGTGCTGTCCTACGGCGCGGCGAGTCGCGACCCCGAGATCTTCGACCGTCCGCACGAGGTCGACCTGGAACGTCCGTTGCCCAACCGGCACATGGCCTTCGGCGGTGGAATCCACCGCTGCATCGGGTCGCACCTGGCGCGCCTTGAGCTGCGGGTCGGGATCGAGATCTTCCTGCAGTCGTTCCCGGACTACACGATCGACGAGGACTTCGAACCGGCCCTCCAGATCAGCAACACGCGGGTCATGGAACGACTGCCGGTACGGGTGATCGCATGACGTACGTGATCGCCGAGCCCTGTCGCCAGACGCGCGACGCGTCGTGCGTCGACGTCTGTCCGGTCGACTGCATCCATCCGACGACGGACGAGGCGGGATTCGACGAGGCCGAGCAGCTCTACATCGACCCGGCCGAGTGCATCGACTGCGCGGCGTGCATCACCGCCTGCCCGGTGAACGCGATCTTCGAGGAAGCGGACCTGCCGGCCGCCTGGATCGAATACACGGAGCGCAACGCGCAGTTCTTCCAGCGCGCCTGAGCCGACGGCGCCCGATACGACAAATGACGCACCGCGCCTGGCCGGGACGGGGTCCGCAAGACGCGTCAGAAACCCGATGATCCGCGACGGCGCGCGTGAGACGGTGGGGTCCTCCCGAACGCTCACCGCGCCGTCGCGGCCGACCGAACCGAAAGAACGAGACACCGCAATGGCTGAACGAGACTTCTTCGTGCTGGACGCTGTCGTCCACGCGTTCAACTTCGACGAGAGCAACTTCGCCAACTACGAGGGCGCGAAGGCGATGGCCGACATGGCGGCGGCCTTCTGCAGCACCGCGGCCGATCCCGGCTACCAGTTCGATCGCGACGCCTTCATGCGCGACTGGACGATCGACGAGCTGACGAAGATCCTCTTCCGCGAGAGCACGACCGACGTCGCGGTCTACCACCCGCTGCCGATCTTCTCGTTCAAGGACGGGCTGAGCTCGCTCGAGAAGGCGATCGAGGCGCTGGAGAAGCACCCGACCCGCTACCTCGGCGGCTACGCCTGCGTCGACCCGATGCGCGGCAAGGAGGCGCTCGTCGAGCTGGAGCGCCAGGTCGAGCTGTACGCGCCGTTCGGCGGTCCGCTGGGTCTCAAGATGTACCCCGCCAGCTGGCACGACGGGTCGGTCGGCGACTACTGGAAGATGAACGACCCGAAGATCGCCTACCCGGTCTTCGCGAAGGCGCTGGAGCTGGGGATCAAGCACGTCGCGGTCCACAAGTCGATCCCGATCGAGCCGGTCGAGTTCGGCGACGCCTTCAACCCCCGCGACCTGGAGGGCGCGGCGGTCAACTTCCCCGAGCTGACCTTCGAGATCGTCCACGGTGGGGTGGCGTTCATCGAGGAGACGGCGCTGCTGCTGGCCCGGTTCCCGAACGTCACGGTGAACATGGAGAACCTGAACATGATCGTGGCGCGTCGGCCGCGGGTCTTCGCCGAGATCATGCTCGGACTGATGCACGACGGCGGCAACGCCGTGATGCAGCGGATGTTCTGGGGCACCGGCACGACCCAGTACCACCCGCGCCCGTGCGTCGAGGCGATGGCGCGGTTCGAGTTCCCCGAGGACCTGCTGGAGCGGTACGGCAAGTACATCCCGATCGAGCAGATCACCGACGCCGACAAGCAGGGGCTGTTCGCCGACAACTACGCGCGGCTCCACGGGATCGACCTGGACGCGGTCAAGCGCGGGATCGCCGACGACGAGTTCTCCGGCCGGACCGAGCTCGACGCGCCGTGGAGCAACGCCCGGGACCTGTCGGCGACGGCGGCCTAGGCCGCCGGCCACGAGGAGGCACGGAGATGCTGACACCTGACCTGCAACGGCGGATCACCGGCTGCCTGGAGCAGATCGTGGACCCCTGCAGCGCCGCCAGCGCGTCGCCGATGAACCTGGTCGAGATGGGCCTGATCCGGGAGATCAGCTACGACGCCGGTCGCGTCGACGTCGACCTGCGGCTGACCTCGCCCTCGTGCCTGATGGTCGCCTTCATGACCAAGGAGGCCCGGCGGCTGATCGGACAGCTCCCGGAGGTCTCGCAGGTCGAGGTCCACGCCGACGCGGGACTCGACTGGACGCCCGGCGACATCGATCCGGCGGCGGCGGATCGCCGCCGCCGCCAGCTGGCCGAGCTGCCGATGGCGGGTGCGGCATGAAGCCCGTGATCGTCACGGTCGCGCCGACGGGGCCGATCGCGTCGCGCCGCGACAACCCGGCCCTGCCCGTCACGCCGGAGGCGATCGCCGACGCGGTGGTGGACGCGCACGGGCTGGGCGCCGCCGTCGCCCACCTGCACCTGCGGGACGCCGACGAGCGGCCGACCACCGATCCCGGGATCGCGCGCGACGTGATCGCCCGGATCCGCGATCGCTGCGACATCCTGGTGCAGCTCTCGACCGGGGTCGGGCTGGGTGTGCCGATCGAGGAGCGGGCGACGTTGATCGAGCACGGTCCCGACATGGCGTCGCTCAACCCCTGCTCGATGACCTTCGGCCGCGCGGACGTCTCCAACCCGCCCCGGGACGTGGCGCGGCTGGCCGCCCGGATGCTCGAGCTGGGCGTCAAGCCCGAGCTGGAGGTCTACGACACCGGGCACCTCGACTTCTGCCTGGGCCTGCGCGAGCAGGGCCTGCTCGCCGATCCGCTGCAGTTCTCGATCGTCCTGGGGGTGCCGGGCGGGATGGCGGCGACCCCCGAGAACCTGGTGCTGATGGCGTCGCGGATGCCCGCCGACGCGGTCTGGCAGGTCGTCGCGGTCGGCCGTCGCAACCTGGAGCTGAGCGCGATGGGGCTGACGCTCGGCAGCAACGTCCGGGCCGGCCTGGAGGACACCCTCCATCTGCGCAAGGGCGAGCTGGCGGACGGCAGCCGTCCGCTCGTCGAGCGGGCGGTCCGCCTGGTCCGCGACCTCGACCGGCCGGTCGCCTCGCCGGCGCAGGCGCGCGAGATCCTGGCGCTCAACGGGTTGGTCGCGACGACATGAGCCGCGACGTCGACGTGCCGTGCGGAGCAACGCGATGACGCCGTCCAGCGCCGAGCCCGGCGTCGACGCCGACGTCGCGCACCAGGCCCTCGACCACCTGGGCCGGGCGGAGGCGATCGCCACCGTGACGTTCGGCGGCACGATGCTGGGAACGGTGGCCCGCACCGTGGCCACCGTCTCGCACGAGCCGCCGCGGGTGATGGTGGCGCTCGAGGCCGGAGGGCAGACGGTCGAGGGCATCGACAGCGTCGGCAGCTTCGCGCTGAACCTCACCGACGGGCTGTCCGACGTCGTGCTGGACGCCTTCTCGACCGGCCGAGACGGGCCGTTGGTGGGGTTGGCGGTCTCGCGCGGGTCGGCGACCGGGCAGCCCCTGCTCGGTGAGGTCGCGGCGCAGTTGGAGTGCGTCACCCACGATGTCTCCGACGTGGCCGGCCTGCGGATCTACGTGGCCGACGTGGTCGAGGCCCGGGCCCGGACCGGGGCGTCGTTGCGCACGCTCGATCCGGGCGTGCGGAGCCTGGTGGCGTCGCGCGACGACGCCACCTACCAGGAGATGCGCCGGGCGATCCTCGAACGCAGCTTCCCGCTGGAGGACGACATCCGGGTCGAGGAGGTCGTCGCGCGGCTCGGGGTCGATCGGTCGAACGTGACCTACGCGCTGGCGCGCCTGGCCCACGAGGGCCTCGTGACCCGGCGCACGTCCGACGCGTACCTGCTGACGCCGGTCGACGAGGGCTTGATCCGGACCTTGCTGCACGCGCGGAGGATCCTGATGATCGGGGTGACCCACTGCCTGATCGAGGAGCTGACCGACGACGAGATCGGCGCGGTCGTCGACGCCGCGGAGGCGACGCGCCGACCCGCCGGGACCCGCGACGTCGGCATGGAGAACGACCGGTCGGTGACGGTCTTCCGCACCTTCAACGAGGTCGTCGTCGGCCTGGCCGGCAACGCCGTCCTGCTGGACACCTACCGGCGGCTGAGCGTGCCGACGGTGATGGGCCGCGTGCTCTGGCGCCTGGACTGGTCGACGCTGCACGACGGGCTGAGTGAGCAGGCGCTGGAGTTCGCGGGGGCGCTGGCGGCCCGCGACCGCGACCGCGCGACGGCCGCGATCCGCGAGTTCAACGACCGGGTGCACGACTACGCCGTCGGAGTGCTCGAGTCGACGGGCGGGAGGCTCTGACGTGGGGTACGCGTACGCGAGCGGCGTGGTCGACGCGCCGGTCGACGACGTCTGGGCGCTGATCCGCCGGTTCGACGGGCTGCCCGAGTGGCACCCGATGGTCCACGACTGCCGGATGCTCGACGGCGCCGACCCGCAGGCCGTCGGGGCCTACCGCCTGCAGCGGCTGGCCAACGGCGGAGACGCACGGGCCCGGCTGGTGGCGCTCGACGACCGGGAGCGCACGATGAGCTACGAGATGCTCGACGGGCCGTGGCCGGTGCGCAGCTACGTGGCGACGGTACGTGCCGCTCCGGTGACGGACAGCGGACGGTCGTTCGTCGAGTGGTGGGGGCGGTTCGACGCGGACGCGGCGGTCGAGGACGCGCTCGACCGCGATTTCCGGGTCGGCACCTACGCCGCCGGCGTGGAGGCGCTGCAGCGATGGTTCGCGGAGCGCTAGCGCCGTGCCGGCCCGTCCCCGGACCTCGGAGCCCCCGGGCGCTCGCGCGGCGACCCGGCGAGGCCCGCGCGGACTAGGATCGGGTATGTCGTCCGTGCTTCCCTCAGCGGGCGTGGAGCTGCCCGCCGACGCGCTGGCAGGACTCGCCGACGTATCGGAGGACGGCTTGGCGCTGCTCGATCGTGCTCGCCGCTTCGTCTACGTCAACGCCGCCGGGGCGCGCATCCTCGAAGGCTCCGCGGTCGAGCTGATCGGCCAGCCGGCGCTCGTCTTCGCCCCCGACGACCGGGACGAGCCGGACGGCGACGAAGCGGTCCGGCGGCGGAGCTGCACCGTCCCCGGGCCCGACGGTCCGCGGGTGATCGAACGGACGGAGGAGACCCGCGGAGCCCACACGCTGGTGGCGTTCCGCGACGTCACCGGGCGCCGCCGGCGCGAGCGCCAGCTGGCGGCGTTCGCGCAGACCGCCGCGGCGATCACGGGCCAGGGGGCGCTGCAGGGGGTACTCGACGAGGTGGCGAGCGCGCTGCTCGACGCGACCGGGACCGCGGCCTGCACGGTCGTCCTGGTCGACGAGACGACCGGTGCGCTGGACCGCATCGGCACCGCTGGCGGTTACCCGGCCGACTACGCGGAGCGACTGGCCGGCTGCATCCGGCGGGGCGCGCGGCTGCCGTCGGCCGACGCGCTCCGGACGCGGGGCCCCGTGGTGCGTGAGAACTGGGCCCGCCGGGTGCTCGACGATCCCCGGTGGTCGCCGATGCACCCGGTGCTGGCCGGCCGCGACTGGGGGTGGCTGGTGGCGCTGCCGCTGCTCCGCCAGGAGCGGGCGATCGGCTCGCTCACGGTCTTCTACCGGCGTGGCTCGTCGCCGACCGAGGGCGACCTGGCGTTCCTGGCGTCGGTCGCCGGGCAGGTCGCGGTCGCGGTCCACAACCACCGGCTGATCTCGACCCTCGAGCGCAAGGTCGCGGTCGAGGAGCGTAACCGGATCGCCCGCGAGCTGCACGACTCCGTCTCGCAGGCGCTGTTCTCGCTGCGGCTGCAGGCGCAGGCGGTGCGGCTCGCCAACGACGGCGAGGGCGACGACCGCCGGGAGCGCACGCGGGCGGGCCTCGATGCGATCCAGCAGCTGACCGAGCGCGCACTGACCGAGATGCGGGCGTTGATCCTGCAGCTGCGACCGGGAGACTTCCGCGAGGACGGGATCGGCGGGGCGATCGAGCGCTACGCCGCCGCCGTGGCGCAGCGCCACGAGCTGCTGATCGACGTGGCCTGTGCCGCGGACCTGCCCGCGCTCCCCGAGGACACCGGCGTGCAGCTGTTCCGGATCGTCCAGGAGGCGCTCGGCAACGTGGTCCGCCACGCCGGGGCGACGCGGGCGTCCGTCACGCTCGGGGCCGCGGCGGCGGCGGACGATCGGCTGATGCTGACCGTCGCCGACGACGGTCGCGGCTTCGACCCGCGGGCGGACCGCGACGGGCACCTCGGGCTGCGGACGATGCGCGAGCGGAGCGAGGAGCTCGGTGGCCGCCTGGGGGTCGAGAGCACGGCCGCGGGGACGCAGGTGACGGTGGTCTTCGACCCGCGGGTCGTGGTCCGCGAGGGAGGTGCGGGGTGAGCGAGACCGGGCCGGTCGGGGTGGTCGTCGTCGACGACCACGCGGTGGTGCGGCAGGGCATCAACGCCTACATCGCGGAGCTGCCCGACGTGCAGGTGATCGGCGAGGCCGCCGACGGCGATCAGGCGGTGGAGGTCGTCGCGGCGCTGGTCGCCGCCGGCACGCCGCCGCGGGTCGTGCTGATGGACCTGATGATGCCGACGGTCGACGGGACCGCGGCGACGCAGGCGATCAAGCAGCGCTTCCCGGCGGTCGAGGTGATCGTGATGACGAGCTTCAGCGAACCGGAGCGGGTGCGCGCGGCGTTGGAGTCCGGGGCGGCGGGCTACCTGCTGAAGGACGCCGAGCCGGCGGAGCTGTACAAGGCGATCCTCGCGGCGCTCTCCGGCGAGCTGCACCTCAACACCGCGGTCGCCCGTCAGCTGACCACGTCGATGCTGACCCAGGACGACGCCGCGGAGTCGCTCTCGCCGCGCGAGCGCGAGGTCCTCAGCCTGGTCGGGCTGGGGTACTCCAACCGCGCGATCGCCGAGGCGCTGGTGATCAGCGAGCGGACCGCACGCACCCACGTCAGCAGCATCCTCTTCAAGCTCGATCTCGCCTCGCGGACGCAGGCCGCGCTGTGGGCGATCAAGCACGGGATCGCGGCGCTCCCCAGCTGAGCCGCGCGGCTCGTCCGACGACGTCGCCCTCGGCGGAATGACCTAGCCGGGGCCGCCGTTGCGGCGGCGTGCGGTGGCCGATAGCCCCGGTCGCAGTCCGGTCGATGGCCCGATGTCCGGCCGGGCCGTCGCCGTCAGTCTGGGAGTACGCGGCGCGGCCCGGTAGCGGTCGTCGCCAGAAGGCGACGACGGGGCGAATATGGGGCGCGAGGAACCGACCACGGACACGACGGGCACGGGGGAGTACGACGCCGTCGTGGTAGGTGCGGGGTTCGCCGGGATGCACGTGCTCCACGTGCTGCGCGAGCGGGGCCTGCGGGTGCGGGCGTTCGAGGCGGGGTCCGGAGTCGGGGGCACCTGGTTCTGGAACCGCTACCCGGGCGCGCGCTGCGACGTCGAGAGCGTCGACTACTCGTACTCGTTCTCCGATCCGCTGCAGCAGGAGTGGACGTGGTCCGAGCGCTACGCCACGCAGGCGGAGATCCTGCGCTACGCCGAGCACGTCGCCGACCGGTTCGCGCTGCGCTCGTCGATCAGCTTCGACACCCGCGTGACGGCCGCGACCTGGCACGACGCGAGCGGTCGCTGGGAGCTCGTCACCGACCGGGGAGAGACGGTCAGCGCCCGTTGGTGCGTGATGGCGACCGGCTGCCTGTCGACCACGCGGATCCCCGACTTCCCCGGAGTCGATCGCTTCCGCGGGGCGATGCTGCACCCGGGCGCATGGCCACAGGACGAGGCCGTCGACCTGCGCGGCAAGCGCGTCGGCGTGATCGGCACCGGCTCGACCGGAATCCAGATCGTCTCGGCCCTGGCGCCCGAGGTCGAGCGGCTGTTCGTCTTCCAGCGGACGGCCAACTACAGCATGCCCGCCCACAACGGGCCGCTCTCCGCGGAGGAGATGCGCGCGGTCAAGGCGACGTACCCGGAGCGGCGGCGCGAGTCGCGGCGCACCCGCCGCGGCTTCCCGTTGCCGGCCGACGTCACCGACGCACCGGCGTCGTCGTTCCCGCCGCGCGAGCAGCGCGAGCGGCTCGAGCGCATGTGGGCGCACGGTGGCGCGATCTTCACCTCGACCTTCGGCGACCTGGCCGTCGACGCCGAGAGCAACCGGATCGCCGCCGACTTCGTCCGGGAGCAGATCCGGGCGATCGTCGACGACCCGCGGACGGCCGAGCTGCTCTGCCCGGACGACCATCCGCTCGGGGGCCGGCGCCCGTGCGTCGACAGCGGCTACTACGAGACCTTCAACCGCGATGACGTCGAGCTGATCGACGTCCGGAGCGCGCCGATCGCGGGCTTCACCGAGCACGGGGTGCGGGTCGGCGATCGCGAGATCGCGCTCGACGTGGTGATCTTCGCCACCGGCTACGACGCGATCACGGGCACGCTCGCGCGGATCGACATCCGCGGCCGCCACGGCCGGACGCTGCGCGACGCCTGGGCCGACGGCGCGACCGCGTACCTCGGGATCACGCCGGCGGGGTTCCCGAACCTGTTCACGATCACCGGTCCGGGCAGTCCGTCGGTGCTCTGCAACATGATCGTGTCGATCGAGCAGCACGTCGAGCTGATGACCGCGCTGATCGACCGGGCGGGCGCCGACCGCACCGTCGAGGCGCAGGCGGAGGCCGAGCGCCGGTGGGCGGAGCACGTCTCCGAGATCGCCGCGGGCACGCTCCTCAACGAGGGGAGCTCCTGGTACCAGGGCGCGAACGTGCCCGGCAAGCCGCAGGTCTTCATGCCCTACGCCGGGGGCATGGTCCAGTTCGAGGCCGAGTGCCGGGAGATCATCGGACGCGGGTTCGCGGGGTTCACGTTCGCCGCGCCGTCGCCCACCCCCAGCGAGCCGCGCGAGGGCACGCTGGCCTGAGGGATCGCGGCCCGCGCGCCGATCGCGACAAATGTCGTGCTCCGGTCGGGACGCGTGCCAGATGGCAGCCGGCCGGCGACCCGACAAGCTGGGGCATGGATACGGACAACCCGCATACCGACTTCGCCCGGGCGTACGACATGAACTCCCCGGAACTCGCTCACCGGTGGGACGAGGTCGTGACCGACCTGCACGAGCGGTGCCCGGTCGCGCGCAGCGAGGTCGGCGAGGGCTACTGGGTCCTGAACAAGCACGAGACGGTGACCAAGGTCGCCGGCGACTGGGAGTCGTTCAGCAACGCCGACGGCTTCATGCCGGATCGGCCGCAGGAGATGCCGTACCTCTACCCGCAGGAGTCGGATCCGCCGTTCCACAAGACCCTGCGCGACGCCCTCAATCCGTACTTCCGCCCGAAGGTCCTGGGGGCGCACGAGGACGGGATTCGCGCGATCGCCCGCGAGATGGTCGCCGACATCCGCGCGCGCAGCGCGGACGGCGACGTCGAGCTGATCGCGAGCTTCTGCAACGCGTTCCCCGGGCGGGTCTTCGGCGAGGCGATCGCGGGGATGGACGCCGACGACATCACCCGGATCCAGGCGACCTTCGACCGGGCGATCCTCGGCCCGGTCGAAGGCCGCGGCGCGGCTGCGCAGGAGGCGTTCGAGGACGTCGAGCGCTATCTGCGGGCGCGTCAGGCGGGACCGCGCCGCGACGATGTCGTGCAGGGCATCCTCGATCTCGAGTTCGAGGGCTTCGACTGGAAGGCCAAGGTCGGGACCTTCGCGAACCTCACGCTCGGGGGCGTCGGCACCACCGGCTTCGTCTTCGCCAGCGCGCTGCTGCACCTGGCCCGCAATCCCGACGCCCGTCGCTGGCTGACCGAGGATCCCGCGCGGATGCGCGCGGCGGTCGAGGAGCTGATCCGCTTCTACGCTCCGTCGCCCCACGACGGCCGACGCGTCATGCGCGACGTCGAGGTCGACGGCAGCCGCTTCGCGAAGGGCGAGTACGTGATCCTGTCCTACGGGGCGGCCAGCCGCGATCCCGCGGTCTTCGAGTGCCCGCACGAGATCGTGCTCGACCGCAAGCTCCCCAACCGGCACACGGCGTTCGGCTCCGGGATCCACCGCTGCATCGGCAACCAGCTGGCGCGGATCCAGCTGCGGGTCGGTCTCCAGGAGTTCCTGGCCGAGATCCCGGACTTCTCGGTGCCGGAGGACTTCACGCCGGTCTACGAGATCAGCAACACGCGGGTCATGCAGGAGCTGCGGCTGGTGATCGGCCGGTGACGTACGTGATCGCGGAGCCGTGCCGGCCGACGCG
>CAZMVL010000075.1:0-1146 GCA_964569335.1 uncultured Paraperlucidibaca sp.
GCCAGCGAGCTCGAGCGCGAGTTCCCCTTCGGCGTGATGCGCCAGCTCTTCGAGCCGGTCCTGACCCGCGCGGAGCCGCTCCGGCGCGGACAGCTGCTGGCCGGCGCGGCCGCCCCGGCCGCCCCGGCCCTCGGGCTGGATCCGGTGGCGGGCGCCGAGCACGTCAGCGAGGGCCTGGCCGCGCTGCACGCGCTGTACTGGCTGACCTCCAACGTCGCCGCGACGGGACCGCTGGTGCTGGTCGTGGACGACGCGCACTGGGCCGACGGCTCGTCGCTGCGGGCGCTCGACTACCTGGCCCGCCGCGTCGCGGACCTGCCGGTCGCGCTGGTCGTCGCGCTGCGGCCGTCCGAGCCGGCGAGTCCCGTCCAGCTGCTGGAACGGCTGCTGGCCGCCCCCGACGGGCTGCGGCTGACGCTGCGGCCGCTCGGTCCCGCGTCGGTGGCGCGGATCGTCCGCGCCCGGCTGCCCGCGTCCGACGACGTTGCGTGGCGGGCGGCGCACGAGGCGACGGCGGGGAACCCGCTCTACCTCCAGGAGCTGCTCCGGACGGCCAGCCTGGAGCGGAACGACGGCCCCGTCGACCTGGCCCGGCTGGCGGTTCCGACGCTCGGCGATCGCGTGCTCCGGCGGACCCGCCACGTGGCGCCAGCGGCCGGGGAGCTGGCCCGCCAGATGGCGGTGCTCGGCGACGGCGAGCGGTTGGAGCTGGCGGCCGAGCTGGCCGGCGTCGGCCGCGAGGCCGCGGGACGGATCGCCCACCGGCTGCGCCGGATCGAGGTGCTCGCCGCGGAGGATCCGTTCCGCTTCGTCCACCCGCTGGTCCGCCGCTCGGTCTACGACGCGATGTCGATCACCGAGCGCGACGCCGCCCACCGGGCGGCCGCGGACGCGCTGCGCCGGCGCGGGGCGTCGGCCGAGGGGGTCGCCGCGCACCTGGCGGCGATCACGCCGGCCGGGTCGGTCCAGGTCGCCAGCGAGATCGCCGCTGCCGGCCGGCGGGCGATGACCCAGGCGGCGCCCGACGAGGCGGTGCGCTGGTTCGAGCGGGCGCTCGAGGAGGACGCGCCCGGCCCGCCGGCCGCCGCGATCGTGCGCGACCTGGGGCTGAGCCTGGCGGCGCTGCGCGACGGGACGGCGATCGAG
>CAZMVL010000075.1:1156-5178 GCA_964569335.1 uncultured Paraperlucidibaca sp.
AGCACCTGCGCCGCGCGCTCGACGGGACGGACGACCGCCGGCTGCAGGCGCAGACCGCGGCGGTCCTGGCCGACCTGCTGGTGCTGGCCGGTCGCTGGACCGAGGCCGGCGAGCTGGTCACGGCCCAGCGGCGGCGCCTGGAGGACGACGACGAGGCGCTGGCGCAGCTGGCGGCGGTCGAGCTGATGATCGCCTCGTACACCACCACGACGGTGGCGGACGACCTGGATCCGGAGCGGGTCCGGCGGCTGGCCGACGGCGATTCGTGGGCGGCGCACGCGCTGGCGGCGGCGCTGGCGGTGATCAGCGCGCACCGGGGCGAGCGACCGGAGACGGTGCTGGGACTGGTCGACCGGGCGCTGGCCGACGGCGTGCTCGAGAGCGCAACGGCGGGACCGCTGTGGCCGGAGAGCAACGTGATGATCGCCCTGGTCGACGTCGACCAGTACGAGCGCGCGCTGGCGCTCAGCGACCGGATCGGTGAGCGCGCCCGCCGGCGGGGCTCGCTCAGCGGGCAGGTGGCGGCGACCGATCACCGCGGCTGGATGCACGCCCGGACGGGCGACCTGGCCGCCGCCGAGGCCGACCTCCGGGCCAGCCTCGACCTGGCGCGGGCCGCGGGCATGGAGACGGTGGCCGCCACGCAGCTCTTCTACCTGCAGGAGCCGATCGCCGAGCGGCCCGGGCTGGACGACGTCGCGGAGCTGGCGCTGGCGCTGGAGCTGGGGCCGGAGGCGGAGGGCACCTGGCCGAGCGCCGCGCTGGCCGCGACCCGCGGGCGGATCCGGCTGATCCGCCACGAGACGGTCGCCGGGATCGAGGACCTGCGGCGGGCGGTGGCGCTGAGCGACGCGCTCGCGATGGGACCGACGGTCTGGCCGGTCCGCTCGCAGCTGGCGGCGGCACTGGCCCGCTCGAGCCCCGAGGAGGCGGATCGGCTGGTGCACCACGAGCTGGAGTGGGCGCGGGCGACCGGCCTGGCGCGCCCGATCGGCGTCGCGCTGCGGGTCGCCGGGACGCTGGCGACCGACGACCGGCGCTGGTCGCTCCTGCACGAGGCGGTCGAACGGCTGGCGTCGTCCCCGGCGCGGCTGGAGCACGCGCGGGCGCTGGTGACGCTCGGGGCCGCGCTCCGCCGGGACCATCGGCGCGCCGCCGCCCGGGGTCCGCTGCGGGACGGCCTGCGGCTGGCGGTCCGGTGCGGTGCGACCCGGCTGGCCGACCACGCCGGCCAGGAGCTGCGCGCGGCCGGTGCGCGGATGCCGCGCGAGCTGGTGGCGCGTCGCGACGTGCTGACCGCCAGCGAGCAGCGGGTCGCCCGCCTGGCCGCCGACGGCGTGACCAACCCGGAGATCGCGCAGGAGCTGTTCGTGTCGCTCAAGACCGTCGAGACCCACCTCTCGCACGCCTACGCCAAGCTCGGGCTGGCGGGTCGCGGCTCGCGGACCCGCCTGGCCGGCGCGCTGCGCGACGCCGACCCCGACCCCGAACCCGCCCCGGACGGCGTGTAGGACCTTTGGGGGCTAGCGCTTCTTGATCGCGCGGCAGCTGATCTTCTTGCGCCCGACGGTGCAGCGCTTGGCCGGGCGGAAGCGCGACGAGGGGGTGGCCGTCCGCTTGAAGGTCCGGCTGGCGACGCGGCTCTGGCGGAAGCGGTCGACGGCCCGCACCGTGATGCGGCCGGAAGCCGTGGTCGGGATCGACTTGAGCACGATCCGGTTGCGGCGCGTGACGGCAAAGCGCTGGAAGCCCGTCGGGCTGGTGACGCCCAGCTCGTAGCGGGTGGCGCCGGCCACCCGCTGCCAGCGCGCCGTCAACCGCGTCTTGGCGCGCGTCACCCGCAGCTTGCCGGGCGTCGCCAGGCCGGGTGCGGGCGGCCGGTAGCGCGTCACGACCCGGCGCTCCGCCGGCAGGCCGTCGAGCTCGAACTGCGCCACGACCCGGCGCAGGCCCTTGCCGGGAGCCGAGCTGAAGCGCAGCGATCCGGCGCTGCCCTTGGCGTGGCCGATCTCCTGGGCCGCGCCGCCCTCGCCGACGTCGAAGAACCGCACCTGCTGGCCGGGCCGGGGGAGCACGCGGTAGCGCAGCGTCCGCTGCGTGCCGCGGCCGCTGACCCGGCCGCTGACCCGCGCGTCGGGCGGGTCGGTGGCGCGCTCGACCCGGCTGACCGGCGTCGAGTCCGGCTGGGTGGTCACGGTGTAGGTCCCGGGCCGCGCGTCCTGCAGGCCGACCACCGCGAAGCTCTCGCTCGCGCCCTCGTAGCGCAGGATCCGGATCTTGCCGCCGGGCGAGCTGTCGAGGCCGGCGTCGGTGCTGGCGAGCGCCTGCCCGCCGGGACCGGTGACCTGGACCCGCGGCGCACCGCCCGCGCCGCCGGTGCCGTAGAGCTTGATCGCGGGACTCGGCTGCCCGCGCTCGACGACGATCCGCTGGGACGTCACGGCGCGGGTCCCCGCCTGGGAGCGGGCGACGGCCTGCGCCCGGGTGGCGGCGACGTCCAGCTTGAAGGGCGACCACTTGCAGCCGTCGAAGGGCCAGATCTTCGGCTTCGTCGGACGCGCCCAGTGGACGCCACCCCCGACGCTGAGCGGGCCGAGCTGCACGCAGGCGCCCGCGCCGCCGGACGCGTTGGGCCCGCGCGAGACGTTGCCCACGGCGCCGCCGCAGAGCTCGCGGACCACCTGCAGGCAGGCGCGGACCTCGCCGTGGAGGTTGATCACCTCGTCGCGGAAGTTGGCCTCGCCGCCGACGCCGCCGGAGATCCGCACGACGTCCAGCACGCTGACGTTCATCCCGCCGCCGACCGCGATGTAGTGCGGGAACTGGTAGAGGAAGTAGCCGTTGCCCAGGCCGATCTCGCCGACCGCGGGGAAGCTGACGAGCAGGCTCGCGGTCGAGCCGATCGTCGGCCGGGTGAAGCGCGCGTTCATCAGGTGCTGGGGGAACCCGCCCCCGACCTCGTCGGCGCGCAGCACGAACGGGGTGCGCTCGCTCGGGAACGCCACGATCAGTCGCCCGTCGAGCTTGACGATCCGGCCCACCGCGATCCGGCCGGAGCCGGTCAGCCGGGTCGGGTCCAGGCCGATCCCGAACCCGAGCTGCTCCAGGTTGACGGCCGGGAACAGCGGGACCCCCGGGGGCGGGAAGACGACGGTCGCCCCCGCGAAGTCCAGCCGGCCCTGCTTGATCTTCACCTGCCCGTTGGGCGGGATCATGTCCAGGCAGAGCCCGGTGGCCAGGCACGCCTTGCCGACGCCCTGCCAGGTGTCCTCGGCCTTGCTGTAGCTGATCCGGAACCCGTTGACGTCGAGTCCGCCGAGGTTGACCTTGATCGGGCCGACGCTCAGGTCCTCGACCAGCAGTTCGGTCGGCGTGGCCCGCAACGTGACCGCGCTCTGGACCTGGATCCCGGCGTTGGTGATGAAGCTCGGGAGCTTGAGGCTGGCCTTGACCGTGGCGCTGCCGGACTGCAGGTCGATGTTCCAGTCGCCGACGAGCTCGAAGCCGCTGATCCGCGGCAGCTTGGGCGGCTTGGGCAACGTGCCCAGCGGGATGCTCCGCAGCGTGGGATCGAGCACGAGGTTCAGCGCGGCGCCGGGGCTCGGACCCATCCGCTGGCCGGCGACCCGGAACCCGGCTCCGGAGCTGAACAGCGTCTTGGCCTGGGGGAAGTTGAGCAGCTTGGCCGCGCCGATCGGGACCACGGGCCAGGTGCCGTTGAGGTACGAGGTCCCGGTGGCGATGTAGCCGTCGACCTGGCCGACGGCCTCGTTCATCACCGCGGCGTTGGCCGGATCGAGGCGGAGCTGCCGCCCCAGGCTGTCGATCACGCCCCGCTCGCGGGCCGGGACGTCGGGCAGGCGGTCGATCGGGTTCAGGCAGCCGGCCAGCGTCTGGGCGCCGGAGAGGACCGTCGTCGGACCGCAGGCGCCGGTCGTGCCCGCCAGCACCGCCGGTGTCCCGACCGCGAAGACCGGCGGCTTGCGCGCCGCGTCGACGGCCTTCGCCACCTGCGCGACGAC
>CAZMVL010000075.1:5188-11243 GCA_964569335.1 uncultured Paraperlucidibaca sp.
TGGCCGGCCGCACGGGAGGCCACGCGGGACGACGCGGTGGCGGCGAGCCCGGTCAGGCTGCGCGTGAAGGTCTGGGATCCGCTCGGTCCGCGGGCGGTGACCGACACCGTGTAGGCGCCGACCGGGGCGCGGAAGCGCACGCTGCTCTGGAGCTGGCCGTCGACGACCGTGCCGACGATCGGCTGCGTCGCGCGGGGGAGGGTCCACGTCAGCGACGTGACCGGGCCCGACACGTTGACCTGCAGCACGGTCGCCTCGCCGGCCTTGATCGCGCGCGCCGGCTGGATCGCGCTGATCAGCGTCGGGGGAGGCGGCGGCGGGGGCGGCTCGGCGGGCGGCGGGGGCTGCGTGGGCGGACTCGCGAACGCCGCCATGATCTGCATGTTGGGGCCGGTGGCGGGGTCGTTGACGATCTGCGTCCAGACGGCGGTGGCCTGGCCGTTGGCGGCGACCGCCAGGGCGGGGAAGCCGTCGTAGGCGAAGCGCGGCGTCGGCGGCACGAAGCCGCTGGCCGGCCCGGCCGGCCGGTAGGTGCTCTGCCACCGCGGGTCGCCGGGCCGCGGCCACAGGGCGACCGCGTTGCCGGCGCCGTCGATCCCGATCGGCCCGCTGCCGGCGGGCTCCCCGGCCGGCGAGGCCGGCGAGGCGGCGCCGTACGCGCCGCCCGCCGGGCGGTAGGCCTGCCGCACCGCGTTGCCGGCGCGGGTCCACGTGCTGAGCAGGTTGCCGAGCCCGTCGGCGACGGTCCGCGTGCCGAAGGCGGCGTTCAGCGGGTTGCTGGTGTCGCCCTCGAAGGTCTGCGTGGCGCTCCAGGTGGCCTGGCCGGCCGGGCGGTACGCGTAGTCGGCGCGGGAGGTGCCGCCGTCCTCGCGCGTCCAGGTGACGAGCGCGCTGCCGGCGGCCAGCGTGGCGCGCACGCCGTTCAGCTGCCGCGGGTAGTCGGGCGCGTCGCGGGAGGCCAGTCGGGTCGCGGCCTCGAAGCTGCCGCCCGCTCCGGCCGGACGTTGCGCGGCGTGGACCTCGCCCTGGAACCGGTCCTGATTGAACGGCGCCGAGTTGCTGGTCCAGGCGGCCAGCGCGTTGCCCTGCGCGTCCATCGTCAGCTGCAGGTCGTAGATCGCGCCGGGCTCGACGATGCCCGGCCCGGCGCTGTAGAAGTTGGACTGGATCGCGCCGAGCGACCCGTCTGCGGCGCGGTAGCGGGCCTCCAGCCGGTCGCGGCTGGCGCCGGCGTTGGTGATCCAGGCGATCACCGCGTTGCCGCCGGCGTCGATCGCGACGGCGGGCCGGCGGCCGCGGTCGTCCGCTGGGGTCAGCCGGGTCGGGGCGCCGAACGTCCCGCCGGCGGGACGGAAGGCGGCCTGGATCGCCGGGCCGCCGGACGACGTGTCGGACCACGCGACCAGCGCTCGTCCGTCGGGCGCCATCGCGATCGCGGGCGACGACGCGCTGACGTTGGCCGGCGAGACCGCGACCGCGGCGGCGAAGCTGCCGCCCGCGGGCCGCAGCGCCACGTAGACCCGGGCGTTGCCGCCGTCCGCCCGCACCCAGGCCGCGGCGGCCTCGCCCGTGGCGCTCGTGGCGACGACCGGATCGCTCGTGTTCTGGTCGCCCGCGCTGAGCTGCTGCGGCTGTGTCGACCAGACGGGCGGATCGGCGTGCGCGGGCGTCGCCGCCACGACCAGCAGGACCAGCGCGAGGAGCAGGGAGGATGGCCAGCGGCCTAGGGAAGCCGGATGCACGCGAGCAGCTTCGTCGATCCGGTTCGCGGTTGCCTCAGGGTGTCCCCTGAACTTTCGGGGCGCGCGCCCAGCTGCGCGGCCGGCACGCGTCCGCCAGGCCCGGAGCCGGCCCGCGCTCAGCAGATTCTGGTGACGTCGCCGAACAGCGGCAGGTTGAACATGTTGACCGTGCCGATGCTGGTGTTCAGGGTCATCTCGCTTGCGCCACCGCAGTCGGTTCCGCCGTATCGCGGCGTCGAGACGTTCTGGCCGATGCTGCAGCCGAGGGGCGAACTGCGGACCGCGCCGGCGACCCAGGCGACCTGCTCGCTCGCCCGCGCGGGGAGCGCATCGGTGCCGAGCCGGAGCATGGACACGAACTCCGTGCCCTGCAGGCCGTTGAGCACGAACGGGCTGCTGTCCGAATCGAGGTACACGTAGAACCGGGGGACCTGGCCCTCCGCGATCGACGTCATCGGCTTGAAGGGGAAGGACGTGCTGCCGCCGCCGAGGTCGCCGCGGAGGCGGTGGACCCGGACGTTGGTGAGCCGCGTCGGCGTGCCACCGCCGCTCGGCGTGACCGACGCGTTGATGGTCACCATCGACGAGATCGCCGGAGAGTCGCCACTGGTCTCGGCGTCGTCGAACGCGAACGAGGTCGCCGGTGCGTACGGGCGGTTGAGGCCGATGTTGCCACTCAGGGGCTGGAGCGTACAGCCGCTGCTGCCGGGGGCGAAGTCGCCCTGCGCGTTCGGCAGGTCGGCGACCGCGGTGGCGACGCAGGCGCCGTCGCCGGCCACGCAGCCGGTGAACGTCCGCGGCAGGTTGAGCAGCGAGAGCGCGGTCGACGGCGACCCGCCGGCCTCGGTCATCGTCAACGACAGCGACGCCATTCCGCGTGGGGTGTCGGCCGTCCCGGTGGTCACCGCGAAGCGCAGCTGCGGGGTGTCGCTGACGTCCGGGGTCGCGGTCACCGTGGTCGCGAACGACGGCGTGTCGAGCGTGCCCGAGATCCCCAGCGCCGTGCTGCTCGGCGTCGCGGGACGCGGCACCGAGAGGTCCAGCTCCAACGGCTTCGTCCCGCCGTTCAGCGTGTCCTCGTGCTGGACCGCGATCCGGAACGGCGCGGCCGTCAGCTCCAGGCGCTTGAGGTTGGTCGACTTGACGGCGATCTCCGGGTCGCTTCCCCCGCGGTAGGTCCAGGCGTCGTCGCCGGTGCTCGGCGGCAGTGCGCCCGAGCCCGCCGCGATCCGCAGTTCGTCGATCCGCGGGCCGCCGCTGTCGGCGGTGGCGCCGGTGACGGCCGTGGTCAGCAGCGGGTCGGTCGCGTCGGCGTCCGGGGTCCGGAGGACGGTGGAGAACCCGGTCGGCACGCCGCGGACATCCGCCGACAGGCGGTCGGTGCCGGCGACCAGCTCAGCCCCCGACCGCGCCACGGTCAGCCGGCTCGTCCGGGCGTCGGCGGTCCAGGTCAGCTCGCCGCCGCCGTCGGCGGCGTCCCGCGGGGCGACGCGGAGCGCCAGCTCGGTCGGACCGCTCTCCGCGCCGACCGCGAGGGCCGCGTCGCCGCCCGCGACCGCCCCGGCACCGTCGAGCAGCGGCACGACGGCATCGACGTTCAGGTCGCGCGCGGTGGCGAAGTGGCCGTGCAGCCCGCTCGTCTGCGGTCGGACGGTCAGGGTGCGCAGTCCGTTCAGCCGGGCCTCCAGGGTGAGGGTCCCGTCGGTTGCGTCCAGGTCGAGCGTGTTCGGGGATCCGGTCGCCGGCAGGGTCGCCGACCGTCCGGGTCCGGCGAGCGCGATCCGCAGGTCGATCGGCTGGTCGCTCGCGACCTGGACGCCGGTCCGCTGCCCGCTGGACGGGTGGGCGATGGCGGTGGCACCGAACGTCGTGTCCGCGGAGAGTCCTGCGGCCGCGACCGCGAACGTCGTCGCGCCGAGCGCCTGGGGGTCGTTGGTCGCGTAGTCCAGCCGCAGGTCGTTGACCGGACCGGCCGCGGAGGCGGCGACCGTGCCCATGGTCAGGTCGGCGGTCAGGTCGAGGTCGGCCAGGTCGCCGCTCCCCGCGACGAGCCGGCCGGCCACCCCGTCGGTCCAGCCGTCGGCGACGAACGGTCCGTCGGTCGCCGACGCGCGGACGCGCGGGCGGGCGTCGAAGGTGGTCGCGACGGACGTCAGCTCGGTCGCCCGGACGCCGAGGGCGTACGGCTCGCCGCTGCGCGCGCGCAGCCGCACGCCATCCGCCGGATCACTGCCGATCACCGGGTACAGGGAATCGTCCGGCGCGTCGGCCGCGCCGATCCGGACCGATCCGACGGTGGTGTCGCCGCCGCCCGGCGTCGTCGCGTCCAGCGTCGTGGTCGCTCCGTCCTGGGCCACGGCCAGCACCAGGTCGGAGGGCAGGCCCCGCAGGTCGCCGTCGACGACGGGACCGCGACCGAGCAGCGGCGCCGTGCCGGAGGCCGTGAAGGTCAGCCGATCGAGGCCCGCGGGGGCGTCCGACGCGTCGCGACCGGTGAAGCGCACGGTCTGCGGGTCCGCGGCGGTGCCGGCCCGCGCGAAGTCGAGCTGCAGCTCGGCCGACGCGGGCAGCCCGGACAGCGATCCGGTCAGCGCCGGGGCACCGGTCAGGTCCAGCGCCAGGGTGCCGTCGACCGGTCCGGCGAGGGCGACGGTCGCGCCGTCGACGCGGGCGTGGGAGACGTCGCCGGCGACGATCGTCGTGGCGGTCGCGGTGCGGGTGATCGCGGGCGTGGGGTCGGTTGGTGGCTGGTCGCCGGCAACGGAGGAGGCGACCAGCGCGGCGGCGCCGATTGGTCCGGCGTCGCTGGTCAGCTCGACCGGGCCCGCGGCGGAGATGCGACCGGTCGCGGGGACGTCGCGGGCGTCCAACCGGAGGACGCGCAGCCCGTCGGCGAACGGCGTGGCCGAGCTGGTCCCCACCCGGAGCGCGGCGACGCCCGTCGGGGTGCCGTTGGTCGTCGACAGCGACCAGTCGATCGCTCCCGTGGCTCGGTTGACCGTGGCTGCGACCCGCAGGTCGGCGAGCTCGTCGCCGGCGACCCGCAGATCGACGGGATCGACCGGCGCTTCGGGGGTGCCGTCGAAGACCCAGGCGACGACCGGCGGCCCCTGGCCGGCGGGTGCGTCCTGGGTGACGGACAGGTCGAGCCCGTCCCCGGCGTCCGCCGTCGCGATGAACGCGTCGGGGGAGCGGCCGTCGACGGCGTCGAAGCCGACCACCAGCCCGTCGCGGCCGAGCACCTGGTGCAGCGGGTCGACCACGATCGCCTCGACTGCGGCAGCGGGCGCCGACGGGCCCAGCGGCAGGATGTCGACGGTCGGTGCGCTGCCGGTCACCGTCACCAGCGCGCTGAAGTCCGCCACCTCGTCACCGTCGACGTCCAGCGTTCGGGTCGTCCCGGCGGTCGCGGTGAAGGTGCGCGTCACGATCTGGGCGCTGCCGTTGCGCCACTGCGTGCGGAAGCTGACGCTACCGCCGGGTATCGGGTCGGGCTCGGGAACCGGGACCAGAGGCCCGGGCGGGGCCGGCGGGACGGCCGGCGTGGGCGGGGCCGGGACGAACGGCTTGGGCGTCGTCGGGGCGGGCTTGCGCGGAGGGGTCTTCTTGCGCAGGGTCCGGGCGGCCCGGACCGTGACCCGTCGGGCGCCCGACGCGCCGACGACCCGGCCGCGTGCGTCACGGACCGTCACTCGGACGACGGTCGCCCGGCGCACCTCCGGACCGCGGAGCACGACCCGGCGCTGGGCCCGGACCGTCGCGACGCGGGTCCAGCGACCGTCGACGCGCTGCTCCAGGCGTACGGTCCGGGCCTGGCCGGCGGTGCCGACGAGCGCGCAGACGGAGAGCCGCTGGCCCTGTTCCACGCGGCGGGGCACCCGGGCGAAGACCCCGACCCGCTGCGGGCCGGGCCGGCCGGCCCCGGCCTGGGTGGCCGCGCCGCTGGCGGTGGTCAGCGCGGCGGTGCCGCAGCGGGATGCCGCCGAGGCCGGGCTCGTCGCGGCGAAGCCAGCGACCAGGACGACAACGGCCAGCAGGAATCCGAGGACCGCTCGGCCGGAAGCGCGTGGAGGCATCGCGCGGCACTGTACACCCGAAACGGGTGGTCCACCACGTGCGTTCGTCCCGCCGGGACGGGCGCATTCCACCCGCTGATGCGGATCACGCCGATCACGCCGGCCAAACCCGCATCAGCATCGCGCCGGGGCCGCCTCACCACCCGGCTGATGCGGATCGCGCCGATCACGCCGGCCAAATCCGCATCAGCGGGGGGCGGGGGAGGACGGGGTGCTACCCGCAGGTCTGCGGGGTGA
>CAZMVL010000075.1:11253-16380 GCA_964569335.1 uncultured Paraperlucidibaca sp.
GTGATCCGGGTGCCGCTCATCCGGGCGTCGTAGACCTGCCCGGGCGCCGGGGTCCAGGTGTAGGCGACCTCGTAGGAGGAGGCGCAGTCGTCGGAGTCGCCGTGGTCACCGGGCACCGAGGCGACGGCCAGCGAGTCGCTCAGCCGCTGGCGCAGCGCAGGATCCGCCGGGTAGCGGCCGGCGACGGCCAGGCCGTCCTCCAGGGGCAGCGGCGCGGCGACGCCGTCGGGACCGGTCAGCCGGACGCTCCCGGGATCGTGCGCGCCGAGGACGACGGTGTCGCCGTCGGCCACCCAGGCGACGAAGAACCCGCTCTCCACGCGGAGCTGGTCGACCGTCGCGTCGTGCGGGACGACGCCGACCGCGCTCCGCGGCACCGCCCGCACCGACGACAGGAAGCGGCGTCCGCTGGTCAGGTCGTAGGCGGAGACCCGCGCGACCTCCGCACCGTCGACGGTGCGCGGGGTGGTCCAGGCGACGGTGTCGTCGCGCAGCCGGACCAGGCCGGTCGGGGCGCGGGTCAGCAGCCGGGTCCGCGGGCGACCGGACCGGAGGATCGTGCAGCCGTAGGTGCGCCCCTGGGTCCGCCAGACACGGGCGGTCACCGTGCGGTACCGCTGAACGGCGAGCGTCCGACCGGTCGTCGGGCAGCGCTTGGCGACGGGCGGGCGGTGGCGGCGGCCGGCACGCCGCCGCCGACCGCGAACGTCGCGACGACGGTGCACGTGACGATCGTGGTGGCGGCGCGGCGACCGCGCCGGGCCGGAGTGCGGCTGAGCATCGCGAGGGCTCCTTCGGGGATCGGCGCGGAGACGCGCGCCGGGCAGTGTACGCCCGCCGGGAGCCGATGGGAAGGGGTGCTCAGAGTCCGTCCAGCACCACCGGCAGCGTCACCGTCGTCCCGCCCGGCAAACGCACCTGCGGAACGGCCCGCTGGCCGGCAGCCGGCGCCGGGAGCGTCACGCGGAAGCGCCCGCGCCGGTCGGTGCGCAGCGGGGTGGACGACGTCGATCCCGATCCGGCGGAGCAGAGCGTCTGGGTCCGGACCGCGAGCGTTCGCCGACGGGTGACGTCGGTCAGGCGACCGGTGACACGCACCCGGCCGTCCGCGAGCCGCTGCTGCCGGCTGATCCGGACGGGTGCGGTCGTCCGCGCGAGCGCGGAGCGGTGTGCGGCGACCTCCAGCCGGTAGCGCGCCGCGTTCCGGGCCCGCTGGCTCCGCGGGGCGGCGACGGTCAGGCTGATCCGGCCGTCGGTCCGCACCGAGCCGGTGGCCACGCGCCGGCCGTCGCGCCGGACGACCACCGGCTGCCCGGCGAGCACGCGGCCGGCCGTCCCGGTCAGGCGGACCCGCGGGCGGCGGGCGGTGCCGGTCGCCGCGACGCTGAGCAGCGCGACGCCGTGCGCGGGGCAGGTCGGTGGTGTGAGCGGCGGGGTCACGGGGTTCACGATCGGGGGATCCACGACAGGGGGGTTCACGATCGCGGGGCTCGCGGTCACCTGGTATCCGACGGTCTCCGTCCGCTGGTTGCCGGCCCGGTCGGTGGCGACCACGGTGAAGGTCCGCGGTCCGGGCGTCGCGGTGTCGAGCGGGGCGCTGCTCGCCACGGTGCCGACGCAGCTCGCGACGCCGCTGCCGTCGGCCTCGTCGCGGCACGAGAACGCGGCCGGCACGGCTGCGCCCTCCGGATAGGCGGCGCCGGCGACCGGGCTGTCGATCACGACGGTCGGGGCCGTCTCGTCGACGACCAGCCGGCGGAGCGCGCCAGCGTTGCCGTTGCCGTCGACCGCCCGGTGCTCGAGGACACCCACCCCGGACCACGGGATCGGCCCTCCGTAGGTCTCCCAGGACCCGCCGTCGGCGCGGTGCTCGATCCGCGCCACGCCGCTGCCCCAGCCGTCGTCGGCGGTCAACGTGATCGTCGCGCCGACGAGCGTCGCGTCGCTCGTCGGCGGATCGACCTCGATCGCCCGCAGCGCGGCGCGGGCGTCCGGCAGCGGGCCGATCTGACGGGCTCCGTCGCCGCCCTGCGGGGTGCCGGTGGCCCGCAGCAGGTCGCGGATCCGGTCGGCCGACCACGGAGCCTGCCCGGTCGCGCGCACGTACGACTGCACGGCGACCACCGCGTTGACCACGACCGGACCGGCCGCCGACGTGCCACTGAACTGGCTGGTGTAGCGGGACGTGACGGCGGTGTTCAGCAGGTTGCCGGAGCCGCCGGTCGTTACCACCGACAGCCCCGGCCCCTGGAGATCGACGCGCGAGCCGTAGGAGGAGAAGTCGAGCGGGACCCGGGTGTCGGGGTGGCCCGCCCCGACGACGATCGCGCCCGAGTCGCGGACGGTCCGGTCGAAGCGCCCCAGCATGTTCGTGCCGTCCAGGTCCTGGCCGCCGTTGCCCCCGGTCTCCACGACGACGACTCCGAGGTCGGTCAGGACGCGGATCACGTCGTAGCTGGCCTGGCTCCACTCGAGCGGAACGAAGCTGGAACCGCCGGCCGGACCGACCGCCTGCTGCTCGATCAGCACGACGTCGCCGGGGCTGACGTGACCGTCGACGGCCAGCGTCGCCAGCGCCGCCGCCGGCTGGTACGAGACACCCCCACCGTTGCTCCGCGTCGGGGAGATCAGGAACGCCTGCGCGTCGGGAACGCCGCCGGTCACGCCGAAGTCGTTGTCGCGACCGACCATGACGCCGAGGACCGCGGTGCCGTGCTCGTCGGCGAAGACCGTGTACTGGGGGAAGAGGCTGCCGCCCAGGTCGCGGGCCGGAGGCAGCAGCAGGTCCTCGTGGTCGAAGGTGGCGTAGTACTCGAGGTCGACGATCCGCACTCCGGCGCCGCGGGTGCGCGGGTCCCCGTGCGCGAAGTCGGCGTCGGTGCCGACCGGCGCGGGGCGGAGGTAGCGCTGCTGGGCCGTGAAGTCGGGGGTGGACGGCGGCGGCGCGGCGTCCGGGGCTCGCTCCGCGTGGTCCACGTCCGGCGAGCTCCGCAGCGCGGCGAGCGCGGCGTCGACGTCGGCGTCGGCGGGGAGCACCACCCGGTACCAGGACGCCAGGTCCGGAACGTTCCGGCGCCCCGACCGGATGCGCGCCCGCGCGGTCACCCGCGATGCGTGCACCTGGTCGGCGTCGCCGACCAGCGGCTGGACCGTCACCGCGCCCTGCGCGCGCAGCTGGGCGGTGATCCGCTGGCGGCGGGCGGGTGTCGCGGCCGCGATCCGGGCGTCCGACCCGCGGACCTCGCTCCGCTCGGCGAAGCGCACGTCCAGGGCGACGCCGGTGGTCGCGGCGGCCAGGCTCGGCGGGAGCGCCGGTGGGCGCGCTCCCGCGTGGCCCGCCGTTCCCAGCGCGACGGCCGCCAGCACGCCGAGCACGAGTCCGCGACGGATGCCGGCCGAGGGGCCCCAACGGAGGCGCGCGGACGCCGATGGCCGTCGCGGGGTCAGGGGTGAGCCGGAGCGGACGGTGCGCATGCTGTCCACCAGTCAACCGCAACGAGACCCGCCGGCGCAACGGATCCGCCCCGCCAACCACCCCGCTGATGCGGATCGCGCCGGCCAGGCCGGCCAAATCCGCATCAGCAGCGTGTGGCGGCCGGCCCACCACCGGCTGATGCGGGTTGCGCCGGCCAGGCCGGCCAAATCCGCATCAGCAGGGGGTGGGTCAGGAGGCCAGGGCGGCGACCGTCGGGGAGGAGCCGGCGGACGTGGGCCGGCGGTAGGCGTCGCGGGGCCGCGCGCTCAGCACGACGGTGTTGGAGCCCTCGCGGTACGTGAACGGCTCGACCGAGACGTTGAAGCCGGCCCGCTCGCCGACGAGCTGGAAGACCGGGCCGTTGAGCCAGTTGACGATCGAGCCCTCGAGCTTGCCCGGGCCGCGGTAGGCCGCGTACTGGCTGATCTCGCGGACGAAGATGTCCTGGGCGACCAGCACGCCCTCGTGGTGCATCAGCGCGAGGGTCTGGACAAAGCTCTCGACGGCGACCGTCGAGGCGTGGACGCGGGTCCACTCGGGCAGCTCGTCGACCAGCTCGTCCAGGTGGAGATCGGCGCTCGGGGTGACCCGGATCGCGGCCGGCGCCGGGATCTCCTCGTAGATCTCCTCCAGGTGCATCGCGTCCCAGACGTCGGACCACAGACGCACGCCGCGCTCCAGGTCGCCGAGCGCCCCGGGCCCGTGGCGCAGCACCTGCTGGACCGTCGGCACCAGCTGATCGGGGTCGAGTCCGTGGCGCGCGGCCAGCTCGGTGACCTCGCCGGGGGTGATGCTGGCGCGCACGAGCGGCTCGTAGGCGCGGTCGCCGACCCGCATCAGCTCGTCGGTCGGCAGGTTGTCGTAGAGGTTGCAGGTGTGGGCGAAGAGCACCTTGTCGCGCAGGTGCGCCAGGCCGTGGACCGGGCTGCGGAAGTCCAGCTCGAGGCTGTCGACGAGCTCGCTGTACTCGGCGACCCGCTCGCGGGCGAGCGCCAGCACGTGCGGCGAGTAGTCGGCCATCAGGTAGCGGATCCGGCTCAGGTAGTCGCGGCCCTGCTCGCGGCAGGCCGTCGCGAACGCGTCCAGCCAGACCTTCGCCTGCTGGCCGTCGCCGACGCCGAGCTCCAGCACGTGGATCACGTCGGGCAGCTCCGACCACTCGTCGAGCCGGTTGAGCGTCTCCATGAAGCGCCCGACCTGGTCGCGCCAGAACGCGGGGTGGGTGCCGTCGGAGACGCCGCCCGGCAGCGCCGACGCGTAGTCCTTCTGGAAGGTGTCGTCCCAGGCGGCCAGGTGCCGCCAGTAGCTGCGGTTGAACGACCAGACCACCGACTTGCTGGGCCGGACCCAGTCCTCCAGGTGGATGCACTCGTGGACGTCCGGGATCAGCCCGAGCGCCTTCGACAGCCGGTCGACGATCTCCGTCACGAGGTCGTCGTAGGGCATGTCCTTGGCCCGCCGGACGTCGATCGCGATCTCCGCCAGCGGCGCGTCGGGCGCCCGCTGGGCACCGGGCACGCGACCGAACGGCCGGACCATCACCGGGGCGCGGAAGTTGCGCTTGTACTGCACCCAGTCGAGCACGGCCGCCAGCCGCGAGTGGTCCAGGTTGACCGCCTCGGCGGCCTCCGCCAGCGCGGGCAGCACGCTGC
>CAZMVL010000075.1:16390-19505 GCA_964569335.1 uncultured Paraperlucidibaca sp.
GCCGCGCGCGTCCGATGCAGCTGAGCTGGATCATCATCAGAACACGACGGTGCTGTTGCCGTGGCGCAGGACGCGATCCGCGCAGTGCCATTCGATCGCCCGGGCGAAGACCGTCCGCTCGACCTCGGCGCCCAGCCGCTTGAGCTGCTCGACGCTGTGCTCGTGGCCGACGCGGACGACGTCCTGCTCGATGATCGGGCCGGCGTCGAGCTCCTCGGTCACGTAGTGGGCGGTCGCGCCGATCAGCTTGACGCCCCGCTCCTTGGCCCGCTCGTACGGGCCGGCCCCGGCGAAGGCCGGCAGGAACGAGTGGTGGATGTTGATCACCGGCACGCCGACGCGGTCGAGGAAGTCGCTGGAGAGCACCTGCATGTAGCGGGCGAGCACGACCAGGTCGCACGCGCCCTCGAGCCGCTCGATCAGCTCGGCCTCGGCCTCGGCCTTGGTCTCGGCCGTCACCGGGATGTGGTGGTACGGCAGGCCGAAGCCCTCGACCTCGCCGCGCAGGTCGTCCCAGTTGGAGGCGACGAGCACGATCTCGGCCTCGATCAGCTGCCGCCGCCAGCGCCAGAGGATGTCGGTCAGGCAGTGGTCGTAGCGCGACACGAGGATCGCCACGCGCTTGCGCTGCGCGGTGTCCCAGAGCCGCCAGGTCATGCCGAAGGGCTCGGCGATCGCCAGGCCGAAGCGGTCGGAGAACCCCTCGTGCCGGCCGTCGCCGAGCGTGAACTCCATCCGCAGGAAGAAGGTCCCGCCGTCGGGGTCGGTCGAGTACTGGGCGGAGTGGACGATGTTGGCGCCCTCGCGGAAGAGGAACCGGGAGACCGCCGAGACGATGCCCGGCTGGTCGGCGCAGGTCATCAGCAGCCGGAGGGACCGGTTGCTCGACGAGCTGGTCGGAGCGGGCAGCGTCGGCGCGGAGAGCGTCGTGGTCATGACGGGGTGGCCTCGGGGTGGCGGAACTGGGTCATCTGGTGGAGGTCGGCGACGCGGGCGTCGACGTCGTCGCGGGTCAGCCGCGCGACGCGCTCGGTGCCGAACTCCTCGACGTTGAAGGAGGCGATCGCGGTGCCGTAGGCCATCGCGGTCGACAGCAGGTCGTGGTCGACGGGCACGGCGGCGCTGGCCGCCAGGTGCCCGACGAACCCGCCGGCGAAGGTGTCGCCGGCCCCGGTCGGGTCGACGACCGCCTCGAGCGGGTAGCTGGGGAGCGAGAACGTTCCCTCCTCGGTGACGAGGATCGCCCCGTACTCGCCCTGCTTGGCGACGACCGCGGTCGGGCCCCAGCGGAGCAGCTCGCGGGCGGCGCCGACGATCGACGGGTTGCCGGTCAGCTGGCGGATCTCGGCGTCGTTGAGGATCACGCAGTCGACGCGCTCGATCACCCGCACCAGGTCGTCGCGGGCGACATCGATCCAGAGGTCCATCGAGTCGACGGCGATCCAGCGGGGGCCGTCGCACTGGTCGAGCACCGACAGCTGCAGCGACGGCTGGATGTTGGCCAGGAACAGCACGTCGCAGGCCCGGGCGGCGGGGCCGAGCTTGGGCTCGAACCGTTCGAAGACGTTGAGCTGGGTGTCCAGCGTCTCGCGGCTGTTGAGGTCCCAGCCGTACTCGCCGGCCCAGAAGAAGGTGCGTCCGTGGGGGATCACCTCGACGTCGTCGACGTTCGCGCCGTGGGCGCGGAGGGTCTCCAGGTCCTGCTCGCGGAAGTCGCCGCCGACCGGGCCGACCAGGTGGACCTGACCGAAGAACGACGCGGCCAGCGCGAAGTGCGTCGCCGCGCCGCCGAGCATCCGCTCGCGGTGGCCGAACGGGGTCGAGACGGTGTCGTAGGCGATCGAGCCGACCACCGTGATGCTCACGCGACCACCGCCTCCGCGATCCCGGCGGCCTCGCGCAGGGCGTCGACCTTGTCGAGCTTCTCCCACGTGAAGTCCTCGATCTCCCGACCGAAGTGCCCATACGCCGCGGTCTGCTGGAAGATCGGCCGGAACAGGTTGAGATGCCGCCGGTAGGCCAGCGGGCGCAGGTCGAACACCTCACGCACCGCCGCTTCGATCTTCGCGCGATCGATCTTCTCGGTGCCGAACGTCTCGACCAGAATCGAGATCGGCTGCGCCACACCAATCGCGTACGACACCTGAATCTCCGCACGATCCGCCAGACCCGCCGCGACGACGTTCTTCGCCACCCACCGCGTCGCGTACGCCGCCGAACGGTCGACCTTCGAGGAATCCTTGCCCGAGAACGCACCGCCACCATGACGGGCGGCGCCGCCGTAGGTGTCGACGATGATCTTGCGACCCGTCAACCCCGTGTCACCAACGGGACCGCCGATCACGAACCGGCCGGTCGGGTTGACCAAGAACTCGCCCAGCAGGACGTTCTCGTCGTACAGCTCACCCGGCAAGACGTGCTTGACGACCGTCTCCCAGAGATCCGCCTTGATCTTCGCCTGGTCGAGGACGTCCTCGCTGTGCTGGGTCGAGATCAACAGCTTGTCGATCGACACCGGCTTCCCGTCGCGGTACCGGACCGACACCTGGGTCTTCGCGTCGGGGCGCAGGTAGTCCAGCTCCCCCGACTTACGCACCGTGGCGAGCCGCTCGGCCAAACGGTGCGCGTTCTGAATCGCGACCGGCATGTATTCCGGCGTCTCGTTCGTCGCGTACCCGAAGATGATCCCCTGATCCCCGGCACCCTCCAGATCGAACTCATCCGCCGAGCCACCCTTGTGCTCGGTCGCATCATCAACACCCTGCGCGATATCCGCCGACTGCGGATCGATCGCGTTCAGGACCGCACACGAATCCGCGGAGAACCCGAGATCACCGTGCGTGTAGCCGATCTTGCGGATCGTGTCCCGCGCCACCTGCTGCACATCGATGTACGCATCGGTGCGGATCTCACCGGAGACCACCACGAGACCGGTGTTGACCAGCACCTCGCAGGCCACACGGGCCTTCTCCACGTTCGAATCGGCCGCAAGGACCGCATCGAGCACACCATCGGAGATCTGGTCCGCCACCTTGTCCGGGTGACCTTCGGAGACCGACTCCGAGGTGAAGAGATATTCGTTAGCGGCGTACTGGCTCATACGTTCCTGGGGTCG
>CAZMVL010000076.1:0-18990 GCA_964569335.1 uncultured Paraperlucidibaca sp.
TGTTTTGTTCGCAGACACAGGACATAGGAACGATGGCTATTACTTTACCACCGCGTTTAGTGAGTTCACACGCCCTGGCGATGAAGTCCAACTCGTGTTCGTCTTTTTTCTTTTGGCTGTAAGGGGGGTTAAGGAATGTGACTTTGGGTTTCCCGAAAGTTTCGGATTGGATGTTATCGAATGTTTTGTCGAAACAATTTCCGTGTTTGATGTTTGATTTACCATCACCCCTCAGAAGCATGTTTGCGCAAGCGAGTGTGTAGTTATTCTCATCAAATTCGATTCCAAGGAATGCGTCTTTGAGGATTTTATCCAGTTTTTCAGGGTCATTTTCATACTTGGCCGTCATTTGGGCCATAGCTGCGATAAGGAATCCTGCGGTTCCTGTGCAAGTGTCCAGTGCGCAGTCTCCGTATTCTAGGTTTGCGATTCGTGCAAACAGGGAGGTGATGTGGTTTGGCGTTAGCACAATGCCCAGCCCCTTTTTATCTCCTCCGCTGTACTTGAGAAATTCACCGTAAAAGTGGCCAAGGAGGTCGAAGCTGTGTTTGTGGTGGTCTGCGTTATGGAGGTTTCTTTTGATTTCAATGATTACCCATTTGAGTTTTTCTCTGGTCGCTTCTTTACCAATGACGCGTTTATACGCGGCCATCATAACGTCCAATTTTTGGACTTGTCCCTTTTTCTTGTTTCTTGTTTTGGCGGTTTTTTCTTCCAAAACATTTTTGATGGCTATGAGTGTTTGCTCTTGAAGTGGTTCTCCTTCGTAGTCTCGGAAGTTTCTGTAGAATGCGTCGTCTTGCAGTGCTACCATTGCTCCACTTACGAGGAGGGGTTTCTCTGCTTCTGGGAGTTTCATTTCATCCCTGAGGAAGTTGTGGAGTTTTGCGCTGAACTCCTGAATTTCCGCTGGTGTTTCTTTGGTGGCGAATGTCTCGTCGATGAGGTTGAGATACTCAACCGGTGAGAGTATTTTTTTCGTATCTACCTTTTCGATCCTGCCACCTTGTTTGGTTCGGAATGTGCTGATTTTCCAACCATTGGTTGTAGGTGCTGCCGCAACCCCGACTACATTGAAAGATTTTTTGAGTCCGTTCATGTAGTGGATGACGCCATCCTCTGCCATTTCTTTTGGCTTTGGGAAGTTGTTTTCTTGGAATCCTATATCTGCGCCCGATGGACCGTGGGAGGAAAAATCTTTGACGTTTTGTTTGATTTCCCAAACAAGTAGGTCATTTGCGCCTAATTGATAAACCATTTCCGGTTTTCCTTTTCCAGAACCACTTTTGCTTGTCAAAAGTCTTGCGATTTCGGGGTTTGTTACCGTTTGGTATTCGGCACGGTCACGGTCATATCCGTCTTTTGATTCAAATTCGAAAAATAGTTTTTGGGCGTAGGTTGCTTCTGATTTCATAGATTTGTGGTGATTTTATTGGGGTGTGATGATCAAAAAAGCACCGGAGGGTAGAAGCCTCCGGTGCTTTTTGGGGGATGGCTACTTCAGCTTCATGGCATCAGGTTTGGTTGGGGTTGTTTCCGGTGGCGATTCACTTCACGACCTTGATGGTCTGGGGTGCGGGGAGAACATCGTCGATGGCGAGGTTTTCTGCAAGCGTCAAATCTTTCCGGGTGTCGGTGAACGTGGCTTGCGGGTAGGCCTTCTTGTCGGTGCTGAGGACTTTTTCGAGGTCGAGCCCGACTTCCGTCAGAGCATCCTTGATTGCCTGGGTGGTGATTGCCTGGACGGACGGGGGGAGTTCGGACAGGTCGATCTTGATTCCGATCACGCTTTTCACGTGTGGGACGAGCACCGGCGGGAGGGTTGCTCCTGCGATGGCGATGTCCCAGCCGCGCCAGCCTTCGCTGAACGTGATGAGGGCGTTCTTGGTGGTTCCGTTGGCCTGCACGGAGGCGGTGCCTTTGTGCTTGAGCCATTCTTCGAACCCGGCTGCCCGGAGTTCGGTTTTGATCTCTTTTTCGCGGTCTTCGAGTTTGGCTTTCTTGTCGAGGATGTCGACGAGTTCATCAACTACGGTGGCGGTGGTGGCTACAATGGGGTGTGTCTTTTTCATGGTGTCGTTTTCTTGTTTGTTGGGGTGTTGTCTATGAGGTTTCCGTGCTTTTGGGCGTCCAATACAATGGCGCACCCAGCGGCAACGTGTCCCAGGTGATGGATTCCGGATTCGGGGTCGATCGGTTGGCCGTCGATGATGGCGTCGATGTGGCGGCGCATGGCACCGAGGTAGGTCATGATCTCGATCTGTTTTCCCTCTTCACGCCAATTCCACGGGCCGTATTTGTCGGCACCGAGTTTCAACGCGCCGGCGACAGCCTCGTTGAATGCTGGTGGGATGAGTTGCAGCGCCGGCTTCTGGTCACCGGCCGCTTTTTTGAGGTCGATTTGGTTCATTTCCGTGTGGTTCTTTTGGGCTTTTTGATCAAGTCGTCGCCCATGTGGGGTTTTTGGTTTTCTGCCTCAAGGATGACTTTGATGGTGTGATTCAGTCCCCTCAGATAGACTTGCTCGCCTTTCTTGAGTGGTGTTTCCGAGAGGATCGTGTTTTGGGTGGTCCCAGCTCTCGTCTCCAGGACTGCTTCGTAGCGGATCATGAGAGTAGTTCTTCGACTTCGTCCAGGATGGATTTGTTGTCCCACATGGAGGCAACCCGCTGACATTCGATGATACCCTTCTCGCAAAGGGTGTAGGTGGGGATGTGACGCCATTGGGCAAGGGCAACCTCGGCGATGGCTCCGGTCGACTTTTCCCACCCAGGGATTGCGACTACGGCGTCAACCGTCATGACTTGTTCGACGTCCCATTTCATGAACTCGTCGAGTTGCTCTTTGGTCGGGATGTCCTTGCTGGGATCGAATCCGCACATGAGGTCGTGTTTTGCGGGGTTTTTGACCGCCCAATTACGATTCTTCATGACCTCTTCGGCGTCCAAGAATGCGGGGAAGTTGTAGAAGGGTTTTCCGGTCATCGGGCCGGCGATGTAGCAGACGGGACGCAGAAGCTCGACGGCATCTTTGAATGTGGCCTTGGAGAATCCACGGGGGCCGATAGATTCGCTGGAGAAGTGAACGAGTTGGGCGGTTTTCCAGTTGGTGGATCCGAACTCGATACAGACGCCCTCTTCGTAGTTTTTGCGGAGTGGGTAGGCCTTTTTGAATGCGAACATGTCCGAGCCGTGTTTCATGCCACGGACTTCCTGGCAGTCGTCCACGGTGTAGGCCTTGATGATTTCCAAGGTGAGGTCACCGCCGGTCGACCAGACGGCGCATGGGACGCTGTTCCGTTCGAGCATGTTGATCCCGTGTTCTTCTCCGACGATGTAGGGTTTGTCTTCCCCGATCCGCAGTCCGAAGAAGCGTGGGTTTGGGAGGACGTCCAAGTCTACCATCAGGCCGCCGCCTTTTGCCTCGAAGGCGAGCCAGCGGAGCCAGCAGGCGCGTTCGTAGAGTGCGGGGTTGACGGTGGGGATGGTGTTGATGTGTGCCTCGATTTCATCGAAGCGTGGGTGTTCACGGGCGTCGGCCTCGGTGAGGATCACCGGCTCGTAGCCGGCCTTTGACCACCAATCCTTCCAGATCTCGATCACTTGGTCGAATCCGGTGAGGTTTGGGTCTCTTTCGAAGTAGGAGTATACTGTCTGTTTCATGGTTTTGGTTTCGGTGAAAATGGTGGCCCGGACTTTCAGGGCCTGTCGCTTCGTTCGTCGCCAGCTCGCCTTTCTTGCCGCACCTATTGCAGGGAGTTTTACCTCCGGCTCGGGGGGCGAAGAAATTGTTTACTCGGGTTTGGCATGTTGTTAGTAGCATCCCTGCGGGTTAGAATGGGGGTTTGAATACCACGACCGCTGACGGGAATGGTGCGGAGTTTTTTGAGCCCCCAAATTTGAGACGGCCTCGGATGAATTCGATTTCCCCCCTCATGGCGTAGTCGTGCCACCATGCCGTGTCGGTTCGCGCCGGGACTAAGCAGACTACGGTAGCACCCGCTATGGAGCTCTCGTAAGCCTTCTTCATCCACGCTCCGATTCCTCTCCCGTAAGGCGGATTCATCCAGCATTTTCCGACCCAATCTTTTGTGAGCGAGTCGTCGTCCGCTGTGTAGTATCGTCCGCACTTGGCGTTGGTGTGAGACGCGCATACATCCAAGTCGAACGGCCCGTGCCTTTGGTTCATGAGTTCAAAGAACGCGAGGGGGGTTGCCCAATTATCTGTCTCGGATGAGAAGTGCAGTTTCGTGTTCATAATTTCAGAATGTTTGTGATGTTTCGATTTCCATGTTAGAATGTTTGGCTTTCATTCTACTGTAAGAGATACCGGCGATGCAATCATCGTAGCCGTCCATAGTTAGTATTGTTGCCGCCGTCTTATCTGCTAGTCTGTCGATTTCTTTTCGTGTCATATTTCTATTTCTGGTGGACTTTACAACGTAAAGTCTGGTTGGTTCTTTAGGAGTTTTTTGGCTGCAAGCTCTACGATCCTCTTAGGGACATCTGGATACCGCCAGCATTCCACCTCCACCTTGTGGATACTCGACGACATTTTCAAATGCTTCGTCACCACCTTCGTAGGCTGGGTCGGATGCGCAGTCACGGGACTCCTCCCATTTGGGATCGTGGTCGTCGGCATCCGGATCAACCGGGGTTTCCGAGGCGATGTATTCGGCCTTGGCTGCCTCATAAGCCGGGCGGCTTTCTTCGAGTGCATCGACGATACCCTGCATGGTGACAGGGAGGACGACAGTTTCCTCGTTCCGTGCGATGGATGCGTTTGCCCAGAATCCGACTTCGTTGAGTCGATCCATGGCGTTGTCCAGTTCGCGGGATTGAGGGCACAGGCGTCCGAGGGCCTCGGCGAATTGACGCTGAATGTCACGGATGACCTCGTAGCGGTCGGTTTGGCCGGTTTTCGGTGCGTGGTAGGTGAAGGTGTTGTCGAGGTCGCTACCGTGGTATCCCTCGTAGACTTCAAGGCTACCCAGAACTTCGACTTCGAGTGCCGAGATTTTGCTGAGGTCAACATCGTCGATACCGGCGGCTTTTGCGTCCGATCGGAATTGGAGTTCCTCTGAGGTCAGGTCGGCGACCTTGCAGAGTGCCTCCACCATGGCTTTTGCCACCTGGGTGGAGTCCTGTTGGAAGAACATTCCGAGCCCGATCAGGACAACGGCTTCGTTCCCGTAGGTGAGGATCGTAGAGCGGCCTTTGTCGGGTGCTTCACGGAGGGTGAGTTTGTTGCGAAGTGCTCCTCCGAAATTGGGGAGGAGGATCTTGATGCCGCGCACGAAGAATTCGGCGGCGGTTTCTGGTTTTTCGAGGGCGACGCCATCAATGATGGTCGGTGTCAGGTATGTTGTTTTCATGTGTTCTGGTTCGGGAGTAGTTTCATGGTTTCATTCGGTTTAATAGAGACGCGTGGCCTACCCTTCATGCGGCCACAAACCGAAATCGCCGGACTCCCCTGTAACCAGGAAGCACCACTCTCGGCCACGCGTCATGGGTGGATTTACGTGCAGGGGAAGCCCCCTGTCGAGTTATTTTTTGACGAAATCTGAGATTTCTTTCGCGTCCGGGTTGAGGTGCCGTTCGCACGCAATCAGCCCAATCCAGAGGGCGTCGGCCTCGTTGTCGTCCAAAGTCTTGAATCCCAGGTTGTGGATCGACGAGAGCATGTGCTCCTTTTTAGCGTCACCTCTTCCTGTCGCGAACTTTTTGATGTCGCCAACATCGTAGGCACGCCAGGTGTGGAAGTCGCCGAATGCTGACCACATGACCCCACGGAATGACCCCCAGAGTTGGGTTTGGTAGAGGGAGTTGAAGAACTGGACGTCCTCGAAGGCGATGATTTCCGGCTCGAACCTCTCTTTCAGCTCCTTGCAGAGCCGGTAGAAGTTCCCAGGCCGTGGGTCGTATCCACGGGTTGTGTGATCGCACGCCTCGGCCAGGATCTTGATGTTTTTGCTCCGTTCGGTGGAGTTTTTGCCCATGATGGTGTCGAAGAATCCGCTGCCGAGATCGGTGTAGGATTGATCGTTCACCTGGAACGCTGACCACCCAATTCGGGAGCCTAGATCGAGTGCCAGGACGTTCATACTGCTGAGAGGATAATGCGGCCGTCGGCACCTGTGTTCGAGGTTGCGTCACCTCCACGACCAGCGCCGTTGCGGTCTGCGTCTGCGGAGTTTGCTGGGGTGTCGGCTGATCCTGCTGTAGTGGTTCCGGCAGATACGTCGACATCGGTCCCGACCAGTCCGGAGCCGCCACCACCGCCGGCGACGTTACCGCCACCGCCACCGAAATAACCACCACCGCCACCGCCAAGCGATCCACCGCTACCACCGCCGTTGCCAGCCCTACCGCCTGTGAGTGCCGTCCCGACTGTTGCGCCGTTGTAGATAGATGCCGCTCCGCCGGCTGCGGACGTTCCAGGTCCACCACCTTGACCACCAGAGTATGCTGTTTGTCCTGAAGTTCCACCACCAGCACCCCCGCTGACTGCGAAGTTGCTATCACTACCACCACCGCCGCCACCCGCCATGAGCAAAGCGTTCCCTTGGGTGGCGCTGGTTTTGAACAGACCGGTGTAACCACCGCCCTGGGCACCGCCGAAGGTGGCCGTGCTCACGCCACCAGCCAGGTAGGTGGCGTTTGTAGGGGTAGTCGAGTAGGTTCTAGCGCCGCCCTGGCCGACTCGGACGATGTAGGATGATCCAGAACGGAGGACGATGGTTGCGGTTGAGTATCCACCACCACCGCCTGGGCCTTGTGCGGATGTAGACGCGATCTTCGCTGCATCGTTGTATTGGTAGCCTCGGGCACCTCCTGCGCCCCACATTTTTGTCGTGACTGTGATGTCACGGAGTGGGGTGATGGTGTATTCCCCGAATGTCCCGATGTTGAGGGGTCCATCGGCGGCAAGGCTCCACGCCGACTTACCGGCGTAGGCCGGTGAGATGAGGAAGTCGACGGCGGCACCACCACCGACACCAGCTGCTGCGAAAATTCCGAGTCTCATGATTATTCAAGCCTTCCTTCCAGCCACCATGTGTCCGTGCCGCGTTTTTTGAGTGCGGCACCCGCATGTTGGGCGGATGTTCGTTTTTCTGTTGCGGGGCACTCGATGGTGACATCGCCCGTCACGGTGATCTTACCGGCTCCGCCTTGGCAGATCTCAATGGTTGTTCCGATTGGGAATGGATCCGACCACGGCGTGACTGTTTACAACAGTGGCCACCCTGACTACGGCATCCGGGCGTGTGGGTGGGGTATCTGATAGATCACCGGACGCCCCCGATAGGTAGAGGGGAGTCCCCTCCGCCCAGGCTGAGGTGTCGATTCCGCGGACGAGCCCCATCAATGTCACGAACCCCTCTTGGTTATTGGCAATCTCCTGGGTGGCAATTCCGAAGGTGGTGTGTGCCGTGTCGGATGCGTCGCCGAGTTCGACAGAAAGCCTGTTTCCTTGCGCACCCTTGATGGTGACGACCCTCCCGTTTGCGATGTCTGACCCCTCTTTGTTGACTACCCGGGCAAGGTGCTCCTGCCCGATCTGAAGGGTCACCATGTCGTTGAGTGGGACTTCTGGGCAGTGGTCTGCTTCGCTCCATACGATCCGCCCAACTGCTCCGGTGCCAGTTGGGGTGATGTCGAGCTGGATGGCATTGACAGATGGGTTTTTAGGGTCGAGCAGGGTGATGGTTCCAGCCGGGTTGATCTGAACGATCGACTCGGATGCTGGGTTTGCCAATGTTGCGAAGAGGACACCCAACGGGGTCAATCCTGGGATGTTGGTGTTGAGTTTGAGCCAATTTTGGGAGACCTCGTCACCACCGGCGGCGGTGGTGGTGATGCAGATCAGAGTGTCGCCGGCCTCGAAGGCCTCTGTCCCGATGAACCCAGCGTTGGTGATCCAGTAGATCCAACCGGCTTCGGCCGCAGGGTATTCGTGGACGACGGACGCGTCGATACCCCCACGGCGCATGGACGAAATCATATCCCTGATCTTTTGGATCAGGTCAACCTGGGATTCGATGTTCCCCGTGATGTTTCCCCATGCCACGTATGGGATGCGGAACTCAAGGCCGCTTTCGTCGGCCTTCACGTAGACGCCAAGATCGGCCGCTCCGGTGTAGGCTTTTGGGGTATCACCCAAGTCCTTGAAATTGATGGCGCTTCCGGTAATCCGTAGGAAGCCATTCGAGTCCACCGCACCCATGAAGAGTTCGACGATTTTCAACAGGGCGATTGCAGCCCTGTCATTGTTTTTTGGGGTTGGACCCTCTGGGAACGCGCTCATGGTCGAGATTATGGTCTTGGATTTGGGTTGTCAAGGGCCGCACGTTGCCAGTAGCGGCGCTCTCCGGGTGGGTGATATTGGGGGGCTGTTGGGACTTTCAACACGGCCGGCTCCTTGTAGGGCTCAGACACCTCACCGATGATGATGTAGAAGTTGCCGTTCGAGTCGGTGGCTTTGTCGAGCATCTGGAGCCACTTCGATGCGATCGTCCCGACATTGTCGAGTGGGTTGATCAGTGGTCCGGTAAATGGCGCTGCCGCCACGTTCATTCCGCCCAAATCATACCGCACCGCCACGATCCCGGAACTCAGGAGTGGGTGGAGGATTGCAAGCAGCTGGTTGGCGGCCTCGGCGAATTGGTCATGCTCGTTGGTCACGGCGGTAGGATACCATCTGGGTGTCAAGAATCAATCCCAATCCTCAGACGGGCGGATCTTGAGCTTGACAGGCTTGGCTGGGAACTTCTTGCCCTTCCGGGCGGCCGTGGCCTTGGCCGCGTTTTGGCGCGAAGCGGCCACCTTCCGCTCGGACTTTGACGCCCCGCCCTGGGCCTTGAGCATCAGGGTGAGGAGTTCTTTTTGGACTTCCGGGATTTTCAGTCTTGGGTCTATGTTCATGGCATCATCTTTTCACAATGTGGTCCGATTCCAAGCTCAATCGAGCGTGGATCTGTGAGTGGTTTTCCACACAGGCAGCATTTGTTGTCATGCCAGGCTGCTTCGATTCCGGCCGGGGGCTCTTCCATCTCGACACCGTCGATCCGGACCTTCTGTCCGTAGCGTTTGATCGGGACGAGTTTTCCACCCAATTGGATGATGCCGTCGGCGAAGTGGACGTTGGTTCCGGTGAAGAACCCGCGGGCGAACCGCTCCGGGTCGACCACCTTCTTCATTTTCAGCACTGCGACTTGGAGGGCTGCGGTCTGCTCGGCCGCGAGTTTGTCGGCGCGGGCTTTCTCGGCACGCATCCGCTTCACTTCCTTGCGGACGAATTCGGCAACCCGGTTGGCTGCGTCTTCCTCCCAGGTGGCGATTGCTTGCTCTACGGTCATCGCCGGCGAGGTGTTGTCGTCCATGATCTCTGAGATGGTTGTCTCCTTGGATACCAGCATCTGAGCCAAGTGGGCATCCATCGAGTTGTCGTAGACGAGGTAGTCGACCTGGACGCTGTCACGCTGGCCGATACGGTGCGCCCGGTCCTCGGCCTGGGCCATGATTCCCGGCGTCCAGTCGAGTTCGAGGAAGATGACGTGGGACGAGTGGGTCAGGGTGAGTCCGACGCCGGCCGCCTTGATACCGAGGACCACGGCGTCGAGTTCGCCAGCCTGGAACCTGTCCACTACGCTCTGGCGGTGATCCATGTTGTCGCGGCCGTCGATTTTGTCGACCCGGAGTTTGGCTGCCTTCAGGTTGGCGACCGTCAGGTCGAGAGCCTCGTGGTGGTGGGCGAAAATGAGCACCGGGTGGGCCTCTGCGGCGTTGATCAGGATGTCCTTGCACTCCTTGGCTTTCAGGACAGCCAGGTCACGGCGGAGGAGTGTCATCTCGTCGATGGTTTCCCCGATCTGCGCGTTGAGTTCGGCCACCAGGGCGGCGTCACCTTCCGGGAGTTGCTCGCCGGGTGTGAGTGCTTCCAGCTTTTTGCGCTTCTCCTCGATTTTGGCCTGCATCACCTTTTTCTTGGCAGCCATGTCGTTCTCCTCTTGGACCAGTTTCTTGGCCTTGGACGCGGCTTCCAGCGGGATGATGGTGCGGACCTTGTCGGGGAGTTCTGCGAGCACGTCTTTCTTCAGGCGGCGGATCATGAACGAGGAACGCAGGCGCTCCTGCAGTTCGTCGGTTTTTGACGACCCGCTGAAATCCCAGTGGCCGCCGAAGGTCTTCTTGGCACCGCAGTAGGATTGGTGGAATCCGAACCAGTCTTGGCCGAGACCGAACTTGTCTAGCAGCGACACCGTGGTCCACAGTTCACATGGGCGGTTCAGGATCGGGGTTCCTGTCATGAGGATCCAGAACTTGGTGGAGAGCTTCCGCACCTTCTTTTCCATCACCTTGTCGCGTTTTTGCTCCTCTTCGGTAGCCGGCCGCATTCCACCCAAGATCGCCACTGTGCGTTGGGCTTTGGAGTTTTTGAGTGAATGGCTTTCGTCGCAGATGATGAGGTCGAAGTCGATCTCTTCCAGCGCCGGCCGCATTTTCACCATCAGGTCATAGTTGACGATGATGACATCCGCGCTCACGTCAATCACCTTGGCTTTGGTGTCGATCACGTTCACAGTCATTGGGCGGACCATCCACTTGGTGACTTCCCGCTTCCAGTTCAGCTTCAGAGACGCCGGGCACACGATCAGGACCTTCCGGACGGAATCATCGCTGTTGATGATGGCGCAGGCCTGGACGCTCTTGCCCGTTCCCATCTCATCGCCGATCAGCATGCCGGGTTTGCCGGCATCCTTGAGGTGCTTGTAGAACCCAACACTTGCCTTTTGGAAGTTGCGGAGTGTCAAGCCCTCCGGGACTGGGACGTAGAGGTCCGAGTCAAACGACGCGGATGCCAGGCGGCTGATGTGCGACTGACGCACGCCTTCTTTGATCTTTGCCAGTGCCTTTTCGTCCGCGAATTGAACGATCTTGTCTGCCTCACGCCAGTCCTTGGTGTGCCAATGCTGCTTGGTCCGGTGCCAGGAGAACCCGGCGTTTTTCGCCGGACCCTGTTCACCGAACTTGCATTCGAAAATGAATTCGTCCCCGAAGGTTGTTAGGTCCATCTGACGTTCCGTGTTGCTTGTTTGATGGCTGCTTTCAATTCGCGATCAATTTTCTTGGATTTTTCATCCAGCTTCTTCTGATCGCGTTCCTTTGGTGTTAGTGGCTTTCCTCGTGGCATTGTCGTGTTTTGTTGGTTGTGAGATTGGTGTAGGGGTGCGGCAAAGTTGAAGCCTGGCCGCACCCCCGGTTTCCCCATACGGTCAGACCAGTCCCCGGCCGGGGTTCCCGGTAGCGTAGAGATTACCAAGCATTGCCACTGGGGATTCACCCCCTGGTTGCTGGTCACCCCACGGTGCCGAGTCGTCCTCGTCGGTTGGTTCTGGTTTTCCGAAGATGTGTTCGTAGTTGCCGCTCATGCGCCCCTCTTCGACCATGCAGACGGCATCCTTGGAAAGGAAGTAGGTCCGCCCATTGGCATGTCCTTCACCTTTGAGCCACTCCTCGTCGGTGGCGATCTTGCGGGCCGCGTCGAATGCCTCGGGCACGATGCTCAACTTGGCGCAGACGGCGTCGCGCAGCTCCTTCACCTTGACCCGCACTTTGTCGTACGGGGTGGCGCGGCAGGTGCGCTCGCGGGCCATTCCGTCGAGGACCATGCAGAGCTCCATGGCAATCCGGCGGCGTGCCAGGAACGCGGAGTCGGTTTGCGGGGCTGCGTCAACCGGGTCCAGGATCGGGATGCCACCGGCAGACGCGCGGCGGCCGACCACTGTGGTCTCCTTGGGTTTTCCGTGACGAAGGGTGAACTCCACGTTGTAGTGTGGTAGGCCGGTGGTTTCAGAAAGTGGGTGGGGGGTCAGGGTGACGATACTGTCGGCGTCGGCCGAGAATGCGAATGATCCGGATGCACGGTCGGTTGTTTTCTTTTGGCCAGGGTCACCTTTGGCATAGTGATGCACGTAGATGATTGCAGGCTCTCCACCGGCGGATGACACGGCGCGGAGTTTGTTGAGCATCTTCACCACGGCTCCGGCGTCGTTCATGTTGATGTTCCCCTGGAATTTATACATGGAGTCCACGATGATCAGGTCCCATTGGTCACCGGCATCAAGCCACTCTTTCAGGGTGAGCATGACGAGACCCCATGGGTCATCCTCGGCCATGATCGCGTCACCACGGAGGTTGATGTAGTCCAGGTTCTCACCGCTCGGGCGTTGTTCCGACATGGTGTTGATCGCGACGGCCTGGATACGGAGCTTGGCTTGGTCCTCAAGAAGCTCGGGGTCGAGGTAGAGGACGCGGAGTGGGCGGGTTGCTTCCATCCCAAGCCATGATCCGCCGTTGCCCCATGCAAGGGCGGCGTGCATCAATTGGAAGGTTTTGCCGACCTTGGTGGGTGCGGCCAGTGTCATGACCTCACCGCGGAGCAGCAACCCATCCACCAACACTTCACGTTTTGGCATGTTGGTTGGATCCAGCATCCAGTCGCACGAACGGATCTTGGTGCGTTTGATGCGGACCGGTTGTGGGATCTCCGGGGCATTTCCTGCACCGGGCGTGAACCCATCGCTGTTTGATTGTGGTGGCGGTGGGGGCGGTGCCGACTCGCAGCAGTCGCAGTTCTTCTTGACGATGTCAGCCCCGATGATCCGGGTGTGGAGTGCCTCGGCCCCTGTCAAGTGCTTGCAGTGGTCGTGAAAACAATCAAATCCGGCGAAGACGCGAGTCCCCTCGCAGTTGATCTTTGGAAGATAGACGACGGCATCCTTGTCTCCGTCGTTGGTTGAGTGCTGGGCTGCATTCGGGCACTTGATCCAGATGGCTTGCTTGAACTCCTTGGTGCCGTCGGTGCGGAGTGTTTCGACCTCACCCTCACTGACGATCGAGTGGCCAGCCTCAATGAGCGCCGACTTGACGTCGAGCGTCATGAGATCAACTCCACCCAAATCTTTGAGCCAATCATCGGACCCCTGCTTGAGTGTTGGGGTCGGGCCGGTTGTGTTTTGGGTGGACCTGGTTTCAGGTTCCGGCTTTTTGAATCGGGCCAGGTAGTCGTCGAGTCCGGACTGGAGTTTTGTCAGGTCATCTGGTGTGAGTGGTTCATCCTCCCGCATTGAGATGATGTTTGACATCCGGAATGGTCGGGTGTCGGTATCGGATGGGGCATACACCTTGTCCTTTCCTTCCCCGGATCCAGACCACTTCTTGGCGATGGTGCCGTAGAGTTTCCAGATCCTCGCCGGGTTTGCGACGGATGTGTCCACCGTGACCATGTGGCCCGACAGTGGTGTCACCTTGAAGATTTGATTCAGGGTTTGGAGAATCCGATGCACCATCGGTTTCACGACGGCGGTTTCGCCAGATACCCGGAAGAGCTTGTGGAACCCGTTTCCTGAAATTGCGGAGACGTTGGCTCGGCGGCCGGTGGCCGACGTGATCATGGCCTCGACGGTCTCGGCCGCACGACGGGCGTTTTCGAGTTCCTCGTCGGTGGTTGGGGTTTTTTGATCCATCAGGATCTGCTGAACACCGAACTCATCCCGCTCATACCGGATCGGGTCAATGTCGATAGGAAGCCAGAGATATGCGGTGATCGCACCATCCGGAATTGCACGGCCCGCTTGTGGGACGAAATCCGGGTCAACGGGGTTGAGGGTGGTGTAGATGTTGGTCAACGCCATGATGTCCGGGCGAGTCTCATGGAGCCTCTCCAGGTCACGGCACATTGGCTCGGAGTCCCCATAGATTTTTGAGGAGATGCGGCCTGGCATCGTGATTGTGCGGATTTCTGTCCTACCACCGTGCTGCCCGTGCAGGCGGCACAGGTAGTCGGTCCATTGGCGAGTTTCATCGGTATTCATGGGGTCGGTTTAGCGCACCGGGGCTTCACTCCGGCGTTTGGTTGGTTTCATCAGGCACCGCGCTGAATTCTAGCAAACTGCTCGATGTCGTCGGTGTCAAATAAATTCGGTTGGGGTTTCGGTTCCGGGAGAAGCGGGATCTCCTCGGCATGGCGTTTCACGATCTCGACAGCCTCGACGGATGCCTCGATCGTCTTGTTGCGGTCCATGTTCTCACGGGCCTTGTCGAACCCACGGTCAATGACCTGGGTGACGTTGTTGATGATTTGGAGGGCGATGGTTTTGTTGTCCCCACCCTGGTTCCCGAATCCACCCAGTTTGCCGGTTGTGTCGAGCGCCCGGAGGATCACCTCCGCGTTGCCTTTCTCGGCGTCCACCAATTTCTTGATGTTGTCGGGGAGCATGTCGATTGCGCCGATGTCGAACATCCGCTTGAGTTCGGCGATGTAGCCTTGGGTGTCCAGCGCATGGCGGAGGATCAGCTCCCGGGCTTCGGACTCGGTGAGTTTTTTGGACCGCGGGCCAGGCACCACGTGGTGCGGATCGGCACCCTGATGGGATGCGTGCTTCATCCCAAAAACAGGGATAGGGCGGCGCATGGACAGCGTCCGTTTTCCCATGATGATGGACTCCATGTTGTATTCGCCGGGGCGTTGCGGGTCATCCCCGTTCAGCAGGTCCTCGTCGTCTTTTGGTTCCTCGTCCATCGCTGCGGGGAACTTGGCACGGGTTACCCGGTCGAGTCAAGAACCATCTTGGGAAAAAGTTGAAAAAGTTTCGAACAACCCAGAAGTTGATCGCCACGCCAGAAATCATCTAACAGGAAAACGCTCAGTGTGAATAGAAACCGGGATAGGGCAGGGAATACCCCCTTAGGGGGTATCCCTGTATCCCTCTATTTCACACCGCGAGCATGGGTTGAAGAATAGAAAAAATACCCCCATCCCTAAACTTTCTTTTGGGTGGAACAAAAAAAGTCTTGCAAAAATTCCGCGCCGATCGGAGGATGCCGCCCCGACGTCCTCACGAGGACACGACAACACAACACGAAGATGAGAAAAGAAATACTGTTCAATGATGCTGGCACAGCCCCAGCCATTCCCACCCTCGGAGCCCCAGTTGCAGCCACGCCAAAGTGGCGTGACTCCACCATCGGCGCAGAAGCCAGGCTCCGCATCAAGTTCCCCACCGGGAAAACCCTGATCCGCTTGCTCCCCCACATTACCGGAGCCGCAGACACCGCCTACGTCCACGTCTTCAACGTCATCAAGAATGACGCATTCAAGGCGGTAGCATCCAATGGTGACCTGTTCAGCCGCGCCTATCAATGGCTCTGGCAGCACGACAAGGACGCCATCTACCACTACGAAAAAAACAAGACCGGGCTCAAGCTCAAGCCAGCCCAAGAGGGTATCGCCTGGGCCATCTGGTGGGATGAGGAAAATGCCGCTCACCTCGGCCTGCTCCAAACCGCATTCAGCGCCGGCAAGAATCCCGGCCTGCTCGCAGACATCGTCACGTCCGCGGAGGCACGTGAGAAGAACCCCGCCACCGGCGAGGAAGAACGTGTCTACGAAGAATCCGTCGTCCACCCAGTTCGCGGTCGTCTGATCACCGTCGAGAAGACCGTCGACAAAAACGTCGAAGCACGCTATGGCACGTCCTACTCGGCAACCATCAGCTCCAAGGAGAACGCCGCGCTCGAAGACCTCGTCCAGAAAATCCCGGCCGAGGAATACGCGATGATCAAGCCGCTGGAGCACGTCATCAAACGCGCCACCGAAGAGGAACAACGCGAGATGCTCAAGGGTTACCTTGGCGCCCCGCTGTTCGCCAAGATGGGCCTGTGAGAAAACACCAAACCAAAGAAACAACACCAATGATGCGAGCCAAAATGAAAGTCGAGTCCGTCCTTCGGATGGATACCTGTGAGCAACTCAAACTTCGCTGCGTCTGCAAGTCAGGCGGCTACGACGGAACCGGGATGGATGAGGACAACTCGTTCGCCAAGTTCAGTCCGAGCGGCTGCCTTGAGCTCACCGTCGCCAACCCGGCGTTGCTGGGCAAGTTCAACCCAGGTGACACCTACTACCTGGATTTCACCAAGGTCGAGGAACCCAAGGTGTGAACCAACACCCTTGACCGACAAACCCCAAGCGGCTATGCTCACAAGGCATAGCCGCTTTTGCATTATGGAAAACTACATCGACCGGTGCCACAAGGCGCTCGAATACATCACCCGTGAGAAGGACTACTACAAAGCCTGCCTCACGCTGACACCACGATCCCAATGGGCGGAGGTGACGGAGGATGATGCCAAAACCCGCTACGCGATCCTATTCTACACCCACCTCAGCCGCGGCGAATACGAAGAGGCCGCAGCCATGGTCCTGCCCAAGCACCGGTTTAACCTGCGGGCCAAGTCGGCCCGGCGCGTCTGGAACCTCTGCTTCTCTGAAAAGCGCCTGCTGATCATGGGCGCCGGCGCTGTCGGGAAAACCTTCACCATCGGCGTCTGGACGCTCCTGGACTGGCTCCGTGATCCGGAGCACACCTTGGTCAACGTGGTCTCCACCACCAAAAAGCACGCACGGGCCAACCTGTTCGGGGATCTGTGCGGGACCTGGAAGGCGATCAACAACATCGTCCCATTGGTCGGAGAGGTGTCCTCGGAGAAGATCTCCGTCGATCCATCATCCGACACTGCCGGCATCTTCCTGGTCGGTATAGCCGAGGGTGACCAAGGCGTCGGCCGCCTGCGCGGTCTCCACCCAAAACCCCGCATGGAGCCGCACCCGATCTTCGGGAACCTCACCCGCACCCGGACGCTCCTGGACGAAGCAGGGGAAATTCCGCGCGGTATTTGGTCGGATTTGCGCAACGCATTCATCACCCAGGAGGGTGAGGACCCCGAACGGATCAAGATCTTGGGTGCATCCAACCCCGAGGATCCAAACTCCGAATACGGACAACGGTGCGAACCAAAGGGCGGTTGGGTCAACCACGACGACGAGTCCGAAGAATGGGACTCGATGCGTGGGTGGAGGATCTACCGGATCGACGCGGCAAAAACCGAAAACGTCGTCAACCGGAAGATGATCATCGAAGGGATGCAAACCTACGAGGGCTACCTGGCTGCCATGGCCGACGCCGGCGGCGAGGGGTCACCCGGCTACTGGATCATGTGCCGCGGCATGTTCCCACCATCGGGGCACGGATCCGCCATTGTCACCAATGCCCTGCTCCAACGTGCCCGCGGCGAGTGGATCTTCGACGAGATCCCCACCGAAATCTTCTCACTCGACTCAGCCCTCGAAGGGGGTGACTTGCCGATCCTCAGCTACGGCCGCTTCGGCCTGGCCCGCAAGGCACTCATCGACGGCGAGGAAATCACCATCCACGAAAAAGCCCGCAACGTCATCCAGGTTGACTTCCAGATCCCACTTGGCAAGGGCGACTCGGTGAAGGTGGCGGAGAACTGCCGGGACGAACTCCCCAACGAGGTCAATCCATTTTGGGTGGCGATCGACGGCACCGGCTCCGGAGACGGAGTCCTCTCCGCCATGCGTCGTTTCATCGGGTCGGACATCCTGGCGGTGATCTACTCCGAGTCACCAACCGACACCAGGATCATGGCCGACGACGACCGCACGGCCAAACAAGCCTACCGGAACATCCGGGCCGAGATGTGGTACTCCATGCGCCGCTGGCTCGAATCCAGGCTCATCATGTTCGCCGACCAATGCGACGTCGAACTCTACCGGGAACTCTCCGGGGTTCGCGGCGGCCTGATCGGTGGAAAATACGTGGTCGAGAAAAAGGAGAAATACAAGTCGCGCAACCGCGGCAGATCTCCCGACCATGCCGAATCCGCAATCCAGCTCGTCCACCTGGTGCGGGTTCGCGGTGACGTCGAAGCCGGCCTGTTCGAGGACAAGAAAGAGTCCTACGACTGGGAGGATCGGAAGAAGCTCCTGGATCCGCTGAGCACCGTCGACTACATGGATACGTCGACGAATTAAAATGGTCTGGTGTGGGGGATTCGAACCCCGCGACCTCCTGAATCCAAATCAGGCGCTCTACCAAGCTGAGCTAACACCAGATGAAGTTGGCGCGGTGCCAGGGATTTGAACCCCGACTAACTCCTTCGTAGGGAGTCGTGCTATCCGTTACACTAGCACCGCAAATTGGCAATCCTGGTCGGATTCGAACCGACGGTGTCCGGGCGAAAGCCGGAAGTGTTAGGCCACTACACTACAGGATCAGAAAGGATCGGCAGCGGCCGGTGTTGGGTGGTAGACCCGTCAGAACTTGAATCTGAAATGCTGGATTCAAAATCCAGAGTGTTACCAATTACACCACGGGTCTATGGTTAGACCCACCGCTGCCGACTAGGGCGCGGTCGTTCTCGTTCGAGAAATGGTGTGATGAATTTCATCTGCGGGTATTGGTAGGCCGCCCTGTCGGATCGGTCAAGAATTATTTCCACGAATCAAGGCCAGGAGAGCATCAGAAGCTCGGCGAACAGGATGTCCTTCACATTGTCCTTGAGCCAGCGGATCATCGGCGCGGTGTGTTTCTTCACCTCGTCGCTCACGTCGGGCGTCGGCTCACCCAGGAGCCAGGCTTCGACCACGGCATGGCAGTCGGTGCCGAATTGCGCGTTGTCGTTTTCCCGGACGTAGATGTGATCGACCGCAGCCTTGGCGTCGTTCCCATTTTGGGCGTATTCCTGGACTGCTTGGCCGCAGAGCCACTTCTCCAGGTATTCTTCCCGGTGGACTCCCAGGACGGTTGTGACGGATGGCTGCATCCCCATTCGAAGGCACAGCTTCGAGGCTGCAATGTCATCGAGATGTGGGGCGATCTCGTCGGTGGATGTTCGGATGATTTCTTTGTTTTCGCGGTAGTAGAATCGTTCACTCATGGTTTCGGTTGTTTCGGTTGGCGGCCGCCAGAGGATTTGAACCTCCACTACCCCGCTGCAAAACGAGGCGTGCTTCCCGGAAGACTACTCACCCGCCTGTCGACCGGTTGGGGTGATGGTTTCGACCTCTACACTAAGCGGCCAGAGTTTCAGCGATCGAAGACCCGCCTGATGAGCTTCGACGATC
>CAZMVL010000077.1:0-18339 GCA_964569335.1 uncultured Paraperlucidibaca sp.
ACAAAGGTGCTCAAATATACGAAGGATGGCAGCTAGATTTTGCAAAATTCAGACGGTATTTACAAGATAAACATCGTGTAGACGAAGCTTTTTTATTCGTTGGTAACCTCTCTGGAATGGAGAGTATGTATGCATATTTGCAACGCTGTGGCTACACGCTTATTCTTAAACCCACCACAAGCTACTATGATAAAGATGGAAGCCTTCGAGTCAAAGGTAATGTAGATACGGACATTGTACTTTATGCTGCTGCAAAACTTATTGACGAGTATGACAAAGCGGTAATAGTAACGGGCGATGGGGATTTTCTAAGCCTCTGCGAATACCTCGACGAAAACGACAAACTCGGAAAAATTGTTATACCCAACAAGCACAAGTTTTCGCAACTGTTGACAAAATATGCAGATAAGTTCGACTTTGCGTCAGCAAATAGGGTGAAGTTAGAAAAACAAAAAAAGACGAGCATTGTTTCGGCGGACGCACACGCCAAAGTAGCTCGTCATGGTGATAGCCGTAATATAGCAAAAAAGGCGAAAAATGTCAATATCATAAGCAAGCAAAAGCGAGGCAAGAAATGACCAAGCCTAAAACCCCCAACCCAGAACCTCTAACCTCTAATGATGTTGCCATTAAAGTAGAAGGCGTCTACAAATCATTTAAGCTGCCGCATGAAAAGTCTGGCAGTATTAAGAATGCGCTACTGGGTTGGCGTAAGCGCAAGCGTGGGTATGAAAACCAGCATGTACTCAAAAATGTGTCATTTGAAATCAAAAAAGGTGAATTTTTTGGTATCGTTGGCCGCAATGGTTCGGGTAAGAGCACACTCTTAAAACTCATTTCGCAGATCTATGTTCCGGACAGAGGGTCTATTACGGTGAACGGTAAGCTTACACCGTTTATTGAACTGGGCGTAGGCTTTAACCCTGAGCTTTCTGGTCGCGATAACGTCTACCTTAATGGCGCGCTTCTCGGCTTCAACCGCGAAGAGATGGAGGCAATGTATGATGAAATTGTTGAGTTTGCCGAGCTTGAACGCTTCATGGATCAGAAACTCAAGAACTATAGCTCTGGGATGCAGGTACGTTTAGCTTTCTCGATTGCTATTCGTGCAAATACAGATATATTGGTCCTTGATGAGGTTTTGGCTGTTGGAGACGAAGCATTTCAGCGCAAATGCGAAGAGTATTTCAGCACTGTGAAGAAGCAGGGAAAGACGATTATTCTGGTTACTCATGATATGGAAGCAGTTCGTAAGTACTGCGACAAAGTTATAATGATCAGTAACGGAGAATGTATCGCGAGTGGTGCTCCTGACGACGTAGCGAATGCTTATAGTATGGAGAACCTTGAGTCCGCACAAACTGATGGAGACGGCAACGGAAGCTCCAGACTTATCGAGAACTTCACCGCAGAACTCATTAGTCCACTACAGATTAGTCAAGATGGTACCGTGAAGGTTAAAGTTTCTTACAGTACTGTAAAAGATTTTATAACGTATGTTGTGTGTGATATTCGTGATATGGATAGAAATGTACCCTTGATAACAGCAGGGAGTAAGAGAACATCGAATAGAGATGTCTCAATGACGTGGGTCGGAAAGCTTCGCGAAATAAATAACTCAAACATCGTGATAAATCTCGTAGTTAGGGACGATAACGACAATATTCTGTATTACTTACCACATGATATGGCGCCACGGTTTAGTATACGTCGCAACGACTATCCGAATCCAAAGAAGCCTACAGATTACGCACTTCTTTTTGATAAAGGAAGCTGGAAATGAGCTCAAGAAAAGTAGCAATCACTACATGGTTTCATTATCATAACTATGGAACTGCGCTACAGGTGGTCGCACTGAGTGAGGTAGTGAAGCAGCTTGGTTATCAGCCGGATGTGGTGAATTATATTCCACACGGAACTAGATACTCTGACGAGAAAGCTACGGACTGGAGTGAGGCTGAGCGCGTCATTGACGAGAGTCGTTCTGAGCGGTTCGATGGATTTATCAAAAAGAATCTATCATTTACAAAGTCTTGTGTGAATGATGTACACTTTGAAGCTCTCAGCCGTAAGTATCATGCCTTTATAGCGGGATCAGACCAGATTTGGTCACCAACTGTATTTGACTCAAGGTACTACCTGGACTACGTTGCTGATAATCGCAAGAAGATAGGATATGCACCGAGTATGGGTGTGACAGAAGTAAGAAATAAGGACATCGAGCGCCGCATGACGCTATTAATGTCTCAATTCGCACAGCTGTCTGCGCGTGAAGAAGCTGGTGGGCAACTAATCAAAAAGATGACTGGACGACGAGCTGAGCTTGTCCTTGACCCGACGTTTTTATTAGATTATTCGGCATGGCGAAAAATAATTCCAATTCCAAAAAGTCTCAAAAAGCAAAAATATATCCTCTGTTATTTTCTTGGGGATAATAAAAACTCATGGGCTCATGCGAAGAAAATTGCAAAAGAAAAAGGGCTCTCCATCAAGATTCTCCCTGTATTTAAGAGAGACGAGGCGTATGGCGAATTTGAGATGGCGGTTGGCCCAGAAGAGTTTTTCAATATCATAGATAGTGCAGAGATAGTGTTAACCGACTCGTTTCACGGTGTGATTTTTTCGATGCTCTGTATGAAAGAGTTCTATGCATTTGAACGTTTTCGCGCCGACGACCCATTATCGCAAAACTCACGTCTATACAACATACTTAACTTCACGAAACAGCAGAGTAGGTTGATTTCCTATGATGAGCCGATCCGCACTGGATACTCGCGACAAATAGACTACAATGCAGTAAATAAGATAATACAGCAGAAAAGGAACGACTCACTTGAGTATCTCAGGCGAAGCCTAGATATTGAGCAGCCTCTCGTTTCTGTTGTTGTGCCGGTCTATAACGTCGAGAAGTATATATCCAAGTGTTTGGATTCGATTCTGGCACAAACCTACCGAAACATAGAGGTGATTGTGGTTGACGACGGCACTCCGGATAGAGCAGGAGATATAGCGGATGATTACAGTAGAAAAGATAAACGGCTTAAGGTTATTCACGGCAAAAACTCAGGCTTACCTACGGCAAGAAATAGGGGCTATGATGTTTCGAGCGGTAAATACGTTATGTTCGTTGATAGCGATGATGCGCTGGCGCCAAATGCAATAGAATATATGCTTGGGCTAATTGAGGCTACTGGCACTAATGTTGCTATGTCCCTTAGCCAGTATGATGTATTCCACCAGGACCAGGTAGTTTCTGATAAAGTTGAAACGGTTGGGGCGGATACTGTGCTAAAGAACATTGAGTATAGTATTTGGCCCCAAGAGGTCTGGAATAAGATTTACAGAAGGTCTTTTCTCGAGAAGTATCGCATACGCCACATTCCAGAAATTTTATACGGCGAAGGTAATACCTTTAATCATCACGTGTTAGAATACTCGGGTGATGTTGGCGTAGGTTATCGTAGGGTGTATTACTATCGGTATAATCCGGAGAGCTCAACTCGAAAATTTGTCTGGGGTGAGCGTGTGAAGAGTCTCGAATACGCACTAAGGTATAGACAGGAAGTTGTGGACAAAAAAGGGAGAGACGTTAAGATTGCATTTCAGTACCATAAATGGAACGCAGCGATGCATATACTTAAGGGCCTTTTGTCGATTGATGGTGATAAAAAACATCGATCAGACTACAGAAAGTGGCGACGTGTTTTGAGAAGTGGAGTAGCTGGTGTGTTGCTAGCCGACAAAAATCTAGTCCCATGGAAGATGAAAAAGCGTGCTCTTAAAAGCTATTTCTTCCCGAGGGCTACGATCGTTCCTTTTTTGCATGGATTTGAATGGGAGCGTGCTCAAGAAAAGGCGTTTAGGCAGATTGACGACGCTGATTTTGATGTAATGCCATGGGATGTGCAGGGACTGAAGACGGGTTCGGGTGAGGATAACATCACGGTCGAAGGCTTGCTAGAGGAGAACTTGCGTCTTACGAATGAAATAAACTCCTTTTTGTCTATCAGGAGATCTTTTCGACTTCTTCTGGGTAATATTAAGCGCCGTATTAAATACGGAAAGAATCGATAGTGAGCGGGCAACAAAAAATACCAAAAATAATTCACTATTGCTGGTTTGGTGGAAAGCCGATACCACAAAAAACCTTAGACTATATGAAGACCTGGCAAGAAAAATGCCCGGACTATGAGCTAATGCTGTGGGATGAAAATAATTTTGATGTAGATAGCTACGCATATACAAAAGAGGCATATGAAAACCAAAAGTGGGCGTTTGTATCCGATGTCTGTCGTCTTGAAGCGATTAATACATATGGGGGCATATATATAGACGTAAATACGGAGTTGGTTCGAGGGTTCGATGACTTCTTAGGCAACGATGCTTTTGTCGGTTTCGAGCAACAAAATATGATTCAAATGGGTGTTTTTGGGTTCAAAAAAAGACATCCATTCGTAAAAAAAATGCTTGATTCATATCGCAACGAACATCTGATTATGGATAATGGTACGATTAGCGACCGTACTATTAATAGTCGGGCTCAGGAACTCTTACTGAGTGCAGGTATGCGAGCCAAAAACTGCTATCAAAAGCTTGCCGGTATTACTGTATATCCAAAGGAGTTTTTCAGCCCTAATTACTGGAACTCATCCAGGCAAGACAAAATTACGAAAAATACTGTAGCTATTCACTACTATGGAGCATCATGGCATGACGAGTCCGGTAAAAAGACGCTGAAAGAGAAGATAGAAAGGCATGATAGAAGGGCAGTAGTGTCCATTATCGTGCCTGTCTACAACGTTGAGAATTATTTAGACGATTGCGTATGCTCGATTCTATCTCAGACATATAGCGATATTGAAATTATTTTGGTGGACGATGGCTCTACTGATGGCTCGGCTGATATGTGCAATGCCTGGGCAAAAAAAGATAAGCGCATAGTGGCTTTGCACAAAAAAAATGAAGGCCTGAATGCTGCCCGACGAGATGGATTTTTTGCCTCGTCAGGCGAACTAGTCACGTTTGTCGACTCAGATGATGTGGTAGCAACAGACTATCTCGAGACACTCAGAAATGCCCTGGACGAGACAAATGCCGACGTGGCTATGTGCGGTTATACTGAGTTTGCATCACTGGAGGGGCTTGAATATCTACCGCCTGCGGATGGTGGCATGGGAGAAATTGTATACGAGCCGAATCGCGATACCATAATGAGGTGGCTCATAATTGGTGGGGCTCCGTGGCAGGAAAATATGCATGTCATGACTGCGTGGGGGAAGCTCTATAAGCGAAGTGTTATAGAAGAGGTAGATTGGAGCCTATCTGACTTTCGTGCGAACGAAGACGAGGTTTGGACAATGCAAAACTTTTTTAATGCAAGAAATGGTATTTCTGTCGTGCCGAACAGAGGTTATGGGTATAGACTCAATAATAAATCAATAACCCGTGCTGTTTATCGCAACGGCTATCATGGCAAGGAGCTTAATAAATTTGATTTTATCGAAAAACTGTATAGGTTGTCACTGAAATATCTGGGTGATTCGTATAATGGCCCACTCTTGATGCGATATGCAAGACAAGTCGAATATTATGCAGACGAGTATATTCGGACTGGCTTTTTAAGCAGAGGAGACGTGCGATCGATTGACAAGTATCTTGCAGAGAAGATTGAAACCATGAGTATATTAGATATCTCTCCTCGTACGCTTAAGAAATTAAAATTCATGGCTCGATATGGAGCAAGGGGCTATGCCGTGATCCGTCGCAGGCCGATCCTGTCCCGATTATTGCTATCAACAAAGGACTAGTATACTTTAAATCATGAGTAAACGTATAGTTGCAATCATCACAAGAACAAAGAATAGAAATGTACTACTAGAGAGGGCGGTTAAAAGTGTCGTCAGCCAGGTATCAAAGAATTATGTGCATGTAATATTAAATGATGGCGGAGATCACGCGGGAGTTGAAAAAGTCCTAGATAAGTACCCAGATAAGAATCGCGTGATTATACATAACAAGAAGAGTGTGGGCTTGACTCGTGCGCTCAACCAGGCAATCAAATCGGTAAAAAGTGACTATATTGCAATTCTGGATGATGATGACTCATGGTTGCCGGAAAGGATAGGCAAGGTGTCTGAATATCTCGACGAACACACTGATGAGCCGGGTGTTGCCGTATGGATGGACAGGGTCATAGAAGAGGTAAAAGGCGACGAAGTGGTGGAAGTGAGGCGCGATCGTTGGTACGAAGGCGTCAGTGAGGTTTCTTTGTATGACCAGCTTCTGGATAATTATTTGACGAATAACTGCATAACGTACAGGAGGTCGTTATACGATGAACTCGGAGGTTATGATGAAACTCTTGAGGTAGCTGAAGATTGGGATTTCGGTATTAGGTATCTACTAAAGTATGATATTTTCTTTATTCCTGAGGTTCTGGCCCTTTATCATCACCGGCCTGATGCAAAAGGACCTTCGGGTAACTCCGTATTTGCGGGGCGTGATACCCACAGAAGAAGTATGATCAAACTCAGGAATAGATATCTCAGACAAGATATTGATAAGGGGAGGTTCGGTATAGGGTATATCATGAACCAGCAGCTGAGCGTACGTAAGATCTCAAGGGTTGATGATGATAAGGCGCTTGGGCGGGTCGTGAGGCTTGAGGGGCATATAAATTATGCCACAGAACAGTTGCGCCAATCTTTACACAATGAATTTAATAGAAAGTTAGATGAAAAGTTGGCGAGCGTATTTCGCAAGGCCTATCGCAAAGTAACTTCGCGGAAAAACAAGACTTAGCGGTCTGTTGATGCAGCGCGGTATAATATAAGCCTAGAACTTAAAGAAGAGTAATTTTGGAGTCTAATTGAAAAAGCCACACATACAAGTCGACGCGTTTCCTATTGTTGATGATCACTTCAGCGGGGTTGGCCACTACACGCTTGGCATTATACAAGGACTAGATGAGCTTGCCGGCGAAGGCAAGCTAACTTATTCACTCATAACCCCTAGACGTTGGGCGGATCGAGTGCATAAACACGACCTGTCAAGTTATAAAAAGATTATACGAAACCCCATTCCTCATAGGGTATTAATGGGGATTTTGTATAAAGGTTGGCGGGTACCGGTAGATTGGATTCTAGGACGAGGCGCATACTATTTCCCTTCATTCTTGGCGTGGCCAACAAGTAATCGTAATGCAGGGGTTGTGCTTCACGATGTATCGTTCTTGGCAGTTCCTGAGTGTGTGAGCGAGGGCAACAGGAGATTCTTGGCTCATGTAGCTCCGCATTCTATTCAGAATGCAAAGAGCATCATTACTATATCTGAGTTCAGCAAATCAGAGATCATCAAATACTACAACGTAGATCCAAGTAGAATATCCGTGGCGTTGCCTTCTGTCGATAAGACACTTTTTTACAAACGTAGTGAGCGTGAAATTCATAGCATTAAGGCAAAGTATGATATCTTCAGTGACAAGTATATATTCTCTGTGGGTAATGTTGAACCTCGGAAGAACTACGTGAGGCTGATAGAGGCCTATATGGGGCTTCCGAAAAAGGTTACGGATGAGTATCCTCTGGTTATTGTTGGTGCTGGGAGCTGGAATAACGAAGAGATCCTTGCTAAGATCCAGGACGCAAAAGAGAAGGGCTATCGCATTATAAACCCCAAGCAATTCGTTAAGGATGAGGATATGCCAGCTCTGTACACTGGGGCGCACTTCTATGTCTTTACCCCAATTTACGAGGGCTTTGGTATGTCGCCTGTTGAGGCCTATGCTTGTGGTACGCCTGTCGTCGCTAGTGATATTGCATCCGTCCCTGAGGCTGCCGGCAAAGCTGCGCTATATATTGATCCGTACTCAACAGAAAGTATTCGAGAAGGTATGATAAAAATGTTTGATACGCTAAAGAACGACCCCGATCATTTTGATAAGGCGATAAGAAAGCACCTACAGAGCCTAACTTGGCGAGAGAGTGCTGAAATAACCGCATCAGCCCTTACTGGTCTGCCAATAGAATATTTCAAAAAGGAACCACAGGAATAATGAAGCTAGGCATAGACATACGTCCTCTCCAGAGCGGACACCGCTATAGAGGCATTGGCGAGGTGACTAAGCAAGTCACCAACCATTTGCTTCAGATCGTCGCTGACTCCTCCGATGATGTAGAATTTCTGTTCTATGTGTATGAAAAATCAAATTATGACCCCCTGGAGCTTCTCGATGTTCCCCGGCATATTAAATATAGATTAATCAATCAAGGTATTGAGCCTGAACTTGATAAAGGGAATCGCAAGGCTACTCTTTTAAGGCACCTGCGAGAAATGTATGGATCTCCAATCAGAGGAGCATCAGAGAGCGATGTTTTTCTCCAGTTCGATTACGCACTCGGCGTACCTGGCGGTACTAAGACATATCTAGTCGCCTATGATTTGATACCGCTTGTTTTCTGGCGAAAATATTTCGTATCAGCATGGCAGTACTTTCGCCAAAAAGCACTTAGAACGACGCTTCGGACTGCATATGTAAATCACAAATATATGCGTGTCCTCAAGCGTAATTTTAGAAAAACAGATAGAGTATTGGCTATATCTGAACATACTAAGCACGATCTGAAAAAGTATCTCAATATCTCAAATAGTAAAGTTGAGGTAGTGCCGCTTGGAGCAGATGTGAAGCAGGCCAAGACATCACATACTACCAAGTCACCCGCAATCCCAAATAAGCCGTATTTACTTTTTATTGGTGCAGCGGACGCACGACGAAGAATTGAGGATCTCGTGTCGGCCTTCAACAATCTCAAGGCAGAAGGTAGCGATTTACAGCTAGTTCTTGCTGGTGAGAATTTCCAGTCTCCCGTGATGATACCCAATGAGAAGGCACGCAAAGCGGTAATGTCATCTTCATATAGCGAAGACATATTGACGCTAGGATATATTGACGATAAGACCAAAGAGCAACTCTATCAAAATGCACTTGCCTACGTATACCCCACTACCTACGAAGGTTTCGGGCTGCCCGTCTTGGAGGCAATGCTGCGCGGCTGTCTAGTGGTATCTTACAAAAACTCCTCAATTCCAGAAGTGGGGGGTGATCACGTCTACTATGCAAGTAACTGGGAAGGCATTAAAAAACAGGTAGAAATAGTCCAGAGAATGTCCCTAGGAGATCGCAAGAAGCATAGCGAAAAGGCACACAAACACGCAATGCAGTTTACTTGGGATAAGACCGCAAGTGATTTTTATAAGTACTTAGCTAACTCTTAATTTATCTGCCAGCAGTATTGGATGCCCAGGTTGCTGAGTTTGTGCTATTGTAGACAACCAGATTTCCATCAGATTGGATCTGCAGAGAAGATGCCCCGTGACCCACTGTGCCTGAATTCCAAACCGCTCTGTTATCCTTATTGTAGAGCACAAGATTTCCATCAGATTGCATAACCAGGCGCACGGCCCCACTGTTGACCGTGTAGGTAGCCCACGTTGCACGTCCGCCCGAATACAGCACAAGATTTCCATCAGATTGCAAAATAAGTGCATGCTTGCGGCTAATATTCTGAGAGTTTTGTCCTGTATACATGGTTCCATTTGAAGAAATACTAGAGTGCGGATAGCTGTGGTGGTCAACTGGAAGTATTGTGCCGCTAGACCATGTTGGTTGACCTGATTCTGTGTAGACAACCAGATTTCCATCAGACTGCATCACTAGGCGAGAGGGCCCATTACCAACAGTGCCGCTATCCCAAGTGGGTTGGTTAGAACTATTGTAGACAACCAGATTTCCATCAGACTGCATCACTAGGCGAGAGCTATTTGATCCTGCGGTCCACGATGATACAAAGTTTGTCCTAAGGGTTACTCGTCCAGATTCTATCCCCAGGGTACTATAGCCATCGGTCGAAATGATTCGCTCGGCAGCATTGATAGATTGCCCGGAGCCAAGTATGTGATTGGAGTAGCCAGCAGGGGGTGAAGTGGGTGGTGTGATATTGAAGGCAAGATCTAATTGTGAGCTTGTCCATGCTTTCCCGTCTACTACAACACGGAAACTCTCAGTGTACACGTTGGCTGCGTCGGGGGTTCTTAGGGAAAACTGAACGGTATTTGTAGCTCCTGGGCTTAAGGCTCCAGCGGGCACTACGCGAGATGTAGATATCCAGTCTGTGCCCCTAAAAGGGCTAGACCTGTCGATGGGGTTTGCTGTCCCTAAGCGAGTTTGATTGTCCCACGAGACACGACCTATATTTCTAACTGTAACAGAAGCGTAGACGGTTTGTCCGGGGCTTGCGATGTATCTGGTGCCCACTTTTGGTAGCTCTACGGTTAGACCCTGATTTGAATAGAGTCTATATTCAGAGAAAGATGCCGCGTATGCTTGTCCGGTAGTGGTGCCAAACCAGTCGCTGAACATGCGCCAGAAATTCCTGTTCCCGTAAGCGCTACAACTATCCCCGCTACCATATAAATTGTTTAAGGCAGCTGCATTGGGCTGGTAAGGGGTATATATGTACAATCCTGCTGTTGCTTGATTATGAATGTATACTACCGAGCTACCACATGCAGTATTCGGATTGTAGAGGATACTATTATTGCGTCCGGCACGATAATTATAGTTTGTAACATTTCTTTCGTAACGCTTGAAGCCTTGCGCTGCTTGATAGACTTGGTTGAAGAATCCGTAGAATTCAGAATCGCAAGGTGCAGTGTCCGGGCATCCGTATCCGGTCGCGCTTCGATATTGTCTCTCCCAGGGCCAATCATCCGTAACGAGACTCTGTTCTTTTTGTAGAAGCACCAAGAGAACCTGAGGGCTTACCCCGCATGCTTGAGACACGTCGTAGATTATTTGTGCAGCAGACTTAGCTCCTGCGCTTATATTGCCTGTACATAGATTACTCCCGCTATTAATTACAGCAGGTATTGCTTGAGAATAATCTTTAAGACAGGTGTAAGGTGCTGGATTGCCAACAGACGCACCATATTGCGCTCGAGTCGTGCTTCCACTATAGATTCTTGTTCCATTCGTATCACAGGTCGGTACTTTTGCGTTAAGGAATGCTTGTATCTGTATGGCAGACATAGTATTTGAGTCATAGAATACAGAGTCATCAATTATGTTACCCGCTTTAAAGTCTGAGCCGCTGAGAGCGTCAACCCTTGTAGAGGGTAGGAGTAGCACTAAACCAGCGAATATCACCAAGGTTGACAAGGATAGGAGTGTTATTTGGAATGCTTTGCTCATACTACTATTTTAAATTATGGTTATAGTTTGTATAGCCGAAGATCCATTAGCAGACCCAGACGCGTACAATACCTGCACAGTCCAGGAGCCGCTAGTTGGAAAATCTGACCGTTTAATAAGGGGGTTGGTACAGATGGTTGTCCTAGCATCTCTGTATGCGGGAGTGTCTTTTGTTACTTTTTGAGCACCTTGCGTAAAGACAATCGTACAAATGCCATCTTCATAGTGCTCGCTGAATGCGTTAATTTCTATTACGTCATTGTTTTGCTCTGCGTATGTTATGACTACAGTAGCTACGGTATTGGCTGTAGAGCCGTCTCTAGAGCCCGCCTCATCCTTCGCTATCTGTTCTTTGCGTGTATCACCGGCCAAAGCCTCTTCATCTGTAGGTGGTGTATAAGCTGAATCGTTATTCGTGTCTGCTTTTTCGCCTCCTTGTATGTATGAGTAGGCCGCGAACGACACGGCTCCAATGAGGATTATGGCAATGACGCTTATCAGTATTTTTTTTGTTTTCGATTTTGTCTTTTTCATGTGTAATCCTGTACCATGCATTATACCATAAGCAGTGTAGCTAAGGGCTAGCCCGTGGGTTAAGCTTGGCCTTAAGACTATTTTGTATCATAGTGTTGAGTTGGTCTCTGGCAGATCCGCTATACGTGTAAATCTCAAACGCTTCACAGTTTATAATATTTGATGGCTGGCCTAAGATTAAAACATCCGAACTAGAGATACTATTTTCGCTGACTAGCACAAATCCGAAGTTTCTATTTTCGTAAGAGCTTAGATTGATCATCCAGTCAAAAACCTCAAGATCACTTGTTACCTGTAGGATTCTATTATTATCTTTGCTGTAGATATCTAGTGGCCTTGCTGTCCAGAAGTCTGCCAGGCCATCATTATTATTGTTAGCCATATAACGCTCGAGACAGACTCGTGAAGAGTCCATGTCGTTCGATAAAGATTGAGCTATAGATGCACCATTCTTTACCCCCGCTAAGCCTAGAAGGATTGTCAGGAATATGCACAGGAATATTATTGTTACGCGCTTAGCCGCGTATTTTCTAATCTGATGATTGGGGGAGTACAAGCCAAAAACTAGGAGACTGCTCATAACTGAAAAAACATACAGAGGTATTAAGTAGCGAGTTGTTGTGCTACCGGTTACTATATATCCCACAACAGTTAAAATGCAGGAGAAGAGTACAAAACTTGCAATAAAAAATAGGAGTAATTCTTTCATATCAGTTGCTAGCATTTTTTTGCGAGCATTTTGATAGATGTAATACAAGACAAAGGTCATAGCTATAGCCACCAGGAAAATAAGGATGCTTAACTTAAGCTTACCGGCACCGTTGGACACCATAAGAGAAAGCGTTTGGCTAAGGGTTGTTAAGCTTTCAGGTATCTTTTGTGTGTCGATATATTTATTAATGTCTGCCGGTAATATGTGCTTTAGGAATGACCTGCCGATGTATCCGCTGGCGACACCTGCGGTGGTTGTTCCAGAAATCATAATCCAGGACTTAAAATTAATGTGGTTAAGCAAAAACATAAGACTCAGCACGGTCATTAGTGGTAAGAAGATCTGAAGAATAAAGAGAGGATTTGAGAGTGTGGTCAAGGCGCTTACTGCAAAAAGTGAGATTAAGAGTATCCGATTGTTGCGCGTCACTCTTTTATCAGAATCCTTTAATAGCCGTAATGAGAGGAATACGATTGTTAGTCCTGATAATATAACCCCAGAATAGTAGGTGCTGAACAGAAAGAGTCCGGCAATTGCTTCGGTGTTAATATGAGGTTTAGCCTCTAGGAAAACAAATAAAACATAAAACAATACTGCAGAGACCGTGCTTACGCGTGCCTTTAGACTTGTCGCTCCAAATATTGAACCAGCTATCAGTCGTAATAAAATATAAAGCAGTGAAGCATTGATGAATGCGTTAAGAATAAGTGCTGATCGCACGGATGTGGTCAGAAGATCTGCAATAAAGAATATTATTGCCTCCGGAAAGGCGAAAAGCTGAGAAGAGAGTACCCACCCAAAAGGCTCTCCTGAGCTAAGCGACTCGCTTATCATCGCAAGTGTGAGCGAATCGCCATTATTAAAAAATATATCCGCCCAAGCTCCGGATGTAATACGCGCAATTGCCACCGAGAAAAGTATTAAGACACTAAGTAATATGGCTGATTCAATAAAAATAGTCCGACCACGGGAATGGTGACGTAGCCATTTTTTTGCATGTTGGAGTTTCATCTTGCGGTATTACGGTTAAGCTTGAGCCTAAGAACGAGGAAGAAGTTCTTTAGTAATGTACTCTTGGGGATTTTTGACTGTCCGTGCTCTCTGTCAAGAAATATGATCGGTATTTGCTGGGGATTTTTTGCAAGTAACAGAGATCTATACTTTAAGTCAATTAAAAACCCGTACCCTGAATCGGCTATGTCTTGCGTTATAACCTCAGAAAGTAATGAGGATTTGTATGCATTATACCCTCCGGTATAGTCACTAATCTTGTTGCTAAGAAGGAGCCTCGTGTAGAGGTTACCGCCCTTACTGAGTATTTTTCTGCCGAGCGTCCAATCGGGGGTTCCTCCGCCTGGTATGTAGCGCGAAGCAACCACGAAATCAGCACCATTTTTTATTTGGTGTATGAAACTGGATATATAGACTGGATTGTGTGATAAGTCTGCGTCCATCTGTATTACATATTGAATCTCGGGGTATTTGCTAAGGATATGGTGGAAGCCGTATAGGTATGCTTTTCCGAGGCCATTTTTCTCTTTTCTAACTAGAACTTCGCAGGTGAAGTTGGTGGATTTTAAGACTTTTGCTATGCGTTTTGCTTCATCTGCAGTTCCGTCCGGGGAGGAATCGTCAAGCACAAAGCAGGTAAAATCTATATCTTTGTGGTGCTCACTTTGCTCAGCGAGCTTTGCAAGCAATGTCCCAATGTTCCCTATTTCATTGTAGGTTGGAGTAATAATTGCTATATGTAGCTTCGGAATAATCTTCTTATTTTTACTCATGCTTTAATATAAAGTATAACAGGTGCGACCTTTACTCGAGAATGAAAAAATTAGGTTTTTGTGCGCAGGATTATTTAATACTGTGCTTGATTTCCTCTTGTTAAATATCCTGGTTCTTGCAGTGGGGCTTTATGTGTTAGTCGCTAATACGATAACGGTTCTGGTGGGTGTTACAATCTCTTATTTTTTGAATCACTACTTTGTGTTTAGGCATGGATCAGCTCCAAATGTTCATAAATTTATAGTCTTCTTTGCAATAACTGGTTTTAGCTCTTTAGTAATCCAAAGTGGAGTGATATATGGTTTTGAACTGTTGACTAATTCTGAGTTTGGTCGTTCTCTGATTATAATTCGTTCACTTGCCGATCATGCTGTGTTGGAGGTGAACATTGCGAAGGCTGCTGCGGTAGCTGCTGGAATGGTATGGAATTATTTATTGTATAAACACATTGTTTTCAGACATCCTAAATCTGAGACAAGTATAGGTTAGCCTCGGCTGAAATCGTCTTGGATCCGGACAATGTCTGACTCGTCGGAAGGATTGTTTGGGTCAGTATGTTTCCAGAATTCTGCAACGACACCAAATCGATCAAGACCTATGAGCCGATGACGCTTCTCGGTGCCAAAAGCGACTACATCACCGTTGTTAATTTGCCGCACAGATCCTTGCTCGTCAGTATCACTTGTGATAACGCCTACTGGTCCACTAATAACATTCCAGATTTCTTCACGGCGATGATGATACTGCCAAGATAGACGTTTGCCTGGGGCGGGAACGAGAATTTTTGGTGTTAAACTGAGGCCATTTGCGATTTCATCATACGAATATTTAGGGAAGAACTCAGATATAAACTTCTCAGTAGAATCTTCTTCGATAACAAAAAAGCCACCCCAAGGGCGATCAAAATCAGTACTGGCGATGTCAATAGATAGTTGCCCAAGATATTCTGCTATCGTTGTAAAAACTTCTTGCTTGTCATCTGTTTCCGGTAGTAGAAGCTCTATTTTTGCCATGAGTACTCCTCTTTAATCGCACTTCACATAGTATACTACGGGGGTAATACTGGAGGGTAGAGATGATTGTAGTAATAATTGCTGGCGGGTCGGGAACAAGGCTTTGGCCGTTATCAACACCCGAATTCCCTAAGCAGTTGTTGAAACTTACGAATGAGAAATCAATGGTGCAGAATACATATCAGCGTGCTCAAACAATTGCGGATGAAATATATGTTGTACCCGACATCAGTCACGCGCATCATATTAAAGAACAGTTGCCGGAGCTTGATGAGGATCATTTCGTGGTCGAGCCAGGGCGCCGCGGTACGGCAAATTGTATCGTTGCAGCGCTTACACATATCGCGAAACGCCATGATCATGATGAGCCTGTAGCATTTATCCATGCCGATCATCATATTAGGGATGTTGAGGGTTTTGCGCGATCATTTAAGCTAGCCGCAAAAGTATCTGATGAGCGCAAAGAGATTGCGCTGATTGGCATTGAGCCAACGTTTCCTGCAACGGGCTTTGGGTATATTGAGCGAGACGGCGCCATAGATGAGAAGGCGAACGTACATCGTGTTGAGTCATTTAAAGAAAAGCCTGATTTTGATACGGCGAAACAGTATATGGCGAGCGGCCGATATTTATGGAACTGCGGGTATTTTGTAGGATCGGTAAGTACTTTTCTGCAGCAGATGAAGCAATATGCGCCCGAGCTTGAAGCGAATTATGAGCAACTCCTAGAATTAGATGAACAGTCTGATGAGTACGCGGCTACATACCTGAGTTTTAAGGATGAGGTAATCGATATTGCATTGATCGAGAAATCAAAAGATCTCGTTGTGGTACCGGCTAGTTTTGACTGGATGGATCTCGGGTCATTTAAAGACTTGCACGAGGCGAACGAATCTGACGAACATGGAAACCACTTCCGCGGGGGCAATATTTATGAGGACGAAGTCGAAAACGCCTATGTTCGTAATGAAGAAGACAAGCCAGTTGTGGTGATTGGTCTTGATAATGTGGTGGTTATCAATACCCCTAACGGCATACTGGTTGCTCGAAAAGATCTAAGTCAAAAAGTAAAAGATGCAGTTGGTCGCATTAAAAAAGCGGAGGAGAAATAGTGACAAAAAAAATATTGGCGTTTGACTTAGACGATACGCTTGCTGTTACAAAATCACCAATTAGTGATCGCATGGCAGTAGCGCTAAGCGGCGTGCTTGATTACTTTGAAGTTTGTATTATTTCTGGCGGCAGATTTGAACAGTTCAAGAATCAGGTCATTGAGCGACTGCATATAGATGATAAGAAGTTAACTAAAGTTCATCTCATGCCAACCTGTGGGACACAATACTATCGCTACCAGGATGGAGAATGGGTTCAACAATATGCAGAAGATTTAACCGAGTCTGAGAAACGGTCTGCGGTTGAAGCATTGAAATCGTCAGCCCGTGAATACGGATTGTGGGAAGAAAAAACGTGGGGTGATATCATCGAAGATCGTGGTAGCCAGATTACATTTTCTGCGCTTGGGCAACAAGCTCCACCTGAAGAAAAGTACAAATGGGCAGAGAAGAATCAGGCGGCAAAGCAGAAGCTTCGTGACGTCATTGCGAGGCAATTGCCCGATCTTGAGGTACGCCTTGGCGGCTCCACGAGTATTGATATAACCCGAGTTGGTATAGACAAGGCGTACGGCATGCAGAAGCTGGTAGAGGCTACTGGTTACGGACTGGATGAAATTCTATTTTATGGCGACAGGTTGCAAGAAGGAGGGAATGACTACCCGGTAAAGGAGCTTGGTATAGACAGCTTGGAGGTAACTCGCTGGGAAGATACAGCGTTGATACTTGAATCTATAAAGCACGTCATGCAATAAATATGTGGCAGCAGCAGATACGGTTAACTCACGGCGTAGCCCAAGCAGTAGTTGATACATACGGTGCTTGGCTTAGAGAATTGGCAGTAGACGGTGTTAGTGTGCTGCATCCTGCAACTATTCTTGGTAGCAAACCAGACGGGAGCCCGGTAATTAGAGGTGGCAGTCATGTGTGTATGCCGAACTTTGGCCCAGATATTAATAGTGTATTGCCACAGCACGGATACGGCAGGGCTGTGCCTTGGGATATTCTTGAACGGAATGAAAGTTTGGTAAAGCTTTGTAGCCCAAGAGGATCGGGGCTCTATCAGAACCTGTATGCGACTCTTGAATACCAGATGACCAAGAATGGTATTGCGATAACTTTGGAATGTTTTAATGAGGGCAACATAGATGTTCCCCTCAGCCCGGGACTTCATCCATATTTTCAAGTTGCCGATACTAATGAGCAGTTGTCTATTGATGATACTGTTTTTGCTCTTGACACGCTTATTGATGCCCAAATCTTTGTGCCGCGCAAAGAACGGATTCAGATTAGCCAAACCCTAAGGGCTGCTATGCATGTGCATGGCTTTTCTGAATATGTTTTATGGACTGATAACCCCTCGACATATGTTTGCATAGAGCCAACGGACGCCGGGTTTGCATTTAGTAAAAAGAACCCACCCCTCTTAAAAGCTGGCCAGAAGAAAATGTGGCACGCTATCATAAGCTCCTTTTGATTGGGGGGCCATGTGCACGTGGCTGCTACATGCTTTCGAGAGAGACGTTCTGTATAAATGAGGTTTGCGCAAGTGCTTGGGGCAGGAATAATGTTACAGTTTGCTCGTTTCTCCCCGTTATGGTGTCTTGGCCAGCGATAACGGGGACGACTCCATAGTCGCTGAAGAGCTTTTCTATGTCCGACCTGCTCCTGAAAGGTGGCTGCACGACACCGTGTAGGCCACCCGTCTCATGCCAGGTAATCGTATGTCCAAGCGACTGAGCAATGGCAGAAAAACGATCCCTATTTTGGATTTGCTCAACCGCGGCGGCATTGCCACAGAGAGTGTCATAGCCGTCTTTATGACTGATGAGTACCACGGATTCTTTGGACATAGTGCTTAGTTATACACTTATTTCGGGCAATAAAAAGTGAAATTGGTAACAGAAAATTGACATAAAATTAGATTGACAGCTA